>NZ_JAOALJ010000002.1:0-658119 GCF_025154035.1 Sedimentimonas flavescens | reverse complement strand
TGACGAGCCCGCGCAGCGCTACTGCCCGGCCGGGGTCTATGAGGTGCTCGAAGGTGAGGATGGCCCACGCTTCCAGATCAACTTCCAGAACTGCGTGCACTGCAAGACCTGCGACATCAAGGACCCCAGCCAGAACATAACCTGGACAACACCCCAGGGCGGCGACGGACCTAACTACCCGAATATGTAACGGTCGAATTCGAGGAGGAATTCTATATGTCCGAACGGCGCCAATCGCTCCCCCCCACCAGTTCGCTCGATGCAGAGAGCATCACACGACAGGGCGCCGAATTCCTCGAATTGATGACCCGCCTGCAGGCTGTTGCGAAGCGCTCGCAAGAGACCGCCTCCGCCAAGATCTCGGGGCAGGATTTCTCCATTGTCGACTATCGCAGCGTGGTCGAGGCCTATATGCGCGCGCTGCCCGCCTTTCTGGAACGCCCGCTCGAAACGCTTGAGCTTTCGCAGCGCTTCTGGGTCGATTGGGCGAAAGCCTGGCAGGATGCCTGGAGCGGCGAGGGTGGCAAGGTCGGCGACAAGCGCTTTCGCGATCGGCGCTGGAATGCGGATCCGGTGACGCGCGGCCTGCGCGACAGCCATTTGGCGCTGGAGCGCGCGACCGAAGAGTTTCTGTCGGTTCTGCCGCAGGGCACCAAGGACAGCCTGCGAGTAAAATTCTATACACGTCAGATGCTTAGCGCGCTGTCACCGAGCAATTTCCTGATGCTCAACCCCGCCGCGCGTGAGCGCCTTCTGGAGACAGAGGGGCGCAGCCTGCTCGACGGTTTCCGCAATCTGGTGGAGGATCTTGAGCGCGGCGAGGGCCGGCTGGACATCAATACCAACGACGCTTCGGCCTTCGAGGTCGGCAAGGATCTGGCGGTGACGCCCGGCAAGGTCGTTTATGAAAACGAGCTGATGCAGCTGATCCATTACGAACCGATGACCAAGACGCAGCACAAGCGCCCGCTGCTGTTCGTTCCGCCGTGGATCAACAAATACTACATCTTCGATATGCGCCCCGACAATTCGATGGTGCGCTACATGCTTGAGCAGGGGCACTCGGTCTTCCTGATTTCCTGGGTGAACCCGACGCGCGAGCACGCGGCGATGAGCTTTGAGGATTACATGAAGCTCGGTCCGCTTGCGGCGCTGGACGCGATGGAGAAGGCGACCGGCGAAGAGCGCTTCGACATCCTCGGGTTCTGCATCGGCGGTATCCTGGTGACCGCGACGCTGGCGCTGCTGGCGGCGCGCGGCGACAAGCGCATCGTCACGGCGACCACCTTTGCGACCATGGTGGACTTCACCAATGTCGGCGAGGTCGGCGTGTTCATCGACCGCGACCGCCTTGCAGCGCTACGCAGTCATATGGCCGAGCACGGATATCTCGAGAATCACCACCTGCAGGACATGTTCTCGATGATTCGCGAAAACGACCTGGTGTGGTCGTTCCACGTGATGAACTACCTGATGGGACAAAAACCTCCGGCGTTCGACCTGCTCTTCTGGAATGCGGACAGCACGCGCCTGCCCGCAGCCATGCTGCTGTGGTACCTGGAGAAGGTATATATCGAGAACGGCCTGCGTCAGCCGGGCTTCCTGACGCTCGACGGAACGCCCATCGACCTCGGCAAGATCGACGTGCCCTTCTTCGTGCTGGCCACGAAAGAGGATCACATCGCGCCCTGGACCTCGATCTACCCGACCACGCAGCTTCTGGGCGGTGATGTGACCTTCGTGCTGGGCGGATCGGGCCATATCGCGGGGGTGATCAATCCGCCCGCGGAGCGTCCGAAATACGGCTACTGGACCCGCAGTGACTATCCCGAGAAATCCGAGGAATGGCTGGAAGGCGCCAAGCAGCATTCCGGCTCGTGGTGGCCTGAATGGGCCAAGTGGATTGCCTCCCACAGTGACGATGCGCGCGTACCCGCCTACCGTCCCGGCAAGGGTGGCCTCAAGGTCATCGAAGATGCACCGGGCCGCTACGTCCGGGCCAAGTGAGAACGCCGAGGCGTCTCCGGCCTGATCACGAAGCGTGCTTCTCGGTCAGGCGAAAACATTCACCGCCGCACGAACGCTGAAGGCGGCGGTGAACTTTTTGGGCGTGTGCCCCGAGATGCCGGGGCACCGCCCGCTACCGCAGTAAGCCGGCCCGGCAACTCGGGCGCAGATTGTTGATGGGCAAGGACGCTTAGGCCCGCTTGGAGGAAGCTTTGCATGAAGCACAACATTTACGAAATCGGTCTTGATCAGAACGCCGCAAATTACGTGCCGCTGACCCCCGTCAGCTTCATGGCCCGCACGGCGGCGGTTTACCCCAACCGCACGGCGGTCGTGTATAACGATATCCGCCGCACTTGGGCCGAGACCTATGCGCGATGCCGTCGTCTTGCCAGCGCGTTGAGCGCGCGTGGTATTGGCAGGGGCGATACCGTCTCGATCATCGCCGCCAACATTCCCGAGATCTATGAAGCCCATTTCGCCGTGCCGATGGCGGGAGCGGTGCTGAACGCGATCAATACGCGTCTGGATGCCGAGGCGATCAGCTTTATCCTGAGCCATGCCGAGACCAAGGTCTTTCTGGTCGACCCCGAGTTCGCGGAGGTCGCCGAGCGCGCGCTGCATATCGCCGGGCGCAGCGATATCCTCGTGGTCGACATTCTCGACGCGAGCTATGAGGGCGGACGCCGCATCGGTCAGATCACCTATGATGAGATGGTCGCCGAGGGTTCCGAAAGCTTCGAGTGGGCGCCGCCGGCGAGCGAATGGGATGCGATCAGTCTGAACTATACCTCGGGGACGACGGGCAATCCCAAGGGGGTCGTCTATCACTACCGCGGGGCGCATCTGAACTCGCTCTCGAACATCGCGACATGGCAGATGGGCGACACGCCGGTTTATCTGTGGACCTTGCCGATGTTCCATTGCAACGGCTGGTGCTACCCTTGGACGATTGCCGCCGCGGCGGGCACGGTGATCTGCCTGCGCGCCGTGCGTGACGAGGCGATGCTGCGCCTGATGAAGGAAGAGGGCGTGACCCACTTCTGCGGCGCTTCGATCGTTCTGGCTCTTATCGTCCATGCCGATGCGGCGCTCAAGGAAGGCTTGCAGACCGGGATCAAGGTGCTGACCGGTGGCGCGCCGCCGCCTGCGATCATCATCGAGAAGATGGAGGCGATGGGCTTCGAGGTCACCCATGCCTATGGCCTGACCGAGACCTATGGCCCCGCCGTCACCTGCGCCTGGCACCCCGAATGGGATGCGCAGAGCCCGGCCGAGCGCGCCCGGCTCAAGGCCCGCCAGGGTGTGCGCAACCTTTCGGCCGAGGGCTTGATGGTCGCCGATCCGGAAACCCTGCAGCCTGTGCCCTCCGACGGTCAGACCATCGGCGAGATATTCCTGCGCGGCAACAGCGTGATGAAAGGTTACCTCAAGAACCCGAGCGCGACGGATGAGGCATTCTCGGGCGGCTGGTTCGCCAGCGGCGATCTCGGTGTGATGCATCCCGATGGCTATGTCGAACTCAAGGACCGCTCCAAGGACATCATCATTTCGGGCGGCGAGAACATCTCGTCGATCGAGGTCGAGGACGTGCTTTACAAGCACCCCGAGGTGATGGAGGCCGCCGTGGTTGCCCGCCCGCACGAACGCTGGGGTGAGACGCCCTGCGCCTTCGTCAAGCTGAGCGCCGGTGCCACGGTCAGCGAGGCCGAACTGATCGCCTTCTGCCGCCAGAACATGGCGCATTTCAAGGCGCCCAAGACGGTCATCTTCTGCGAGTTGCCCAAGACGTCGACCGGAAAGGTGCAGAAATTCGCCCTGCGCGAACGGGCGCGCGAACTTGAGATGCAAGGCTGATGCCAGCCAAGGGGCGCCCCGACCCAGGGCGCCCCAGATCGGCGCGGAGTCGTGCCGCCGTCAGGCGCCCGAATCCCGCGTGACCCCCTGAAAATCTTGCCAAAAATCTTGCCCGACCGGCGCTGCCGTGCGAACCTGACGCTAGGGGAGGACATCTGATGGACGCAGGGGAAAAGGCCGAGCGCAAGAAGCTCGATGCCGCAGAGCTTGGCGCGATTGCGCATCTCTACCGCGGCGAGGTGTATCGTTCGACGATCTGGCGAACACGGCTGGATACGACGACGAACTGGGCGGTGGTGACGCTCGGGATCGCGCTGTCGATTTCCTATTCCTCGCCCGCTGCCTCGCCCCTGCCGCTGATCCTGGTGGGGATCCTGATCATCTTCTTCCTGATGCAGGAGGCGCGGCGCTATCGCTATTTCAACGTCTGGCGTGCGCGCTGCCGCTGGCTTGAGACGCATTTCTACGCCCCCATGCTGCATGACGGCGATCTGCACATGGAAGAAGGCTGGCAAAAGACCCTGGCCGAGGATTACTGGGCCCCGCGCTATCATGTCTCTTTGTGGGTTGCGATTGGCCGCCGCATCCGGCGCAATTACTTCTGGATATTGCTGATTCAGACGGCGGCCTATCTGGGCAAGCTGCTCGTGCATCCCGAGCCTCTGACCCATGCCTCGCAACTGGCCGAGCGCGCGGCGATCGGGCCGATCAGCGGGAGCTACGTGCTGGCAATGGGCGGGCTTTACTGCGTTGCCTGGGGCGCCGCGACCGTGCTGAGCTGGCGCAGCGATTCTGCCCGCGCTGGCCGCCGCCGCGAACGCACCGGCATGGGGTGAAAGGCCGCGTTTCTTGACCTCGTCAGCCTCCTGGCCGGGGGAATGCAATCGCTGCGGGAAAACTCGGCAGCCATGAGTGATATACTTTAAGAAAGATTAAGGCATACTGGCGGGAGCGACCGGAGACGAACAGGGAGACCGCCTTATGGCTGCGAAAGCGCATACCCGCTCGGCGAAATCGACGATGGGGTCGAATTCGGATGATGTGATCCACGGGACCGAACTGGACGACGTGCTCAAGGGGCGACCGGGCGACGACCAGCTTTTCGGCGCGGGTGGGGACGATGTTCTGAAGGGCGGCCCCGGCAATGACACACTCGATGGCGGCTCGGGCGACGATCTGCTGATCGGCGGTCCGGGAGAAGACACATTTGTGTTTAACTTTGGGGTCGAGAGCGGCGAGGGCTTTACGCTCGTGGGCACTTTCGATGCGCCGGATTCCGGTCTTACTCTGAACGGCTTCGCGCAACTGTATCTTGGGGGGTGGGACGAAGAGGCGGGTGAAGCAACCGGTTTCCTGGCGCCTTTGGTTGAACAGTATAGGGATGGTCTCGCATACACCTGGTCCTCTAGCGACAGCAAGGATCCGCTACTCGACAACCCGGACGATGTTTCGCAATACACACTCGCCGATGGCCGCACGATCTACTACGAGGACCAGATCTATATTCCGTCCGTGGATGGTGGGACCGCGATTACCACCTCGGACGGACACGACACCATCGCGGATTTCCAGAGTGGTGTGAACACGCAAGACACCATCGTTCTGAACGGCCTGTCTGAGCTGACCGACGAACAGCTCGACGATCTCTTCGATCTCGCAACGGTCGATACCGATGGCGACGGGGTCGAGGATGCATCGGTTCTCAGCTGGGGTGACGGGATGGGCTCGATCACCATTGGCGGCACGACCGAGTGGGGCACGGATGTGATGGCCTTCTTCAGCGACGATCAGGTTTTTCTGGCCTGACGCACGCCTATTGCGATTCAGCCTCGGTTCAGGACTTTGGCGGATCATCGCGCGGGTTGGACCTTGGAGCCGGTTTCGCTTTGTGATCCAGTGACCGGACCGGGCCGCCGAGGGAGAAGGCATGATGGCAGTTGCGAGGACACAGGCACCGTCCGAATTACGTCGGACGCTGTGGTCCTCGGCGCGCAGCCTGCTGGCGGTGGCGCTGTTCAGCGCGGTCATCAACCTGCTGATGCTGACCGGGCCGATCTTCATGTTGCAGATCTACGACCGGGTCATCGGTGGGCGCACCAGCAGCACGCTGGTCGTTCTGTTCATCATCGTGGCCTATCTGTTCCTGATCATGGGTGTGCTTGACTTCGTGCGGGGAAGGGTGCTGGCGCTGATCGGGGCGCGGTTGCACGATGGCCTCAGCCCGCGGGCGTTGTCGGCGTCGCTTGCATTGGCGGAGCGTGGCGGCGAGCGGCGCGGCGATGTGCGGCCGTTGCGCGATCTGGCGCAGGTGCAGGCGGTCTTTGCCTCGCCTGCTCTGGCGGCGCTGTTCGATCTGCCCTGGACACCGATTTTCCTGATCGTGCTGTTTCTGTTCCATCCGCTCCTGGGTTGGTTTGCGCTTGCTGGCACCGCGCTGGTTCTGCTGCTTGCGCTCTTCAATCAGCGTGTCACGGCGCGCCAGCAGGCGGTCGCGATGCGCAGCAATCTTGAGGCCGACGCCCGCGCGCAGATGATGGAGGACGAGATCGAGACGATCCGTGCCCTCGGGATGCGCGGCGCGCTGTCGGCGCTTTGGCAGGGCGCGAGGCAAGGCGGGCTGGAGGCTTCGTTGCGCGGCGCGCATCGGGGCGGCGCGATTACGGCGGCGACGCGGGCGACCCGGCTGCTGCTGCAATCTGCGGTGCTTGCGCTTGGCGCATGGCTTGTGTTGCAAGATGAATTGACGGCAGGCGCGATGGTCGCGGCCTCGATCTTACTGGGGCGCACGCTGGCGCCGGTCGAGCAGACCGTTGGGCAGTGGCCGGTGATGCAGCGCGGTCTGATCTCGGCGCGCGCGCTTGACCGAGCCCTGGCCTCGGCGCCCGAGGCGCCCGCGCCAATGCCGCTGCCTGAACCCGCCGCGCTGATCTCGGCCCATGGTGCGACCTATCTGCCGCCGGGACAGTCGCGGCCCTTGCTGCGCAACGTGAGTTTCAGCGCGCAGGGCGGCGATGTTGTGGCGGTGATCGGCCCTTCGGCCTCGGGCAAGACGACGCTGGCGCGGATGCTGGTCGGCCTCTGGGCGCCGAGCCATGGCGAGATCCGTCTGGGTGGTGCGACGCTTGAGCAATACGAACCCGACCGTCTGGGCCTGATGCTGGGCTACCTGCCGCAGCGCGTCACGCTGTTTGCGGGCACCGTGGCGCAGAACATCGCGCGCTTCCAGCCCGATGCCACGCCCGAGGATATCGTGGCGGCGGCACAGGCGGCCTCGGCCCATGATCTGATCCTCGGCCTGCCCAATGGCTATGACACGCGCATCGGCGATCGCGGGAATGAGCTGTCGGGCGGGCAACGCCAGCGCATCGGGCTTGCGCGCGCCTTCTATGGCGATCCGGTGGTTCTGGTGCTCGATGAGCCGAATTCGAGCCTTGATGAGCCCGGCTTGCAGGCGCTGAACGCGGCAATTGCCACGGCGCGCGATGCGCAGAAGATCGTCTTCGTGATGTCGCACCGCCCCTCGGCGCTGGCGGTGTCGAACAAGGTGATGATGGTCGAGGGTGGCGTGATGCGCGCCTTTGGCCCGCGTGACGAGGTGCTGAGCCGCTTCGTCAAGAACAGCCCCAGCCTGATCAGTGCGGCCAGCCGCAAGCAGGGGGATGGCTGATGGTTTGGTCCACGACGAGTCTCATCACCATCGGTCTGTTGACCATCCTGCTGGGCATTGGCGGCTTCGCGGCCTGGTCCGTCGCGACCGAGATCAATGGTGCGGTCGTTGCCATGGGGCAGGTCGAAGTCGAGGCCCGGCGCCAGACCGTGCAGCATCCCGATGGCGGCCTTGTCGCCGCAATCGAGATCCGCGATGGCGATCTGGTTGAGGCGGGTGCGGCCCTGATCCGTCTCGACGGGACCGAGCTTGAGGCGCGGCAGTTGCTGTTGCGTCGCGGCCTCTTCGAGACGCTCGCCCGGATCGACCGGCTGAGCGCCGAGGTGCTGGATTCCGAGGCCCCCGACTATCGCGCCGAGTTGCGCGATGCCGCTGCGGCCGATGCCGAGGTGGCGCGGGTTCTGGCCTCGGAAACCGCGCTGTTTGCCTCGCGCCGCGACACCATGGCCCAGACACTCGCGCAGCTAGACGAGCGCAAGTTGCAGGCGCGGGCGCAGATCGAGGGCTTCGGCCGTGAGATCACGGCGGGTGAGACCCAGTTAAGCCTGATCGAGAAGGAACTTACCGATCAGCAATCGCTCTATGAGCGCGGGCTGACGCAGTTCCGCCAGGTCTCGGTTTTGCAACGTGAGGCCGCGAGCCTTGAGGGCCAGATCGGGCGGCTTCAGGCCTCGGTCGCCGAAATCAACAGTGCTCGCGCGGGGTATGAGATCGAGGCCCTGCGGCTATCGGCGGCGCGGCGCGAAGAGGCGCAAAACGAGTTGCGCATGCTGGAGCCGCGCGAGATCGAACTGCGCGAGAACCTGCGGGTGGTCGAGACTGCGCTAGGCCGGCTGATCCTGCGCGCACCGATGACCGGGCGCGTGTTGGACCTGAAGGTCCACACTATCGGCGGGGTCATCGCGCCGGGCAGCGACATCGCAACGATCGTGCCCGCCGATACGCCGCTGATCTTCGTTTTGCGCATCGACCCGCGGCAAGTCGACCGGCTGCAACCGGGGCAGGGCGCGCTGGTGCGTTTTCCTAATTTTGACAGCCGCACAACGCCCAGTTTTTCGGGCGTGCTGCGCAGCGTATCCGCCGATACGGTGCTGGATGCGCAAAGCGGCGTGGCCTTCTACACGGCCGAGTTGACCATCGCCGAGGAAAGCCGGGCGGCGCTGGATGGTTTCGGGCTGCAACCTGGCATGCCGCTGGAGGCTTTCATCCAGACCTCGGCGCGCACGCCTGCCTCGTTCCTGCTCAAGCCGATTGCCGATTACATGTCTTACGCCTTGCGCGAAGAATGAGCGCGGAGTGAGCCGATGGAACTGCTCTCGGGGGATCGCGGCAAGAAGGCGCTGATCGCGGTTGCGTTGGCGGGGCTTTGCCTGGGGCTTTTGCTGCACTTCAGCGGGCAGGAGGCGCCTGCGCGATGGGTTTGGGCAGCGGGTGTCGCACCGGTTCTGGTGGCGCTGGTGTTCGAGATTGCAGACGGGCTGCGGCGGGGTGAGTTCGGCCTTGATATCGTCGCGGCGCTGTCGATGTCTTCCGCGCTGATCTTTGGCGAGACACTCGCCGCCGCCGTCGTGGGCGTGATGTATGCGGGCGGCACCTTTCTGGAAAGCTATGCCGAGGGGCGCGCCCGTCGCGAGATGCACGATCTGCTTTCGCGCGTGCCGCGCAGTGCCACCCGGCTGCGCGACGGCAGGCTAGAGGCTGTGCCGCTCGATGCCGTCGAGCCCGGCGACCGGCTGCTGATCCGGCAGGGAGAGGTTGCGCCGGTCGATGGCACGCTCTTGTCGGATATGGCGATGCTCGACACCTCGGCGCTGACCGGGGAATCGCTGCCCGTGCGCGCCGCCGCCGGCGCCGAGGTCATGAGCGGTTCGACCAATGCCGGCGAGGCGTTCGAGCTGCGCGCGACGCGGATCGCCGCGCAAAGCACCTATGCCGGGATCGTGCGCCTTGTCGAAGAGGCGCAGCGTTCCAAGGCGCCCATGGCGCGGCTGGCCGATCGCTGGTCGCTTGGCTTTCTGGTGGTGACGCTGGTGCTGGCAGGTCTGGCGTGGTGGCTGACGGGCGATCCGATCCGGGCCGTCGCGGTTCTGGTCGTGGCCACCCCTTGCCCGCTGATCCTGGCGGTGCCAGTCGCCCTGGTCGCGGGGCTGTCGCGGGCGGCGCATTACGGCGTGCTGATCAAGGGTGCCAAGCCGCTTGAGATGTTGGCGCAGATCCGCACGCTGATCCTCGACAAGACCGGCACCCTGACGGAGGGGCGTCCGCGCATCCTTGCCGTTCAAAGCCGTGGTGCGCTGGCGGAGGATGAGATCCTGCGCCTTGCGGCCTCGCTCGATCAGGCCTCGCAGCATCCGGTCGCGCAGGCGCTGGTGCAGGCCGCGCGCGAGCGTGGGCTGGTGCTGTCTCTGCCGACCGAGGTCGCCGAGATTCCCGGAGAGGGCGTTCTGGGTCATATCGATGGGAAAAGCGTGCTGGTCGGCGGCGATCGCTTCGTGACCGAGCGGGTGGGCGATGGCGCCCTGCCGGACGAAGCGCTGATGGCGGGCGCGGTGTTGGTGGCGCTTTCGGTCGATGGGCATCTGGCGGGGCACCTGATCATGGCGGACCCGCTGCGCGAGGGCGCGCGCGAGATGCTCGACGCGCTGCGCCAGCTTGGCGTGTCGCGCATCCTTCTGGCCACGGGCGACCGTGCCGATGTGGCCGAGCGCGTCACCGATGGCCTCGGGCTTGATGGTCTGCGCGCCGGGCTGACGCCTGATCAGAAGGTGCTTCTGGTGCTGAGCGAGCGCAAGGATGGCGCGGTGGCCATGGTGGGCGACGGGGTCAACGATGCGCCCGCGCTGGCCGCCGCCGATGTCGGCATTGCGATGGGCGCGCGCGGGGCGGCGGCCTCGGCCGAGGCGGCGGATGTGGTGCTGCTGGTCGATAGCATCGACCGGCTGCGGCCGGGGCTGGAGATCGCGCGCGGTGCACGTGGCATCGCGATCCAGAGCGTCTTCATGGGAATCGGGCTGTCGGTTCTGGGGATGATCGCGGCGGCGCTTGGCTATCTGACGCCCGTCGAAGGCGCTCTGCTTCAGGAAGTGATCGACGTGCTGGCGATCCTCAATGCGCTGCGGGCCTTGCGGATTCGCCCCGCGCCCGTTGCCGGAATGGCCGCCTGAACGCATTGCGCGCGTCGGCGAAAAACGGCGCTGTCACCAAGGGTTGCATTGACGCCGCTGCCGCGATCTGCGATGCCGCGTGCCTCTTGAAGGGGAGGGCCAGATGCCGGACAAACCGCTCGAACGCGCAGAACTTGAGCTGCTGAACGTGATCGCCCAGCTTGGGGACGCGCGCGGGTCTGTCGATCGCGATTCGCTTTCGGTCGAGGCGCGTGGCAAGGGGCTCGAGGTGGGTCGCCCGCTGGTGCGCCTGAAAGAGATGGGCCTTGTTGAGGAGCACGAGCATCGCCCGTTCTTCCTCAGCCGGTTGTTCGGCGCCAAGGTGGTGATGCAGTTGCGCCTGAGTGCGGCGGCTCAGGCCCTGCTTGCCCCCGCTCCGCAGGAAGAACCTGTGCCCGCACCCCACGCCGCGGAGCCCGTCGATCTGCCCGCTGAAGCGCCGCCCGAGCCCGCCGCTACCCCCGATCCGGCACCCGTCGAAGAGGTGCCACCGGTCGAGGAGCGGCCCGTTGCGCCCGTGCGTGCCGCACCCAAGGCGCCGAAGGTTTCGGTCTCGGTCTTTACCGAGGATCTCGGCGGCGCGCCCTCGGATGACGCGACGCCTCTTGGCACCGAGGTCGATCCCGAAGTGCTGGCCGGGATGCGCGAACTGCTCGAAGGGTTCGGGATGGAGATGACCATGGCGGGCGAGGCGCTGGCCGCCGACCGGATGGCGCGCGGCGCCTCGGTGGGCGAGGCGCTGACGCAGGTCGTCATGTTCGCCTTCGCCCATGCGGTGCGCTACGATGTGCAGTCCGAAGGCGAGGTGCAGGCGCTTGGCCTCAACGATTACGCCATCGAAGTAATGCGTGAGATCGAGAAGCTCCGCGATGCAGGCGTGATCGGCGAGGAGCGTTTCGAGGAGGATATGCATCACCTCTGGGCCTTGGTGCAGGGCGGCGAGGAACGCCTGACCCGCGCCGAAGAGATGCTGCTTGACCCTGTCGGAGGGGCCGCCCCGCCCGCGCTGTTGCCCGAAGATCTGCGCCGCGCCGAAGAAGGCTGAGACATCCGGCGAACTCGGCGCACTGTCGCCTTGCTGACCATTTGGTGAAAATTCCGTCCGACGCCTCTTGCCCCCGCCGCGTCGGCGCTATCCTTTACGTCGGGATGAAAGCCCTGACTATTCCATCTGCCGCTTGGATTCGGCATAAGTCGCAAGAAAGGAATCGCGATGCCGCAATCACTTCAAGCAGTCGCTCGCCAGTCGCTCTTGCTGGCGAACGTCCCCGCCCACGCGTTGGACCGTATTCTGGCGCAGGCCCGGATGCGCGAGCTTGAGCGCGGCGCGACGATCTTCCTGCAGGGCGAAACCGCGACCGGCGTCTATATCGTCGCTGAGGGTTGGGTGAAGCTCTATCGCATCGCGCCGAACGGGGCCGAGGCGGTCGTGGGTGTCTTTACCCGTGGCGACAGCTTCGGCGAGGCGGTCGCGTTCAAGAACGATCCCTATCCGGTCTCGGCGGAATGCGCGACGGATTGCCGCCTGATCCGTATCGACACCGAAGTGTTCTTGCGGCTGATCCAGAACGAGCCCGAGCTTGCCGTGGCGCTGCTTTCTGCGACCTTCGCACATCTGCATCGCCTTGTTGGTCAGATCGAGCAGCTCAAGGCGCAGACCGGGGCGCAGCGGGTTGCGGAATTCCTGCTTGATCTCGCGCCTTGCGGCGAGGGTAAGTGCGAGGTGACGCTGCCCTATGACAAGGTGCTGATTGCCGGGCGTCTGGGCATGAAGCCCGAAAGCCTGAGCCGCGCCTTTGCCAAGCTGCGCGATCAGGGCGTGCGCATCCGTCAGAACGTCGCGGTGATCGACGATATCTCGTTGCTGCGCGACTATTCCGAGGAAGACCCCGCGACCGCTTGGTCGAAGCCCTGATCGCTCAGGCGATCAGGTAAAGCCCCAGCAGGCCCGCGCAATAGATCGCCAGCACGATCGAAAAGCCGCGATGCCAGAAGGGCGCCTGTGCAAGCCCCAGATAGCGAGACAGGATGACCCGGGCCTTGGCCCAGGCCAGCACAAGGATCGTAGCTCCAGCAAGGGTGATGCCCACGCCCTCGATCCGCGCGACCGAAGTGGCGATGACGGTGGAGCCGAGCGAAAGCCCCACAAGCCAGACCCAGGCACGCATCAGCGGATCAGACAGCAGCTTCATCGCTTACCTCAACAGATAGATCACCGGGAAAAGCAGCACCCAGACCAGATCGACCATGTGCCAGAAGGCGGCGCCGACCTCGACCGTGCGCGGAGTGCAGCGGATGCCGACGAGGCCCAGGATGACGATCCCGGCGACGACATGCGCGGCATGAAAACCGGTCATCAGGTAATAGAAGGTAAAGAAGGTACTGGTCTCGATCCCAATGCCCTGCTGCGCCTTCTCGATAAACTCGAAGGTCTTGATCACCAGGAACACAACCCCGAGCAGCGAGGCCGCGGAAAGCCACATCCGGGTGCGGGCGATCCGGCCATGCTCGGCCGCGCGCACCGCCAGAGCGGCAAGAAAACCCGAGGTGACCAGGACCAGCGTGTTGATCCCCGCAGCCGCGCGATGCAGATGATCCTGCGCGCTCGCGAAGGCCGCCGGGTCGGTGATCCGAACGCTCAGGAAGGCCGCGAGCCCCGCCCCGAAGACAAGCAGTTCCGACACGATCAGCACCCACATCATCAGATCGCCGGGAAGCTGTTCGAGCGGATGGGCCTCGGGTGTCGTGTCGGTCATGCTCCCACCAGTTGCCGGTAGATCTCGGGGAGGGCGGCGGTCAGGTGATCGGGATGCGGGATCACGGCGAAGCCGCCGCGCCCGAAGATCCGCGGGAACCAGGACTTGCCCTCGCGGTCGATGGTGATGCCAAAGACCGAATGGCCCGCGCGGCGCGCCTCGACCACCGCCATGCGGCTGTCCTCGATGCCGTGGCGGCCCTCGTAATGGTCGAGGTCGTTGGGCTTGCCGTCGGTGATTACCAGCAGCAGGCGCCGTTTGCGCGCCTGACGCGAAAGATCGGCCGAGCTGTGGCGGATCGCGGCGCCAAGCCGGGTGTAGAAGCCCGGGCGGAGCGAGGCGATACGCTCCTCGATCGCAGGGCCCATCGGTTCGCCGAATTCCTTGCAGTTCAGCATGTAGACCCGGTTGCGCTTGAGCGACGAGAACGCATGGATCGCGAAATCATCGCCGCAGGCATCAAGACCCCAGGCCAATGCGGCCAGCGCCTCGCGTTCGATGTCGATTACGGCGCGGCCCGACACGGCGCTTTCCGTAGAGCGCGACACATCGAGCAGGATCGACACCGCAAGATCGCGCTTGAGCGGGCGGGTCTGGCGCCAGATCCGCTCCGATGCTTCGCCGGTCGCCAGCAGGTCGGCACGCGCGCGAACGGCGGCCTCCATGTCCAGCTCATCGCCATCCAGATGCCCGGAGGTCGAGATGCGGCCGGGCCGCAGCGCTTCGAACTGGCGTTTGACCGCGCGGATGCGGCGGTTGGCGCGCGGGTCCGCACTGGGCGACGGCGCATCTGGCCGCACCTCGGCAGGGCTGGCAAAGACGCTGCAATGATCGGGCAGGTAGGCGCCCGTGCGCACATCCCATTCGGGGTAGAGGAACTTGCCCGCCAGGCGCTCGCGGTCCACATCTTCGGGCGCAAGGTCGAGGTGCAGCTTGAGCCGCGTCGCGGGCGCCTTGGAGATTTGCCCCAGCCCGATCTCTTCCTGATCGTCGGCGGCCTTCTTGGCGCTGTCGGGATCGTCGTCATCGACCCGGCGGTTGAGGTTGATGAATTCGGCCCAGCTCAGGATCGCTTCGAACTTGTGCAGGATGAAGCTGTCGTTGCGCTCAACCTGGTCGGCCTTGCGACGACGGGCGCGATGGGTCTTTTCTCCGGGGTTCTCGTCGATCAGGTTCTCTGACTCGGCATCGCGGGTCTCTACGGCGTTCTCGGCCGAGGTTTCGACGCGACGCAGATCGGGCCAGAGCGAGACCGGGCGCGCGGGCTGATAGCCGCGCGGCGTGCTCAGGGTGTTCAGCCGCCCCTCTTTCATCGCGGCCTCGTAGCCGCGCGCCATATCGGACAGCGGGGTCGAATCGCCAAGCGTCGCGCGGATCAGCGCCTCGACGGCCGCCTCGGCGGCGGGCAGCGAGGGGCGCGGGCGCAGCGCAAGCGTAGCGGCGCAAAGGTCGGAGTAGAGGCTGCGGAAGCCCGGCGCCTCGGTCAATGTGTCGGCCACCATGCGGCGCGCCAGCGCAATCCGCGCAAGATCGGCCTGCAAGAGATCCTCGGGCAGGGTGATGCCGCCCGGAGCGCGCGCCGAAATCGCGGCCAGCCAGACATATGTGGCGGCATTGGCCTCACGCGCGGGGAAAAGGGACAAGGAGACGGGAAGGCGCAGGGCCTCCCCATCAAGGCTTGCGCGCGGGAGGGCCTCGGCCTCGGTTCCCAGGCGGCGCAGGAAGGACAGCCGGTGGTGGCTGACCTCCTCGGACACCGGCCGGATTTCGCAGGCCGCAGCACCCCCCAGGGCGCGGAAAAGGACTGCCAGCCGTCCGCCGACCTCGGAGAGGTCGACACGGGCTCCGTCATACGCCTCGGGGGCGTCAAAACGGCTGGCAAGGGCGTGCCATAGTTTCCCGACGCTTTCTTCGGGTTCCCATGGCTCGAAGTCGATCCCGGTCACGGCTTGCCTCACCCGAAAATGGCCGTAACGAGATCGCGGAGCCCGCGTTTCACATCCTCATCATCCGAAAGGGGTTCGATCATCGCGGTGTCGATGGCCCGCTCGATCGGCATACCGCGCGCGATCAGCGTTGCGGCATAGACGACAAGGCGGGTCGAAACTCCCTCTTCCAGATCCTGCCCCTTGAGCGCGCGCAGCTTGCCCGCGAGCCGCACGAGCGGCTTGACGCGTTCCTCGGGCAGGCCGGATTCGCGGGCCACCACGGGGATTTCGTGCTCCGCGGCGGGGAAGTCGAACTCCATCGCGACGAAACGCTGACGGGTCGAGGGTTTCAGGGTCTTGAGGATATTCTGATAGCCGGGGTTATAGGAGGCAACCAGCATGAAGCCGGGCGCGGCCTCCAGTTCCTCGCCGGTGCGGTCGATCGGCAGGATCCGGCGGTCGTCGGTGAGCGGGTGCAGCACGACGGTGACGTCCTTGCGCGCCTCGACCACCTCATCGAGATAGCAGATCGCGCCTTCGCGGACGGCGCGGGTCAGGGGGCCATCGACCCAGACGGTCTCGCCACCCTTGAGCAGGTAGCGACCGATCAGGTCGGCGGCGGAAAGATCATCGTGGCAGGCAACCGTGTAGAGCGGCCGGCCAAGCTTGGCCGCCATATGCGCGACGAAGCGGGTCTTGCCGCAGCCCGTGGGGCCCTTGAGCAAGACGGGAAGATCGCAGGCGGCGGCAGCGGCAAAGACGTCGCATTCGTCGCTCTGGGGGAGGTAGAAGGGGGCTGCCGCCCCCTCCTTCGTGATGTTGTGCGCGTTCATATCCTGATGTCCTGTCTTGGGTTGCATCACTCGGCCGGAGCGGCTGAGGTGATCACCTCACGCCGAGGCTTCGCCAGAGCGTAGATGAACAGCAGAGCGCCGACCACGACCGCCACGCCCGAGCCGAAGCGCATGACGTAGAAGACCCAGAGTTGCTCCTGCACGTCCATGAAGCCATCGCCCAGAACCCGCTGCATGTGCGTCTGCACCGTGCCAGCGAAGGTCAGCGTGAAGGTCATGAAGGTCATGCCGCCCGACATCAGCCAGAACGAGGCCATGTTGAGCACCTGGTTGTAGGGATCGCGGCCACGCAGGATCGGGATAGCGTAGCTCATGATCGCCAGGTTCAGCGAGACATAGGCGCCGAAGAAGGCAAGGTGGCCGTGCGCCGCGGTGATCTGCGTGCCGTGCGAGTAGTAGTTCACCCCGTGCAGCGTGTGCAGGAAGCCCCAGACACCGGCACCGAAGAAGGCGAGCGTGGCACAACCAAGCGACCACAGCAGGGCGGCCTTGTTGGGGTGGTCACGACGGCCTTTCCAGACCATGACGAAGGCAAAGGCCATCATCGCGAAGAACGGAATGATCTCAAGCGAGCTGAAGATCGAGCCGATCCACTGCCAGTAGCCCGGTGCGCCGATCCAGTAGTAGTGGTGACCGGTGCCAAGGATGCCCGAGAAGAGCGCGGCAGCAACGATGACATAGAGCCATTTTTCCACGATCTCGCGGTCCACGCCCGTCAGCTTGAGCATCAGGTAGGCGAGAATCGCGGCCATGATCAGTTCCCACACGCCCTCAACCCACAGGTGGACGACGTACCACCAGTATTGTTTGTCGAGCGCGAGGTTCGACGGGTTGTAGAAGGCGAAGAGGAACAGCAGCGCCAGGCCCCAGAGGCCAAGCAGCAGGATGTTGGTGATGGCGGTCTTGCGACCCTTCAGCACCGTCATCGAGACGTTGTAGAGGAAGATCAGCGCGGCAACGACGATACCGGCCTTCACCCACATCGGCTGCTCAAGGAACTCGCGCCCCTCTTTGCCAAGCAGGATGTTCCCCTCAAACAGGTTGAAGGTGTAGGTGATGACTGCGCCAAGCGTGCCGACAACCAGAATGATCAGCTGAAGGTAGGCCAGCTTGACCGAGTGGATCTCACGCTCGGATTCTTCCGGAATGAGGAAGTAGGCAGCGCCGAAGAAGCCGGTGATCAGCCACACGACAAGCGCGTTGGTGTGCAGCATCCGCCCGATGTTGAAGGGCAGAACCTCGGACAGGAAGTTCGGCGAGACGTAGATCCAGCCGATGACGAGCCCCATTGTGACCTGGATCAGAAAGAGGCCCAGTGCCACGCCCATATAGGCCAAGGCGATTTTTTGCGATTCGTATTTCATGATGGTTCTCCCTCAGCCCGCATCATTCGGCGGCCAGTCCTGGGCGTCGATAGTATCGACCCAGAGCAGGAAGTCGGCGAGCTGCTGATACTCTTCGTCCGTCAGATTGAATTGCGGCATCTGACGGCGGCCTTCGATGCCCGTGGGCATCGCATCCATCCAGGCCTTCAGCGATTCCATCGCTCCCTCATGGTCGGCCGGATCGACGCCCCAGCGGGTCATCACATTGGCCAGTTCGGGGGCGAAATAGGCGCCTTCACCAAGGATGGTGTGGCAGTTGATACAGGCTTTCTCTTCCCAGATCCGCTTGCCCGCCTTGACCGAGTCCGTAAGTGTGGCTTCGTTGGTCGAGGTGGTACGGATGTACATGTGGGTCTGCGCCGAGAGGCCCAGGAAGATGATGATGAAGAACAGTGACCCGCCATAGAATATGTTTCGGGCCATGCTCTTGGTCATGACTTCGCGCATTGCGCTCTCCTTTTCGGAGCGGTTGATCGGTCTGCCCAGATGACAGAGCCTGGGGGGTAGCCGCCTTAACGAAAGTCAATCGTTCGTGAACTGTGCGTGATCACGAACGATGCGGCGGGACGGGCGGGGCCGGTTCGCGCGGCGCGCGGGGCGCGGTCAGGATCGGCCCCATTGCCGCCAGCGCAAGGCTGAAGCCTGCCAGCCACAGAAGGCCCGCAGCAATCGTCAGCAGGGGTTCGAGCGTGCCCGACTGCGGGGCCAGCCAGCGCAGGACCGCAGCCGACGGGATCAGCGCATAGGCGATTGCAACCGGACGCGGCGCGATCAGGGGGCGCCCGGTGTGCCCAAGGCTTGCACGGCTAAGCACCGACAGGATCATCCCGCCCGTCCCGCCGATTCCCAACAGGTGAATCGCCGCTATTTCAGAACCGATTCCCATCCATGACAGCCCCAGGGCAATCAGACCAAGCCCGAGCAGGCCGTAGGACAGGTGCAGCGTCCACAGAATCGCGAAGGGGCGCGTCCAGCGGCTTTGCCAGCGCGCCAGCCGGATCAGCGCCAGCACCCCGGCGATGCAGGCCACCGCGCCCGGAATGACCTCAGGGATCGGCAGGGCGGCGAGGGCAGCGGCGGCGATTGCCGCTGCACTCCCAGCAAGATCAAGCCGCCCGCCGCTTGCGGGCAGGTCGTGCTCGCGCCCGGTGCGGATCATCGCGTTGCGGGTAAAGGCGGGGGTCACGCGCCCGCCGATCACCGCGATCAGCGCGACAAGTGCGAGCAGCGCAACCCGCAGCCCGCGCCCGGAATCGCCCCAGCTCCAGCCCATCCAGTCGGCCTGAACCAGAAGCTCTCCCGCCCAGATCAGTGCCAAGACAGCCAGCAGGATCACGTTTTGCGGTTTGGGCCGCTTGAATAGCAGCATCGCGATTCGCGCCCCGAGAAACGGCAGGAAGGCGAGACAGATGATCGCAACGACACCGGGGGGCAGAAGCCCCGAGAACCACACCGCGATCCGAGCGGCCAGCCAAAGCGCCGCGGCCGTACCTATGAAACGCGACCGCGCGCCGGCGGCGCCGGTCCAGTTCGGCACGGCAGTCAGAAAGAATCCGCCGACGGCCGCCGTGGCAAAGCCAAAGATCATCTCATGCGCGTGCCAGTGCATCGCCGCCGGAGCAAAGGGAAATTCGGTCGAGCCAAGACCCATCAGGTCTGCGCTGTAGATCCACAGCCAGACGCCAAGCAACACGATCGCGCTGATCAGTGTGGCCAGAAAGAAAATCCGAAAACTTTCCGAGAGGATGCGTGCGAATACGCTCATGGGGGTGCCTTCCAGGTTCTGGATCGCACGGCGACCCGAAAACAACATGTCCTCCCGACCATGAGTCGGCGCCTCTCGCTCGACCTTAACGAAAGTCAAAATTCGGCGCGCCGGAGCGGCTTTTTCGTAACATATTGCAATAATTAGAAGTTTTTGCGCGGGATCGGATCATCAAACTGACCTCACAGAAACTTGACTTTGGTCAATGTATCTCGCGCCCTCTCCGGGCAGTGTCGCACCTGCCTCATCGCCCCCACAGGAGAGTGATCATGTCACTTGAGAGAATTACGAAACGCTTCGGCCTGGGCTCGGTCGCCAGCCTCGCGGTGCTGCTCACCGGCGTGGCGCTGCCTGCCTTTGCCCAGGAGGCCCCGACGCTGAGCCCGGAAGCCTTCGAGCATTCCAAAGAGATTTACTTCCAGCAGTGCGCGGGTTGCCACGGTGTTCTGCGCAAAGGCGCCACCGGTAAGAACCTCGAGCCGCATTGGAAGAAAACCGCAGCCGACGGCACCGTCACCGAGGGCGGCACGCTGCAGCTTGGTCAGGAACGCCTTGAAAAGATCATCTCCTTCGGCACCGAAGGCGGGATGAACAACTTCTCGGAAATCATGTCCGAGCAGGAAATCAAGGACATGGCGACCTACATCCAGATGGATGCGCCCAAGCCCCCGGAGTGGTCGCTTGAGCAGATGAAAGCCAGCCGCAAGGTCTATGTCGATCCGAAGGACTACCCGACCGAGCCGCTGCACGGCCGCAACTGGGAAAACTTCTTCGTCGTGATCGAGCGTGACGTCGGCAAGGTTGCCATCGTCGACGGCGACACCAAGGAAGTCGTGACCCACATCCCGACCGGCTACGCCGTGCACGTGATCAAGGCCTCCGAGCACCACAACACCGAGCACACCGAAAACCCGGGCCGCTTCTGGTACACCATGGGCCGCGACGGCAAGATGACCAAGATCGACCTCTGGCAGACGCCCGAGAAGATGCTGGTCGCCGAGGTTGACATCGCCCATGACGCACGTGACGTGGCCGTTTCGGGCGACGGCAAGTACGTGATCGGTGGGGGCTACTGGCCGCCGCACTTCGTGATCGCCGATGCCGAGACCATGGAGCCGCTCAAGGTCGTCTCGACCCGCGGTATCAACGTCGACGGCAACTATGTCGAAGAAGCCCGCGTGGCCGCCATCTACACCACCCCGAACGAGCCGACCTTCCTGGTGGCCGTGAAGGAACTGGGTCAGATGTGGCAGGTGGACTACTCCGATCTCGACAACCTGCGCATCGAGGCAATCAACTCGGCCAAGTTCCTGCACGATGGTTTCTTCGATACCACCGGCCGTTACTTCCAGATCGCGGCGAACGCTTCGAACAAGATGGTCGTGGTCGACACCAAAGATCGCAAGCTTGAAGCGATGATCGACGTCGGCGCGCTGCCGCACCCCGGCCCGGGCGCCAACTGGGATGACCCGAACTGCGGCCCGGTCGCCGGCACCACCCACCTGGGTGAAGGCACCGTGACCGTTTGGGGCAACGACCCCGAGGGCCATGCCGACCAGGCGTGGAAAGTCTGCTACACGGTCGAGACGGACGGCCCCGGCCTGTTCATCCGCACCCATCCGAATTCGAAGTACGTCTGGGCTGACCAGACCAAGCACCCGGATCCGGAAGTGCAGCAGTCGATCCAAGTCATCGACAAGGCGACTGGCGAAATCGCCAAGACCATTCAGGTCACGGACGAAGCCGGTAGCGCTGCGGTTCACTTCGAGTTCAACAAGGACGGCACGGAAGTGTGGGTGTCCAAGTGGAACATGAGCGACTCGAAAGAGCCGAACGGTGAGATGGTGATCTACGACGCCGAGACGCTGGAAGAGAAAGCCCGCGTGAAGGGCCTCTATGCCCCGACCGGCAAGTTCAACGTCTACAACCGCACCAATCACGTGACCTGATAACGGGTTACGTGCAGCGGGCCGCCTCGGATACCGGGGCGGCCCCTTTTCTTCCCATGCATAGGGCTGGACGGGTGCTGCCAGACGCCAAGACCCCTCCGCCGCGCAGGAGCGATCATGTCTGACGACACTACCGAATCCAAAAAAACCGGCCGCCTTTGGCGCCGCTACGTCTATTTCGGCGTGCCCGTCATGGGCGCTGCCGCAGCCTTCATCGCTGGGATCGTCTTCTGGGGCGGCTTCAACACCGCGATGGAAGCCACCAACACGATGCCATTCTGCATCTCGTGTCACGAGATGGAGGATAACGTCTATGCCGAATACAAGGGAACCATCCACGACGTGAACCGTTCGGGGGTGGGCGCGGTCTGTTCGGACTGTCACGTGCCGAAGGACTGGACGCATAAGATCATCCGCAAGATCAAGGCTTCGAAAGAGGTTTGGGGCAAGCTGACCGGCTCGATCTCGACGCCCGAGAAGTTCGACGCCAAGCGGCTTCATCTGGCGATGAACGAATGGGAGCGGATGAAATCGTCGGACTCGCGCGAGTGCCGCAACTGTCACGATTTCGAATCCATGCTGCCCGAAAAGCAGCGCCCGCGCGCGCGCCAGCAGCACATGAATGCGATCGAGACGGGCCAGACCTGTATCGACTGCCACAAGGGGATTGCGCATACGAATGTGCGTGACCGCGCCGACGAGGAATACCTCGCCCAGCTCGAAGCCCCGAATCCGAAGTTTGCCCGCGAGATCCCGCAGGAATACCTTGAGAGCCTGGCGCGGATCGAAGCGAAAGAGGCCGCCGAGGCCGAAGCTGCCGCAGCAGCTGCCACGGCCGCAGAAGAGGCCGTTGTCGCGCGCATTGCCGCTGCGGTCGAACAGGCCAAGGCTGCCGCCAGCGGTGGCGATGCGGGGGCTTCCGCCTCGGCTGCTCCTGCAGCTTCGAGCGGAACCGCCGACGTCGGGATCGATTGGGGCAAGGCCAGCCCGATTACGGTGACCATGTTCTACCCGGGTCAGGCCAGCTTCGAATGGGTGCAGAACGGCAAGACGCATGGCGGGGCACGGCCCTTCACCAAAGGCGGCGACAAGTGCTCGACCTGCCACGCCAAGGAACTCCCTGCGATGGGTCAGAAGATCGTTACCGGCGAGAAGGCCGAGCCGACCCCGATCCCGGGCAAGCGCGGTTCGATCGACGCGTCGCTTCAGGCGACCCACGATGCCGAGAACCTCTATCTGCGCCTTCAGTTCAAGGCCGCGGCGCATACGCCCGTGCCCTTCGTCGAAGGTGGCAAGATGGATCCCGAAAACCCGGTCAAGGTTGCCATGATGATCGCGGGTCAGGGCATCGAGTATGTCGAGCAGGCCGGTTGCTGGGCGACCTGCCACAACGACAGCCGCTATATGCCTGACGCTCCGGAAGCGGACGCTCTGGCGGCGGCAGGGGATGTCGCGCAGCGCATCGGCGCCAGCGAGTTTGTCTCGAAATACATCGCGGAATCGCGTACCGAGATCGAGCTGAAGGGGCGTAACAACGCACCGCTCGGTGGCTGGGACAAGCTGAAGTCCGAGGATGAGATCGCGGCCTATCTCGATGGCGGCACCTTCATGGACCTGCTGCGCGCCAACCCGACCGGCGGCAACAACGGCCACATCCTCGACGCACGCCGTGTGGATGAGGGCGCACCGATCGACACCTCGGTTACGCTGGAAGGCGACACCTGGACCGTGGTCATCAAGCGGCCGCTCGACACCGGGGCGCCGGGCGATGTGAAGATCGAGGCTGGCAAGGTCTACACCGTGGGCTTCGCGATCCACGACGACTTTACCACCGCGCGCTTCCACCATGTCTCGATGGACTGGCGACTGGGGCTTGACGATCCCAACGTGGAAATCAACGCCACGGCGCAGTGACAAGGACGGGGCGGCGGGGTAACCTGCCGCCCTTCTCCTTTTCCGGATGGAGTATTGACGATGAAAGCCATTCTTCCGATCGCCCTTGCCGCGCTCTGGGCCGCGCCGGCCCTGGCCGAGACCGACCCTGTCAAGATCGCTGCGATCTGCACCGAGGCAGAGGAGCGCTATGCCGAGATCTATGGCCACCCTTCGGCGGAGGCAGAGGGTGTCGAGGTCGTTCTGATGTACAAATACACCTTCTGCCCCGTCGAGATCGAAGTTCCTGCGGGCACCACGATTCGCTGGGTGAACGTGGACAAACGCACCTCACATTCGACCTGGTTTCGCGATGCGGGCGAGCCCGAAAGTGAGCGCCTGTTCCCCGAAGAAACCGCAGAGCAGACCTTCGATATCCCCGGCGAATGGGGCTATCTGTGCGGCCCGCATTGGGAAAGCCGAGACATGATTGGCAAGGTCATCGTCAAGCCCTAGCAGGAAATTCCACCTGGATCGGCCAAGATTGACTTCCGTCAAGATAATCGCGGGTCAGTTTTGGCATGGTCGGTTGGAGTAATTCCAAGCAGAGGACGTGACATGGGTAACATAGGGACGGTTACACTTGTCGGCGCAGGTCCGGGCGACCCGGAATTGTTGACCCTCAAGGCGGCGCGGCTGATCGGCTCCGCCGATGTCGTGGTCTATGACCGGCTTGTCGCCGCCGAGATTCTGGCGATGATTCCGCCGGAGGCCGAGCGGGTGAACGTTGGCAAGAGCACGCATCACCACCCGGTGCCGCAAGAGGAAATCAACGAAATTCTCGTGCGTTACGCGCAGGCGGGCCGCAATGTGGTGCGCCTCAAGGGAGGTGATCCGTTCATCTTCGGCCGTGGCTGCGAAGAAACCGCGCGACTGGCCGAGGCCGGTGTGCCCTTCGCCGTGGTGCCGGGCATTACCGCGGCACAGGGGGCTTCGGCCTCCACCGGGGTGCCGCTGACGCATCGCGGGCTGGCGCGTTCGGTGCGCTACATCACCGGCCATTGCAAGGCCGACGAGATGCTCGATCTCGACTGGGCGGGGCTTGCCGACCCGGAAACCACGCTCGTCTTCTACATGGGCAAGGCCACGATCCGCCTGATCGCGACGCAGCTGATGGCGCATGGGCTGGAAGGATCGACCCCGGTCATGGCGGTCGCCTCGGCCACCACCGCGCAGGAGCAGCGCCTCGATTCCCGGCTTGACCGGATCGAGGGAGATCTGGCGCGCTCGGACCTCGAAAGCCCGGTGATCTTCATCGTGGGCGCGGTTGCGGGCCTCTCGGGGCGCACCAGCGCTGGCTGCCTGTGCACGGCCGTTCTGGCCGATCCCGGCGCGGAGCGGTGCCATGCCTAAGATGCTCGCCGCCGCCGTCCTGCTGTTGCTTGCGATCACGCTGCCGGCCACCGCCGAAGTGGTGGGGCCAGAGCGCGCGGCGCAGCTTGAGCATCTGGTCGTCCAGGATTGCGGCTCGTGCCACGGTCTGACGCGCAAGGGGGGGCTTGGCAGTCCGCTGACCCCCGAGGCGCTGGAGGGCCAGGACCGCGAACTGATCGCCACTGTTATTCTTGACGGTGTGCCCAATACCGCGATGCCGCCCTGGCGCCCGCTGATGAGCGAGGCCGAGGCCTACTGGATCGCCGATTACCTGCTGAAAGATCAAAACCAATGAACCGTCTTGCTGCTTTCCTGCTGTGCACCGCCCTCACCGCCCCCGCATTCGCGCAAGAGTTGCGCGCCACCGGCGATCTGGGGGTCGTGGTCGAGCGCGCGACGGGCTCGGTGCTGATCGTCGATCAATCCGAACGTGCCGCGATTGGCCGGGTCGAGGGGTTCGGCGATCTGTCGCATGCCTCGCTGGTCTTTTCGGCGGACGAGCGTTTTGCCTATATCTTCGGTCGCGACGGCGGGCTGACCAAGCTTGACCTGCTGACGCAGCAGATCGTCGGGCGCGTCGTGCAGGCGGGCAATTCCATCGGCGGTGCGATTTCCGACGATGGCAAGCTGATCGCGGTTGCGAATTACGAACCCGGCGGCGTGAATATTTTCGACGCCGAGACGCTGGAGCAACTCGTGGCGATTCCCGCGGGTGGCAAGGCGCTTGGGCTGGAAGACGCGCCGGGCCGCAAGTTTGTCTTCTCGGTCTGGGATACGGGCGAGACGAAGATCGTCGACATGTCGGGTCCCGAGCCCAAGATCACCACGCTGAGCAACATCGGCGCCGAGCCTTACGACGCGCTGGTGACCGATGACGGGCGCACCTATATCGCCGGGCTGTTCGGCGAGGACGGGCTGACCTCGATCGACCTCTGGGCCGAAGTGCCCGAGCCTCGCCGCATCCTGCCCCAATACGGGCGCGGCAAGGAGGAGATGCCGGTCTACAAGATGCCGCACCTCGAAGGTTGGGCGAAAGCGGGCGACCAGATCGTGCTGCCCGCGATCCACCACCACGAAGTGCTCTGGATCGATTCGCGCACTTTGGAAGAAACGGGCCGAACCGCCACTCACGGACAGCCGGTCTTTGCCATGGCGCGCCCCGGCGGGCGGCAGGTCTGGGTCAATTTCGCTCATCCCGACAACGATACTGTGCAGGTCATCGATTCGATGACGCATGAGGTTGTCGGCGAGATGAAGCCCGGCCCTGCCGTGCTGCACATGGAATTCACCTCGCGCGGGACCGAAGCCTGGGTCTCGGTGCGGGACGAGAACAAGGTGGTGATCTATGACACCACCACCTTGGAACCCATCGGCGAGATCGCGGCCGAGAGCCCCTCGGGGATCTTCTTCACCGCGCGCGCCCACAGACTGGGATTGTAATCATGGCATTTCTGACGCCCCTCGACATGCGCCTTCTGGATGAATGGCAGCGCTACCTGCCGCTGGTGGCTCGCCCCTTTGCGACCATGGCGCAGATGCTGAACGAGACCGAGGAAGAGGTGCTGATGCGCCTGGTGCAGCTGCGCGACAGCGGCACCATGGCCCGTGTGGGTGCGACCTGTCGGCCCAATACCGTTGGTGCGTCGACGCTCGCGGCGCTCGCGGTGCCCGAGTGGCGTATCGAAGAGGTGGCGCAGATCGTCGGGTCCGAGCCGGGCGTCAACCATTCCTACCTGCGCGAGGATGAGTGGAACATCTGGTTCGTCGCCACCGCCCCCGATGCCGACAGCCTTGCCGAGATCCTTGAGCGTATCGCTGAACGCAGCGGGTTGCGGGTGCTGAACCTGCCCTTGCAGCGGGCGTTCAACGTCGATCTTGGTTTCCGCCTGGAGGGGCCGCGCCATGTGCTCAAGCTCGATCAGCCCGCCGATCTCGATGCGATCCGCGACGGCGATCGCGCGATCCTGCAGGCGCTGACCGATGGCTTGCCGCTTGTGCCCCAACCCTTCGCCGAGATTGGTGCCCGTCTTGGCATGACCGAGGATGAGGTCATCGCACGTATCGCCGCGCTCAGCGAGGCGCGTATCATCACCCGAATGGGCATCATCGTGCGCCACCGGGCACTTGGCTGGCGCTCGAACGCGATGGTGACCTGGAAGATGCCGCTTGATCAGGTCGAGGCCGCGGGCAAGGCGCTGATCGGTCATCCCGGCGTGACGTTGTGCTACGAGCGCCGCCTGTCAGAAGGGTGGGAGCATCCGCTGTTTTGCATGGTGCACGCCAAGACCCGTTCCGAGGCGCTTGAGGTTATCGCTGGAGCCGCCGCGCTGCCTGAACTGGCCGGTGCCGAGCCGCGCGTGCTGTTCTCGGTCCGCTGCTTCAAGCAGACTGGGGCGATGCTTCAGGCCCGCCCTGCTCTGGAGGCTGCCGAATGAGACGCGCGCCGCTTTCGCCCGATGTGCTCGACGCGGAGGATCGCAAGATCCTGAACGCGCTGCAGGACGGTTTTCCGATCGCCCCGCATCCTTTCGCCGTTGCGGCAGAGCAACTGGGGTTGGAGGAAAAGGACCTGATCACCCGCATCCGCCACTTGCGCGAACTTGGCGCGATCACGCGGTTCGGGCCGTTTTACGATGTTGCAGCGATGGGTGGAGCTTTCTGCCTTTGCGCGATGGAAGTCCCCGAGGCCGAATTCGAGCAGGTCATGACTTTGGTCAATGCCCATCCGGAGGTCGCGCACAATTATGAACGCACGCACCGGCTGAACATGTGGTTCGTGCTCGCGGCGGAGACGCTCGAAGGGATCACGCAGGCAGCCGATGCGATCGAGCGGGAAACGGGGATGTGCGTCCACCGTTTCCCAAAGCTCGAAGAGTTCTTCATCGGCTTTCGGGTTCCGGCATGAGTATCGACGCTATCGACAGACGTATTATCGCAGCGACCCAGGCCGGACTTCCGGTCACCTCCGAGCCCTACGTCGAGATCGCGGGGCAGCTGGGGTTGGATGTCGAAGTGTTGATGGCGCGGATGCGCGCCATGCAGGAGCGCGGCGTGATCCGCCGCATCGCGCTTGCCCCCAACCACTACGCGCTTGGCATGACGGCGAACGGCATGTCTGTCTGGGATGTGCAGGACGACCGGGCGACCGAACTTGGTGCGCAGGTCGGCGCGCTCGATTTCGTCTCGCATTGCTATCTTCGTCCGCGCGCCGAGGGCTGGCCCTACAACCTCTTTGCCATGGTCCATGGCTCTTCCCGCGACGAGGTCGAGGCCAAACGCGCCGTGATCTCCGATCTTCTTGGTCCCGCCTGTCGGGCCAAGGATATCCTCTATTCCACCCGTATCCTGAAAAAGACCGGATTACGTATCCGGGGAGAGGGCTGATCCATGTTCCGTCTGACGCAATACATGCGCGAGCTTGTCGCGCCGACCCCGGTGCGCGAGCGCCGTGGCCCCGTGAAGCCTGTGGTGATCTGGAACCTCACGCGGCGCTGCAACCTGCGCTGCCGGCATTGCTACACCACCTCGGCCGATACCCATTTCCCGGGCGAGTTGAGCCACGAGCAGGCGATGGGAGTGCTGGACGACCTGAAGGCGTTCGGCATTCCGGCGCTGATCCTGTCGGGGGGCGAGCCGCTCTCGCGTTTCGACTTCTTCGAACTGGCCGAGCGCGCGAAAGAGTTGAACTTCCGTCACCTGTCGCTGTCCACCAACGGCACGCTGATCAATGCCGAGAATGCCGGGCGCATCGCCGATCTGGGCTTTGACTACGTTGGTATCTCGCTTGACGGAATCGGTGCGACGAACGACTGGTTCCGCGGCCTCGACGGCGCTTTCGACGCGGCGCTGGTCGGCGTGCGCGAGTTGCTCAAGCGCAAGGTCAAGGTGGGGCTGCGCTTCACCATCACCGCCGACAATGCCGAGCAGATGCCCGCAATGATGGACCTGTGCGATCGCGAGGGCGTGGACAAGTTCTACCTGTCGCACCTCGTCTATGCCGGGCGCGGCGACAAGCACCGGGGCGAGGATACCGAACACGCCCGCACCCGCGCGGCGATGGACGAGTTGCTCGATCGCGCCTGGATCGCCGTGGCCGAGGACATGCCGCTGGAGATCGTCACCGGCAACAACGACGCCGACGCTGTCTATTTCCTGCGTTGGGTCGAGAAGAACTTCCCCGAGAAGGCCGAGCATATCCGCGCCCATCTCGAGGCCTGGGGCGGCAACAGCTCGGGTCTGGGTGTGGCCAATATCGACACGCAGGGGCGGGTGCATCCCGACACCTACTGGTCGGATTACACCGTCGGCTCGATCAAGGAGCGCCCCTTCTCCGAACTGTGGACCGGCGACGACCAGATGCTGGCGACGTTGCGCACCCGGCCGCGCCCGCTCAAGGGTCGCTGCGGCGCCTGCGCCTACAAGTCGGTCTGCGGCGGCAATACCCGCATTCGCGCGCTGCAACTGACCGGCGACCCCTGGGCGGAAGACCCCGCCTGCTATCTCTCCGCGTCGGAAATCGGCCTTGAGGCCGATGGCCCGCGCGTGACCGTCACTCCGTTCCGAGGCAAGAGCCATGATCCGCAGCATCGTTTCTTCTGACCGTCTGGCAGGCGCCATCGCGCTGGTTCTGGCCGCAACCGGACCCGCGCTGGCCGAGCCCGACGCACAGGCGCTGTTTGCCGAGCATTGCGCCGCCTGCCACGCCGAGAACCGCTTGGGCGGCACAGGCCCCGCGCTGATCCCCGAGACGCTTGGCCGCATGTTCGGCCCGGCGCTGGAAAAGGTGATCAGTGACGGCCGTCCCGCCACGCAGATGGCGGGTTTTGCCGAAACGCTCGCCCCTGAGCAGGTCGCCGCCATCGCGCGCTATCTGGAAACCCCGCTGGCCGAGACCCCGCGCTGGAGCGTCGAGGATGCCAATGCCAGCCGCAATCTGTCGGCTGACTACAAGGCCGCCGAAGCGCCGGTCTTCACCGCCGATCCGATGAACATCACGCTGGTTGTCGAAACCGGGGACCACCATGTCTCGGTTCTCGATGGCGACACGTTCGAGGTGCTCGACCGCTTCGCCACGCCCTTCGCGGTGCATGGCGGGCCCAAGTTCAGCCCCGATGGGCGCTATGTCTTTGTGATGTCGCGCGACGGCTGGGTGCAGAAGTACGATATCTGGTCGCTCCAGGTTGTGGGGCAGGTGCGCGCGGGACTCAACAGCCGCAACATCGCCATGTCGGGCGATGGCAAGTGGCTTGCGGTTGCGAACTACCTGCCGCAGACGCTGACCATCCTCGCGACCGAGGATCTGGGCGTGCAGAAGATCATCGACGTGACCGGGTCGGGCGGTGTGCCCTCGCGCGTGTCGGCGGTCTATCAGGCTCCGCCGCGTGAAAGCTTTGTGCTTGCGCTCAAGGATCTTCCGCAGGTCTGGGAAGTCTTCTACGGCGACAACCCGCCGGTGCAGGGCTTTGCCCATGACTACCGCATGGAACCCGCGATCAAGACGACCGAGCGCTTCCCCGTGCGCAAGATCCCGGTCTCGGACATCATGGACGATTTCTTCTTCGATCTCAGCTACACCAACCTGATCGGCGCCTCGCGCGACGGCGCGCGCGGGCTGGTGCTGGATCTCGATATCGGCAAGGAAGTGGCCGAGGTCGATCTGCCGGGGATGCCGCATCTTGGGTCGGGTATCACCTGGCCGTGGAACGGCACGACCGTCATGGCCACGCCGCATCTGAAAGACCCGGCGATCTCGGTCATCGATATGGAAAGCTGGAAGACGGTGAAGCGGATCGAGACGCTCGGCCCCGGCTTCTTCATGCGCAGCCATTCGAATTCGCCCTATGCCTGGGCCGATGTGTTCTTTGGCCCGAACAAGGACAAGATGCACATCATCGACAAGGAGACGCTCGAGATCGTCAAGACGCTCGACCCTGAGCCGGGCAAGACCGTGGCGCATGTCGAATTCACCAAGGACGGCGACGAGGCGCTTGTCTCGATCTGGGAAGACGACGGGGCTGTTATCGTTTACGATGCCAAGACGCTCGAAGAGATCAAGCGTCTGCCGATGAAGAAGCCTTCGGGGAAATACAATGTCTGGAACAAGATCAGCTTCGAAGCCGGAACCAGCCACTGAGCCCGCGGGCCCGCGGCTGAGCCGGCTGGCGATCCTGCTCTATCCGTTCACGGCGGCAGCGGTGGCGATCAACCTCTATCTTCTGGGGCTGATGTGGCAGCGCCTTGGCCTGCCCGCGATCCCGCCGCTGACCGCGCTGTGGGTCTCGATCCCACTTGGCGTCCCGGCGACCTGGCTGGCGGCGAAATGGGTCAAGGGCCTGATCGACGAAGCCGAAGGGCGCCGCTGAACCCCTGTTGAGAAAAGTCAAAGAAACGATCCGCGTCGGGCAATAGCCTGTGCGCGGAAACGACGATTCACCGAAGGACAGGACGATGCCGCGCGCAAGCCAACTTGATGATCTGCGGACCAGCTTCGGCGAACAAAGCGTTGCCGAGGAAATCCGTCGCGACGAGGTCCGAGCGCTGTTTGATCGCATCGCCCCGCGCTACGACCTGATGAACGACTTGATGAGCTTCGGCACCCATCGGCTGTGGAAGCGCAAGGTGATTTCCCGCGCGCTGCATCATCTTCAGCCGGGCGAGGCGCCGATCGTCGATCTTGCGGGCGGCACCGGCGATCTGGCGATTGCGCTGCGGGCGGCTCTGCCCGGGCGGCGCATCATCGTGACCGACCCTTCGGCGGGGATGCTGGGCGTTGCGCGCGAGCGGGCGGGGGATGCGCTCGAATATCTTCAGGCGGCGGGCGAGGATCTGCCCCTGTCCCCGGCGTCGGTCGCGATGGTGACGCTCTCGTTCGGGCTGCGCAACATGAGCGATCCGGCGCAGGGCCTGCGCGAGGTTGCACGGGTGCTGGCGCCGGGCGGGCATCTGGTGCTGCTAGAGTTTTCCAAGCCAGATCCGTGGTTTGCCCCTTTCTATGGCATTCACGCGCGTCATGTGATCCCGCGGCTTGGCGCCCTTGTGGCGCGCGATCAGGGCGCCTACCAATATCTTGTCGAGTCGATCGAGCGCTTCCCCGCGCGGCAGGACATGGCGCGCGAGATTGCCGCCGCCGGGTTGGAGCTGGTTGAGGAACGCGCCTTCGTCTTTGGCGTGGCCCGGATGCAGATAGCGAAGAAACCGCAATGACCCAAAGTATGTCCGACGTCAGAGAGCGCCTTGCAAGCCTGCCGCGCCCGGCGCTCTGGATCATGGCGGCACGGTTCAAGACGGTCAGCCTGTCGCTGATGCCGGTGTTGGCCGGAAGCTGGCTGGCGGCGGGGCAGGGGCTGTGGCGGCCCGATGTGACGCTGGCGGCGATGCTGGCCGCGGCCGCGATCCAGATCGGCACCAACCTGTGGAACGATGCCGCCGATGCCGAGCGCGGCGTGGATCGCGACGACCGGCTTGGCCCGCCGCGCATGACCGCACTTGGGCTGCTGAAAGCGCCTCAGGTGCGGCGCGGGGCACTGGCGGCCTTTGGTGTCGCCGTGCTTGCAGGGCTTTACCTGACAGCGCTTGGCGGCTGGCCCATCGTGGCGATCGGGCTTTCGTCGCTGGCCTTCGGCTATCTCTACTCGATGGGGCCCTACCCGATGTCGGGCCTGCCTTTTGGCGAGGCGCTGGTGATCCTGTTCTTTGGGCTCGTGGCGGTTTCGGGCACGGCCTGGCTGCAAGATGTCGCGCCGCTTGCGCCGCAGACGCTGGCGCTTGGGGCGATGATCGGTCTGCCGGGCGCGGCGGTTCTGATGCTCAATAACCACCGCGACCGGGCGCAGGACGCGCGCGCCGGGCGCCGTACGCTGGCTATCGTGATCGGCGACCGCCCCTCGCGGCTGGTGTATTTCGCCTTCCTGCTGGGCGCGCTGGCGGTGGCGGCCTGGCTTCGGCCTGCGCTGACGTTGGCCCCCGCGGGGCTGCTCGCACTTTGGCTCGGCCATGCGATGTGGCACTGGCCGATCTCGGCGCGGCTGAACCGGCTGATCGCGCAGACCGCACTGTTCCAGATGCTGCTGCTGATCGGCGTCATCGCCGCCTGAGGCGATGCGTAAAAGGAAAGGGCCACCGAACGCCCGGTGGCCCCCGAGGGATGCTTGAACCGCAGGGACTCAGTTCATCGCACCCGCACGCTTGACGGGCAGTTCGATCGCAACCTCGCCCGCCTTTTCGAAGACCAGAGTGACGGGCACCTGCGCGCCCTCTTCCAGCGTTTTGGTCAGATTGATGAACATCAGGTGCAGCCCGCCGGGCTGGAGTACGGCCTCGCCGCCTGCGGGAATGTCGATTGCGTCAACCTGACGCATCCGCATCATGCCGTTGTCATGCACGTGGGTGTGCAGTTCGGGTTGGGTGCAGGCGGGCGAGCGGAAAGCCACAAGCCGGTCCTCGGGGCCGGTCGAGCGGATGGTCATGAAACCCGCTCCAGCGGCCGCAACCATGGGCGATGCGCGCATAAAACCGCCCGAAATCTCAAGCCCGGGCGCGGTTGCCTCCTGTGCGAGGGCGCCAATTGGCGCAAGAACAAGCATCATTGCGCAGCCAAAGATCGCGGAACGTCGTTTCATCGGGGGCCTCTTTTCCGGAATGATCGAGGCATATCAGGTGCCTCGCCGACAACCTGCGTCCAAACTGGTATTCAAGCCTTAACATATGTCAAGGCGACTCCCTCACCTACATGTGAAGAGAGTCGCGGCGCAGCTTACGGGCCGTCTGCGTCATCGGGAAACGCGTCCAACGCAAACGGCTCGAAAGCGAGGGCAAACAATGGTCAAGACCATTCACAAGCGCCTGCTTGCCACGACGGGAATCGTGGCCATGAGCATGGCTATGAGCGCTTCTGCGGAAACGCTCGACGAGGTGATGGCGCGGCGCGGCCTGACCCAGCAGGATCTGGTCTCCGCGGCGAAAACCTACACCCCGACCGGCGGGCGCGATGAGTTCATCGTGTTCTCCTCGGGCGGTCAATCGGGCCAAGTCATGGTCTATGGCGTGCCGTCCATGCGTATTCTGAAATACGTCTCGGTGTTTACGCCCGAACCGTGGCAGGGCTACGGCTTCGACGAGGAATCGAAAGCGATCCTCGAGCAGGGCAAGATCGACGGGCGGGAAATCCAGTGGGGCGATACCCACCACCCGGCGATCACCGAGACCAACGGCGACGTCGATGGCGAATACCTGTTCATCAACGACAAGTCGGCCCCGCGTGTCGGCGTGATCTCGCTGCATGACTTCGAAACCCAGCAGATCGTCGTCAACCCGATCCTGCAATCCGAACACGGCGGCACCTTCGTGACCCCGAACTCGGAATACGTGATCGAGGCCGCGCAGTATCCGGGCGTTCTGGGCCGCGGCTATGCGCCGCTGTCGCAGTTCAACGAAAAGTTCCGCGGTGCTGTCACCTACTGGAAGTTCAACCGCGAAAAAGGCCGCATCGAGCCCGAGAACTCGTTCTCGATCGAACTGCCGCCCTACAGCCAGGACTTGTCTGACGCCGGTAAGCTCGTGTCGGATGGCTGGTCGTTCACCAACTCGTTCTGCGCCGAACGCTATGTCGGCGGCATCGAGTCGGGCCGTCCGCCCTTCGAGGCCGGCTGCTCGCAAAACGACACCGACTATCTGCACATCATCAACTGGAAGAAGGCAGAAGAGGTCTACAAGGCCGGCAAGGTCACCATGATCAATGACCACCCGGTCATCAGCATGGAAACCGCGATCGCCGAGGGCCTGGTGTACCTTGTCGCCGAACCGAAATCGCCGCACGGCGTGGACGTTTCGCCCGACGGGAAATACATCATCGTCGGCGGCAAGCTCGACACGCAGGGTTCGGTCTACTCGTTCGAGAAGATCAAGGCTTCGATCGATGCCGGCAAGTTCAGCGGCACGGACCCCTACGGTATCCCCGTGATCGCCATGGAAGACGCGATCCACACGCAGGTGCCGCTCGGCCTTGGTCCGCTGCATACCCAGTATGACAGCAAGCCTTGCGTCGTCTACACCTCGCTCTACGTGGACAGCCAGGTTGCCAAGTGGGACTATTGCGAAGGCAAGGTGCTCGACAAGATCTCGATCCACTACAACATCGGCCACCTCGTGGCGATGGAAGGCGAGACTGTCAATCCGAAGGGTAAATACCTGATCGCCCTGAACAAACTGGCGATCGACCGGTTCAACCCCGTGGGCCCGCTGCATCCGCAGAACCACCAGCTGATCGATATCTCGGGCGACAAGATGGAACTGCTCTACGATATGCCGGTGCCGCTGGGTGAGCCCCACTACGCCACCGCCATCTCGGCCGAGAAGCTCCAGCCGCTGGTCCGTTACAAGTACGGCACCAACTCGCGCACGGGCGAACGGCACGAAGGCGCGGTGCGTCCGGGCCAGGAGCGCATCGAGCGTGACGGCACGAACGTCAAGGTCTACATGACCGCGATCCGTTCGCACTTCACCCCGGAAATCGTGGAAGTGAACGAAGGCGACACCGTCGAGTTCATCATCACCAACTCCGAGCGTGCAGAAGACGAAACCCACGGCTTCTCGGTTTCGACCTACAACGTCAACTTGTCGCTTGAACCCGGCAAGACCGCGACCGCGAAGATCGTCGCCGACAAACCCGGTGTCTTCTCGTACTACTGCACCGAGTTCTGCTCGGCGCTGCACCTCGAGATGACCGGCTTCCTGGCCGTGCGTCCGAAGGGCTACGTCGAAGAGGCCGGTGCTGTGACCGAGGGTCAGACCTACAGCAAGGATGACTACGACAAGCAGACCGCGAACAACGTGGCGACGCAGGAAGTCATCGACTCGGTCGTGACCTACATCACCGAGCGCAACTTCAAGGACTTCCCGGAAGTTGTCTCGCTGGTGGAAGACGCGACCGACCAGCTGAACTTCGCCGCTGAGGCCAAGGCCAAGGCCGAAGCCGCAGCCGAGAAGGAAGACTGGCAGAACGCGACCCTCTGGGCCGGTCAGTGGTGGCAGTACCAGGTTAAAGCCGCCGATATCGGTCTGCGCGCCAAGAACTTCCTGGATGAGCACGGCGCTGTGAAGCAGTGACGTGATCCTGGGCGGCGGCCATCAGGGCCGCCGCCTTCTTCCCTGCCAGATACGAGGATTGCGCCAATGCGTCCCATCTTGAACAGCCTTCTCGCCGCGGCGCTTACGTGCGTCGCAATGCCCGCACTCGCTGAAGGCCCGGACGAGGGCAAGAAGATTTACATGACCAAGTCCTGCATGGCCTGCCATGGCATGAAGGGCGCGAAGCCGGTGATGACCTATCCCGCGCTGGCCGGTCAGAATGAGAAATACCTGCTGCAGCAGCTCAAGGATATCAAGGCGGGTAAGCGCTTGGGGACCGTTGACGAGACGACGGGCCATCCTTTCGTGCAGGGCATGATCGATGTCATGCATCTGGTGACCGACGACGATCTGAAGAAGGTCTCCAAATATCTGGCCGATCAAGCGCCCGGCGCGCCCAAGCCGCTGGACCCCCCGCCCGATGCCGAGACGCTCGCTGCGGGTGAAAAGGCGTTCAACTCGCTTGGTTGCAAGTCGTGCCACGGCGCCGAAGGCAGCAAGCCTACCAGCAAGAATTATCCCTTCGTCGCCGGTTTGAACCGCGACTACCTCATCCGCGCGATGACCGAGATGCGCGACAAGGTGCGCGTCAACGGTCAGTCGAAGCTGATGTTTGGCACGATCAAGAAGGCCTCGGACGAAGACATTTCTGTCATCGCCACCTGGCTGTCGCAGATCGACCGTTCCGCAAAATGAAAGGACCAGCCATGAAAGCCACTCTTCTTTCCGCCGCTCTCGTCGCGCTGGCACTGCCCGCGCTGGCTGCGGGCACTGTCGACACCTCGTCGTGGAACCAGGGCGGGGGCGAACAGGATGAAGCGCTGCACCTGACCCCGAACTACGAGAACGGGATCGAGGTCTATGAGGTCTGCTCGGCCTGCCACCAGCTGAACGGTTGGGGCCTGGACGACGGCACCTTCCCGCAGATCTCGGGGCAGCACTACACCGTCATCATCAAGCAGCTCGCCGATATTCGCGCGCTGAACCGCGACAACCCGACGATGTATCCCTTCGCGCTGCCCTCGGAAATTGGCGGCTCGCAGGCGATCGCGGACGTGGCCGAGTATATCTCGAAGCTGCCGATGAACCCCAATAACGGCGTCGGCAAGGGCGACGATCTGGAGTTGGGTGCGCAGCTTTACAAGGACAACTGCGTGCGTTGCCACGGTGAGAACGGCGAAGGCGACAACGACAAGTTCTATCCGCGCATCCACGGCCAGCACTACAACTACCTTGTGCGTCAGTATCAGTGGATCAAGGAAGGCAAGCGCCGGAACGCCAACCCGGACATGGTGCAGCAGATCCAGACCTTTACCGAGCGTGACACCCTGGCGGTGCTCGACTATGTCTCGCGCCTCGAGCCGCCGGCGGAACTGGTCGGCGATCCGGATTGGGTCAACCCCGACTTCGACTGGTAAGACCATGCGCCGGGCGGGAGTGCTTTCCCCGCCCGGTTGCCCACATAGCCTGACAGGACCTCACCCATGGACAAGGCCGCCACCGACAAACGCGGGATCGTTTACCGCGTACTGACCCTTATTTCCGTTTGCCTCATTGCCGCTTCCTTTTTCAGCCCCGGTTGGTGGGTGTCGCTGACGGCCCCGAACTACCCTGAGGCGACCTTCCCGCAGGGGATCCGTATCCTCTTCCACATGGACTCGGTGCGCAACGGCTGCGATATCCGCGACTCGACCGAGGTCGAAGAGAACGAAGCCCTCGACTGCGTCCACGAGATGGACACGATCAACCACTATGTCGGCATGTATCCGATCGCCTCGGGCGGCCCTGTCGAAAAGGCCTATTCGCCCTTCCTCTTCGGGATGATGGGGGTGATGCTGCTGGCTTTCGCGGCGCCGGGGCGCAACGCGCGCATCGCCGTGTCGGTGGTCGGGTATGGCGCCGTCGCGGCCTGGATGACGCTGGCGATGCATGGCGAGAACGGGATCTCGAAACATACCACCGCCTATCTTGAGGGGCTCGTCGTGTCGCTGGGGCAGGATTCCGGCGAAAAGGTGGACGACTCGAACCTGTCGCCGATCGTGAAGATGCTCAAGCAGTCGCTTGAGGAGAGCGAGGCCAAGGAAACGCCGGTGGTCGCAGGCACTGGCGACAAGCAGGCGCTGATCGACAACCTGCGCGCCAACTACAACATCGACAACAACAAGAAGCCCACGGATCAGCAGGAAGCGTGGAGCGGCTCGGTCATGCAGGTTTTCGAGTGGCACTATGCCAAGTCGCTGGCCCGCTGGTTCAATGAACCCGAGCGTAACGACCCGCTCGTCGCCACCATGAGTTCGGTCGCGCAGGTGCTCTATGTCGTGATCCTGGCCTTCATGGCGCTGATGGTTTTCGCTGCCTTCTCGGCGCGCTCGGTCTTCTACTGGCTGCTGGTGCTGGTGCCGATGGCGCTGCCGGTGGGTTTCCTTGCGGAATACGCCGGTTGGCTGTGGTGGTACGGGCATAGCCTCAACGAGATGGGGGCCTTCACGCTCAAGCCCTTCATGCCGACGGTGTTTGGCGACGGCAAGGTGGCGCAGTTCACGACCCACAGCTATCCTTCGACCGGGTTCTTCCTGATGCTTGCCTCCTCGGCGGTCCTGCTTCTGGCGGCGCTGATCCGCTTCAAGCAGATCCGTCTTGCGGGTGATGCTGCCGCCAAGATGTGAGCCATGCCATGCGTGCCGCCTCGATTGCCCTTCTGTTGATGGCCCTTGCGGCCCCGGCCTTGGCCGAGACGCTGCAAGAGCGCATCGACGCCGCCCCTGATGGCGCCGAGATCGTTCTCGAACCCGGCAACCATCAGGGCCCGCTGGTCATCCGCCATCCGGTGGTGATCGACGGGCAGGGCGCGGCGGTGATCGACGGGGGCGGCACCGGCACGGTGGTTACCATCGAGACCGATGGTGTCACGCTCAAGAACCTGACGATCCGGAACTCGGGCCGTCTGCACAACAAGGTCGATGCCGGGCTGCGCATCCACGGCAATTTCAACGTGGTGCGAGATGTACGCATCGAGAACAGCCTTTTCGGCCTGGATCTCTCGGAGGCCAGCAACAATGTGCTGCGCCGCAACTATATCAGCTCGAAGGATATGCCGCTGGAGATGCGCGGGGATTCCGTGCGCATCTGGTATTCGAACGACAATATCTTCGAGCAGAACCATGTCGAGCACAGCCGCGACTTCGTGATCTGGTATTCCAGCGGCAACAAGATCCGCGACAATCGCATCCAGCACGGCCGCTATGGCATCCATTTCATGTATGCCCATGAGAACGATGTCGAGCGCAACGAGATCTCGGACTGCGTCGTGGGCGTCTTCCTGATGTATGCCAACGATATCAACGTGCGCGGAAATCAGATCCTGCGGGCATGGGGCGCCTCGGGGCTGGGCGTGGGGTTCAAGGAAACCTCGGGTGCGGTGGTCGAGGACAACGTGATCCTGGGCAATGCGGTGGGTATCTATATCGACCCCTCGCCCTGGGATCCGGACAAGACCAACGAAATCCACCGCAATCAGATCGCCTACAACGGTGTCGGCGTCGAGTTCCACACCGACTGGGAAGGCAACAACTTCTCGCAGAACAACTTCCTGTCAAATTTCACCCAGGTGTCGGTGCGCGGCCGCGGCACGGCGCTGCGCGAGGGCTGGAACGGCAATTACTGGGACGACTACGCGGGCTTTGACGCCGATGGCGATGGCGAGGGCGACGCGCCCTACGAGATCTACAACTATGCCGACCGGCTGTGGATGGATGTGCCCTCTGCGGCGTTCTTCCGGGGTGGGTTGGCGCTTGCGGCGCTCGATTTTGTCGAACGCCTCGCACCCTTCACCGAGCCCCGTCTGCTGGTTCGCGAAACGCGCCCCTATGAGCAGGCGGTGAACCACAGTGCCGCGCAGACCGAAACCGCGACGCGCGTCGAGAAACCGACAACCGCGCTGGAGATGCTTACGCAATGACCGACGGCTCCGATACCCCGAAGAAACCCCGCCTGACCCGGCGCGAGCTGGAGCGGCGGCGCCTGATGCTGCGCACAGTGGGGCTGGGCGTGGCCGCCGTGGCTGCGGGCCTCGTCGGCTGGTATCCCGTCTATCGCCAGATGTTTGACCGGCTGCGTCCGCCTGGCGCCCTGGCCGAGAAGGACTTTCTGGCGTCCTGCATCAAATGTGGCCAATGTGTTCAGGTCTGTCCGGTCGAAGCGATCAAGCTGGCCGATGGCGATGAGGGCTACGGTCTCGGCGTGCCCTATATCGACGCCCGCGCGCAGGCCTGCGACTTCTCTTGCGATGCGGTGCAATGCGTTCTGGCCTGTCCGACGGGGGCGCTGAGCCACGCGATCGCGACCAAGGAAGAGGTCACCATGGGTTTCGCGCGGCTGGCGCGGCCCGAATCCTGTCTTGCCATGAAGGGCGAGGGTTTTACCGGCCTTGCCCGCGGCTACGACTTCACCGGCCTTCTGCGCTACGAAGAGATCGACCGGTGGGAACCGCAACCCGTCGCCTCGCATCCCTATGAGCTGGAGCTGTGCGACCTGTGCGTGCGCGAATGCCCCATCCAGGGCGCAATCAGCCTTGAGAGGATCTCGGAGGATCCGGCCGATCCTCGGCGCATCCCCACCGTGCACAAGGCCTGCGTCGGCTGCGGCACCTGCGAGATGATCTGCCCCGCCGAGCCCGCCGCCATAATCATCGACACCGAACTGACCCTGGAGGCACAATCATGAAGTGGTTCCTGCACAAGCTGGCGATGATGTTCGGTGCCGACCCGCGCAAGGCCGCGCCGACCGAGGAAACCGATGCCGCGCGCGAGATGAAGCGCTACAAGAAGACCCCCGAGCAGGTCCAGAAGCGCAAGGCGATCATCGATCACGAACACCAGTATCCGCTGGTCAGCAACAAGTGGCGCAACATGCGCTGGGCCTCGATCATCCTGATCAACGCCCTGTTCATCATTTCCTTTGCGTGGGACGTGCAGCTGGTCGAGGGCTCAATGTCGGCCTCGCGCTTCCTCGGCTTTCACATGGCCGACCCGAACGCGGCGCTTCAGGTCTTTCTGGCTTACAAGGAACTGGTGCTGAACCTCGTGATCGGTACCGTAACGGTCGTGCTTTTGTGGTGGATCGTGGGCGGGCGGGCGTTTTGCTCCTGGGCCTGCCCCTATCACCTGCTGGCCGAATGGGCCGAGGCGCTCCACCTCTTCCTCGCGAAGCGCGGTTGGGTCAAGGATCACCCGTTTCATCGAGGTCTGCGGGTGGTGCTATGGGTCATCTTCATGGGCCTGGCCTTCTTCACCGGCTACACGGTTTTCGAATACATCAACCCGGTGGGCATCGTCAGCCGCGCGCTGATCTATGGCCCGACCGTCGCTGTCGTCTGGGTGATCTTCCTGCTTGGGATTGAGGTCTTCTTCTCTCGCCGGTTCTGGTGCCGCTATGTCTGCCCGATCGGGCTGACTTATGGCATCACGGGCGCTGTTGCACCGGTCCAGATCAAATACGATCTCGAAAAATGCGTGCATGAAGGGGAGTGCAGGGCGGTTTGCCTTGTGCCGCATGTGCTGGAGATCACGAAGATGGGCTATGCCTCGGACACCACGGAATTCATCGGGCCCGATTGCACGCGCTGCGGGCTATGCGTCGATGCCTGCCCGCAGGAAGCGCTGAGCTTCACGATCCGCGGCCTCGACAAGATCGTCTGAGGAGGGCGACATGATCACCATCGACCGCCTGACAAAACGCTTCGACCGCCGCGCGGTTCTGGATGAGCTGACGCTTTCGATCGCCGCGGGCGACCGCATCGCGCTGATCGGCTCGAACGGTGCGGGCAAGACGACGCTGTTTCGCTGCCTGCTCGGTCAATACCGGCATGACGGGCGCGTCGGTTTCGACGGCGCTGGCGCCGGGCGCCGCGATGCGGGTGCGCTCGCGCGTATTGCCTTCGTGCCGCAACTGCCGCCGCCGCTGCGTATGCCAGTGGGCGAGTTGCTGGGCTTCGCCGAAAAGGGCGCCGGGGCCGACCGCGCGCTGATGCAAGCGATTGCCGAACGCATGGGCATCGACCTCGACGAGGTGAAGAAACGCCCCTTCTACCGTCTCTCGGGCGGGCAGAAGCAAAAGATCCTCGTGACTGTCGCGCTTGGCCGCAACGCCGATCTGATGATCTTCGACGAACCCTCGGCCAACCTCGACCCGGCGGCCCGCGCGGTCTTCATCGACCTGCTGGCCGAGCGCCGGGATGCCTCGATGCTGATCGCCAGTCACCGCCTGGAAGAAGTGGCGCCGCTGGTCAATCGCGTGATCGAGATGGACCGCGGCCGCGTGGTGCTGGACGATGCGGTGATGGATCGCCTCAAAGCGGGTGAGTTCCGCCGCGCCGAGATCGTGCTGTCGGCACCGCATGCGCCTTTCGCGCTGGCTTTGTCGGGCTGGGGGTTTGAGGCCAATGGCGCGGGCACGCGCTTCACCGGCCCTGTGCCCGCCGCCGAGACTTTCCGTTTCCTCGGGCTTTTGGCCCGCTATGGCAGTCTGATCGAAAGCCTGTCGCTTGATCAGCAACCTGAGAGGGTGAATTGAGATGTGCAGACGTTGTCACGGCCCCTCCCGTCGCCAGATGATCGCGCTGCTGGCCGCAGCACCGCTGCTGGCTGCCTGCAAGCCGCAATCCGAAGGCCCCGAGCCGATCCGCTGGGGTCGCGAGACCTGCGAGATCTGCGGCATGATCATCTCCGAGCCGCAATACGCCTCCGAGATCCGCGGCGGGCCGGATCGCAAGCTGGTGAAGTTCGACGACATCGGTGATGCGGTGAACTGGCTTGAGGAACAGCCCTGGAAAGACGCACCCGATATCGAGTTCTGGGTGATGGATTACGACAGCGGTACTAAGGGCGATGCCTGGATGGATGCGCGTCAGGCCCATTACCGCGCGGGCATGGTTTCGCCCATGGACTACGGCTTTGCGGCGGTGCGCCATCCCGCCTCGGATACGGTCGATTATGCCACGATGAGGGTCGAGGTGCTCAAACGCGGCTTGACTTGGCGCTGCGTACCGGGTGCGGATGGGGAAGGACACCGAGGATGAACGCAATGACCCCTGAACCCGTGCTGCGCGAGGCCCCCACCTCTCGCCGCGATCCGGCCGTGACGCCGCGCACCGGGCTTGGCCTGATGCTGCGGCTCGAACTGTCGGAGTCGCTGCGCTCGCGCTGGTTCCATTTCTATTCTTTCGTGGCCATCGGCCTGATGCTGCTGCTGATCACCACCGGCATTTCCGAAAGCCGGGTGCTGGGCTTCACCGGGCTCTCGCGGCTGCTGGTGACCTATATCCAGATCATGATGGCAGTGCTGCCGTTGTTCATCGTCGTCACCACCGCGCGTTCGATGGTGGGGGACCGTGAGGCGGGCAACCTCGAATATATGCTGGCCTTCCCGGTCTCGTTGCGGACCTGGTACTGGGGGCGCTTTCTTGCGCGACTGATGCTGGTGCTTTCCCCGATCTTCGCCGCACTGGCGCTGGCCGCGGCCTATGGCGCGGTGATGGGGCATGAGGTGCCCTGGCGCCATGTCGGCCTCTATTCCGGCCTTGTCGCAGCGCTCGCGACCTGTTTTCTCGGGATCGGCTTCCTGATCTCGTCCGTGTCGCGCTCGACCGAAGTCGCACTCGGCGCGAGCCTGCTGATCTGGCTGACGCTGGTGGCGTTTCTTGACCTGCTGTTGCTGTCGATCCTGATCCAGCAACGCTTCGTGCCCGATTTCGTCATCGGCATCGCGCTGGCCAACCCGCTGCAAAGCTTCCGCACGGCCTCGATGATCCTGTTCGACCCGCAGTTGATCCTGCTGGGCCCGGCGTCCTACGTGATCCTCGATCACTTCGGAGTGGCGGGCTATGTCGCCTGGGCGATGGCCTATCCGACGGCGCTTGGCGCGGCCCTTGCGGGCTTGGGATACTGGCGTTTCTCGCGCGGGGATCTGGTCTAAGAAAAACGCCGCCCCTTGGGGCGGCGCTTTTCGTTTCGGGGGCGTTCAGGCCAAGCCCATCAACCACTCGATCGTGGTCGGGTCGTCCCACCGCGCCTCGCCTTCGACATATTCGATCATCCGGCCGGTGCGATCAATGATCGCCGTTGTGGGCAGGTTCTCAAGGCCCAGGACTGCCTTGAGATTGTCGCCATCGCCCATCAGCACCGGCAGGTTGGTGATATCCGTTTCCCGGTAGAACCGCCGCACCGCACTCGCGCCTCGCCAATCGAAGGCCAGCGGAAGCACGACGCCGCGCGCCGGGTCGAGCGTCGCGGCCAGCCGCGCAAGCGAGGGCATCTCGCGCCGGCAGGGCACGCACCACGGCCCCCAGAGGTTCAGCACCATGATCTTGCCTGCGAAGTCGGCCAGCGCCAGCGCGGCGCCTTCGCCGTCCTTCATGATCAGCCCCGAGGCATCGCGCGGCGGTGTGGCGGCGCGCGCCAATGTCGCCGCAGGCGCGGGAAGGGCCTCCTCGGCGCGCAGGATGCCGGGCAGCGCCAGTGTGGCACCCAGACCCGCCAGAACACCGCGCCGCGTCGTTCGCATCATTTCACCGGGACCTCGGCCATGATCGTGCGCATGTCGCTGGCCATATCCTCGGCGCTGGTGCCGTGGGGGTAGCGTTTGATCAGCATCCCGACCGGATCGAGGAAGGCGATCGAGGCGGTGTGGTCGATCGAGTAGCGGTCGGGCTGCGCGGGATCGGGAATGTGCTTTTCGTAGCGCGCGTTGAAGGTCTTGACCATGTGGTCGGTATAGGCCTTCGGGCCGCGCAGCCCCTCGATCCGCTTGTCGAAGAAGGCGAGGTATTCGCGCATGAGCTTTGCCGTGTCGCGCTCGGGGTCGACGGTAACGAAAATCGGCGTGACCTGCGCGGCGTCCTCACCCAGAAGATCGAGCGCATCCGCCATGGTTGACAGCGAGGTCGGGCAGACATCGGGGCACCCGGTGTAGCCAAAGTAGATCAGCAGGTATTTGCCCGCGAACTCCTCATTCGTCATGACGTTGCCGTAGAGGTCTTCCATCATGTAGCGGCGCGGCATGTCCTGCATCATGCCGGCATCGGCCTCGGGTTCCAGATCGGCATGCCCGTCCTGGGCAAAGCCGGCCCGGGCAAGAAGCGGCAAGAGCGCGGTGGAAGCGATGAGCAAGCGACGGGTGATCATGGGCCATGTCCTCTTGGTAATGGGCGGACAGTAGCCCCCGACGCTGCGCGCGACCTTGACTTTGATCAGGGACGCGCGGCGCGGCGCAGGGCATCCAGAGCAAAAGAACGGGAGTTTCCAATGACGGCGATCCTTGCGGCCTTCCTGCCGGTGGCGATGATGATCCTGATGTTCTCGCTGGGGCTGCGCCTTGCACTGCGCGACATCACCGGCGCGCTGCGCGGCTCGCCCGCCTATGGCGCGGGGCTGGCGTTGCAGGTGCTGGGGCTGCCGTTGCTGGCCTTCGCCATCGGCAGTCTCTTTGGCCTGTCGCCGATGCTGATGGCGGGGCTGATGCTGGTCGCCGCCTCGCCGGGCGGGGTGACATCGAACTACGCCACGCATCTGGCGCGGGGAAAGGTGGGCCTGTCGGTTGCGATGACCCTGAGCACGAGCCTTCTTGCGCCGATCACCCTGCCGCTGGTGCTGGTGGCGGCGGGCGTGACCGCGCCGCAACCCGCGGGCCTGCTGAAAATCTCGCTAGGCATGTCGGCGGTGGCCATCGTGCCGATGCTGCTGGGGATGGCGCTGGCGCATTTCGCGCCGCGTATGGTTGCAAAGATGGTGCGCGTCGTGGATCCGCTGGCCAAGCTGCTGTTCGTTCTGATGGTGCTGGCGACCTTCGCGCAGAACTGGGGCGCCATGCAGCGTGCTTTTGCCGAGACGGGCATGGCCGTGGTGACATTGGCCGTGATCGCGCCCCTGCTGGCCTTCGTCGCCGGGCGCGGACTGCGCCTTGAGGCCGCGGCGACCCGCACGATCATGACCGAGGTTTCGCTGCAAAATGTCGCCATCACGATTTTCGTCGCGGGTGCGTTGCTCAAATCGCCCGAACTGTCGATCCCGGGCCTGATCTATGCGGTGGTGATGAACCTTGTCGTTCTGGTCCTGATCGGGCTGGCCAGCCTCGCCCCACGCGGCGCGGAAGGCGCCCGGCTCAGAGTCCGCTAAGGCTCTGCAAGACAAGCGAAATTTCCGTGCGTGGCGGAAACCGGCCAGAGCCGGGGCGGGAAGCTGCCACGAATCTGGCCCCGCGCGCTGGAAAGAGGTTTGATCGCAGGCGCTTTGCCCTCACCCTGTCGCACAGCCCCGCAGGAGGCGGGGAATATGCATGGGGAGGACATGATGTTCCACAATTTGAAGCTCGGCGCGGTTGTCGCCGGGGCGATCGCGGTTTCGGCGCCGGTCGCACAGGCCAGCGAATTCATCAACATTCTGACCGGCGGCACCTCGGGGGTCTATTACCCGCTCGGCGTGGCGCTGTCGGATGTCTATGCCAAGGGCATCGAGGGCGCGCGCACCCAGGTACAATCGACCAAGGCCTCGGTCGAGAACCTGAACCTGCTGCAGCAGGGCAAGGGCGAGCTGGCCTTCGCACTGGGCGACTCGGTCAAATACGCCTGGGAAGGCAATGCCGATGCGGGCTTCAAGGAGCCGCTGAGCAAGCTGCGCGCCATTGCCGCGATCTACCCCAACGTGATCCAGATCGCCGCGCTTTCGGAAACCGGCGCCGCCACGGTCGCGGATCTCAAGGGCAAGAGCCTCTCGGTTGGCGCCGCCAAGTCGGGGACCGAGCTGAACGCCCGCGCGATCTTTGGCGCCTCGGGGATGAGCTATGAAGATCTGGGCAAGCTCGAATACCTTCCCTTCGCGGAATCGGTCGAACTGATGAAGAACCGCCAGCTGGACGCGACGCTGCAATCTTCGGGTCTGGGCAACGCGGCGCTGAAGGATCTGGCGACCTCGCAGCCGATCACCTTCCTCTCGGTCCCGGCAGAAGTGGCCGAGAGCCTCGGCGCCCCCTATATCGCCAGCGCCATCCCGGCGGGCACCTATGAGGGTCAGACCGCCGACGTGCCGACGGTTGCCGTCGTGAACTTCCTCGTCACGCATGAGGATGTCTCGGACGAGGTCGCCTACCAGATGACCAAGCTGATGTTCGAGAACCTCGACACCCTCAAGGCCGCGCATAGCGCCGCCGGCGGCATCAGCCTGGAAGGCGCGATCAAGGGCTCGCCCATCCCGCTGCACCCGGGCGCCGAGCGCTTCTACAAAGAGCAGGGCCTGCTTTAAGCACGGCCTGAAGGGGCAAGGGGGCGGTCCGGTCAGCCGGGCCGCTACCCACGGGGGAGGACATCATGGAACAGACCAAACATCACCTGCCCGAGGATGAGCTCGGGCTGCACGATCCGCTGGCGGAAAGCTTTCCCGATACGCATGAGGGGCGCGGGCTGTTCTGGCTGGCCTTTGCCTTCTCTGTGTTTCAAATCTCGGTTGCCGCGCATGTGATCGACCTGCCTAGCCAGGTCGTGCGCGCGGTCCATGTGGGTTTCCTGCTGGCGCTTGGTCTGCCGCTCTTGGCGATTGCCAAGCATCGTGGCCCGGCGATGAAGGCGCTGTCCTATGCGTTGGCCGGGATCGGCGTGGCCGTGGCCGCCTACCAGTGGGTCGAGTTCACCGATCTGCTGATGCGCGCGGGCGATCCGCTGACGCGCGACATCGTCTTTGGCGTCGCGGCGCTGGTCACCATCTTCACCGCCGCCTGGCTGTTGATGGGCCCCGCGCTGCCGATCATCTCGGGCATCTTCCTCAGCTATGCGCTCTGGGGCGAGTATCTGCCCGCCCCGCTCGACCATCGCGGCTACGATTTCGCGCAGGTGATCGAGCACCTGACCTATGGCACCGAAGGCATCTACGGCATCCCGACCTATGTCTCGGCGACCTATATCTTCCTCTTCATCCTGTTCGGCGCCTTTCTTGAGAAAGCCGGGATGATCAAGCTGTTCACCGATGTCTCGCTTGGCCTTGTCGGTCACAAGATGGGCGGCGCGGCCAAGGTGTCGGTGCTGTCCTCGGGGCTGATGGGCACGATCTCGGGCTCGGGCGTGGCGAATGTGGTCACCACCGGGCAATTCACCATCCCGCTGATGAAAAGCTTCGGCTACCGCCCGGCCTTCGCCGGCGGGGTCGAGGCCACCGCCTCGATGGGCGGGCAGATCATGCCGCCGGTGATGGGCGCTGTGGCCTTCGTCATGGCCGAGACCCTGGGCGTGGAATATGTCGAGGTCGTCAAGGCCGCGCTGATCCCCGCGATCCTCTATTTCCTCGGTGTCTTCTGGATGGTTCACCTTGAGGCGGGCAAGCGCAACCTGCGCGGCCTCAAGCGCGAGGATCTGCCCTCGGCCATGGCTGCGCTGAAGGCGGGCTGGTATCTGATCCTGCCGCTGGCGGTGCTCGTCTACCTGCTGTTCTCCGGCTACACGCCGCTTTTCGCGGGCACCGTGGGGCTTGCGCTGACGGGGATGCTGATCCTCGGCGGTTCGGTCGCGCTTGGTATGCCCGAGGGGGTGCTGCGGGTGATCTTCTGGATCTTCCTTGGCCTGATTGCGGCGGCTTTCTTCAAGTTCGGCCTGAACATCGTGATGATCGCGCTGGCGGCGCTGGTCGCGGTCAATATCTTCTCGAAGGGCGGGCGCGAGACGTTGGCGCTGTGCCGTGACAGCCTGGCCGAGGGCGCCAAGACCGCGCTGCCGGTGGGTATCGCCTGTGCGCTGGTGGGCGTGATCATCGGCGTGATGACCCTGACCGGCGCGGCCAACACGTTTGGCCAGTATATCGTGGGCGTGGGCGAGAACAGCCTGTTCCTGTCGCTGGTGCTGACGATGATCACCTGTATCGTGCTCGGGATGGGGATCCCGACCATCCCGAACTACATCATCACCTCCTCGATCGCGGGCCCGGCGCTGCTGGCCCTTGGCGTGCCGCTGATCGTCAGCCACATGTTCGTCTTCTACTTCGGTATCCTCGCCGACCTCACGCCGCCCGTGGCGCTGGCTTGTTTTGCCGCCGCGCCGATCGCCAAGGAAAGCGGTCTGCGCATCAGCTTCGAGGCCGTCAAGGTCGCCGCCGCGGGCTTCGTCGTGCCTTTCATGGCGGTCTATACCCCGGCCCTGATGCTGCAAGATGGCGGGCCGCTGGCAGCCGCGATCGGATATGTCCCGGCGGTGGCCTATATCGTGCTCAAGGCGGTGCTGTCGCTGGCGCTCTGGGGGGCTGCGGTGATCGGCTGGCTTGGCCGTCCGCTGGCGGTCTGGGAGCGGCTGATCGCCATGGCGGGCGCCTTCTGCCTTGTCGCGGCGCTGGCCCTGACCGATGAGGTGGGCTTCGCCCTGGCCATTCTGTTCGGCGCGTTCCTCTGGGTGCGCCGGGGCCGGGTGCCGGCATGAGCGGCTGCCTGATCGCGGGGGCGATGACGATTGCCCTTGCGGCGGGCGGCGAGTTCAGCCTCGAATGGACCCATTCGGTCGAGAAGGAAAGCTGGCGCGAGCGTTGGCGGGTCGAGGATGGGCGGATGCGGCTGATAGAGGCGGCGGTCAAGGGATCGGGGGCGGGGATGGAACCCGGCCCCGATGGCGTGTTTGAAGACGGCTGGTGGGTCTGGCAACCCTCGGCGCCGCCGGTGCGCGAACTGGTGCTGGCGGCCTCGGGCAAGACGCCCACGGGCTGGCAGCTGTGCGGCGTTGATTGCGTGACGCTTGGCGCGACCGAAGCCGAGCCCCTTGTGCTGCGGCCCTGCGCGCCATGACGGCGGGTGCGGCAACCGGGGGCGGTCTGTCCCGTCTGCGCCGGGTTCCGGCCGCGCTGAGCGTGCTGACCATCTGCTGCGTCGCGGTCCTTGCGGGCGCGCTCGCCTGGCGCGCGGCCATCGCCGACATCGACGCGCGGCTGCAACAAAGCCTGATCCTCAGCCTGCGCGCGCTTGAGACCGAGATCGACCGCTTCCGCTACCTGCCCAAGGTCACGGGCGAGGATGCCCGCATCCGCGACGCCATCCTGCACCCCGAAAACCCCGCCGTGATTGACGCCGCGAACCGGTATTTGCAGCGCGTGACCGGGCTGGCCGGGGCGAGCCACCTGTATCTGATGGACGCGGCGGGGCAGACGCTCGCGGCCTCGAACTGGGACACGGGTGAAAGCTTCGTCGGCAATAACTACAGCTTCCGCCCCTATTTCCGCGAGGCGATCGAGACCGGCGCGGGTGGGTTTTACGCCATTGGCGTGACAACCGGCACGCCGGGCTATTTCCTGGCCGCGCGGATCGACCTAGCGCAGGGCAAGCAGGGGGTCGTTGTCGTGAAGGTCGTCCTCGATCCGCTGGAAGAGGCCTGGCGCGCGGCGGGGCAGGCGAATGCCGTGGCCGATGTCGATGGCATCGTGTTTCTGTCGGGCGAACCCGCCTGGCGCTATCAGCCGCTTGAGACGCTTTCGCCCGAGGCGGTCGCGCGGCTGACCTCGCAGCGTACCTATTTCGGCGCTGAGGTGCGGGTGGACGAACCGCTCCTGCATGGCGCGCAGGGCTGGATTCTTGACGGGGCAGGGGCGCGGCTGCGCACGCAAAGCGCGCCCTTCGGGCACGACTGGCGCATGATCTCGGCGGCGCCGGTCCTGCCCGCGATTTTCGCGTCGCTTGGCTGGGGGGCGGGCGCGGCGCTCTGCTGGGGACTGGGCATAGGTCTGGCCAAGATCCAGCGCCAGCGCCGTCAGCTTGTCGCGCTGCGCCTGCGCCAGTCGGAACTGCTCGAACGCAAGGTCGAGGAGCGCACCCGGATGCTCGCCCGCGAGATCGAGGCCCGTCGCCAGACCGAGGCCGAGCTGCGCGCCGCACAGGAAAGCCTGATCCATACCGAGAAGATGGCCGCTCTAGGTCGCATGTCCGCCGCAATCGTGCATGAGGTCAGCCAGCCACTGGCCGCGATGGAAGCCACGCTTGCCGCGGCCGAGCTTTCGCTGGAGCGCACCCCCGAACGCACCGGGCCGCGCATTGAAACCGCGCGCAACCTGATCCGCCGGATGCAGCGCACGATCAAGCATCTCAAATCCTTCTCGCGCAAGGAAAGCGGCACGCTCGATGAAATCGACCCCGTGCAGGTTGCCGAGAGCGCGCTGGAACTGGTGCAGCCGCGCGCCCGCGCCGTGGGCGTGGTGCCTGATCTGACGGTCGAGGGCGCGCCCATTCGGGTCAAGGCGGGGCGCGTGCGGCTTGAACAGGTGCTGCTCAACCTGCTTTTGAATGCGCTCGACGCGGTCGAGGGGCTGCCCCGGCGCGAGGTGCGGCTGAGCGTCGCCACGCATGGCGCCGAGGTGCATCTGAGCGTCGAGGACACCGGTATCGGCATCGCCCCCGAAGACCTGCCGCGCGTGACCGAGCCCTTCTTTTCGACCAAGACCAACAGCGAGGGGCTGGGCCTTGGCCTTGCCATTTCGCAGGCGATCCTGTCTGAATTCGGCGGGCGGTTCGAGGTGCACTCGGTCCCCGGTGAAGGCACGCGGATGACCGCCATACTGCCGCTGATCGAAGAGGCGCGGGCATGAGCGCATTGATCCATATCGTCGAGGACGACGCCGACCACCGCGCCGCGCTGTGCGACCTGATCGAGGCGGGCGGCTACCGGACCGAGGGTTTCGCCTCGGGCGAGGCGGCGCTGGCGGCCCCTGTGACACCTGATCTCATCATCACCGATCTGCGGATGCCGGGAATGGACGGGTTCGAGCTGCTTGAGGCGCTGAAGACCCGCCTGCCCGGGTTGCCCGCGATCCTGATCACCGGCCATGGCGATGTGCCGCACGCGGTGCGCGCCATGCGGCTTGGGGCCGAGGATTTCCTCGAAAAACCCTATGATGCCGCGCATCTTCTGGCGGTGGTGGATCGGGTGCTGCGTGCGGCGGCGACGCGCGCAGAACTGGGCCGCCTACAGACCGAACTTCAGCGCCGCGACGGGGCCGAGATTCTGGGGCAGTCCCCCGCGATCGAGGCCCTGCGCGCCCGCATCGCGGCGCTGGCGCCGCTTGATCTCGACATCATCGTCACCGGCGAGACCGGCACAGGCAAGGAGTTGGTGGCCCGCGCCTTGCATGCCGCAAGCCCGCGTGCCGCTGGCCCCTTTGTGGCGATCAACTGTGCCGCGCTGCCCGAGCAGCTTTTCGAAATCGAGATGTTCGGCCATGTCGCAGGCGCCTTCCCCGGTGCGCTCGACAAACCCGGCAAGCTTGAGAGCGCCTCGGGCGGGACGCTGGTGCTTGACGAGGTCGAGGCGATGCCGAAACCGGCGCAGGCGAAACTGCTGCGTGCGTTGCAGGAACGCCAGGTGGAGCGGTTGGGAGAGAACACCCTGCGCCCGCTTGACCTGCGCATCATCGCCCTGTCGAAATCCGACTTGAGCAAACTCTCGCTCGATGACAGCTTCCGCGCCGATCTGTTCTACCGGCTGGCCGGAGCCGAGATCGTGCTGGAGCCGCTGCGCGCGCTTGGTCAGGACATTGTGCAACTGTTTGTCCATTTCGCGGAACTCGCCGCGCGGCGCTACGGTAAGGCCCTACCCGAAGTGCCCTACTTGCTGCGCCAGCAGCTGTTGCGCCGCCCCTGGCCTGGCAATGTGCGTGAGCTGCGTGCCTCGGCCGAGCGGTTCGCCCTGGGTCTCGATCTGCCCGATGCACCCGCCGTCGCGCAGGACGCGCCGCAAAGCCTTGCTGACAAGGTCGCGGCCTATGAGGCGCGCGAGATCCGCGCGACGCTGGAACGCTGCCGCGGCAATACCGAGCGCGCGGCGCAGGTTCTGGGCATCGCCCGGCGCACGCTGAACGACAAGATCGGGCGCTACGGGATCCGCGTCTAGGCGGGCTCGACAGGCAGGGCGATCGACACTTCGAACCCCGTTGTCTGACCCGGCCGTGGCGAGCGGATCGTGAGCGGGCTGTCGATACCCTGCGCGATGGCCGCGACAATGGTCAGCCCAAGGCCAGATCCATCGGCGCGGGTGTCCCCGCGCTCGAACCGCCGCGTCAGCCGGGCCAGCGTATCGGGGTCAAGCGGCGCGCAGTCATTGGCCACGCTCAGAAGACCCGAGGCGCTCAGCGAGACCTCGACGGGCGCGTCTGCATGTCCATGACGCAGGGCGTTCTCGATCAGGTTGCGGCTCAGGATGCCAAGGATATCGGGGTCCAGATCCGACATGACCGGCTGTGCGGGCAGATCGAGGTGCAGCCGCTCGGGCGAAGCCGCGCGGCCGATATCCTGCGCGATGACCCGCACCACCGCGCGCAGATCCGAGGCATGATCAAGGCGCAGCCGCCCGCCTTCCGCGCGGGCCAGTTGCATCAGCCGTTCGGAGAATCGCGTCAGGCGCTTGAGCGTGGATTCAATCTCGCCTGCGCGTTCGCGGGCCATCGGGTCCGTGGTTTCCGCACGCAGGCGCTGCGCCTGAGCGATGGCGCCCGCAAGGGGGGTGCGCAGTTCATGCGCGGCGTTCGAGGCAAAGTTGCGCTCGGCCTCGAAGGCGCCTTCAAGCCGGGTCAGCAGGCCGTTCAGGGTTTCGACAACCGGCGCGATCTCGGTGGGCAGATCGCCACCGGCCAGCGGCGACAGATCGCGCGCACCGCGTGCCGCCAGCGCGCTGCGGAATTGATTGAGCGGCCGCAGACTGAGGCGCACGGCAAACAGCACCGCCAAGAGCGCGATCGGAATGACGATCAGCAGCGGCAGGCTGAGGCCCATCTGGATCTCGCGCGCAACCTCGGCGCGATGAGTCAGGGGCTCGGCCACCGAGATGCGCAGGCTGCCCCTCAGCGCCTCGTCATGGAAGAAGCGGTAGGTGGCATTCTGCGTGAAACCGGGGTCTTCGTATGCAGGAAAGATCGTCGGATCGGCGCCATGCGATTGCAGCAACACCCGCCCGCGTTCGTCACGCACGATATAGGTGAAATACTCGTCATGCTCACGGATCGTCGCCAGCCGCTGCGTGATGCCCTCTTCCTCGCGGTTGACGATATCGACGATGGCCAGCGGAAGCAGCCGTTGCGCGGTTTCCTGAAGGGCCGAGTCGAAGACCTCGTTCATCTCGTTGCGCAGCACGATGGTGGTCAGAGAGGCCGCCGTCAGCCACAGCGCGGTCAGCAGCAGGCCAACCGAGGTCGCAAGCCGAAGCTGAAGGCTGCGCGGCAGTTTCATGCGGCCCCCAGCCGGTAGCCAAGGCCGCGTTCGGTCTCGATCACGCCCGCGCCGAGTTTCTTGCGCAGGCGGCTGACATGGACCTCGATCGTGTTGCTCTCGATCTCGGCGCCGAAGGCGTAAAGCTTCTCCTCTAGCTGGGCTTTCGACAGAAGCTGGCCGGGCCGCGCAAGCAGTGCCTCGAAGAGGGCCCATTCCCGCGCGGTCAGCACCACGGGCTTGCCGTCGCGCCGGATGCTGCGCGCCGACAGGTCGATTTGGAGCGCGCCATGCTCGATCAGCGGGTTGGGATTGCCCGCATAGCGCCGCGAGACCGAGCCAATCCGCGCCGAAAGCTCCGCCAGATCGAAGGGTTTCACAAGGTAGTCGTCCGCCCCGGCGTTCAGCCCCTCGATCCGGTCCGAGACCTGATCGAGCGCGGTCAGGATAATCACCGGCGTCACATCGCCCCGCACACGGCGGGCCTTGAGAAAGCTGATGCCGCGCCCGTCCGGCAGCATCAGGTCGAGCAGAAGCAGGTCATAGACCGTTCCCGCCACCGCATCGCCCGCCTGATCGAGCCGCGTCACCCAATCGACCGAATGGCCATCGGCCGCGATCTGGTCGCGCACAGCGGCGCCCAGAACGGTGTCATCCTCGATCAGCAGAATGCGCATGGCAGGCGGGCTCCTTGCTTTGTCTGGCATCCTTGTGACGCGCGCGGCTGACGCCAAGCTGACATGGCGCCGCGGCTTGCTTCAGGCTCCTGTCAGCTTCATGGTGAAGAAAGGGGCCATGATACCCGCTGGCTCGGAGTGTGCCCGATGAAGAAGTCGCTGACAATTCTGGTGTTTCTTGCGCTGGCTCCGGCGCAGGTGGCCCTGGCCGATGACGATTGCTTTGCGCCCATGGCCGAGTGGCAGCCGCGCGCCGCCGTGGCCGAGATGGCCGCGCAGAACGGCTGGACCGTCGGGCGTATCAAGATCGACGACGGCTGCTATGAGATCGACGGAACCGACGCCGAAGGCCGCCCCATCGAGGTCAAGCTGCATCCAGCGACGCTTGAAGTGATCGAGTTCGAATATGAAGAGAAGCGCCGTGATCGTAACCGCCCCGACGCGGACGATGACGATTAGGCCCGCCTGCCGCGGCACCCGCAGCCCCGCCCTTGTGGCGGGGCTTTTCGTTTCCTGACGGCAAGCTGAAGCAAAAAAAACCGCGCCGTCAGGAAACGCTCAGTTCGCGGGGCCAGTTTGATCGCATCGGATCAAAAGGAGATCTCGCCATGAAAAAGACCTTCGCACTTCTTGCCGCCGGGACCGCGCTGTCGGCCCTTGTCGGTTTCCCGGCCCTTAGCGGGCTGCGTGACAATGGCTGCGCCCGCGATCTGGGCTGCGCCACCAGCCTTGACACCAAGGGCGCCGAGCGCGCCCTGCGTGTGGCAGACGATGATCGTGACGACGATGACGATGCGTTCCGCTGGCTGTGGAAGCTCCGCGCGAGTCACGACGACGATGACGACGACGATGACGATCACGACGACGATGATGATGATGACGACGACGATTACGGCCGTGGCGGTCAGAAGGCCGCGCCCGCCGGAACCGTCGCTCCGCCGCAGAACGGGCTTTTCGTGCCAGGTGCGACGCCGACGGTAAAGGTCAACTGAGCCTATCCATCTTGTCCACCCCTTGTTGAAAGGTTGCCTGCCATGAAACCCGTATTCGCCGCACTGGCGCTGACCACGGCGCTGACGCTTCCTGCCCTGGCTCTCGCGCGCCCGGTCACGCTCACCACGCAGATGAACAACTATGGCGGGGACGGGGCCTATCTTGCGCTTTACGTCACCGATCCCGGCGGGGCCTATGTCGGCAGCCTCTGGATGGCTGGCGGCAAGTCCAAATACTACAAGCACCTGTCGGACTGGTATCGCGCCACGGGGGGCGATCTTGCCCAGATCAACGGCATTACCGGCGCCAGCGTGGGCGCCGGGCGCCAGCTTGAGATCACGCTTGATCTGGCCGATGCGCTGTTCGATGCGGGCTACACGCTGCATCTCGACGCCTCGGTCGAGGATATGCGCGACAGCCCCAATGAGGTCGCCGTGCCGCTGACCTCGGCAGGGGCAGGGCAGCCCGTCGCGGGGCGGCGCTACATCGCCAACTTCACCTACGAGATGTAAAGAGGGGGTGCGATGATCCGCGCGCTGCATCGCTGGCCGGGGCTACTGGCCGCGGTTGTCCTGCTGGTGCTTGGCCTCAGCGGGGCAGCCCTGTCGGTCTTCCCGGCGGCCGAACGGCTGAGCGCGCCGCAAGCCGAGGCCGGGCAAAGCGTGGCCGATCTGGTCGGGAAGATTGCCGGGGCCTACCCGACGGTCGAGCAGATCCGCCGCGCGCCCTCGGGCAAGATCACCGCCTACTGGTTTGAGGGCGGCACGCCCATGGCGGCGGTGATCGAACCGGCAACGGGGCAGGGCGTGGCCAGCGCGGACCCGAACGCGGTGGAGCGCTGGCTGACGAACCTGCACCGCTCGCTCTTTCTGGATGACGCGGGGCGTTTGGTGATGGCGGCGGGGGCCGGAGCGATGCTGATCTTGTCGCTCAGCGGGGCCTGGCTGATTGCCCGGCGCGCGGGCGGCTGGCGGCGCTGGTTCGCGCCGATGCGCGGAGCCGGGCCTGCGCGCTGGCACGCCGAGATGGCGCGCGTGGCCTCGGTCGGGCTTTTGCTCTCGGCTGGCACGGCGCTGTGGATGACCGCCTCGACCTTCGATCTTTTGCCTGACGGCGAGGCGCAGCCGGGCTTTCCCGCCTCGGTCAGCGGGGGCAGCGGTGTTGCTCTGACCGATATCGACATGATCGGCAAGCTTGCGGTGACCGATCTGCGCAGCTTCACCTATCCCTATCCGAGCGATGCAAGCGATGTGTTCACGCTGAAGACCAAGAGCGGCTCGGGGTATCTCGATCAGGGAACGGGCGCGCTGCTGGCATGGGCCGATGCGACGCCGTGGCAGCGCCTGTCTGAAACCATATACATGCTGCATACCGGGCAGGGGGCCTCGGTTCTGGGGCTGGCTCTCGGTCTGATCGCGCTGACGATTCCGGGGCTGGCGGGCACTGGCCTTGCCGTCTGGCTGGCCGGGCGCGGGGCGCGGGGCTTTCGCAGCGCCCCGGCCGCGCAGGCCGAGACCATCGTTCTTGTCGGCAGTGAGGGCGGCTCGACCCGCGGCTTTGCCGAAACGCTGGCCCGCGCGCTCGGGGCGGCAGGCCAGCCGGTGCATGTCGCGCCCATGTCGGCCTTTGCGCCGAAAAGCTACGGCCGGGCGAAGCGCATCCTGGTGCTGGCCGCGACCTATGGCGACGGGGTGGCGCCTGCCTCGGCCAAGGGGTTTCTGGATCGCCTTGCCGCGCTGCCCGCCGCGCCAAAGGCGCCGCTCGCGGTGCTTGGGTTTGGAGATCGCAGCTTTTCGGCCTATTGCGCCTATGCCGCCGAGGTCGCCGCGGCTGCCGAGGCCAAAGGTTGGCAGGAACTGCTGCCGCTTGCGACGGTCGATCGCCAGTCGCCGCAGGACTTTCATCGTTGGGGCGTTGCGCTTGGTCAGATCCTCGGGATCGATCTGGTCCTGTCCCATGCACCCCGGTCGCCGCGCACGACGCAATTGGAGTTGATCGAGCGGCGTGACTATGGCGCCGAGGTTCAGGCCCCGACCGCGATCCTGCGCTTCGCGCTTCCTCGCGCGTCGCTGTGGCAGCGCCTGACGGGGCAGGGCTTTGGCCGCTTTGTTGCGGGCGATCTGATCGGTGTGGTGCCCGAGGGCGCCTCGGTCCCGCGTTTCTACTCGCTGGCTTCTGCTACGCGCGATGGATTTGTCGAGATCGTGGTGCGCAAGCAGCCGGGCGGGCTTTGCTCGGGGCAGTTGATGGCCTTGCAGCCGGGCGATCGGGTGCGTGCCTTCCTGCGCCGCAATCCGGGCTTCCATGCCGGGCGTGATCGGGTGCCGCTGATCCTGATCGGGGCAGGCACGGGGATCGGGCCGCTGGCGGGTTTTGTGCGGGCAAACGCGCGCCGCCGCCCGATGCACCTGTTCTTCGGGATGCGCCATGCGGCAAGCGATTTTCTCTATGGCGAGGATCTCGCGCGCTGGCAGGACGAGGGGCGTCTGGCGCGCCTGATCACCGCCGCCTCGCGCGGGGCGCGGCCGCATTACGTGCAGGATGCCCTGCGCGCTGACGCGGCCGAGTTGACGCGGCTGATCCAGTCCGGGGCGCGGATCATGGTTTGCGGCGGGCGCGAGATGGCCGCAGGTGTGTCGGCCGCCTTGGGCGAAATCCTTGCCCCCGCCGGATTGTCGCCGGTGCTGCTGAAAGCTGAGGGGCGCTATGTCGAAGACACCTACTGAGCCGCAGCGCATCGCGCTCAATGGCCCGACGATGGGCACCCGCTGGTCGGCGCTGTTCTATGCGCCCCCGGGCTATGACCCGGGGGCGCTGGCCATCGCATTGCAGGATGCAGTGGCAGAGATCGACGATCAGATGTCCACATGGAAGCCCGACAGCGCGCTGATGCGCTTCAACACGGCGCCTGTGGGCGACTGGGTGGTGCTGCCCGCCCATCTGCTGCGCGTGCTGGAGCTTGGGCTGCGGATCGGTCGCGCCTCGGGCGGGGCTTTCGACATCGGCATGGGCGATGCGGTGCGGGCCTGGGGTTTCGGCCCTGAGGCTGCGAGTGCCGAGGCCATTCGCTCAGCACTGACCCGCGCGCGGCCGCCTGCGCATGAGGTGCTTGATCTCGCCCCCGAGCGTGGCGAGGTCCGCAAACGCGCGCCGCTGTCGCTGGACCTGAACGGGATCGCCAAGGGCTACGGTGTGGATCGTCTGGCCGAGGTGATGCTGGACCACGGGATCACGGCGGCGCTTGTTGGTATCGACGGAGAGATGCGCGCTCTTGGTCTGCGCCCCGATGGCGCACCCTGGTCGGTCGCGGTCGAGGCGCCCGATCCCGCGCGCCGCGCGCCGCATTCGATCCTGGCGCTTGAGGATGCAGCCGTCGCCACCTCGGGCGACTATCGCCATTGGGTCGAACTGGGCAGCCAGCGCCTGTCACACACGATGCAGCCGCGCCGCGGCGCGCCCGTGCAGGGCGGGCCAGCCTCGGTCAGCGTGGTCGCGCGCAGTTGCGCCGAGGCCGATGCCTGGGCCACCGCGCTGATGGTTCTTGGCCCCGAGGAGGGCGCAAGGGTAGCCCGGCGCGAGGGGTTGGATGCACTGTTTCTGCTGCGCGACCCCGACACGGAAGTTCGTGTCGGCCCGCTCTTTGGCGCGGTTGACACCTAGGGCCCAAGGATCGTCACGAACCCGGTCTCGCAGCGCACCGATTGCGGCGGGAAGGTTGCCCGGAAGGGGGTGCCGCTGGCCTCCAGATGTACAAATAGCGCGTTGTCGCAGGGGGCGGCTTTGGCATTGGTCGCCGTGATCCGCAGGAAGACCACGATATCTCCGGCGTGCAGCGCAGGGATGGCTTGCGGGTCGAGAACCCTCGGCTGAGCGGTCGGCGGGAAATAGAAGTTGATCCGCTCGGAGCCGAAGATGGTGGCCTGGGCGCGCAATGGCCACGCAAACAGCCGTCCGTGAACGGGATCGAGGGCCGCGAGCGCGCCTTTTGTCGCCCCCCGGATATTCTCGAGCGGTTCGAACTTGCGGCCAATCTTGCTGTAGATGCGCTCTTGCGTGGCCAAGAAAATCAGAACGAGCAGGACGATCCGCGCCCAGTTTCGCGGCACACGCGGCAATATCGCGTCGAGCGCTACTGCTAGCAGGAAGGATCCGGGCGGCAAGAGCACGATGAAGTTCCGCTCGGTTGTGACCGGCGTATGAAAGTTCAGCAGTGCAGTGCCGATTGCCATTGCGGCGAACAGGATCGCGGCATCCTGCGCCGCGCGGCGCTCGAGTGTCGGGATGGAACTGCGCAGCCATGCCGCGGCGAAGATCAAGATCAACCCCGCCGACCCCAAAGGTATGCCGGCCTGGATCGCGTCTTGCAGGGCGTCGAGCGGCGTGCTGTCGATCCAGAACTTCCCGCCGACCTGCTCGCCGACGCCGCCAAGCGTCAGCATGGCGACCGGCCAGATCATCAACACACCCGCGACGCTCGCCAGCAGGATGCGCTTGGGCCAGCCTGTGTCGCGCTCAAGGCCGATCCAGAGCAGGTAGAGCATCGCCTGCAAGGTGCCGAAGAAATGCGTGCAGCCAAGCGTCAGCAGCGCCGCGATCAGCCAGCGCCGCTCACCCAGTGTGAACAGCACGAACGAGAGCGCCGACGCGAACAGCAGCATCGCGTAGCTGCGCGCTTCCTGCGCGTAATAGGTTGTGAGCCAGCTGGAGAGAAACAGGAACAGCGTCAGCAGGACAACGCGTTGCGGCATCTTGCGGCGCAGGCTTGCCAGCGCAGCCAGGGCCCCCGCGACAAACAGCGCCGAGAACAGTCGCGCCGACAGTTCGGAGGTGCCAAACAGCTTGACCCAGAGCGCAAGAAGCCACTGATAGAGCGGCGGGTGCACATCGCGCAGATAACCCTGCATTGCCTCTCCCTGCGGAAGGGCGGCGGCGGCCACGCTGAATACCTCGTCATTCCAGAACGAATAGCCCAGCCAAAGCCCGTAGAGTGTGTATGCGGAGAAACTCGCCAGCGCGAGGCCAAGCAGCAGCTTCAGGATACGATCGAACGAAAGTGAGGCCGGCATCATTGTGGTTCCGAATTTTCCCGCGTTGTTGGCTGCTTTCTTCCGGCAATACAGGGCCCTTGGCGGCTCTGCGGCGTTTTGTTCACGGCGTGCGCGGATCCGACGCGACGATTCCGCCCTTGCCCCACACTGGGTCTACCCCTAAACCCGAGCGGACAGGGGAGACAGCATGGCACGCAGACCGCAAGCGCCGCTCGAAGATCGGCCCACCACAAAACGCATCGGCGCACTCAAGGGCCTCAGCCCGTTTGTGACGCCTTACAAGTGGATGGCGCTGGCCGCGCTGGCCGCGCTGATGCTGACCGCCTCGATCAGCCTGGTTCTGCCGCTTGCCGTGCGCCGCGTGGTGGATGGCTTCCAGCAAGGGGCCGAACTGCTCGACCAGTATTTCGGTGCGGCGCTGCTGATCACCGCGCTGCTCGCGCTTGGCACCGGCGCGCGCTACTACCTTGTTACCCGCTTTGGCGAGCGGGTCGTGGCCGATATCCGCAAGGCAGTCTTCGACCGCGTTCTGGGCATGAGCCCGGCCTTCTTCGAGCGCATCCTGACGGGCGAGATCATCTCGCGCATCACCACAGATACGACGCTGATCCTGTCGGTCATCGGCTCGTCGGTCTCGGTCGCGCTGCGCAACTTCCTGATCCTGATCGGCGGCATGGTGATGCTGCTGGTCACCTCGGCCAAGCTGACCGGCCTTGTGCTGCTGATCGTGCCCGCCGTGGTCATCCCGATCGTGGTGCTCGGCCGTCGCTTGCGCGCGCTTTCGCGCGAAAACCAGGACTGGATCGCCAGTTCCTCGGGCGCGGCCTCCGAGGCGCTTTTGTCGGCGCAGACCGTGCAGGCATTCACCCATGAGGCGCAGACCCGCGCGCATTTCGCCGATGTCACCGAGAAAAGCTTTGTCTCGGCGCAGCGTCGCATCACCACCCGCGCGATCATGACGGTGATCGTGATTTTCCTCGTGTTTGCGGGCGTGGTTGGCGTGCTCTGGGTCGGTGCGCGCGACGTGCGTCTGGATTACATGTCGGTGGGCGAGCTGGTGCAGTTCGTCATTTACGCCGTGATGGTCGCCGGTTCGGTCGGCGCGCTGTCGGAAATCTGGGGCGAGTTGCAGCGCGCCGCCGGTGCGACCGAGCGTCTGGTCGAGTTGATCGGGGCCGAAGACAGCGTCAAAGACCCCGAACATCCGGTGCCGCTGCCGATGCCCGCGCGCGGTGCTATCGACTTAGAGAATGTCACCTTCCACTACCCCTCACGCCCCGAGACCTCGGCGCTTGAGGAGGTCACGCTGTCGATCAAGCCCGGCGAGACGGTCGCGCTTGTCGGCCCTTCGGGGGCGGGCAAGACCACCGTGATCCAGCTGATTCAGCGTTTCTGGGATCCCGAGAACGGGCAAGTGAAGATCGACGGCTACGATCTGCGCGATCTTGCGCGGCATGATTTCCGCCACGCCGTGGCCCTTGTGCCGCAAGATCCGGTGATCTTCGCCGCCTCGGCGCGCGAGAATATTCGCTTCGGCCGCCCCAACGCCACGGATCACGAGGTCGAGGAAGCCGCGCGCGCGGCCCATGCCTATGACTTCCTGACGGCGCTTCCCGACGGGTTCGACACCTATGTGGGCGAGCGCGGCGTGATGCTGTCGGGTGGGCAGAAGCAGCGTATCGCCATCGCCCGCGCGATCCTGCGTGACGCGCCGATCCTGCTGCTGGACGAGGCGACCTCGGCGCTGGATTCGGCCTCGGAGCGCGAGGTGCAGGCTGCGGTCGAGCGTGTCTCGGTCGGGCGCACAACGGTCATTGTGGCGCACCGTCTCGCGACGGTGAAAAAGGCCGACCGGATCGTGGTGTTCGAAGACGGCCGCATCGTCGCGCAGGGCACCCATGACGAGTTGGTCGCCGAAGGCGGTCTGTATGCCGAACTGGCGCGGCTGCAATTCACCGACGGCGCGGCGGTCTGATCGCGCTATCCGCTCGCATCAAGGGGGCCGTGTGTGCGGTAATTCCCCTTTGTCGCGTCATCTGATCGTTGCACGGTCACCTCAGGTTGAAGGCAGCGCCCCCGGGGGCCTGCCAGCCAATATGAGGAGAGTGCTATGGGTCTGTGGAATTTTGTGAAAGACGCGGGCAAGTCTCTGTTCGGCTCGGAGGCCGAGGCCGCCGAGGCGCCGAAAGAAGATGTGCTGCGGGCGGAGCTGAAAGATCTGGGGCTCGATGCGACCGGTGTCGATCTGAAGGTCGAGGGTGACAAGGTCGTGGTTTCGGGCAAGGCGATCGACGCCGAGACCAAGGAAAAGATCATTCTCGCCGTGGGCAATGTCGATGGTGTGGCTGCGGTCGAAACCGAAGAGGATGCCGATACCCTGGATGCCGTTTTCCACACCGTCGTCAAAGGCGATACGCTTTCGGCGATTGCCAAGAAAACTCTGGGCAGCGCGAACCGCTACATGGAGATTTTCGAGGCGAACAAGCCGATGCTGACCCATCCCGACAAGATCTATCCGGGCCAGGTCCTGCGTATTCCGGGCGGCAATGCCTGATTGCTTGTGACCTGAGTGTGCGGGGACGGCAGCGGCTGTCTCCGCCCTTCGCGCCATATTGTTTCCCCGCGTCACTTTCGCCATGACGTGACGTTGCCCACTGACCTGCATACTTGCTGCCGAGGGCGCTCCTGTCGCATTCTGACAGGAAGGGCCCGCGAGGAACGGGCTTAGGGAGGAAGACCGAGATGGCGAATTTTGCGTCCATTGCCGACCGCGACGCGGTCGAGAACGAGATGCCATGGGAAGGCCGCGATCGCGCCCAGACCATGTACCAGTTCCTGACCCGCGCACGCGATGCCTATGGCAGCCGCCCGGCGCTGACCTTCCAGATCTTTTCGGGGCCGAAGGACAAGGCGCTGACGCTGAGCTGGTCCGAGCTGCATGGCCGCGTGACGCAAGCCGCGAACCTCTTGCGTCATCTTGGTGTGGGCGAGGGTGACACGGTCGCTTACGTCCTGCCGAACTGCCTTGAAACTGCGGTGACCCTGCTGGGGGGCTCGGTCGCGGGGATCGTGAATCCGATCAATCCGCTGCTCGAATCCGAGCAGATCTCGGCCATCCTGCGCGAGACCAAGGCCAAGGTTCTGGTCACGCTCAAGCCCTTCCCGAAAAGCGATATCGCCCAGAAGGCGGCCGAGGCGGTCAAGTTCGCGCCGAACGTCAAGACCGTGCTCGAGATCGACCTGAACCGCTACCTGACTCCACCCAAGTCGCTGATCGTGCCTTTCGTGCGCCCCAAGGTCACGACGAAGCACCATGCCGATGTCTATTGCTTCAATCGCGAATGCGCCAAGATGCCGGGCGACAGGCTGACCTTCGCCGACAGCGCCGGTGACCGGGTAGCCGCCTATTTCCACACCGGCGGCACCACGGGGATGCCCAAGGTGGCGCAGCACAAATACTCGGGCATGATCTACAATGGCTGGCTGGGCGGGACGCTGCTGTTCACCAAGGAAGACGTGCTGATCTGTCCGCTGCCGCTGTTCCACGTCTTCGCGGCCTATCCGGTGCTGATGTCCGCGATTGCCTCGGGGGCGCATGTGGTGATGCCGACGCCTGCGGGCTATCGCGGCGAGGGCGTGTTCGACAATTTCTGGAAGCTGGTCGAGCGTTGGAAGGTCACCTTCCTGATCACGGTGCCCACGGCCATCTCTGCGCTGATGCAGCGCCCGGTGAATGCCGATATTTCCTCGCTCAAGACGGCGATCTCGGGTTCCGCCCCACTGCCGCTGGAGCTTTACAACCGCTTCAAGGCCGCGACGGGCGTCGAGATCGCGGAAGGCTACGGTCTGACCGAGGCCACCTGCCTTGTCTCGGTCAACCCGGTCGATGGCCATAAGAAGGTCGGCTCGGTCGGTATTCCGCTGCCCTATTGCCACGTCCGCATCCTGCGCAAGACGACCGAGGGCTTTGATGAATGCGGCGTCGATGAGGTGGGTGAGATCTGCGTGGCCAACCCCGGCGTCTTCGAGGGCTCGACCTATACCGAGGCTGACAAGAACCACGACCTGTTTGCCGAGGACCGCTTCCTGCGTACGGGCGACCTGGGGCGGCTTGATGCGGATGGCTATCTGTGGATTACCGGACGCGCCAAGGATTTGATCATTCGCGGGGGCCACAATATCGACCCCGCCGAGATCGAAGAGGCGCTGCTGTCGCATCCGGCCGTGGCCTTCGCCGGGGCGATCGGGCAGCCCGACAGCTTCGCGGGCGAGCTGCCCTGCGTCTATCTCGAACTGGTGGCCGGTGCCTCGGTCACCGATGAGGAACTGACCGCCCACGCGAAAAAGCACATCCATGAGCGCGCCGCGATCCCCAAGCATATCGAGGTGATGGATGAGTTGCCGAAGACCGCCGTGGGCAAGATCTTCAAGCCCGACCTGCGCAAGCGCGCGATCTCGCGCGTGCTTGATGCCGCGCTGGCCGAGGCAGGCATCGCCGCACATGTCGTCGCTGTGGTCGAAGACAAGAAACGTGGCCTAGTGGCCGGGATCGCCACCACCGGCACGATCGACGAGGACAAGCTCAAGCAAAAACTGGGCGAATTCACCGTGCCCTGGGAATGGGCGAAGTAAGCTGATCGGACGGGGCGCCTGCGGGCGCCCTTTCTTTTCGCGTTGCCTCGCCCCGGCACGGCTCCTATTGGAGGGCAGCAGCAGGAGGTTCCCATGGCGCTGATTGACGATCTGATGGCCCGCTCGGGAGCGGTGTGCGAGTTCTGCGGCGCTGCCGAAGATCTGGCGGCGGAGCCTCTGGCGGGCACCGAAGAGCACGTTCTGCTTTGCGCGATCTGCCGCTCGGAGGACGCGCCCGAGGCGCATTGGCGCTGCCTTGAGGGTGCCGCCTGGTCGGCCGAGCCCACCGTGCAGGCAGCCGTCTGGCGCAAGCTTGGGCAGGTCGACGCCGCCTGGGCCGCCGAGGCGCGCGAGGGCATGGCGCTTGAGGGAGACGCGCTTGCGTGGGCGCAGGCCGGGCAGGTGCTGCCCGGCGTCGAGCATCGCGACAGCAATGGCGCGCTGCTGGCCAGTGGCGATACCGTCACGCTGATCAAGGATCTGCCGGTCAAGGGCGCGGGCTTTACCGCCAAGCGCGGCACTGCGGTGCGTGGCATCAGCCTTGTGGCCGACAACCCTGCCCATATCGAGGGTCGCGTCGAGGGCCAGCGTATCGTCATCCTGACCGAGTTCGTCAAGAAACGCTGAGCCCCCTTGACGAATGCGCCGCGCCGCTGCATCTGCGGCGCGTCTCGCCCTTTCGGTGCCTTCATGCGTCAGCCCCTGTCGTAACCCCTGCCTGAGTCTCCGGTTCCCTCCAGATTCAGGTGTTTCATGACCCCCTTGCAGTTTTCTTCCGGCGATCTGATCGCCGACCGTCGCGCGGATTATGCCGAGGGGCTTCTGGCCTCGGGCGAGGCTGCGGCCGCCGCCGATCTCTACCTTCAGGCGCTTGAGGTCGCGCCGGGTTGGGTGGCGGGCTGGTATCGCCTGGGTGAGATCCGCACCGAGAATGGTTTGCCCGCTGCGGGTGAGGCCTTTGCCGAGGCGCTGCGCCTCGACCCTGCTGACCAATTGGGAGCGGCGCTGCGACTTGATCTTTTACGCGGTCAGCCGCTGGTCGAGACCATGCCCTCGGCCTTTGTCGAGACGCTGTTCGATCAATATGCCGATCACTTCGACCATGCGCTGGTCGAGACGCTGAACTACCGCGCGCCGCAATTGCTGCGGGCGGGGCTGGAAGGCGAGTTCGCGCGGGTGCTTGATCTGGGCTGCGGCACGGGTCTGATGGGGGCAGAGCTGCGCGCCTCGGCCAGGCATCTGGAGGGCTGGGATATCTCGGCCGAGATGCTGCGCGAGGCCGAGGCCAAGGGGGTTTACGATCGCCTTGAGAAGGCGGATCTGAGCGTGCTTGCGCCGGTTGTGGACGCCTATGATCTGATCACGGCTGCCGATGTCTTTGCCTATCTGGGCGCGCTGGAGCAGATCGTCGGCTGGGTTGCGCTAGCGCTGGCGCCGGGTGGGCGCTTTGCCTTTACCGTTGAGGCCTACGAGGGTGAAGGCTTCGTTCTGCGCGAGAGCCGCCGTTACGCGCATTCCGAGGACTATGTGTGTGACTTGCTGGCCCGGGCAGGGTTCGAGGCCCGTATCGGCCGCGCGGTGCTGCGGATGGATCGTGGCGCGCCAATCGAGGGGCTGATCGTACAGGCCGTGCGTGCGGCCCAAGGTGTGCGGCGCCAGTCGGATGGCGAGGACTTGGCCTTCGCGAGAGGCGGAGGGGCGCTGCCCCTCTGGGCCTGCGGCCCATTCACCCCGGGATATTTAGGCAAAGCCGAAATCAGCGCGTTTGGGCGTTGACCCAATCGGCATAGGCTTGGTTGACGGTGATTTCGTCGAGCGCGATCAGCGGGCAGTCGTAGGGGTGCAGCTGTTCGATCTTGGCCATGACATCGGGCGCCAGATCGCTGCGGGTCTTGAGCCAGAGTTGAACCTCGGGCGTTTCCTCGCGCGTGCCTTGCCAAGAGTAGAGCGAGGTTAACTGCGCGCCGATATTGGCGCAGGCGATCAGGCGCGCGTCAATGAGCGCCGTGGCGAGGGAGTGCGCTGCGTCCGTGGTGGGCAGGTAGGTTAGCAGGCGGGCGATGGTGGGCATGGCGAGCCTTTGCAAGGGGAAGAAAAAAAGGCCCCCGGAGCGGGGGCCTTTGTCTTAGCGCGTGAACTTCTTGTACTTGACCCGCTTGGGCTCGACCGCGTCGGGGCCGAGGCGGCGGATCTTGTCGTTCTCGTAATCCTCGAAGTTGCCCTCGAAGAATTCCACATGGGCCTCGCCTTCGAAGGCGAGGATGTGGGTGCAGAGGCGGTCGAGGAAGAAGCGGTCGTGCGAGATGATGACCGCGCAGCCGGCGAAGTCTTCGATCGCCGCTTCCAGCGCTTGCAGGGTTTCTACGTCGAGGTCGTTGGTAGGTTCGTCGAGCAGGAGCACGTTGCCGCCCGATTTCAGCAGTTTCGCCATGTGGACGCGGTTGCGTTCACCGCCCGACAGCAGGCCCACCTTCTTCTGCTGATCCGCGCCCTTGAAGTTGAACGCGCCGACATAGCTGCGGCTGGCGACGGAGGCATCGCCCAACTGGATCAGTTCGGCCCCGCCCGAGATCTCTTCCCAGACGTTCTTGTCCGGGTGGAGCGCGTCGCGCGACTGGTCGACATAGGCAAGCTTGACGGTATCGCCGACGGTGATCGTGCCTTCGTCGGGCTGCTCGGCGCCGACGATCATCTTGATCAGGGTCGATTTACCGGCGCCGTTCGGGCCGATGATGCCCAGGATGCCGCCCGGCGGCAGGCTGAACGAGAGGTTCTCGATCAGCAGCTTGTCGCCCATGTGCTTCTTCAGGTTCTCGACCTCGATCACCTTGCCGCCAAGGCGCGGGCCGTTCGGGATGATGATCTGCGCCTTGCCCACGCGATCCTTGACGCCCTCGTCGGCCATCTTCTCGTAAGCCGCGATACGGGCCTTGGATTTCGCCTGACGGGCCTTGGCACCGGCGCGGATCCACTCGAGTTCCTTCTCCATGACCTTCTGCTTGGCCTTGTCCTCGCGCGCTTCCTGCTCAAGCCGTTTGGCTTTCTGTTCGAGCCAGGCGGAGTAGTTGCCCTCGTAGGGGATGCCGCGGCCGCGCTCGAGTTCGAGGATCCAGCTGGTGATGTCGTCAAGGAAGTAACGGTCGTGCGTAACGCACAGGATCGTACCCTTGTATTCGATCAGGTGCTTCTGCAGCCAGGCGATAGTTTCCGCGTCAAGGTGGTTGGTCGGTTCGTCGAGCAGCAGCATGTCGGGCGCTTCGAGCAGCAGCTTGCACAGCGCGACGCGGCGACGCTCACCGCCCGAGAGGGTCGAGACATCGGCGTCATCGGGCGGGCAGCGCAGCGCTTCGAGCGCGATATCGACCTGACTGTCGAGATCCCACAGGTTCTCGGCGTCGATCTCGTCTTGCAGGCGGGCCATTTCCTCGGCGGTCTCGTCCGAGTAGTTCATCGCCAGCTCGTTGTAACGCTCGAGCTTGGCGGTCTTCTCGGCCACGCCTTCCATGACGTTCTCGCGCACGGTCTTGGTCTCGTCGAGCTGCGGCTCCTGCGCGAGATAGCCGACCTTGGCGCCCTTGGCGGCCCAGGCCTCGCCCTGGAAATCCTTGTCCATGCCGGCCATGATTTTCAGCAGCGTCGATTTACCCGCGCCGTTGACGCCGACCACACCGATCTTCACGCCGGGCAGGAAGTTCAGTCGGATATTCTCAAAGCATTTCTTGCCACCCGGATAGGTCTTCGAGACGCCATCCATGTGGTAAACATATTGATACGAAGCCATAGGCGCACCTTTCGAGGGTATTTCGGGGTTTGCGCCTAGATAGGGGAAAGCGGCGCGTGAGGGAAGGGGCGCGAGTCGCAACCTGCGTTCACGAAAAGCGCGGGAACGATCACGGATGATCGCGGGGTTATGATCGGCATGGCGCGCGTCCGGGGGTGGCCGTGGCGGGCGTTCACACGAATGTGGGCAGCCAATTCAAACGGTTGCAGGGCATGTCTGGTGCAGGCCGATTTCAATAGGCAAATTTGCACAATGTCCGGATATTTCGTGTCATTCTCATACCTGACGCGCAGAACTAGGTTTGTCTTATCGCAGGGCGCAACCGGGATGGCACTATCCAAGGCCCTGAAACGATAGACAAAATGGAGAATGAAATGCGTAAATCTGCTCTTATCCTCGGTCTCGCTGCTGCCCTCTCGGCGGGTGCTGCTTCGGCGCAAGGCGTCAGCCCTGGCATCGCCCAGCTTGCGGCTCAGGCGGGCGTCGATGCGGCGCATTACTCGGCCGATGAGGTCATCGCCCTGTGGAATTCCAAACGCGACAACGATGCCGCTGCGCCCTATGCGGCTCCGGCCCATGGCGTTGCGTCCAACGTGACCCTTTCGAGCGGCGGTGCCGCGATCAGCGCCGGTCACGCCCAGTTGGCGGCCCAACTCGGCGTCGATCCGGCGGAATACTCGATCGGCCAGATCATCGCGCTGAAAGATGCCCGCGCAGATAATTGATTGCGGCAATGAAAAAGGCGGCCCTTCGGGGCCGCCTTCTATCGTCCGAAATCCGGATTGGCCTTAGGCCAGGGCGAGGTTCGTTGCCGACTCGCGGCCGTCACGGCCTTTTTCCAGATCGAAGGTCACAGCCTGACCGTCGTTGAGGCCGCGCAGGCCTGCGCGCTCAACCGCCGAGATGTGAACGAAGATGTCCTTGCCGCCGTTTTCCGGGGCGATAAAGCCGAAGCCTTTGGTGCTGTTGAACCATTTCACGGTGCCGTTGGCCATCGTGTGTCTCCTTTTGATATGCTGCCCGCACAATTGCGGCAGCCCGGCTCAGTCACGTCAAAATCGCGAACTGAGGCCCGAAAGGAGCAGATCGTCGAAAGATAGCGTCTCGCCCAGACTAGATGCGCCTTTTGCCCCTAAATTGCAAGAGCGGCGTTTGACGAAAGCGGAAATGACGGTAGAACGGGCCAAAAGGCCCGCACATGCTTGAGACATTTCGCGCCCTCTACGAAGGTGAGACGAAACGCGCGCAACGCTTTCGCTACCTGATTCTATGTTTCGATCTGACGACGATTACTTTCGTGATCATCTCGTCCTTCCTGCCCCGCTCGCTGGCGATCGAGGTGACCGATGCGCTGATCGGTCTTGTGATCGTGGCGGATTTTCTGGCGCGGCTCCTGATCGCGGACAGTAAGGTGAATTTCTGGACACGGCCCGCGACGCTGGCGGATCTGGTGGCGATGGTGTCGTTTCTTGCGCCCATCGCCGGCGAGAGCTTCGGCTTCCTGCGCGTCTTGCGAACCCTGCGGCTGCTGCACGCTTATCAGATGCTGGTCCGGCTACGCGTCGAATTTAGGTTCTTCCGTCGGCACGAGGATGTCATTCTCGCCGCGATCAACCTGTGCGTTTTCCTCTTCATCATGACCGGGCTGATCTATGCGACGCAGTTCGGGCGCAATGAGGATATCCGCAACTACGCCGATGCGCTCTACTTCACCGTCACGACGCTGACGACAACCGGGTTTGGCGATATCACCTTGCCCGGAACGACCGGACGATTGCTGTCGGTCGGGATCATGATCTTCGGCGTCACGCTGTTCCTGCGGCTGGCCCAGGTGCTCTTCCGGCCCAGGAAGGTGCGCTATGAGTGCAAGCACTGCGGGCTGAGCCTGCATGACGCCGACGCCATCCATTGCAAGCACTGCGGCGCCACCGTGCATATCGACACCGAAGGTCTGGTCTGAGGGCGGCGATCAGGTCAGCGGACGACCCCAAAGGTCGTATTCGCTGGCTTCCTCTACCTCGACCGTCAGCATGTCGCCCGGCGCGAGAACCTCGAACCCCGCGTCGATGAACAGGTTGCCGTCGATCTCGGGCGCATCGGCGCGGGTGCGGCAGGTCGCGCCCTGCTCGTCGATCTCGTCCACGATCACCTGTTGCAGCGTGCCGACCTTGGCCTCCAGCTTCGCCTCGGAAATCGCCTGCGCCTTCTCCATGAAGCGCTCCCACCGCTCCTGCTTCAGCGCATCCGGCACATGATCGGGCAGGTCGTTCGAGCGCGCCCCGGCGACATTCTCATACTGGAAGCACCCGACACGATCGAGCTGCGCCTCGTCCATCCAGTCGAGCAGGTATTGGAACTCTTCCTCGGTCTCGCCGGGATAGCCCACGATGAAGGTCGAGCGCAGCACGATCTCGGGGCAGGCCGCGCGCCAGGCGGCGATCTCGTCGAGCGTCCGTGCCGAGGCCGCGGGCCGCGCCATGCGCTTGAGCGTCTCGGGATGTGCGTGCTGGAAGGGAATATCGAGGTAGGGCAGGATCAGCCCGTCCGCCATCAGCGGGATCAGATCGCGCACATGGGGGTAGGGATAGACGTAATGCAGGCGCAGCCAGGCGTCGGCCTCCTTGGCCATCTTGCCCATCTCGCGCGTCAGATCGGTGATATGCGCGCGCACCTCGCCACCCTTCCAGGGGCTCAGGTCGTGCTTGCGGTCCACCCCATAGGCCGAGGTGTCCTGCGAGATCACCAGCAATTCGCGCACCCCGGCATCAAGCAGCTTCTCCGCCTCGCGCAGCACGGCATGGGCGGGGCGGCTGACCAGACGCCCGCGCATGTCGGGGATGATGCAGAACTTGCAGTGGTGATTGCAGCCCTCGGAGATCTTCAGATAGCTGTAATGGCGCGGGGTCAGCTTGACACCCGTCGGCGGCAGCAGATCGACGAACGGATCGGGCGAGGGCGGCACCGCCCCATGCACCGCATCCAGCACCTGCTCGAACTGCTGCGGGCCGGTCACGGCCAGAACCTTGGGATGCACGCCGGTGATGAACTCGGGTTCGGCACCGAGGCAGCCGGTCACGATGACCTTGCCGTTCTCCTTCAGCGCCTCGCCAATGGCCTCAAGGCTTTCCGCCTTGGCACTATCCAGAAACCCGCAGGTATTCACGATCACCGCCTCGGCCCCGGTATAATCGGGGCTGATCGCATAGCCCTCGGCCCGCAACCGCGTCAGGATCCGTTCGCTGTCCACCAGCGCCTTCGGACAGCCAAGCGAGACCATCCCGATCGTCGGCTGACCCGGGCGCGGCGCCTCGTCAAAGCGCGCCTTCGGCGCCAGATCGGGGCGCAGGTTCGGGGGGTTCTGGCTCATCATGCCCTCTCAACGGCAAAGGCGAGCCCGACGACCCGCCCTTTCTTCTTGGTTCAAATACCTCGGGGGTCCGGGGGCAGCGCCCCCGGCTTAGCCCGGGTTCAGCGGCGACGGTCGCGGCGAGCGCTCATCGGCTGGAAGGCGACGCCCACATGGGCCTCGCAATAGGGTTTTCCGGGCTGCGAGGGCAGGCCGCAGAAATAGAAGTTATCGGTTGCCGGGTCGCCGATCGGCCATTTGCAGGTACGCTCGGTCAACTCCATCAGGCTGATCTTGCGGGCGCGCTTCTCGACCTCGCCCACCTTGGCCAGAGCCTCGGGGCTGATCTCATTGGCCGAGGGCTGCGGCGGCAGCGGCTGCCCCGCAGGAATGATCGCCTTGCGCATCACCGGTGTGGGCGCGGCGGGGGCGGGCGCGGGTTCCGGGCGCGCGGCGGGCGCGGGCTTCGGGGTGGGCGCGGGCTCGGGGCGGTTTGCGGCGGGCGCGGCGGCCGCGACCGGTTCGGGCCGCTCCACCGGAGCGGGCTTGGCAGCGGCGGGCGCGGCGGGCGCCGGCGCAGGATCGCTCCCACCGGCGCGGTTCGACAGGCCCAGACGATGCACCTTGCCGATCACGGCGTTGCGGGTCACCCCGCCCAGCTCCTTGGCGATCTGGCTGGCCGACTGGCCCTCCGACCACATCTTTTTCAGGAGTTCGACGCGTTCATCGGTCCAGGACATGACCACCCTTTCGCATTCTGACCCGGTCCGTTGACCGGGTTCCGGCTTGGCTTGCCTCATATTAGTGAGGACGCGATGAGATACAAGCGCCGCCCCCGGAATTCAAGCCCGCGCCACGCCTGCATCAAAGGAATCCTTTGACAGGTGCCATCGCGCGCGCTACCGAACGCCCATGATCACACGGACCGCCCATTTCGCCCGTCCCCGACGCCGCCGCACCCGCGCCTGACGTCCGATCTGCCGTGGTCTTTGGCCACATCCCCCCAAAACCCGTTAAATCCCCGGCCTTGACCGTTGACAGCCCTGCAGGCCTGTTGCACCCCTTGGCCTTCCCTTTCTGGAGACACGCGATGATTTCCTCCGTTCTGCCCACCTACAACCGCGCCCCTCTCGCCTTCGTCAAGGGCGAGGGCTCCTGGCTCGAAACGGCGGACGGTACCCGATATCTCGACATGGGGGCGGGCATCGCGGTGAACGTGTTGGGCCATGCAGCCCCCGAACTGGTCGCCGCCCTGACCGAGCAGGCCGGCAAGCTCTGGCATGTCTCCAACCTCTACCAGATCCCCGAGCAGCAGAAGCTTGCTGATCAGCTGGTCGAGAACAGCTTTGCCGATACCGTCTTCTTCACCAACTCGGGCACCGAGGCCTGCGAGCTGGCCGTCAAGATGGCGCGCAAATACTGGTATGACAAAGGCCAGCCCGAGCGGGTTGAAATCATCACCTTTGAGGGCGCCTTCCACGGCCGCTCCTCGGCGGCTATCGCCGCCGCCGGATCCGAGAAGATGGTCAAGGGCTTTGGCCCGCTGCTGCCCGGCTTCGTCCATGTGAAATGGGGCGACCACGAGGGCCTGCGCGCCGCCATCAACGAGCGCACCGCCGCCATACTGATCGAGCCGGTGCAGGGCGAGGGCGGCATCCGCCCGGTGCCCGATCAGTGCCTCAAGGGCCTGCGCGATCTGTGCGACACCACCGGCACGCTTTTGATCTTCGACGAGGTCCAGTGCGGCGTGGGCCGCACCGGTCGGCTCTTTGCCCATGAATGGGCGGGCGTGACGCCCGATATCATGATGGTCGCCAAGGGCATCGGCGGCGGCTTCCCGCTTGGCGCGGTGCTCGCCACCGAAGAGGCCGCGAGCGGCATGGTCGCAGGCACCCATGGCTCGACCTATGGCGGCAACCCGCTTGGCTGCGCTGTAGGCGGCAAGGTGATGGAGATCGTCACGGATCCGGCCTTCCTCGATGCGGTCAACGCCAGGGCAGGCTTCCTGCGCCAGAAACTCGAAGGCCTGATCGCGGCCCATCCCGACGTGTTCGAGGGTGTGCGCGGCCAGGGGCTGATGCTCGGGCTCAAGTGCAAGATTGCGCCCGCAGATGTGGTCAAGGCGGCCTATGCCGAGAAGCTGCTGACGGTGCCTGCTGCCGATAACGTGCTGCGCCTGCTGCCTGCGCTGAACATCTCCGAGGCGGATATGGCCGAGGCGGTCGCACGTCTCGATGCCGCCGCCAGCGCGCTTGAACCGACCAAGGCTTGATTGATCCGGCGGCGAGGGCCGCTGAGCGAAAGACAGACAGATGACCAGTTTTCTCGATATTCACACCACCAGCCCCGAAGACCTGCGCAAGATGATCGACAGCGCGCGCGCCATGAAGGATGCGCGCAACGGGCGCCCGAAAGGCGCGCTGGACCATGATCAGCCGCTGGCCGGTCACATGGTCGCGCTGATCTTCGAGAAACCCTCGACCCGGACACGCGTCAGCTTTGACGTGGGCGTGCGCCAGATGGGCGGGCAGACGATGGTGCTCTCGGGCAAGGAGATGCAGCTGGGTCACGGCGAGACCATCGCCGACACGGCGCGGGTGCTCTCGCGCTATGTCGATCTGATCATGATCCGCACCTTCGAAGAGGCAACCCTGCAGGAGATGGCCGAATACGCCAGCGTGCCGGTAATCAACGGGCTTACGAACCGCACCCACCCCTGTCAGATCATGGCGGATGTGATGACCTATGAGGAACATCGCGGCCCCATCGCGGGCAAGAAGGTCGTCTGGTCGGGGGATGGCAACAACGTCTGTGCCTCGTTCCTGCATGCGGCAGGTCAGTTCGGGTTCGATTTGACCTTCACCGGCCCGCCCACCCTTGACCCCGAGGCCGAGTGGTTGAACTTCGCCCGATCCAAAGGCGTCGATGCCCGGATCGAGCGCGACCCATTCAAGGCGGTCGAGGGAGCCGATCTGGTGGTCACCGATACCTGGGTGTCGATGCATGACCCGGAATCCGCGAAGGAGCGCCGCCACAACCAGCTGCGCCCCTATCAGGTCAACGAAGAGCTGATGGCGCGCGCCAAGCCCGATGCGCTCTTCATGCATTGCCTGCCCGCGCACCGTAATGACGAGGCGACCTCCGCCGTGATGGACGGTCCGCATTCGGTGATCTTCGACGAGGCCGAGAACCGCTTGCACGCACAAAAGGCGATCATGCGCTGGTGTCTGGGCAAGTGACAGGTGGCGGGGGCGCAGGGGGGCTGTCTGCCCCCCTCTTTGCTTTCAGCAAATTCACCCCCCGAGGATATTTGCGCCACATTGAAGCGGAAACGCTTTCTTAACCAGAATCAGTGAGATCTGAACCCACGGTACAGGCGGGGACGCCGATGACCGTCCACGTTGAAGGCCGCTCGACCTCTCCGCCCCCCGCGGTGGGGTCGGGTGTGCTCTGGTCAGCCCTTCAATGTGGCAAGAAATATCCCGGGGGTGAGCGGCGTAAGCCGCGAGGGGGCGGCGCCCCCTTACGTTCCGCGGGGCTTGGCGCGTGTGGTCGGGTCCGCTTCGCGCGGATTCTCGGGCCAGGGATGGCGCGGGTAACGGCCGCGCATTTCCTTGCGAACATCGGCGTAGGAGCCGTCCCAGAAGCCCGGAAGATCCATAGTCACCTGGATCGGTTTGTTGCCAGGGCTTAGCAGGGAAATCCGCAGCGGATGACGTTTCGGCCCGACAGAGGGATGCTCCGTCACGCCATACATCTCGGGCAACTTGACCTCGATCGCGGGCGCTGTACCGGAATAGTCGATCGGGACGCGGCGGCCGAGCGGGGTTTCGAAATGGCTCGGGACCAGCCGGTCCAGCAATTGCATCTGCCCCCAGTCGAGTTGTCCGCGCAGGGCTTCGGTCAGATCAAGGTTGCGCAGATCGGCCTCCGTCCGTTTGCCGCGCAGGTAGGGCAACAGCGCCTCGCCATTTAGCAGGGCGTCATCCGACAGGTCGGGCATCTCCTCGCCGTCCTGACGCAGGATATCGACGCGGGCGCGGAAGCGCGCGGCGGAAGGGGAGAGCGTGAGGCCGATCTCGCGTAGCCCGTCCAGCGCGCCGCGGGCGATGGCCTCGGGCGGCGCGTCTGGCCAGTGGCGATCATCAAGAAGCAGCGCGCCGAAGCGTTCTTGCTTGCGGGCCAGCACGCGGCCCTCGCGGCGCGACCAGGCGCAGATGTCTTGCCAGGCAATCTCGGGTGCGTGGAGACGGCGCAGCTCGGCCTCTGCCAGCGTGATGCCCTGCCGGATTCGGGCCTCGCGCGGGTCACCGTCCAGATCGGTCGCGACGATCAGGCGCGCGCGGCCAAGCGCGTCGGTCTCGGCCGCCACCGCACCCTTGCCGCCCGAGAGCACATAGCGCGGTGCCTCGCCCTTGCGGCGCAGACCGATCCGGTCGGGATAGGCTAGAGCGGCCATCTCGGCCAGGCTGTAGCTGACTGCGGGTTGCACCATACGCGCCAGCCGTTTCGCCTCGGATCGGATCCGCTCGACCGTGCCTCGATGCACCTGCCAGGGATGCTCTGCCTCGAATCGTCCGGGATTAGCGATGGCAGCGATGCGCAGGGCAAGATCGGCGGGCGCCCCTCGGATCGGGTCGCGCTCGGCCAGCAGCGCCGCTAGGGTCGCGGCCTCGGGGCCGGCGGTGACCAGCATATGCGCGAGACGCGGGTGCAACGGCAGCGCGGCCAGCGCCCGCCCATGCGTCGTGATCCGCCCGTCTTTCAGCGCACCAAGCCCTTCGAGCAGCGCGCGTGCCTCGGCCAGCGCGGGGGACGGGGGCGGCGTAAGGAAGGCAAGATCCGCGCCATCCGATCCCCAAAGCGCGAGTTCGAGCGCAAGGCCCGACAGATCGGCCACGGCAATCTCGGGCGGGGCGAAGGCGGGTAGGGCGCCTTCTTCGCCCTTGGTCCAGAGCCGGTAACAGATCCCTTCGGCGACGCGCCCGGCGCGGCCACGGCGCTGTTCGGCCTCGGCACGGCTGACACGCTCGGTCACCAGACGGGCCATGCCCGAGCTTGGGTCGAAGCGCAGGCGGCGGGCGCGTCCGGCATCGACGACGACGCGAATATCCTGAATGGTCAGCGAGGTTTCGGCGATAGAGGTGGCCAGCACGATCTTGCGCCCTGAACTCGCGGGGACGATGGCCGCGCGTTGGGCGGCGAAATCCATCGCGCCGAACAGCGGCCGCAGCGTGATCTCGGGGCGAAGACGACCCGACAGCAGCGCCTCGGTGCGGCGGATCTCGGCCTCGCCGGGCAGGAAGACCAGAATGCCGCCCTCGGTCTCGGCCGCGGCTTCTTCGACCAGCGCAGCCGTGGCGGCCTCGAGCCGCATGCCAGTCGCAAGTGGGCGACCAAGCCAGCGCGTCTCGACCGGGAAGGCGCGGCCTTCGGAGACGATCACAGGCGCGTTGTCGAGCAGCGCTGCGACGGGTTCGGCATCAAGGGTTGCCGACATCACCACGATGGCCAGATCGGGGCGCAGGGCGCTGCGCGCCTCCCATGTCAGGGCAAGGCCCAGATCGGCATTCAGGCTGCGTTCGTGGAACTCGTCGAAGATGATGCAGCCGATACCGGTCAGTTCCGGGTCGGATTGCAGCATCCGCGTCAGGATGCCCTCGGTCACCACCTCGATGCGGGTCGCGCGCGATGTGCGGGCTTCGCCACGAATGCGGTAGCCAACGGTCTGGCCGACCGGCTCGCCAAGCGTCTCGGCCATGCGTTCGGCAGCGGCGCGGGCGGCCAGGCGGCGGGGTTCGAGCATGACGATCCGGCCCGACACCTGATCGAGCAGCGCCAGCGGAACGCGGGTGGTCTTGCCCGCGCCGGGCGGCGCCATCAGCACGGCGCGACCGGCCTTGGCCAGTGCGTCTTTCAGCGCGGGAAGCGCCTCGTCTATGGGAAGTCGGTCCGTCACGACGTCCTTATCGCCGTTTCAGACGTCCTTTGCCATAGATCGTGTCGGTCGCGATCTCGATGACCTGAAGGCGCGCCCCATCGGGGGTGGGGGCGTAGGTCAGCGTGAAGGGGAAGCGGCTCTTCTCATCCATGTCCTTGGCCGAGAAGCCCTCAAGCCGGCGGTACTCGCCCGCGCAGATCACATTTGCGCCCTTGCTTTGGGCCGGTTCGAGCTTGACCTGGGTGCGCTTCGAGCCGTCGTAGAGCTTGACGTCGAGCTTGCAGGCATCGCCCCGGTCCACGTCGCGCAGCACGGCGTAAAGCGCGGTCAGCGGGTCGATCGTGCCGGTTTGCTTGGCCGGGTCCACGTCAAGGTCGCGCGGCGTGCGCGGCGGGTTGCGGCTGACCGAGACGGGGGTGCCCGCCTGGTAGACGATCACGTGGTCGACCTTCTTGTCGCCACGCTCCGAGGTCTGGTTGTAGCTGAGCGGGGTGAAGGCACCCGCCTTGAAATTGCCCGCCACCGAGGCGTCGTGGCGCAATTTTTTCAGCGCGCCCAGAAGCCCCGTGGTTTCCAGCGTGCCGTTCGCGCCGTAGGATGCGCCCTCGATCTTGCCGTTGATCGTCAGGCGGCCCGCCTTGAGGCCCTTCAGCTCGACATCGAATTGAATGCGATCCTTCTGGTCCGCCAAGAGCGGCGACGCGGCCATCAATGCCGCGCCGATCGCGATTGCGGCGGCGCCCAAACGACCCTTGAACGACGAAAGCATCATAGCTCCTCAGGAAATCCGGTGTTCGGTCTGGACATACACCGCCCCGAGGGGGCAAGAAACCGAAACCGCATCACGAATTCTGACGCTTTTGTCATCTCCTCTGTCCGAAGGCCTCCGATGAACGCCCATGCCATGACCGACCTCGCTGACAAAATCCTCGCCGGTGACCGCCGCTCGCTCGCTCGGGGGATCACGATGGTCGAGTCGGCGCGGGCCGATCATCGCGCTCAGGCGACGGCGCTTCTGGATCGGCTGGCGGGGGCGGGGCGGCAGGCGCTGCGCATCGGCCTGTCGGGCACGCCCGGCGTGGGCAAATCGACCTTCATCGAAAGCTTCGGGATGATGCTGACGGCGCAGGGTCTGCGGGTTGCCGTGCTGGCGGTCGATCCGTCCTCGGCGCGCTCGGGGGGCTCGATCCTGGGCGACAAGACCCGGATGGAGCGGCTCTCGCGCGATCCCAACGCCTTCATCCGCCCGTCGCCCAGTCAGGCTCATCTGGGGGGCGTTGCACGCCGCACCCGCGAGGCCGTGGCCCTGTGCGAGGCCGCGAGCTTCGACGTCGTGCTGATCGAGACGGTGGGCGTCGGTCAGTCCGAGACGCTGGTGGCCGAGATGACCGACCTTTTCATCCTGCTGATGGCGCCCGCGGGCGGGGATGAGTTGCAGGGCGTCAAGCGCGGCATCATGGAAATGGCCGACATGATCCTTGTCAACAAGGCTGACGGCGATCTCAAGCCCGCCGCGATGCGCACCGTGGCCGATTATGCGGGCGCGCTGCGCCTGCTGCGCAAGCGCGCGCAAGACCCCGAGGGCTTTCCCAAGGCGCTGCCCGTCTCGGCGCTGGAAGAGCAGGGCCTGATCAAGGCCTGGGACGAAATGAAGATGCTGGCCGACTGGCGGCGCGAACACGGCCATTTCACCTCGCGCCGCGCGGCGCAGGCGCGTCACTGGTTCGAAACCGAGGTGCGCGAGGGGCTTCTGGCGCGGCTGCACAATGACCCCGCTATTCGCGGACGGATGGGCGATCTGGGGGCGGCCGTTGCTGCGGGCGAGGTGGCTCCGGCTGCCGCCGCGACCGAGATGCTGCGGCTTCTGGGGGCAGCCGGCCCGGAGTAAGCGATCAACACCTTTGAAATGAACGAAGCCCCGGTCGATGCGCCGGGGCTTTTCGTTTTGGGACGTTCCCTGCCTCCATCCGCGAGGGCACGTGGGCGGAGGCAGGGCCGTTCCGGATCATGGGGCCGGTCGTCGGGAACCGACCGGGCCGCAATCAAGGGAAGTGGCCAGAAACCCGTTCGGGAAGCCGGGCCTGACCGCACGACACACCGCCCGCTCGGGAAAGAGGCGGAGGCCGGTCGTTTCGGCAACCGCCATTTCTGGCGGCGCCGACAGATTAGTTGGAGGGCATATTCTTATGCTCGGGCATCTTCCCTTCGGGCGCACCGTTCATCATCTGCATCCCGCCCATCGCTGCGGCATCGCGCTTGAGGTCGACCGGGATGTCGACCGCAACCTCGCCTGCCTTCTCGAAGGTCAGAACGACATGGACCGTATCGCCATCGTTGAGCGACTGACGCAGGCCCAGGAACATCACATGGTCCGCGCCGCGCTTGAGCTCGTGCGTGCCATGCGCAGCCACCGGGAAGCCTTCCTTCACCTCGACCATCTGCATCACCCCGTTGGCATCGGAGATATGGGTGTGCAACTCGACCCGGTCAGCGATATCCGAGGCCGCTCCGATCAGTCGATCGTCGTCAGCACCGTGATTCTCGATGACCATGAAGGCCGCGCCGGATTTCGACATCATGGTCGAGACGCGGGCATAGGGGTCGGTGATCATGATGTCGCTGGCGAAAGCGGGCGCAGCGAAGGCGACCGCCGCGGCGGTCATGAGAAGTTTGAAGCGGGACATACTCGTCTCCAGTCTGATCTTGGTTCGGGTTAGGCGAAGGGATCAGGCCGAAAGCGGGGGGCCGCGCGCGCGCGGGGTCAGGGCCGACTGGGCGCTGAGGCTGGCAGGCTCGGGCGCTTCGAGGTGCACGACCATGCCCTCGGGACGCATGAGGACAGGCGGCGCTTCATCCAGCGCGGCCATCATGCCCAGCACCATGTCGGGACAGAGATGAACGGGGCCGACAGGGTCCCCGTTTTCATCGACCGAGACCGTGGTGAGGCCGTAGCCGGTGCAGATCACGATCTCGCCGGCAACACGCGTCTGCCCGCGGGCAACGGCCATCGTCAGGCTCGTCGCCGCAAGGATAGCCGCCAGCAGGATCGCCACGGCACTCTGTGCGTACTTCCGGTTCATGGCTGCAATCTAGCCGCCTGCGCGGGCGCGCGCCATGCCTTTAGTCAAGCCGAATTGCCGCAGGTCGCGCAAAAGCAAAAACCCCGCCGATGGCGGGGCAATCGCTTGACTAACGCGTGTCAGGATCAGGCGGCAGCCTGGGCCTTCACGATCGCTTTCTTGATCTTCAGCGCGTTGTCCGACAGCTCGGCGTCCTTGGCCTTGAGCAGGTAGGAGTCGAGACCACCGCGGTGGTCGACCGAGCGCAGGCCGGCGGCCGAAATGCGCAGCTTGAACGACTGACCCAGAACGTCCGAGATCAGGGTCACTTCGTTGAGGTTCGGCAGGAAGCGGCGACGCGTCTTGTTGTTCGCGTGGCTCACGTTGTTGCCCGTGATCGGGCCCTTGCCGGTCAGTTCGCAAACGCGCGACATGGCGTAAATCCTTCGTTTCCTCGGGGCGCGTGTCCGCCCGCTTCTCAACACAAACGAACGCCGCGAATGGCAGCGCCCGGAAATTCGTTTGGGGGGCATACGGGCAAAGCCGGGCGGCGTCAAGCGATTCATGCGGGCATTCTGTTGGCCGCGCACTCATTTTCATCGTAACGCCGCAGCGCCCCTCAGCCCAGCATTTCACGCACCCAGGCGGGAACAATCGCCGTGGCGGGGCCGTGCCGGGCCTCGTCGAAATAGCGGCTGCCCGCCGAGGGTTCGAGGTTCAGTTCAAGCGTGGGCACCCCGGCATGACCGGCATCGGCGACGAATCCGGCCGCCGGGTAGACGTTCCCCGAGGTGCCGATCGACACGAAGAGATCCGCCGCCCGCAGCGCGGTCCAGATTTCTTCCATCTGATAGGGCATTTCGCCGAACCAAACGATGTCGGGCCGTGTGGCAGGCTTTTGGCAGGCGGGGCAGGGATCGCGCGGCGCCATCTCGGCGGGCGCGGGCCAGCGATGGCCGCAGGAATGGCACAGCGCGCCCGTCAGAGTGCCGTGCATGTGGATGACATTGGCCGAGCCGCCACGCTCGTGCAGATCATCCACGTTTTGCGTGACCACAAGCACCTCGTGGCGGCCGTCTTGCTCGAGCTCGGCCAGCGCGCGATGGGCGGCATTCGGCGCGGCTGCGGCGGCTGCGGCGCGGCGGGCATTGTAGAAGCGATGCACCAGCCCCGGATCGGCCATGAAACCCTCGGGGGTCGCGACATCCTCGATGCGATGCTCCTCCCATAACCCGTCCGAGGCCCGAAACGTCCGAATCCCGCTTTCGGCGGAAATTCCCGCCCCGGTCAGAATCACGATCTTGGCCATTGCCGCTCCTCTCGCTACATGTTGCTTATGCGTATCCTGTTTCTCTGCCTAGGCAACATCTGCCGCTCTCCCGCCGCCGAGGGCGTGTTTCGTGAAATGGCCGCCCGCGCGGGTCTGGAGGCTGAGGCCGACAGCGCTGGAACGGGCGACTGGCACCGGGGCGAGCCGCCCTATGGCCCGATGCAGGCCGCCGCCAGCGCGCGTGGCTACGATCTGAGCAGCCTGCGCGCGCGCCAGCTGACACGCGATGATTTCGAGCGGTTCGACCTGATCCTGGCGATGGATGGCAAGAACCTGAAAGATGCCGAGCGGATTCGGCCCGCGGGCGCCCGCGCGCAGCTGCGGCTGTTTCTAGATGCGAAAACGGGCACGCAAGACGTGCCCGACCCCTATTACACCCGTGATTTCGATGGCTGCCTCGACCTGATCGAGGATGGCGCGCGCCGCCTGATCGCCGTGCTTCAGCCGCCGCAGTAACCCTCGGCTGCCGCCGCGAAGTTCTTGTAGCGGTCCCAGAACGCCTCGTCGGCCTTGCGGTCCGACATACGCACTTCCTGTGCCTTCTCCGGGTCTTTGAACAGCTTGGCCGCGCGACGCTGGTCCGAACGGCTCAGCGTCATGTCGGCCACTTGCTGGATACATCCGCATAGCGCGCGGTTGGCGCTGTTGCGGTTCGCGCCCATGCAGGCGCCGTCAATCGGACCCGCCGAGGCCTGAGTGGCGCCCATGACGAGACATGCCGCCGCAAGAATGGTGAACTTCATGACTACTGCCCCGCGTTCTGCCTTGAGTTGGCGGGATTGGTCCCCGCCTTTGTTTGCGGGCGCACCATAGCCGATTCTGGCGCAAATCGCAACGAAACCGCCCCTTTGGCCCGTCGGCGCGCGAAAAAGACGCAGCGCGCGCAAGCTGTGGATGGGCTTAGCAGGCGCAGCCCCAACCGCTAGCGTTACTCGATCACCTCGGCCTCGTAGCCGGCAGCCTTGAGCGCGGCCAGAACCGTTGCCTCGGGCAGGCCGTTCACCTCGACCTCGCGGTCGGCAAGATTGATGTCGGCCTTGCCGCCGACCTCGACGATGGCGGCCTCGACGGCGGCCTTGCAATGACCGCAGGTCATGTTCGGAACGGAAAGGATCATGGCTTTCTCCTGATCTGATAGGCGCTAGATTGAGTATCTGGCCCGCGCGGTCAATGGCCTCGGGCCCGGCTGCGCCGCTTGCCGCGAAAATACCGCGGCGGGCGCGGTGTTCAATCCCCCTTCCCGGCCCCTTTTTTTGCAGATATATGCGCGCCCATGACCCAGCTCGATCACATCCGCAATTTCTCCATCGTGGCGCATATCGACCACGGCAAATCCACCCTTGCCGACCGGCTCATCCAGATGACCGGCACGGTGGCTGCGCGCGACATGAAGGCGCAGATGCTCGACTCGATGGATATCGAGCGGGAGCGGGGCATCACCATCAAGGCCAACACCGTGCGGATCGAGTATCCCGCCAAGGACGGCCAGACCTATATCCTGAACCTGATCGACACCCCCGGCCACGTCGACTTCGCCTATGAAGTCTCGCGCTCGATGCGCGCGGTCGAGGGCTCGCTGCTGGTGGTCGATGCGTCGCAAGGGGTCGAGGCGCAGACGCTGGCGAACGTCTATCAGGCGATCGACGCGGGGCATGAGATCGTGCCCGTTCTGAACAAGATCGACCTGCCCGCCGCCGACCCGGATGCGGTGAAGGCCAATATCGAAGATGTCATCGGCATCGACGCCTCGGACGCGATCCCGATCTCGGCCAAGACCGGTCTGGGTATTCCCGATGTGCTTGAGGCCATCGTGCAGCGCCTGCCCTCGCCCAAGGGCGACCGCAACGCGCCGCTCAAGGCGATGCTGGTCGACAGCTGGTACGACCCCTACCTGGGCGTTGTCGTCATGATCCGCGTGATGGACGGCGTCATCAAGAAGGGTGACCGGATCAAGATGATGCAGACCGGCGCGGTCTATGGCATCGACAAGCTCGCCGTGCTGAAGCCCCAAATGGTAGACATCGCCGAACTGGGCCCGGGCGAGATCGGTGTGCTGACCGCCTCGATCAAGCAGGTGCGCGATACCCGCGTGGGCGACACGATCACGCATGAGCGTAAACCCTGCGACAAGCCGCTGGCGGGCTTCAAACCCGCTCAGCCGGTGGTGTTCTGCGGTCTCTTCCCGGTCGATGCGAATGATTTCGAAGCCCTGCGCGACGCGATCGAGAAGCTCGCGCTGAACGACGCCTCGTTCAGCTACGAGATGGAGACTTCGGCTGCGCTTGGCTTTGGCTTCCGCTGCGGCTTCCTTGGGCTGCTGCACCTCGAGGTGATCCGCGACCGTCTGGAGCGCGAATATGACCTCGACCTGATCACCACCGCGCCGAGCGTGGTGTTCAAGCTGCACATGAAAGACGGTGAGGTGCGCGATCTGCACAACCCCGCCGACATGCCCGACCTGACCTATGTCGATCACATCCAGGAGCCGCGCATCAAGGCCACGATCATGGTGCCCGACGAGTATCTGGGCGATGTGCTCAAACTCTGCCAGGATCGCCGCGGTATCCAGCTGGACCTGACCTATGCCGGTTCGCGCGCCATGGTGGTCTATGACCTGCCGCTGGCCGAGGTTGTCTTCGACTTCTACGACCGTCTGAAATCGGTCACCAAGGGCTACGCGAGCTTCGACTATCAGCTGAGCGAGTATCGCGAGGATTTCCTCGTGAAGATGTCGATCCTGGTGAACGACGAGCCGGTCGATGCGCTCTCGATCATGGTGCATCGCGACCGCGCCGAATCGCGTGGCCGCGCCATGGTGGAAAAGCTCAAGGAACTGATCCCGCGGCACATGTTCAAGATCCCGATCCAGGCGGCCATCGGCGGCCGCGTGATCGCGCGTGAGACGCTCAGCGCGATGCGCAAGGACGTGACCGCCAAGTGCTACGGCGGCGACGCGACGCGGAAGAAGAAGCTGCTTGAGAAGCAGAAGGCCGGCAAGAAGAAGATGCGCCAGTTCGGGAAGGTCGAAATCCCGCAATCGGCCTTCATCTCGGCCCTCAAGATGGACAACTGAAAAGGGCGCCCTCGGGCGCCCTTTTTCGTTCGATCAGTATTGCGATTGCACCTCGGCGGCCTCGCGGCTGACAGCCGCGCCTGCGGTTTGCAGGTCACGGCCCGCACCCTTGACGGTTTCGCAGGCGCTCAGCGCGGCGAGGGCGAGCAGGGGGATCAGGTATTTGCGCATCGGGGTCTCCTCGTATCGTGCAGGCGCCATGGCCCGAAAGTATCGAAGAGATATTTGGGAATACTGCGCCGCTTGGTCAATTGCGAAAACGCCACGGCAAGCCGCAGCGTGTCACGTTGCATCAGGTGGAGGGAGTGGTGAGCCGTGCAGGATTCGAACCTGCGACCCACTGATTAAAAGTCAGTTGCTCTACCAACTGAGCTAACGGCCCACTCTTCTCGCGTGAAGCAGGTTAGTACCCTGTTTTCCCCTTGCGGGTCAAGCTGTTAGCTTGCTCACTCTGTTCTGCGCGATGGCGGTTCAGTGTGGCGCGGCGCCTTGGCTCGTCACTGAGCGGCTCTCTAAAGGCCCACGCACGGGGGGTCAAGGCCGAATCTTCGGAAATTTTGCGCATCTGGAAAAAACCTATCGGCAGGCGTATATGCCCGGCATGAACAGCACACTGACCCCTCTGACCGGCCTGCGTTTCATGAAGATGCATGGTCTGGGCAACGACTTTGTGGTGATCGACGCGCGTGATGGCGTCGATCCGGTGACGCCTGCGCTGGCGCGTGCGGTGGGTGATCGGAATCGGGGCGTGGGCTTTGATCAGCTTGCGGTGATCCTGCCTTCGCAAGCGGCTGATTTCGCGCTGGAATTCTGGAACTCGGATGGCTCGAAAGCGGGCGCTTGCGGCAATGCCACGCGCTGCGTATCGGACTGGATGATGCGCCAGTTGGGCAAGGACGCTGTCACCCTGACCACCGCGCGCGGCACGCTTTCGGCGCGTCGGCGCGAAGACGGGCTCGTTTCGGTCAACATGGGCGCGCCGATTCTAGAGGCAGCTGCGATTCCGGTCGCGGCGGAACCCATGCATCTGCCGCTGGCGGGTGACCCGGTGGCCGTGGGCATGGGCAACCCGCATTGCATCTATTTCGTCGCGGATGCCGAGGCCGTGGATGTCGCGGGTCTTGGCCCGCAGATCGAGCATGACCCGCTCTTCCCCGAGCGCACCAATGTCGAATTTGCCTCGCTCATCGCGCCGGACCATTTGCGCATGCGGGTGTGGGAGCGCGGGGCGGGCATCACGCTGGCTTGTGGCTCGGGCACCTGTGCCACCGCCGTTGCCGCGCATCTGCGCGGGCTGACCGGGCGGCATGTGATCGTCGATGTGGACGGTGGGCGGCTTGAGATCGACTGGCGCGACGATGGCGTCTGGATGACCGGCCCGACCGCGCTGGTGTTCGAGGGCGTCCTGAGCCCCGCATTCCTGGCCAGCGCATGAAAGCCCCGGTCTTTGCCACGCTCGGCTGCCGTCTCAACGCCTATGAGACGGAGGCGATGAAGGAGCTCTCTGCCCAGGCGGGGATCGAGAACGCCGTGGTCGTCAATACCTGCGCGGTGACCGCCGAGGCGGTGCGCAAGGCCAAGCAGGAGATCCGTCGGCTGTCGCGGGAAAACCCCGGCGCGCCGATCATCGTGACGGGATGCGCCGCGCAGACCGAACCCGAGACCTTTGCGGCGATGGAAGAGGTCACGCGGGTCATTGGCAACCATGAGAAGATGCTGGCCGAGACCTGGTCGGGCATCGGTGCCGAGATGCGTGGCCCGGACTTCATCGGCGAGACCGAGAAGGTCCAGGTCGATGACATCATGTCGGTCAAGGAGACCGCAGGCCATCTGATTGACGGTTTCGGCCGCCATCGAGCTTATGTGCAGGTCCAGAACGGCTGCGATCACCGCTGCACCTTCTGCATCATTCCCTTCGGGCGGGGCAATTCGCGCTCGGTCCCGGCGGGGGTAGTGGTCGAGCAGATCAAGCGGCTTGTGGATCGCGGTTTCAACGAGGTGGTGTTGACCGGGGTCGATCTGACCTCCTGGGGGGCGGATCTGCCGGGCGGGCCGCGATTGGGTGATCTGGTGATGCGCATCCTGCGGCTGGTGCCGGATCTGGCGCGGCTGCGGATTTCCTCGATCGACTCGATCGAGGCCGACGAGAACCTGATGCTGGCGATCGCGACGGAGCCGCGCTTGATGCCGCATCTGCATCTGTCGCTTCAGGCGGGGGATGACATGATCCTCAAGCGGATGAAGCGCCGCCATCTGCGCGACGATGCGATCCGGTTTTGCGAAGAGTCGCGGCGGTTGCGGCCGGGGATCGTGTTCGGCGCAGATATTATCGCCGGTTTCCCGACCGAGACCGAGGAAATGTTCGAGAACTCGCTGCGGCTGGTGGATGACTGCGGGCTGACCTTCCTGCATGTCTTCCCCTTCTCGGCGCGCAAGGGCACGCCTGCGGCGCGGATGCCGCGCGTGGCTGGCCCCGCGATCAAGGAGCGCGCGGCGCGGCTGCGTGCCAAGGGGCAGGAGGCGCTGGAACGCCATCTGGCAGCCGAGGTCGGGCAGGAGCGGGTGATCCTGACCGAGGGGCCGCGCCTTGGGCGCACCGAGTTCTTTACCGAGGTGGCCTTCGCGCGCGACATGCCCGAGGGGACGATCCTGAGCGCCCGCATTCTGGGCCATGACGGCGCGCGCCTTCTGGCGTGAGAGCCGGGGCGCTGCCCCGGACCCCGGGATATTTGCGCCACATTGAAGGCAGGGGTCTTTCGTTTTCCGCCCGGCGCGCTAGGGTCTGGCCATGCTGTGGATCAACGACACTGTGGCGATCGCCGATTGGGAGCTTTCGGAAAGCTTTACCCGCGCGCAGGGGCCGGGTGGGCAGAACGTCAACAAGGTCTCGACGGCGGTGGAGTTGCGGTTTGAGGCCGAACGCTCGCCGCATCTGACGCCGGCGGTGAAAGCGCGGCTGAAGCGGATCGCGGGACGTAAGTGGACGCAGGACGGGGCAATTCTGATCCGGGCCGAGGAGACGCGAAGCCAGTTGCGCAACCGGGAGCTGGCGCGGGAGCGGCTCGCCGAGATGATCCGCGCCGCGCTGGTTGCGCCCAAGCGGCGGGTGGCGACGAAGCCGACACTGGGCAGCCAGCGGCGCAGGCTCAAGGCCAAGACGGTGAGGGGCGAGGTGAAGTCCCTGCGCGGGAAGGTGGGCGATGACGAATGATCTGATCGCGCGGCGCGCGCGCCTGCTGGGGCCGAATGTGCCGACCTTCTACGAACAACCTGTGCATATCGTGCGCGGTGAGGGTGTATGGCTGTGGGATGCCGAGGGGCGGCGCTACCTTGATTGCTACAACAACGTCGCGCATGTCGGGCATTGCCATCCGAAGGTGGTCGAGGCGATCTCGGCCCAGGCCGCGGTGCTGAACACGCATACGCGCTACCTGCACGAGGGCATTCTGGACTATGCCGAGCGGCTCTTGGGGCATTTCGGCCATGATCTGAGCCAGATCATCATGGTTTGCACCGGGTCCGAGGCGAACGATGTGGCGCTGCGCATGGCGCAGGCGGTGACCGGCAAGACCGGGCTGATTGCGACCGACAATACCTATCATGGCAACACAACGGCGGTGGCGCATTTGTCCACCCGGCGTCCGCCGATTGGCGGTTACCCCGGCCATGTGCGCCGTGTGCCCGCGCCGGACAGTCTGGTGCCGTTGGGTGGCTCGCTGGCGGCGCAACCGCAGGCTTTTGCGGACGGCGTGGCCCGCGCGATTGCCGAGCTGGAAGAGGCCGGGCACGGGTTTGCGGGGCTGATGCTCTGTCCGATCTTCGCCAATGAGGGCACGCCTGGGATCGCGCCGGGCTTCCTTGCTCCGACTGTTGAGGTCGTGCGCCGCGCGGGCGGGTTGATCCTGTGCGATGAGGTTCAGCCGGGTTTTGGCCGTGTGGGCTCGCATTGGTGGGGGCATGAGTTTCTGGGCTTCGCGCCCGATGTGGTGACGCTTGGCAAGCCGATGGGCAATGGTCATCCGGTGGGCGCGGTGGTTGCGCGGCTCGATGTGATGGCGGCGTTTCGCGGGGCGTTCGGGTATTTCAACACATTTGGGGGCAATCCGGTGTCCTGCGCGGCGGCCATGGCGACGCTGCGCGTGATCGAAGAGGAGGGGCTAGTCGAAAACGCGCGCGACGTGGGCGGCTATGCGCTTGACCTGCTGCGCCAGTTGCGCCACCCGCTGATCGCCGATGTGCGCGGCTTCGGGCTGTTCTTCGGGATCGAGTTCGCGCAGGGCGCGCAGCCCGCCAGCGATTTCTGCGGCCGGGTGGTCGAGGCTGCCAAGGCGCGCGGCATCCTGCTGGGCCGGGTGGGGCGCGCGCAGCATATCCTCAAGATGCGCCCGCCGATGCCCTTCTCGCGCGCCAATGCCGAGCAACTGGTCGAGACGCTCGACGCGATCCTGCGCGAGATGCCTGCATGAGCGCGCGTGACGCGGCGCAGGCGCAGGCGGCACTGGCGCATTGGGGGTCGCTTGGCGCGCCGCTGCGGCTGGTCTGGCAAAGCGAGAACGTGGTCTATGAGACGACGCTGCGCGATGGAACGCGCGCGGCCCTGCGTCTGCACCGGCCGGGGTATCAGGGGCGCGAAGGTATCGAGGTTGAGCTGGAATGGTGTGAGCGCCTGGCCGCCGCAGGGGTGCCGGTGGCGCAGCCGATCCGTGCGATCAACGGGCGGCTGACGGCGGGGCTTGGCGGGCGCGTCGTTTCCTGCCTGCGCTGGATTGAGGGCACACCGATGGGGCAGGCGGATGAGCCGCTGGCCGGGTCGGCCGTGGCCGCGCGGGCGGTTGAACTGGGGGGGCTGATCGCCGCGCTGCACGACGCAAGCGATGCCGGCGCCTGCCCGGCGCCCTTCACGCGCAAGCCTTGGGACGCCGACGCGCTATTGGGGGATCAGCCGCGTTGGGGGCGGTTTTGGGAGAACCCCGCGCTGAGCGTCGAGGAGCGCGCGTTGCTGCTGGATGCGCGCGAGCTTGCGCGTGGCATCTTGGCGCAGGCGCGGGATTTCGGTCCGATCCACGCCGATGTAATCCGCACCAATGTCATGCTGGGCCCCGAGGGGATGACGCTGATCGATTTTGATGACAGCGGGCCGGGATGGCGGCTTTACGATCTGGCCTCGGCCCTGATCCAGAGCTGGGGCGATCCGGCGATGGGCCAGCAGGCGCGGGCGTTGGTGCAGGGCTATGCCGCGCGGCGCGATCTGCCCGCCGATCAGGCGCGGCTTTTGCCGCTTTTTGTGGCACTGCGGGCCTTCGCCTCGGCCGGTTGGGTCATCACCCGCGCCCCCGGCGACGCAACACGCGGTGCGGCCTATGCAAAGCGCGCGGTTGAGGCCGGGCAGGCCTTGCTGTCGGGGCGCCCTCTGTGGGAGGGTGCGCCATGATCAGGGTTATCGGCGAAGTTCTTACCGGCTTGCTCGGCTTGCGTCCGCCGCATTTGCAGGTGGGCGCGCTTTGCGTGCGCCGTCACAAGGGGAAGCGGGAGATCTTGCTGATCTCTTCGCTCGATACCGGGCGCTGGATCATTCCCAAGGGCTGGCCGATGAATGGTCGCACGCTGGCGGGCGCCGCCGCGCAAGAAGCCTGGGAAGAGGCCGGCGTGCGCGGGCAAGTGCGTCCCGGGCATATCGGCACATTCTCCTATCTCAAGAAGCGCGACAGCGGGATGCATTTGCGCTGCGAAGTTCGCGTTTTCCAGATCGAGGTTCAGAGCCTGTCCGAGCGCTACCCGGAGGCGGGTCGTCGCAAGCGGGAGTGGTTTACCAGCGAAGACGCCGCCGAGCGCGTCGCCGAAGACGGCTTGAAGCAGATTTTGCTGGCTCTGTGACGATTCCGCAGTTGTTTTGTGAGACTAAACCAGCTACCCCGCCGCCCGACTGTGACGGTTTAACGTCAGTAATATGACAAGCGGGGAGAGGGCATGGCAACGCCTCCGGTGAACCAGTGGAAAACGCTCGACAAGGATTTGGGCCGTATCGGGCGGCTGGAGGAGGCGACGATGTTCGTCTCGCGGCCGCTTGTCGCGCCGGGAATCGCCCTGGCCTTCATCGTGCTGGCGGGGATCGCGGCGGCGATCCTGATGGGCTCGCAGCCCGGCGCGCTGATCGTGATCGCGGCGGCGGCCATCGGCGCCTATATGGCGCTGAACATCGGCGCCAACGACGTTGCCAACAACATGGGCCCCGCCGTCGGCGCCAACGCGCTGACGCTGGGCGGCGCGCTGATCATCGCGGCCGTCTTTGAAACCGCAGGTGCGCTGATCGCGGGGGGAGATGTGGTCAAGACCGTCTCGACCGGCATTCTCGCGCCTGGCGTCGTGACCGACAGCGCGCATTTCGTCTGGGCCATGATGGCGGCGCTGCTGGCTGCAGCGCTCTGGCTGAATCTTGCCACCGCCGTTGGTGCGCCGGTCTCGACGACGCATTCGATCGTCGGGGGCGTTGTCGGGGCGGGGATCGTTGCGGCAGGCTTCGGGGCGGTAAACTGGAGCGCGATGGGAACCATCGCGCTGAGCTGGGTCGTCTCGCCGGTTTTGGGCGGGATCATTGCGGCGATCTTCCTGGCCTTCATCAAGGCCAATATCATGTATGCCGATGACAAGATCGCTGCCGCGCGCCGCTGGGTGCCGGTGCTGATCGGGATCATGGCCGGCGCTTTTGCCGCCTATCTCGCGATCAAGGGTCTCAAGCGGGTCTTCAGCATCTCGATGACCCATGCGCTGTTGATCGGGCTTGCTGCGGGCGTGATCTCCTGGGCGGCCTCGGTTCCGCTGATCCGGCGCCAGTCAGAGGGGCTGGAGAACCGGAAGAAGTCGCTTAAGAAACTGTTCTCGATCCCGCTTGTGGTGTCGGCGGCACTTCTGTCCTTTGCCCATGGCGCGAATGACGTGGCCAACGCGGTCGGTCCGCTGGCGGCGGTGGTTCATGCCGTCGAGGCCGGGGACATCACCGACAAGGTCGGTATCCCGATCTGGGTCATGGTGGTCGGCGCGCTTGGCATCTCGGTCGGTCTGATCCTGTTCGGACCCAAGCTGATCCGGCTCGTTGGGTCCGAGATCACCAAGCTCAACCCGATGCGCGCCTATTGCGTGGCGCTGTCGGCGGCGATCACGGTGATCGTGGCCTCGTGGCTTGGCCTGCCGGTGTCCTCGACCCATATCGCGGTCGGCGCGATCTTCGGCGTGGGCTTCTACCGCGAATGGCACGCCGAGCGCCGGGTGCGACAACTGGGTCTGCAAAAGGGCAAGCCGATCCCGCCCGAGGAACGCTCGCGCCGCCTGCTGGTGCGCCGCTCGCATATGCTGACGGTCGCTGCGGCCTGGATCATCACCGTGCCGGCCTCGGCCGGGCTTTCGGCGCTGCTTTACGTGCTGCTCAACGGGCTTGCCGGTTAAACGACGACCGGCATGGCCTCTTGCTGGCCGACCCCGAAGACGCGCTTGTAGCGGGTGATCTCATCCGCCGGTCCAAGCGCCTTTTCGGGGTTGTCAGACAGCTTGACAGTCGGGCGCCCCTCGGCGCTGATCGCCTTGCACACCAGGCTGAACGGCGCCAGCCCGCCGTCGGGCACGAGGCCGCGGAAGTCATTGGTGAGCAGCGTGCCCCAACCAAAGCTGACCCGGACCCGACCGGCGAAATGTTCGTGTAACTCGCGGATCTTCTCGACATCGAGCCCGTCCGAGAAGATCACGAGCTTCTGCGTCGGGTCTTCGCCGCGCGCCTTCCACCATTTGATCGCGGTCTCGGCCCCCTCGACCGGATCGCCCGAGTCGATGCGGATGCCCGTCCAGCCCGCGAGCCAGTCGGGCGCGTGCTCCAGAAAGCCCCTGGTTCCGTAGGTGTCGGGCAGAATGATGCGCAGGTTGCCTTCATGCTCTTCCTGCCAGTCGGCCAGAACCTTGTAGGGCGCCTCGCGCAGGGCTGCGTCGCTATCGGCCAGCGCTGCATAGACCATGGGCAGCTCATGCGCGTTGGTGCCGACGGCCTCAAGGTCGCGCCGCATGGCGATCAGGCAGTTCGAAGTACCGGTAAAGGCGCCACCCTTGGCCGCGTCGCCCAGGCCCTCGATCATCGCCTGCACGCACCAGTCCTGCCACAGGAAACCATGGCGGCGCCGCGTGCCGAAATCGGCGATGCGCAGGCCGGGGATACCCTTGAGTGCCTCGATCTTTTCCCAGACGCGGGCCATGGCGCGGGCGTAGAGCACCTGCAACTCGAACCGACCCATCGCGTTCAGCACCGCGCGCGAGCGTAGCTCCATCAGGATCGCCAGCGCCGGGATCTCCCACAGCATGACCTCGTGCCACTTGCCCTCGAAGGTCAGGTCATATTGCCCGTCGCGCACCTCAAGGTGATAGGGCGGTAGCTGGAAACCCTCGAACCACTCCATGAAATCGGGGCGGAACATCTGGCGCTTACCGTAGAAGGTATTGCCGCGCAGCCAGGTGCTTTCGCCGCGCGCCAGCCGCAGGTCACGTGCGTAGTCAAGCTGCTGGCGCAGCTCACCCTCGTCGATCAACTCGGCCAGGCGAATGGATTTCGAGCGGTTGTGCAGGCTGAAGGTGACCGTCGTGTCCCGCTTGTTGCGGAAAATCGACTGACACATCAAGAGCTTGTAGAAATCGGTGTCGATCAGGGAGCGGACGATCGGGTCGATCTTCCACTTGTGGTTATAGACGCGGGTGGCGATATCGACCATCTCGGGCCTCCTCTCATGCCGCGAGCACAACGCCGGCGGCGCGCATCGCGTCGCGCGCGGCGGCAAGCGAGCCGTTCAGGTCGATGGCGCGGCAGGCGCCCTCAAGCACCCGCACGTTGAACCCAAGTTTGGCCGCGTCGATGGCCGACCAGGCCACGCAGAAATCGAGCGCGAGACCGACAAAGGTCAGATCGGTGATGCCCCGTTCGCGCAGGTAGCCCGCAAGGCCCGTCGGCGTGGCGTGGTCGTTCTCGAAAAACGCCGAGTAGCTATCGATCTCGGGGCGAAAGCCCTTGCGGATGATCAGATCGGCCGGATCGATGGCAAGGCGCGGGTGAAGCGCCGCGCCCTTGCTGCCCCAGACGCAATGCGCGGGCCACAGCGTCTGCGGACCGTAGGGCATCTCGATTGTTTCGAAAGGCGACTTGCCATCATGCATGGCCGCGAAGGAGGAATGCTCCTCGGGGTGCCAGTCCTGCGTCAGGACGGTGACGGGGAATTCCTGCATCAGCGCGTTGATACGCGGGATAATCTCATCCCCGCCCGTGACCGCCAAGGCGCCGCCGGGGCAGAAATCATTCTGCACGTCAATCACGATCAAAGCTTCGGTTTCGCCCGACATTGTTTCCTCTTGCGTCCCAATTCTGCCAGATTCATCCTCTAGCATCGCAGGTAAGTTATTTTGTTCAAGCTGTAGGCCGCGCCATGACGACCGAGACCCTCCCGTTCTACCGCCGCCCGCTGGAGCTGCTGCTGGCGATTGCCATGTTCCTGTTCGTGCTGCTGTTTTCCTGGCATGCGGCGTTCTCGGACAACCCGATCATCTCTTACCCGGCAGATGGCGCGGGGGGGATGGGCGCGCGGGCGTTCTTCATGTTCTTCGTGGGCTGCGCGGCGGTGTTCCTGGTTGTCGGGTTGATTACCCTGATCCGCACCGCAGGCCGCAAGGAAGAGATCGTGCTGGGCCCCGACACGCTCAGTCTGCCCGGGCCGATGGGGTCGAAGCCCGTGCATATTCCCTACCGCGAGATCACGGCGCTTTGGCTGCATCGCCGCCGGGGCCGCAAGATGCTGCGCATCGCCTCGAACGGCCCGATGCGCGAGATCCTCGCCTCGAACCTGTCCGAGCATATCACCCTTGAGGATCTGCAAGAGCGGCTCGAGGCGCGTATCCGCGCAGCGCGGGCTGCGGGTGGCAACGTCTATACTTTCGCCGCCTGAGCCGCCCGGCTTGCCAGCGCCCCCGGTTCGGCGCTAGAGGGGGGCTATGTATACCGTCGCCGCCCTCTATCACTTCACCCGTTTCGAAAACCCCGCAGCGCTTCAGGCGCCGCTGGCTCGGTTGGCCTGCTCGATGGGCGTGAAAGGCTCGCTCTTGCTTGCGCGCGAAGGGATCAACGGCACCATTGCGGGCACGCGCGAGGGGATTGACGCCGTGCTGGCGCATTTGCGCGCCTTGCCGGGCTGTACGACGCTTGCATGGAAGGAAAGCGCCGCGCGAGAGATGCCTTTCGGCAAGATGAAGGTGCGCCTCAAGCGCGAGATCGTGACGATGGGCGAGCCCGATGTCGATCCGCGCGCGTCGGTCGGCCATTACGTAGCACCACAGGACTGGAACGAGCTGATCTCGGCCCCCGATGTCGTGGTGATCGACACGCGCAACGATTACGAGGTCGAGATCGGTACCTTCAAGGGCGCGATCGACCCCAAGACCCGCAGCTTCCGCGAGTTTCCGCAATGGTGGCAAGAGAACGCCGCGCGGTTCCACAACAAGCGCGTTGCGATGTTCTGCACCGGCGGTATCCGTTGCGAAAAATCGACGAACTATCTGCTTAGCCAGGGGGTGGAAGAGGTCTACCACCTCAAGGGCGGCATCCTGCAATATCTTGAGGATGTGCCCGAGACCGAAAGCCTGTGGGAGGGCGATTGTTTCGTCTTCGATGGTCGCGTCAGCCTGCGCCATGGCTTGAAGCAGGGCGATTACGACAGCTGTCACGCCTGCCGCCGCCCGGTCTCGGCCGAGGACAAGCTACGCCCGGAATTCGAGCAGGGCGTCAGCTGCCATCGCTGCATCGACGAATATTCCGATGCCGACCGCGCGCGGTTCCGCGAGCGCGAGCACCAGATGCAGCTGGCCGCCAAGCGGGGCCAGGCGCATCTTGGGGCAACTCACTCCTCGCAGGACTGAGTCGCGATATCGCAGCCCTGCGTCACTTGCTCGCCTTGGCTCGGGAAGCTCAGGCGAGGAAGATCGACGCCATAGGCTGCGGCCGAAGCGGCCGATACAGTCACCAATGCAAGGCTGAGAAGGATGCGTTTCATCTCACGTCTCCAAACTGAACGAGTCGGTTCATATGGATTATATGAACCGGTCGGTTTAGTTCCGCAAGTTGATTCTGAACTAAGCGGTTCAATATCGGCACTTGCAAGCCATGCGTTATTCCATATTTTGGAATCATTCTAAAAAGGAGCCTGCCATGATCCCCGGCCTCGCCAACCGCCGACGCTTTGCCGATCTGTCCGAGCAGGAGGTTCTGGCGCTCGCGATTTCCTCCGAGGAGGACGACGCCCGCATCTATCGCCAATACGCCGAGCATCTGCGCGCCGAATACCCTTCCTCTGCCGCCGTGTTCGAGGGTATGGCCGCCGAAGAGGATCATCACCGCCAGTCGTTGATCGAGCGTCATCAGGCGCGTTTTGGCGATGTCATTCCGCTGATCCGACGTGAACACGTTGCGGGTTTCTACGCCCGCAAGCCGATCTGGCTGACCAAGAACCTGCCACTTGAAACGATCCGCGCCGAGGCCGAGGCGATGGAGCGCGAGGCGGGCAAGTTCTACACGCTCGCCGCGCAGCGCACCTCGGATGCGGCCACGCGCAAGCTGCTTGGCGATCTGGCCGCGGCAGAGATGGGCCATGAGAAGAAAGCAACCCAGCTTGAGGCCAAGCATCTGCCCGAAGAGACCAAGGAAGAGGAGGACCGCGCCGCGCATCGCCAGTTCATCCTGACCTGGGTGCAGCCCGGCCTTGCGGGGCTGATGGATGGTTCGGTCTCGACGCTCGCGCCGATCTTCGCGACGGCCTTCGCCACGCAGGATACCTGGACGACGTTTCTCGTGGGCCTTGCAGCCTCGGTCGGTGCGGGGATCTCGATGGGCTTTACCGAGGCCGCGCATGACGATGGCGTCATCTCCGGGCGCGGCTCGCCGGTCAAGCGCGGCTTCGCCTCGGGCATCATGACGACGGTGGGCGGTCTTGGCCACGCGCTGCCCTATCTGATCCCCGATTTCTGGACCGCCACCGTGATCGCGATGATTGTCGTCTTCGTCGAGCTTTGGGCCATCGCCTGGATCCAGAACCGCTACATGGAGACGCCCTTCATGCGCGCTGTCATGCAGGTCGTTCTGGGCGGCGCGCTGGTCTTTGCCGCTGGGGTGTTGATCGGGGGAGGCTGAGGGCACTGGCGCAAGCGGAATCTGCGTGTTAGCGCTTGGCCATGCTGGAGATATTTCTCAAGACGCTTCCATTTTTCGGCCTGATCGGACTGGGCTGGTTCGCCGGTCGGATCCGTTTCTTTCCCGCCGAGGCAACGGCCTGGCTGACGAAATTCGTCTTCTATTTTGCCCTTTCGGCGATGCTCTTTCGCTTCACCGCGACGCTGAAGCTTGAGGAACTGTTCGATCCGCAGTTCTTCCTCGCCTATCTGCTGGGCTCGGCGCTCGTCTGGGTGATCGGCTTCGCGGTCGCCAAGGCGCGCGGCCGCCCGCTCAGCGAGGCCGCGATGGAGGCCCACACCGCGATGACCGGCAATACCGGCTTTCTCGGAGTGCCGATGCTGGTGGTGCTGCTCGGGCCGCCTGCTGTCGGGCCGGTGCTGATGGTGCTGGCGATCGATCTGATCGTGTTTTCCTCGATCATCACCATGATCATCACCGTGGCTCGGCACGGTCGCATTGCCGTTGCGCCGCTGGCGCTTGGTCTGGTGAAGAATCCGATGATCGTGTCGATGGCGGCGGGGCTGCTCTGGGCGGGGCTGCATATCCCCATGCCCGCGCCCTTGCAGGATTTCGTCTCGATCCTTGGGGCGGCGGCCACGCCCGGCGCGCTTTTCGCCATCGGTGCCTCGCTGGCGGACCGCTCGGCCGAGCGGGTCGCGCCGGCGATCTGGCTGTCTTCGGCCAAGCTCTTCCTGCATCCGCTGGCGGTTGGTATCGCGGCGCTCGCGGTGTTCGACGTGGAACCCTACGCCGCGGGGGTGATGATCTCCGCTGCGGCCTTGCCGGTGGCGGGAAATGTCTACATTCTGGCCGCGCATTACGGCGTTGCGCCTCAGCGCGTCTCAACCGCGATTCTGATTTCGACGGCGATCAGCATTCTGACCATTCCGGGCGTTATCGCCTGGGTTACACGATAGGAGAGCCCATGCACACGGTTTCGGAAAACAAGTGTTTTGGCGGCATGCAGGGGGTCTATACCCACCAGTCCGAGGCCACCGGATGCGCGATGACTTTTGGCCTGTTCCTGCCCGAGGAGGCCGAGCAGGGACCGGTTCCGTTGCTGTGGTATCTGTCGGGCCTGACCTGCACACATGAAAACGCGATGGTGAAGGCCGGGGCGCAGCAATGGGCGGCGGAGCATGGCATCGCGCTGTGCTTCCCCGATACCTCGCCGCGCGGTGCGCATGTGGCCAATGACGATGCGTACGATCTGGGGCAGGGCGCGGGCTTTTACGTCAACGCCACGCAAGAACCCTGGGCGCCCCATTTCCGCATGTGGGACTATATCGCCGATGAGCTGCCGCGCATCGTCACCGCCGCTTTCGACATTGACGAGGATCGCCAGTCGATCACCGGGCACTCGATGGGCGGGCATGGCGCGCTGACGCTGGCGATGCTGCTGCCGGGGCGGTTCCGCTCGGTCTCGGCATTCGCGCCGATCGCGCAGCCCTCGCAATCGGATTGGGGGCGCAAGCAACTGACGGCCTATCTGGGCGCGGATGAAAACACCTGGCTCGATCATGATGCCACCCACCTGATGAACCGGGTGGGCTTCGATGGCGATGTGCTGATCGACCAGGGCAGCGACGACCAGTTCCTTGACCTTCTGCGCCCCGAGGCGCTGGCCGCCGCGATGGCCGCGCGCCGCCAGCCGGGCGTCTTCCGCATGCAGGCGGGCTACGATCACAGCTATTTCTTCGTCTCGACCTTCATGCCTGACCATATCGCCTTCCACGCCGAGGCGCTCTGGCGGTGATCTGGGTCGATGCCGATGCCTGCCCGGTGAAGGCCGAGATCGAGCGCGTGGCGACACGCCTCGGCCATCCGGCGTCCTTCGTGTCGAACGGTGGGCTGCGCCCCTCGGCCAATCCGCTGATCCAGATGGTTTATGTGGCCGAAGGGCCGGACGTGGCCGACATGCATATCGCCGACCGCGCCGGGCGCGGCGACGTTGTGGTGACCAACGACATCCCGCTGGCCGCGAAATGCGTCGCGGCGGGGGCGCGCGTGTTGCGCCCCGATGGCGAGGCCCTGACCCCCGCCAATATCGGCAATGTCCTGGCGACGCGCGATCTGATGGCCGACCTGCGTTCGGCCGATCCGTTCCGGCAGGGCGGGGGGCGTGCGTTCTCCAAGGCCGATCGGTCGCGCTTTCTCGATGTGCTAGACCGGACCGTGCGCGCAGCAATGAGGGAAGCGAATGGTTGAAGCGGTGATCTTCGATATCGGCAACGTGCTGATCGAATGGCAGCCCGAGCGGTATTACGACCAGATCATGCCGCGCGCCGAGCGCGAGGCGATGTTCGCCGAGGTCGATCTGCACGGGATGAACGATATCATCGACCGTGGCGGTTCGTTCCGCGAGACAATCTACGACTGGGCCGAGCGTTATCCGCAGTGGCGCGAGAAGATCCGGCTGTGGCATGACGACTGGATTCAGATGGCCGCGCCGGTCATCCCGCGCTCGCTGCGGCTGATGCAGGCCTTGCAGGCGCGCGGCGTGCCGGTCTTTTCGCTGACGAATTTCGGCATCGGCTCATTCGATTATGCCTGCACGCATTATCCCTTCCTGCGCGATTTCGACCGGCCCTTCATCTCGGGGCATATGGGCGTGATCAAGCCCGAGGCGCGTATCTACGAGATGGTCGAGCAGGCTTCTGGCATGGTGGGCGCGCAGCTTCTGTTCACCGACGACCGGGCAGACAATATCGCTGCGGCGCATCTGCGCGGCTGGAAAACGCATCTCTTCGAGGGGCCGGCCGGCTGGGCCGCGCGCCTTGTGGCCGAGGGGCTATTGAGCGACGCGGAGGCGGAATGAGCATCGATATCATCGGGTCTGAGGCCGAGGGTCTGCTTGACTGGATCATCCTGACCGAGGCCTTCGAGGCGGGCCACCGCCTGCCGCGCGCCGAGGTGGCCGACACCTTCCTCTATCGCGGCGAGGACACGCTGCTGACCCGCTCGGCCTGGATCTCGGGTCTCGGAATCGCGGTGAAATCGGCCACGATCATGCCGGGCAACCCGGAGGCGGGTCTGCCCATGGTCAATGGCGCGGTGAACCTGCTCAGCGACCGCACCGGGATGCCTGAGGCCCTCGTCGACTTCAAGCTGCTCACCAAGTGGAAGACCGCAGGCGACAGCCTTCTGGCGGCGCGGCGCCTTGCCCGCCCTGACGCGCGCGAGATCCTGATCTGCGGCGCTGGCCATGTGGCCGCCTCGATGATCGAGGCTTATCGCGCGGCCTTCCCGCAGGCGCGCTTCACGATCTGGAACCGCACCCATCTGACCGCCGAGGCGCTGGCCGCGCGCACCGGTGCGCGCGCCGAGGCCGATCTGGAAACCGCCGTGCGCGGCGCCGAGATCATTGCCTGCACCACCATGTCCTCTCAGCCCTATATCCGGGGCGAGTGGCTGCAGCCGGGCACGCATCTCGACCTGATCGGCGCCTATCGGCCCGACATGCGCGAGGTCGATGACGAGACCCTGCGCCGCGCCCGCATCTTCTGCGACAGCCGCGCGACCACGATCCAGCATATCGGCGAGTTCAAGGACCCGCTCGCGCGCGGCGTGATCTCAGAGACCGATATCATCGCGGATTACTACGACATTCACGCAGGCACCTTCGCGCGCCGCTCGGACGACGAGATCACGCTGAGCAAGAATGGCGGGGGCGCGCATCTCGACCTGATCTGCGCGCAATATATCCTGCAAACCTGGCGGATCAGCCGGGCCTGATCAGGCCCGCTTCGCGACCGCCACGCCCAGAAGTTCAAGCACCTTCGCCTCGATATCCGAGGCGTTCATGCGCGCTGAGGCATACATATCCTCGGGCGACGCATGGTCGATGAACGTATCGGGCAGCACCATCGAGCGGAACTTGTAGCCCCGGTCGAACACGCCCTGATCGGACAGGAACTGCGCGACATGGCTGCCAAAGCCGCCCACCGCGCCCTCTTCGATACAGATCAGTGCCTCATGCCCGGCCACCAGCCGCAGGATCAGGTCGGTATCGAGCGGCTTGGCAAAGCGCGCGTCCGCCACGGTCGGCGCAAGGCCGCGCGCGGACAGTGCCTCGCGCGCCTTCAGTACCTCGGCCAGGCGCGTGCCGAAGCTCAGGATGGCAACGCGCGCCCCCTCGGCCACGATCCGGCCCTTGCCGATTTCCAGTGGCTGACCGCGCTCGGGCATCTCGACGCCCATGCCCTCGCCGCGCGGATAGCGGAAGGCGATGGGGCCGTCGTCATGCGCGGCAGCGGTAGCGACCATATGAACCAGTTCGGCCTCGTCGGCGGCGGCCATCACCACCATGCCAGGCAGGTTGGCCATGAATCCGATATCGTAGCTGCCCGCGTGGGTCGCGCCATCCGCGCCCACCAGGCCCGCGCGGTCGATCGCAAAGCGCACCGGCAGACGCTGGATCGCCACGTCATGCACGATCTGGTCGTAGCCGCGTTGCAGGAAGGTCGAGTAGATCGCGCAGAAGGGCTTCATCCCTGTCGCGGCCAGTCCGGCCGAGAAAGTTACGGCGTGCTGTTCGGCGATGCCCACGTCGAAGGTGCGGCGTGGGAAGCGCTCGGCGAACAGGTTCAGCCCGGTGCCATCGGGCATGGCCGCGGTGATCGCCACGATCTTCTCGTCGCCCTCGGCCTCGCGCACGAGGCTTTCGGCGAAGACCTTGGTGTAGGAGGGCGCGTTCGTGGGCGCCTTGACCTGTGCGCCGGTGATCACGTCGAACTTGGCGGTCGCGTGCCCCCGGTCGGCGCGGCTTTCGGCGGGGGCATAGCCCTTGCCCTTCTTGGTCAGCGCATGGATCAGAACGGGGCCGGTGGCGCGTGCTTTCAGCGTGCGCAGCAGCGGCAGCAGCGCGTCCAGATCGTGGCCATCGACCGGGCCGACATAGGTGAAGCCCAACTCTTCGAACAGCGTGCCGCCCACGGCCATGCCCTTGAGCATCTCTTTGGCGCGGCGCGCGCCTTCCTGGAAGGGCTCGGGCAGCAGGCTCACGGCGCCCTTGGCGACGGATTTGAGATCCTGCATCGGGCCTTCGGAATACAGCCGGGTGAGGTAGCTCGACAGCGCACCGACCGGCGGCGCGATCGACATTTCGTTGTCGTTCAGCACGACAAAGACCCGCTTGCCAAGGTGCCCTGCATGGTTCATCGCCTCGAAGGCCATGCCGCCCGACATCGCCCCGTCGCCGATCACGGCAATGGCGTCGCCCGTCTCGGCCCCCAACTCGCGCGCCATGGCAAACCCCACAGCCGCCGAGATCGAGGTGGAGCTATGCCCCGCGCCGAACGGGTCATAGTGGCTTTCCGAGCGCTTGGTGAAGCCCGAGAGGCCGTTCTTGGTGCGCAGGGTGCGGATGCGGTCGCGCCGCCCGGTCAGGATCTTGTGGGGGTAGCACTGGTGGCCCACGTCCCAGATGATCTTGTCGCGCGGCGCATCGAAAACCGCGTGCAGCGCGACGGTCAGTTCGACCACGCCAAGCCCCGCGCCCAGATGCCCGCCCGTCACCGACACCGCCGAGATCGTCTCGGCACGCAGTTCATCCGCCAGCCGGTGCAGCTCGCGGTCGGTCAGCGCCTTGAGGTCCGAGGGCAGGCGCACGCGGTCAAGGATCGGGGTAGGCGGGGTCTGGCTCATCGGCGTTCCCGTGTCATTTGTCGCGCGAGATAACGAAACGCGCCGCTTCCCGCAAGTTTTGCGCCTTTGCGCCATAGGGGGCAAGTGCGGCCTCGGCCTCGTCGATCAGGGCGGCGGCGCGGGATTTCGCGCTCTCCAGCCCCAAAAGCGAGACGAAAGTGGCCTTGCCGGCCTGCGCATCCTTGCCGACCTGCTTGCCCACAAGTGCTGCATCGCCCTCGACATCCAGAATGTCGTCGGCGATCTGGAAGGCAAGGCCAAGCGCGCGGGCATAGGCGGCCAGCGGCGCGCGGTCGGCGCCCGCAAGGATCGCGCCCGCCTCGGCGGCGAATGAGATCAGCGCGCCGGTCTTGCCTGCTTGCAGACGGGTGATTTCATCAAGCGTCAGCGGCGCCGCAGCGGTTTCGGCCGCGATGTCGAGCGCCTGGCCATAGACCATGCCCGCCGCGCCCGAGGCTTGCGCCAGCGCCGCCACAAGGGCAACGCGGCGATCTGCCGGGCCAAGGGTCGGGTCGCAGCAGAGCTCGAATGCCAGCGTTTGCAGCGCGTCTCCGGCCAGAACGGCCGTGGCCTCATCCCACTTCACATGGACGGTGGGCTGACCCCGGCGCAGAGCGTCGTCATCCATGCAGGGCATGTCGTCATGCACCAGCGAATAGGCGTGCAGCGCCTCGACCGCAGCGGCGGCGGGCAGGGCCTGCGCCTGCGAAATACCGAAGAGCGCCGCGGATTCGAGCACGAGGAACGCGCGCAGCCGTTTGCCGCCCTGCGCGGCGTAGCCGATCGCATCGCGCAGATCGCCTGCGGGCAGGCGCGCGACGGCCTGGTCCAGCGCATGCTGAACCGCAATCTGCACTTCGCTCAGACGTTCGGGAAACATCAAAGACCTTCGACCGGAACCGTTCCGGCGGGCTTTCCGCCTTCGCCTAGGGTGATCTTTTCGACCCGCTCCTCGGCGGCTTTCAGCAGTTCGGTGCAGCGCGCCTTCAAGGCGGCGCCGCGTTCATAAAGGGCGATCGACTGATCGAGCGGCACCTCGCCGCGCTCAAGCTGGTTCACCACCTGCTCCAGCGCCTTCATCGCCTCCTCGAAGCTCATCGCCGCGATCTCGGTCTGAGTGTCGGTCATTCGCCCGCTCCCCTGCCTTACGGAAACCCGGCGCCCAAGGCGCCCTGACCCTCCAAACCACATCGCGGCGCGCGTGTCGAGATCGGCTGGCGGCGCGCGGCGGGCGCGCGGGGAGGTGCGCAATAGAAAGGGCCGCTTGGCAAAGCCAGCGGCCCCCGAGATCTACGGAGATGGTCCGGTTAGGGTCTGGTCGATCCTCCGTCCCAGCCAGGGTTATTTGCCCTTGGGTTTGCCCTTAGGCCACGGCCCCCCTGACTGTCCCGACACCTCTCTCCACTATCACTCTAGACACTGGACCACCTCCTTTCATGCGTTGCCGATAAGGATAGGGTGGCACAGATTTTGTGTATGGCAAGAAAAATTACGCAATCTTTGGCGATAGGCGCGTGACGATTGCCTTGAAAGGCACAAGGGCGACCAAAGAAAGCGCAACTTTCACAATCCAGTCCGCAGCGGCCAAAGAGACCCAGAGCGGGGCCATCGGGCCAATGCCGACCAGCGGCACCGCCTCGTTCGCCCAGGACACATCGTTGAGCGGCTCGATGAAGGCGAATTGCGCGGCGAAGGCGATCGAAAAGAAGATTGCCGTGTCGAGCGAGGAGCCCACGATGGTCGAGACCAGCGGGGCCTCCCACCAGACGCCGCGGCGCAGACGGTCGAAGATGGCGATGTCCATCATCTGGGCCACCAGGAAGGCCGTGCCCGAGCCGATGGCGATGCGCAGCGTGACATAGGGGCCGAACTCGCCCTGGATCTGGGTGCCGATGAGCGAGCAGATGACACCGACGACAAAGCCGGCGGCCACAACGCGGCGCGCGGCAGCGGGGCCATAGACACGGTTCATCACGTCGGTCACGAGGAAGGCGAAGGGATAGGTGAAGGCGCCCCAGGTCAGCCAGTCGCCGACGAGGAATTGCACCAGGATGTTCGAGGCCACGACAATGGCGGCCATGGCAAGAATGCCGGGGAGGAAGCGGTTCATGATTTCACCGTTTTTACATGGTAGCGGGGACATGGCCCGGAGGCTCCGGGCAGCGCGGCGCTTACGCGCTCTACCCGCTTGGGTCAAGCCATTTCAGGGCTTGAGCCGGTATTCGACCAGTTCGGTGCGCTGAAAGATCCGGAAATTGTCATCTGCGACCATCGTCAGCCGGATCGCGCCGCCGCGGTCACGCCAGACCGCGATGCCTTCGAGATTGTCATGCACCCCGGCACGGGTTTGCAGCAGAACGTCGCCGCCGGTGACGCTGTCGCCCGCGATGTCGAAGACGCGCACCCGGGTCAGGAAACCCAGCAGGCCCCAGAAGTCGCGCTCAAGCAGATAGAAGCGCCCGTCCGGCCCGAAATCCGCACCTACCGGCAGCCAGTCGCCATCGCGCGGGATCGCGAAGGGCTGATCCCACGTGCCATCGCGATAACGCCAGACCGGGAAGGGGCGATTGAGCATCCCCGATCGCTCGGGCAGGGTATAGAGCGTGCCGTCCGGCGCAATGGCCAGTGCCTCAAGCGAGGAATTCGACTGGAACCGCTTGAAGGCCTCGGGGCGGGGCAGGCGCTCGGCCGGACCGTCATCGCGCGGGTAGCGGGCCACGCGGTGCAGCCCCTCGAACGAGACGTAGACAGATCCGTCAGGCGCCAGCGCCAGCCCCTCGGAATCGCCAGACGACTGGCCGAGGCCGTCGCCCTTGCTGTCGCGCAGCTTGACCGGTCCGGAACGTACGTTGACGCCTACGATCCGGTCGGTCGCATCGCGCGCTATCCGCCCGCGCCACAGCGTCGCGCGATCTGAGAGCGCGACGAAATCGCGCCCGTCATCTTCCAGTTCCAGCCCCGAGAACCCGCCGAAGGCGGCGTTCGCTGTGCTCCAGGCATAGGTTTGCAGGAACTCTGCCCGCAGTGCGGGGTCCGCAGCGGTCGCGGGATGCCCCGCGAAAGCCAGGGCCAGCGCGATCAGCGCGAGGCGAGCACGTTTTTGCATTGTCCTGGCAGGTCCGACATCACGTAGGTTTTTGCGTTCTTGGGGGGCGGGCCGGTGCGCTTGGGTTTTTTCGGCGGGTTGCGCAACTCTTCCAGATAGGTCGTTACCCACCAGTTCAAGGTCTCGTCGCAGCCGTCACCGCCCTTCGACAGCTCGGCCACGGTGGGTTTTTGCCTCTCGCACGCGCTTTGGCCGGGGGGGCACTTCAGCCGCACGTGGAAATGCGAGTCGTGGCCATAGATCGGGCGGATCTTTTGCAGCCAGCTGCGATCGCCGCGCGGGGTGGAGTTGCACATCGCGATCTTCGCGGCGGCTGCGACAAAGACGCGATCGACCCGCGGGTCCGAGGCGGCGGCGCGCAGCAGCGCCATATGCTGGGCCGACCAGTTGCCATTGGTGCGGGTCTGGTCTGCGGTGCGGATCGAGACCGAACTGATCTTTTCGCGCTCGGAACGGCTGAGGTTCAGGCGCTGCGGCGGCAGCATCCAGATATCGGCATCAAGGCCGATCTGGTGACTGGCGTGGCCGCCAGTCATCGGGCCGCCGCGTGGCTGGCTGATATCGCCGATATAAAGCCCCTTCCAGCCCGGCAGGGTTGCGGCGAAGGCCGACAGATCGCTCAGGAAAGCGATCATCTCGGGTTGGCCGTAGTTGCGGTTGCGGCTCAGGCGCATGGCCTGCCAGGTGGGGCCGGTCTCGGGCAGGGCCACGAGGCCCGCAGCGCATCCGCGTGAATAGAAGCCGATCGCCGCCGCACGCTGCTGCGAGGGGGCATTCGCCGCGCCAAACAGCTGCCGGGCCAGCGGCTCGGCCGAGGCGGCGGTGCCCGCGATCAGCGCAAGGCAAAGGGCAAGCGGGCGGGTCAGGTGGGCAAGGGTCATATCTCGGGTCATCCTGCGCTTTGGGGCTGCGGGGCGCCGTTCGGCTTGACCCAACCTAGCAGCCCAAGCCCCAGAACGAAAAGCACGATGAGCGGAGTGATGCCGAGCGCCTGATTGCCGGTAAGATGCGTCACCACCCCGATCGAGAGCGGAGCGATGAAAGCGGTGGCCTTGCCGGTCAGCGCGTAAAGACCAAAGCTTTCGGTCATGCGGCCCGGCTCTGCCTGATGCACCATCATCGTGCGGCTCGCGGCTTGCAGCGCCCCGCCTCCCGCGCCGATCAGCCCGCCCATGACATAGAAGGCCACGTCGGGCAGGATGCTGTCAGGCCCGACGGCCACGCCGAATACGCTCTCGCGCGAGATATAGACGACGCCGACCACGACGGCGGTCAGGAGCACGACAGTGAACAGGATCACTGCCTTCGGGCCAAAGCGATCATCGGCCTTTCCGCCGAGCCAGGCAAAGATCGCTCCGGTGATCGCGGCCAGAATGCCGAAGATACCGATCTGGGTGATGGACCAGTCCAGCACCCCTGCCGCATAGAGCCCGCCGAAGGTGTAGATGCCGTTCAGCGCATCGCGGTAGAACATCGACGACAGCAGGAAGGCAAAGAGGCTGCGGTTGCGCGGCAGGCGGCGCAGGGTTTGGCGCAACTGCGGCCAGGCCTCGCGCGCGGCGCGGGCAACCGGAACTGCGCCGGGGTGGCGCGGCTCGCGCACCCACAGGAAGAAGGGGATCATGAAGACCGCATACCAGACCGCCGTCAGCGGCCCGACGATGCGCGTATCCTCACGTGTCGCGATATCAAGGCCGAACAGCGGCGGCAGACCGACCAGTGTGCGGCCAGTGTTCGGGTTCACCTGCAACAACACCAGCATGATGATCAGCGCGACCATCCCGCCCACATAGCCAAAGGCCCAGCCCGAGCCCGAGATCTTGCCGATCTCCTCGCGGGGCGCGAGGTCGGGCAGCATCGCGTTGGTGAAGGTGGTGGCGAACTCCATCCCGATCATGCCGATGGCGAAGGAGGTCATGATCAGGATCAGACTGAAATTGCCCGGCTCGGCATACCACAGGCCCCAGGCGCCCAGGACATACATCAGCGAAAAGAGCCAGATGAACGGCATCCGGCGGCCCGAGCGGTCGGCGATTGCCCCCAGAAGCGGCGAGGCGATCGCGATCAGCAGCCCTGCAAGGCCCACGCCATAGCCCCAGACCGTCTGCGCGTTCGAGCCGCTGCCCAGCAGTTCCTTCATGAAGGGCGCGAAAATGAAGGTCAGCAGCAGGGTGTTATAGGGTTGGCTGGCCCAGTCGAAAAAGAACCAACCCCAGATCCGCTTGCGTGTGGTGATCATGCCCTGCCCCCTGCGTTGCGGCGATCAAGCCCGAAAAGCGGTGGCGGCGCAAGGGTTAGGGGCGATCACATCTGCGGTGGCCAAGGGCGCTCGTGCTCGGCGCCGATCCAGCGGTGCACCCAGCCGGGCAACTCGGGGCTGTCGGCCTTGTGCCCCATCGCCGAAAGCACCTGCATGGGCGGCACGATCCCCTCGCGCGAGGTCACGGCGCCGCGGATCAGGACATGGTTGCAGCACTCAGCGCCGCGCCACATGCTCTGCTCCATATAGACAAAGCGGTTGTCCCAGCCGACGACGCGGGTGCGCATCTCGAAGCGTTGCATCATGGTGATGCGCTTGCGGTAGCGTGTGGTGTTGCCAGCGACCACGATCCCCCAGCGATTGCGCATCAGCGCCGCGCTCAGCCCGGTGCGCTGCGCCAGCTGGATGCGGCCCAGATCGAACAGCGTCAGGATGCGCCCGTTATTGAGGTCTTTCCACGGGTCGATATCCCAAGGCCAGGCGCGATGCTGGCTGATCACCGTGTCGAGAATGTCGAGTGTCTGGCCGCGCCCCGCGACAAGGGCCTTGGCCATACGAATAACTGGATACATGCGCGCCTCCGAATCCTGCCATCGGTGCCGCGTTGCAGCATGAAGGTCAACCGCTACGTCGCGGCATTTGGCCAATGCGCAAGGTTGCAACCCCCGCGCGCCTGCCTTACCTGTAATCCCGCATTGCCCGGAGGTTTCGCATGGTCACGCTGTTTCAGGCCCTCAACCTGATCCTGAATGTCGTCTGGTTCATCATGATCGCCCATATCATCATGAGCTGGCTGATCAACTTTCAGGTGCTCAACCTGCGCCAGCCGCTGGTCGCGCAGATCTGGTACGGGCTGAACAACCTGCTTGAGCCGATCTACGGGCGCATCCGCCGCTTCTTGCCCGCCACGCCGGGGCTGGACCTTGCGCCGCTGGTCGCCTTCATCGTGGTGATCATCCTGCAACGCGCGCTGATCAACAACGCGGGCTTCTTCTTCGGCTATTGATCCATGCTGGACCCGGTGACCGATCCTGCGCCCGATCCCGGCGCGCTGCTGGCCTCGGTCTTCGGGTTTCAGGCGTTCCGGCCGGGGCAGGAAGAGATTGTGCGCGCGGTTCTGGCCGGGCGCGACACGTTGGCCATCATGCCCACGGGCGGCGGCAAGTCGCTGTGCTTCCAGCTACCGGCGCTATGCCTGCCGGGGATGACGGTCGTCATCTCGCCGCTGATCGCGCTGATGCGCGATCAGGTGCGCGCGCTGCGCGAGGCGGGGGTCGAGGCGGGCGCGCTGACCTCGGGCAATACCGAGGAAGAGACCGAGGCGGTCTTTGCCGCGATTGATGCGGGCTGCCTCAAGCTGCTCTACATCGCGCCTGAACGGCTTGCCTCGGTCGCAACGCTGGGGCTGTTGCGGCGCGCGGGCACGCGGCTGATTGCGGTCGATGAGGCGCATTGCGTCAGCCAGTGGGGCCATGATTTCCGCCCCGACTATCTGCGTATCGGAGAGCTGAAACGCGCCCTCGGCGTGCCGCTGGCCGCCTTCACGGCCACCGCCGACGAGGAAACCCGCGCCGAGATCGTCTCACGCCTGTTTGACGGCCAGGCCCCGGCGACCTTCCTGCGCGGCTTCGACCGGCCCAATATCCATCTGGCGTTCGAGCCCAAGGACCAGCCGCGCCAGCAGATCCTGCGCTTTGCCGCCGCGCGCCGGGGTCAGTCCGGCATCGTCTATTGCGCCTCGCGCGCGCGGACCGAAAGCCTCGCCAAGGCGCTCAATGAGGCCGGGCACCCCGCCTGCCACTATCACGGCGGGATGGAGGCCGAGGATCGCCGCACCGTCGAGGCCCGCTTTCAGCGCGAGGATGGGCTGATCGTGGTGGCCACGGTCGCCTTCGGCATGGGGATCGACAAGCCCGACATTCGCTGGGTCGCCCATGCGGACCTGCCCAAATCCATTGAGGGCTATTATCAAGAGATCGGCCGCGCGGGTCGCGATGGCGCCCCGGCCGAGACGCTGACTCTTTATGGCCCCGACGATATCCGCTTTCGCCGCCAGCAGATCGACGAGGGCCTCGCGCCGTCTGAGCGCAAGGGTGCCGATCACGCGCGCCTCAATGCGCTGCTCGGTCTGGCCGAGGCCAATTCCTGCCGTCGCCAGAAGCTACTGGCCTATTTCGGCGAGGAGATGGCCGAGCCCTGCGGAAATTGCGATCTGTGCGAAACCCCGCCCGATCTCTTCGACGGCACTGAGGCCGTCCGCAAGGCGCTCTCGGCGGCGCTGCGCACGGGCGAAAGCTATGGCGCGGGCCACCTGATCGAGATCCTGATGGGCAACACGAACGAGCGCATCACCGCGCGCGGTCATGACAAGCTGCCCACCTTCGGCGTCGGCCGTGACCTCAGCCGTCCGCAGTGGCAGGCGGTATTCCGGCAGATGATGGGCCACGACCTCGTGCGCCCCGATGTCGAGCGTCACGGCGCGCTGGTGATGACCGATCGCGCCCGCCCGATCCTGCGCGGCGAAGAGGGGATCACCCTGCGCCGCGACCTGATCCGCAAGGCCAAGGGGCGGCCCGTGGTCAAGGCGCTGGTCTCAGACGAGGACGCGCCGCTTCTGTCCGCGCTCAAGGCCAAGCGGCGTGCGCTGTCCGAGGCTGCGGGCCTGCCCGCCTACATGATCTTTCCCGACCGCACCCTGATCGAGATGGCCGAGGCGCGCCCTGCCAGCATCGACCAGATGGCGCGGATCAACGGGGTGGGAGCCAAGAAGCTCGACAGTTACGGTGCGGCCTTTCTTGAGGTGATCGCCGGGGCGGGGCCGGGTGACATCCACCCCGCGCGGATGAAGCTTGCCGGGCGCGAGGAGGGGGCGCTCTTCGACCGTCTCGCGCAGGCGCAGCTTGATCTGGCCCATGGCGGTCACGGCAATGATCGCTACCTGAGCTGCACGCAATCGACCCTGCGCAAGATCGCCGAGGCCAAGCCGCGCTCGCGCAGCGATCTGGCGCGGATTGCGGGCATGGGAGAGGCCAAGGTCGAGCGTTTCGCCGAGGTGTTCCTGTCGCTGATCGAGGAATATCGCTAGGCTTGCACCGCCTCTTCCGGCAGGATCGGCAGGGTGCCCTCGGGCTGGCAGGCGTGGATCAGATCGGCAATCGCGCCCTTTTTCAAAGGCTTTGTCAGGTAATGATCGACCCCGGCGGCGAACAGCGGATCGCTGTCGCCCTCCATCGCATGGGCGGTCAGCGCGCAGATCGGCACATGGCCCCCGGTTTCGGTCTCGGCGGCGCGGATCGCACGGGTCGCATCGCAGCCATCCATCCCCGGCATCGAGATATCCATAAAGATCAGATCGGGCCGCAGTGCGCGCCACTGTGCCACCGCCTCATGCCCGTTATTGGCGAAATGCACCTCGATCGTCAGATCCTTCACCATTTTCGAGAAGACGAGCTGGTTGGTCAGGTTGTCCTCGGCCGCAAGGATACGCATCCGCCGCAGGGGCGGTTGGCCCGTCCGGTTCTGCGCGCCGCGCGTGGAGGAGAGTGCCTGCAATTCCCGGTAAAGCGCTGCGCGCAGCACCGGCTTGTCGAGGCGCGCGCAGAAGCAATCCCCGGTCACCGCGTCGCGGTGGGCCGTGACCAGAAGAATGGGCGCCGTGACGCCGCGCGCCCGCAGCGTTTGGCAGATCGAGCTTTCGCTGCCGGACGGCGCATCGTCGGTCAGGATCACGTCGAACCGCCCGCCGGCCTCGATCAGCCTCAGCGCCTCCTCGACATCCTGACTTGCGCTGACGGCAAGCCCGCAGGCCTCCAGCTGCCGCGCGACGACGGCGCGGTTGACCAGCATCGGGTCGATGACCAGCGCACTGCGCAGTGCGATCGGCGGGCCGGGCGGGTTGGCGGCGTTGGGTGGCTCGGCGCGGGGCAGGGAGAGGCGAAAGCCAAAGCAGGCCCCCGCGCCCAACTCGCTATCGACCCAGAGCGCGCCGCCCATCAGTTCGATCAGTTGGCGCGTGATGGCAAGGCCAAGCCCGGTCCCCTCGAACTTGCGGTTCGCGGCACTGTCGACCTGGTTGAACTCGCCGAAGATATGCTCGACATGCTCGGGTGCGATGCCGATGCCGGTGTCCTCGACGGTGATGTGCAGTTCATAGGCGGCGTCCTCGCCCTCGAAGCCGACGACGCGGGCAAGGACATGGCCCGAGGGGGTGAATTTTACCGCATTGCCGATCAGGTTCATCAGGATCTGCCGCATCCGCCCCGGATCGGCGATGAAGCGCGTGGGTAGGAAGAGGTCGTAATCGACCAGCAGGTTCACGCCCTTCTCGCGCGCCGAGGGTTGCAGCAGCACCATGATCTCGTGCAGGCAGCGCTCCAGATCGAAGGGCTCGGGGCGCAGCTTGATGCGCGAGGCCTCGATCTTGGAGTAATCCAGCACGTCGTTGATGATCGCCAGCAGCGCCTCGCCCGAAGAGCGGATGGTCTCTGCATAAAGCCGCTGCTCCTCGGTCAGTTCGGTCTCGGTCAGCAGTTCGGCCATGCCGACCACGCCGTTCATCGGCGTACGGATCTCGTGGCTCATATTGGCGAGGAAGGTCGATTTGGCGCGGTTCGCGGCTTCGGCGCGCAGGCGGGCCTCTTCCAGCTCGGCCTCGCGGCGGATCATGGCGGTGATGTCCTGCGACAGGCAGACCAGATCGCCGTCTTCGCCCCAGCGGTCGATCAGGCGGATATGGCGGCCCTGCGGCGTGGTCAGCACGAAAGGGTCGATGCGCGGGCTGCGGATACGGGCCAGCATCTGCCGGTGCCAATCCTGCGGGTCGCGCCCGTTCAGTTCGACCAGACCGTTCTCGGCGATCTGTCGCAGCACTGCGTCATAGGTTGTGCCGATGCTGACGGCCTCATTGCCACGAAAGAATGACAAATATGCCTTGTTGGCGGCCACCAGCCGCAGATCGTCATCGAACAGGGCAAAGCCGTCGCGGATGGTTTCCAGCGCGTCCCACAGACGCCGCTGCGCGCTTTGCGCAAGCGAGGTCGCCCGCGCGAGATCGAAGCGTACCTTGCTGTTTTCGCCCTTGAGAGTTGCGGCCTCGGTCAGGGCGCGTTCAAGCCCATGGCGCTGCTGCACGATCTGGTCGGAAAGCGCCCGGGCGTGATGCGACAGCTTTTCGTTCGCGGCGAACAGCTCACGCTTCTTTTGCTCCAGCAGCCGCTCGGCGGCCAGCCGGGCGCGCCGTTCCTGCGCCAGTTTTTCGATGATGCTGGCACTCATCCCCGCACATCCATTCCGCTCATCGGCGCAGATTGGCAGCGGGGAATGAATTAACCCTTAAGCGGCGCGGCGGGATGACCCGCCGCGCCAGATCACTCTCAGCAGAGTTCGATCGCGATGGCGATGCCCTGACCGCCGCCGATGCACATGGTGATCAGGCCGCGCTTGCCGCCGGTGCGCTCCAGGTGATGAAGCGCCTTGACCGTCAGGATCGCACCGGTCGCGCCGATCGGGTGGCCAAGCGCGATGGCGCCGCCGTTCGGGTTGACCTTGGCCGGATCGAGGCCCAGGCCCTTGGTGACGGCCAGCGCCTGCGCGGCGAAGGCTTCGTTCGACTCGATCACGTCGAAGTCCGACACGTTCAGGCCGATCTTTTCGCACAGCTGCTGCACGGCCGGGATCGGGCCAAGGCCCATCACCTCGGGGCGCACGCCCGAAACCGTGTAGCCCAGGATCTTGGCGCGCGGCTTAAGGCCCGCAGCGGCGGCGGCCTCTTCACGCGCCAGTACCACGGCGGCCGCACCGTCGTTGATGCCCGAGGCGTTACCGGCGGTGACCGAGCCGCCCTTCTTGAACACGGCCTTCAGCCCGCCGAGCTTGTCGAGCGAGGTCGCCTTGGGGTGCTCGTCGGTGTCGAAGACCACGGTGCCCTTGCGCGAGACGATCTCGACCGGGACGATCTCATCCTTGAAGACGCCAGCGGCGATGGCTGCGGCGGCGCGGTTCTGGCTTTCCAGCGCGAAGGCGTCTTGCTCTTCACGGGTGATCTCGCATTCCGAGGCGACGTTCTCGGCGGTCACGCCCATGTGGCCGGTGCCGAAGGGGCAGGTCAGCGCGCCAACCATCATGTCGATAACGCTGGTGTCGCCCATCTTCTGGCCGAAACGGGCGGAGGGGATGATGTAGGGGGCGCGGCTCATGCATTCCGCACCGCCAGCCAGCGCGAAATCGGCATCGCCCAGCATCAGCGACTGGGTGGCCGAGACGATGGCCTGAGCGCCCGAGCCGCACAGACGGTTGACGTTCATCGCCGGGGTGCCGACCGGAACGCCGGCCTGGACCGAGGCCACGCGCGAGACATACATGTCGCGCGGTTCGGTATTGATCACATGGCCCAGCACGACCTGGCCGATCTTGTCGGCGCTGATCCCGGCGCGCTCGATCGCGGCCTTGTTGACCAGCGTGGCCAGATCGATGGGCGAAAAGCCCGCAAGGCTTCCGCCGAAAGTACCGATAGCGGTGCGCGCGCCGGAAAGGATAACGATGCCAGTCATGTAGGGTCCCCCTCGTTGGTTCGAATCGGACGTTATCGTGCGAAATCCAATTGCGCCAGTTTCCGTTAGGGAAATAACGCCCAGAAACGAGGGTCAGGCGAATATTTGCCGCGAAAAACGCCCGGTTCAGCCCGCCGCGGGGGGAACCCGCCCGCTTTCGCTCAGCAGCCAGACCTCGTCGCCTTCAATCACGACGGCTGAGACCGGCCCGCCGTAGCCCGCGCTGGTGTCGAGGTTGATGCGGTTGCCATAGTGGGTAACCTCATCAATGGCTGTATGGCCATGCACGACAAGCACCCCGTGATCGCGCCGGTCGTCAAGGAATTCCCGCCGGATCCAGAGCAGATCGTCCTCGACCTGCGCGTCCAGATCCAACCCCGGACGGACCCCGGCATGGGCGAAGAACGCCCGTTCCGAGCGCAGCCGGATCGGCAGCGCGGCCAGCCATTCGCGATGGCGAGCGGGCACCGCAGCGACTGCGTCGCGGTGCACCTGATCAAGCGGGCGGTCCTCGGCATTGGCGACGCCGTAGGATTCAAGCGTGGTGCAGCCTCCGACCCGTGGGTGCAGCCATTCGATGCCGAAGCGCAGCATCGGGTCGTGGTAATAGGGGTCGTCCAGAAAGCCCAGGAACATCCGGTCGTGATTGCCGCGCAGCACCTCCCACGGGCGCCCGTCGGCCTGTCCCTGCATCAGATAGTCGATCACCCCGGCCGAGCGTGGACCACGGTCCACCAGATCGCCGACATGCACGACGCGGGCGTCGGTGTCGCCGGTGTCGCGGCGGTCGCTTTCGATCAGCGCGTGCGCCGCCTTGAGGCGGTCAAGCTGGCCGTGGATGTCACCGATGGCGTAGATGCGCATTCTCGTTCCAATGAATAGGGCCCCCCGCCGTGGCGAGGGGCCCTTGGGCATGGTGCGAACTTAGCTCAGTCGACGTTGAATTCCAGCGGTTTCACCTGCTGGAAGAGACCGGTCGCCTCGAGCTCGGCCACGATCGAGGCGTCGAGCGCGTTGTCGAGATAGGCGATGGCGATCGCTTCGCCACCCGCGGCCGAGCGGCCCAGGGTGAAGTTCGCGAGGTTCACGTCGTGGTTGCCAAGCAGCGTGCCGAGCTTGCCGATGATGCCGGGCACGTCCTTGTTGGTGGTGTAGAGCATGTGGTTGCCGACTTCGGCGTCCACGTTGATGCCCTTGATCTGGATGAAGCGCGGCTTGCCATCCGAGAACACGGTGCCCGCGATCGAACGCTCACGCGCGTCGGTGACCACGGTAACCTTGACGTAGCCGTCGAACACGCCCGACTTGTCCTGCGTGGTGGTCGAGATCTGGATGCCGCGCTCTTTCGCGATCACCGGGGCCGAGACCATGTTCACATCGGGGTTGGCGCGCTGCATGATGCCGGCGACAACGGCGCAGTCGAGCGCCTTGAGGTTCATCTTCGACACGAGGCCATCATAGGTGATGTTGATCGCCTTGATCGGCTCATCGGTCATCTGGCCGACGAAACCGCCCAGGTATTCCGACAGCTTCACCCACGGACCCATGACCTTGGCCTCTTCGGCGGTCATCGAAGGCATGTTGAGCGCGTTCTCGACAGCGCCGTCGAGCAGGTAGTTCGACATCTGCTCGGCGACCTGAAGGGCCACGTTCTCTTGCGCTTCGGTGGTCGCGGCGCCCAGGTGCGGGGTGCAGACCACGTTCGGCAGACCGAACAGCGGGTTTTCGGTGGCGGGCTCGACCGAGAACACGTCGAAGGCAGCGCCCGCGACATGGCCCGATTTCAGCAGGTCGGCCAGCGCCTCTTCATCAACCAGACCGCCACGGGCGCAGTTGATGATGCGCACGCCGGGCTTGGTTTTCTCGAGGTTCTCACGCGACAGGATGTTGCGGGTCGAGTCGGTCAGCGGCACGTGCAGGGTGATGAAATCGGCGCGCTTGAGCAGCTCTTCCAGTTCCACCTTCTCTACGCCCATCTTCTCGGCCTTTTCTTCCGACAGGAAGGGGTCGAACGCGATGACCTTCATTTTCAGGCCCTTGGCGCGGTCGCACACGATGCCGCCGATGTTGCCCGCACCGATGACGCCAAGCGTCTTGGCGGTCAGCTCGACGCCCATGAACTTCGACTTTTCCCACTTGCCCGCATGGGTCGAGGCCGAGGCCTCGGGGATCTGGCGGGCCACGGCGAACATCATCGCAATGGCGTGCTCGGCGGTGGTGATCATGTTGCCGAAGGGGGTGTTCATGACGATGACACCCTTCTTGGACGCGGCTTCCTTGTCGACGTTGTCGACACCGATACCGGCGCGGCCGATCACCTTGAGGTTGGTGGCCTTTTCGAGCAGCGCTGCGGTGGCCTTGGTGGCCGAGCGGATCGCGAGACCGTCATAGTTGCCGATGATCTCGGCCAGCTTTTCCTTGTCCTTGCCGAGCTTCGGCTGGAAATCCACCTCGATCCCGCGGTCGCGGAAGATCTGCACGGCGGCGTCGGAGAGTTCGTCGGAGATGAGAACCTTGGGGGCCATTTCTGGGGCTCCTGAATCTTGATGTAATCTGGGGAAGGACGGGCGCCGCCGGGGCGCCCATCGGACTTCGCAAATCAGGCTTGCGCCGCGATTTCCGCCTCGAAGGCGTATTCGAGCCAGGGCATCAGCGCCGCGACATCCGCCGCCTCGATGGTCGAGCCGCACCAGATGCGCAGGCCCGCCGGGGCGTCGCGGTAAGCGCCGATATCAAGGGCGACGCCCTCTTTCTCGAGACGCTTGGCCACGGCCTTGGCGAAGGCGGCGCCGTCCTTGATGCGCTCGTCGGTGAACTTCAGGCAGACCGAGGTGGTCGAGGCCGTCGCCGGGTCATTGGCGAGGTTCGCGATCCACGGACGGGCGGCGCAGAAATCCCACACCACTTTCGCATTGGCTTCGGCGCGTGCAACGAGCCCTTTCAGGCCGCCCACGGTTTGCGCCCATTTCATCGCCACCAGATAGTCTTCGACGCAGAGCATCGAGGGGGTGTTGATGGTCTCGCCGACGAAGATACCTTCGATCAGCTTGCCAGCCTTGGTCATGCGGAAGATCTTGGGCAGCGGCCACGCGGGCTTGTAGCTTTCCAGACGCTCGACAGCGCGGGGCGACAGGATCAGCACGCCGTGGCCACCCTCGCCACCCAGAACCTTCTGCCAGGAGAAGGTGGTGACGTCGAGCTTGTCCCAGGGCAGTTCCATGGCAAACGCGGCGGAGGTCGCGTCGCAGATGGTCAGGCCTTCGCGGTCGGCCGGGATCGCATCGCCATTGGCCACGCGCACGCCCGAGGTGGTGCCGTTCCAGGTGAAAACGACGTCGGTGTTGAAATCGACGGTCGCGAAGTCAACGATGTCGCCGTAACCGGCTTCCTTGACGGTCGCGTCGAGCTTGAGCTGCTTGACCACGTCGGTCACCCAGCCCGAACCAAACGATTCCCAGGCGCACATGGTGACAGGGCGGGCGCCCAGCAGCGACCACAGCGCCATTTCGACGGCGCCGGTGTCCGAGGCGGGAACGATGCCGATGCGGTAATCCGCGGGCACGCCCAGAATTTCGCGGGTGAGGTCGATCGCCTCTTTCAGCTTGGCCTTGCCGACAGCGGCACGGTGCGAACGGCCCAGGGGCGCGTCGGCAAGCATATCGAGGGAGAAACCGGGGATCTTCGAGCAGGGGCCCGAGGAGAAGCGCGGATTGGCCGGCCGCGCGGCCGGAGCTTGGTTAGCCATCAATGGTATCCTTCCAGATAAACGCCTCTCGTTGGGGAGAGGTGTCCCGCCGCCGCAAATACGGGGGCGCGTGATTCCGCACAAGAGGAAAATTGGTCCAATACGCCGCATCTGCACACGAAAGCGACATCGGCGTTCACTATCGGAAACTTCGCCCCACGGGCCGCGCCACCTTTGCACCGCGCTGTGTTTTGCGATAAGGCGCGGCGGACTGCGCGTCAGCGCCCGACCGGATAACCTAGCGGACCTTGCCCATGTATATCGTCACCCTGCTTGCCGACCCGAAATCCGCCAATCTTGAGCGCATCGCGGTAGAATCGCTGCGCGATGCCTGGGCGGGGGGCGATGTGCGTTGGCTCAACCCCGGTGTGGCCGCCGAGTTTCCGATTGAGGCGATCCCGGCCAACCGCTGGTCGGTCTGGGAAGGGATGCAGGCGCTCGGCCTCGATCTGGTGGTGCAGCCCGAGGCGGGGCGGCGCAAGCAGATGCTTCTGGCCGATATGGACAGCACGATGATCCAGCAGGAATGCATCGACGAACTGGCCGATGTGGCGGGCGTGGGCGAGCGGGTGAAAGAAATCACCGCCCGTGCAATGAATGGCGAGCTGGATTTCGAAGGCGCGCTGACCGAGCGCGTGGGGCTGCTGCGCGGCCTGCCCGAGGGCGTCATTACGCAAGTGATCGAAGAGCGCATCACCTTCATGCCGGGTGGCCATGATCTTTTGCGCACCATGAAGGCCAATGGCGCCTATTGCGCGCTCGTATCGGGCGGGTTTACCGCCTTCACCGGTTTCGTCGCCGAGACGCTCGGGTTTGACGAGAACCGCGCCAATATCCTGATGATCGAGGATGGCAAACTGACCGGCGTGCCGTCGCGCCCGATCCTGGGCCGCGAGGCCAAGGTGCAGGCGCTGATCGAGATCACCGAACTGCTTGGGCTGTCCCATGATGCTGTCATGGCGGTGGGCGACGGGGCGAATGACCTGGGGATGCTGAACCTTGCGGGCGCGGGCGTTGCGCTGCACGCCAAGCCCTCGGTCGCGGCGCAATGCGATATCCGCATCAACCACGGCGACCTGTCGGCACTGCTCTACATTCAGGGCTACGCGGTCGAAGAGTTCGCCTGAAGCGCCTTGCCCGCGCGCCAGACGCGGGTCAGGTTCCAGTCGTCATCAAAGAGCACCAGATCGGCGGGCAGCCCCGGCGCGATGCGCCCGGCGCGCGCGCCGATGACCGAGGCGGGAATGGCGCTGGCCATCGCGATGGCTTGTCCGGCAGGCACCCCGGCCTGAGTGATCAGCGTGCGGATCGCCTGCGGCAGGCTGAGATCGGCCCCGGCGAGCGTTCCGTTCTCCAGCCGCAGCGCGCCTTCGCGGCGCAGGATGCGCTGGCCCGCAAGGTCGAATTCGGCCAGATCGGTGCCGGCGGCGGCCATCGCGTCCGACACAAGGAACATGCGCCCGTGGCGTTTGGCTGCCAGCGCCATGCGCAGGGTAGCCGGATGGACATGGATGCCATCGGCGATCAGCCCCACATCCACCGGCAGATCGAGCGCCGCGCCCACAAGGCCCGGCTCGCGCGAGCCAAGCTGCGACATGGCGTTGAACAGATGCGTGACGACGCTTGCACCGGCATCGATCGCGGCGCGGGCCTCGTCATAGGTGCAGTCGCTGTGGCCGAGGCTGACGATGATGCCATTGCCGACCAGCCGTGCGATCTGTTCCGGCGTGACGGCGGCGGGGGCCAGCGTGATCATCAGCGCGGGCAGGCCGGTTACGGCTTCCAGCAGGACCTCGATATCCTCTTCCGTCATCGGGCGGATATGCTGGCGCGGATGGCAGCCGGGGCGGCGCGGATCGAGGTGCGGGCCTTCGAGGTGCAGGCCCAGAAAGCCCGGCACACGCGGCACGGCGGCGATGGCAGCGGCGAGCACGGTCTGCGTTGCGGCGGCGCTGTCGGTGATCAACGTGGGCAGGATGCCGGTTGCGCCAAGCCGCGCATGGGCCTCGCAGATCGTCGCAATGCTTTGCACGCTGGCCGCACCGTCCAGCATCACCCCACCACCACCGTTCAGTTGAAGGTCGATCAGGCCCGGGGCCAAGGTGCCGCTGATCTGCTCGCGCGGGCCGTCAGGGGCCATGTCTTCCGACACCAGAGTGGCGATTTTCCCCTGACGCAGCACCAGCGCATGATTTTCGTGCCAGCTCTCGCCGTCGAAAATCTTTGCGCCAGTCAGGATCAGGTCTGCCATGTGCTCTCCTCGCGGGCCATCAGTAGCGCGCCGTCGAGGGAAGTGCCAAGGGGCGATTGCATGGGCCAGTCCGTCAGCGCAAGTTTCGGGCCAAGGCCGCCAATCCAGACGACGGGCAGCGGCGCCTCGCGCGGTTGCAGGATCTGGATGGCCGAGCGGATCTCGGCCCGCGCCGCATCCAGCACATGGGCGGCGGCCGGATCGGTCGCCTCGGCCGCCAGCACGCGCGGGGCAAGGGCGGCATATTCCGCAGCCGTCGCGCGCAGGCTGAAGGTCACGATGCCAGGGGCGCCGCCCAACTCACCCGCGATCTGCGCGAGAAGGGGGGTGGGCGGGATGTAGCCATCAAGCATCCGCGTGGCGCGCATCAAAAGCGCGCGCCCGATCCAGGCGCCCGAGGCCTCGTCGCCCAAGCGCAGGCCCCAGCCGCCGATTGCGCGGATCTGCCCGTCGCTCTGGCGCGCGAAGACCGATCCCGTGCCGATGGCCGCGACGATCCCGTCCGCCGTGCCAAGCGCGCCGCGCACCGAGGTCGCGACGTCCTGAACCACGCGTGCGCGAAACGGCAGCGCGGCTTCCATGCGGGCGCCCATGCCCGAGAAATTCGACCCGGCAAGCCCCAGCACGGCGCGCACCTGGCCCGGATCGCGCCCGGCCAGTGCCTGCTCGGCCGCGCTCAGGATATTGCCGAGCGCGCCCTCGAAATCCGAGGCCATGTTTGCGGAGCCCGCGCGGCCCTCGCCCAGGATATGGCCGTCAATGTCACTTAATGCGGCGCGGCAGCCGGTGCCTCCGCCATCCATGCCCAGAAAATACATCGTCTGCCTCTCGACGTGTAACGCCTGTGTCCGCGTAGACGAATTGGCCAGACGGGAGGGGAATGCAAGATGGACTTTGAGGCTAGTCGCCCGATATGTCTGGGGCAATCCACCGAAGGGAAACCGCTTGCGCAAACCGATCCTGTTCATCGCCTTGATCGCCCTTGGCCTCGCGGGGGTGATCTGGGCGGCCGATCCCGATCCGGGCGCGCTGCGCGACCTGCTGGCGCGGCTTGAGGCATGGCGTGCCGAGCATCCCGGCGTGCTGCCGGCAGCGTTCTTCGGGGTCTATGTCGCGGTGGTCGCGGCCTCGTTGCCCTTCGCGGTCTGGATGACTTTGCTTGCCGGGGCACTGTTTGGCTTCTGGGGGGCGCTGGCGCTCGTGTCCTTCGCTTCAAGCGTCGGCGCCAGCTTGGCCTTTCTGGTGGCACGCTATCTAGCGCGCGACTGGGTGCGTGCTCGCCTCGGCCCGCGTGCGGCCCGGATCGACAAGGGGCTGGCGCGCGACGGGGCGTTTTACCTGTTTTCCCTGCGACTTATCCCGCTTGTGCCGTTCTTCGCGGTGAACCTCGCCTTTGGCCTGACGCCGATGCGCGCGGCCACGTTTTACGGCGTCAGCCAGTTGGGGATGCTGCCCGGCACGGCGGCCTTCGTCTTCGCAGGCACCCAGCTTGGCCGGATCGAGAGCCTCTCGGACGTGCTCAGCCCCGGCCTGATCGGCGCCTTCGTGCTGCTTGGCGTTCTGCCCTGGATCACGCGACTGGTGCTGCGGCTGATCGAGGCACGCAGGCGGGCCGCGCGCTGGCCCCGGCCCGCCAGGTTCGATTGCAATCTGATCGTGATCGGTGGCGGTGCCGCAGGGCTGGTCGCGGCCTATGTCGCGGCGGCGGCCAAGGCGCGCGTCACGCTGATCGCTGAGGGGCCGATGGGGGGCGATTGCCTGAACTACGGCTGCGTGCCCTCGAAGGCGCTGATCGCTGCCGCCCGTGCGGCGGTGGCGGCGCGCGGCAACCCGGGGCTGGGCGTAGCCGGGCAGGCGCAGGTCGATTTTTCCACCGTCATGGCACATGTGCGCCGGGCCATCACCGCCATTGAGCCGAACGATTCCGAGGAACGCTATCGCGGCTTGGGCGTCGAGGTGCTGCGGGGCCGCGCGCGCCTTGTCGATCCCTGGACGGTCGAGGTGGACGGCCAGCGGTTGAGCGCCCGCGCCATCGTTCTGGCCACCGGCGCCGCGCCGGTTATCCCACCGATTCCCGGTATCGAAGCCGCCGCGCCGCTGACCTCGGAAACCCTGTGGGAGCATCTGGCGCAGCTTGACGCCCCGCCGCGCGATCTCTTGATCCTAGGCGGTGGGGCGATGGGATGCGAGTTGGCGCAGGCGCTGGCGCGGCTTGGCGCGGGGGTGACGCTGATCGAGGCAGGCGCGATCCTTGCGCACGAGGAGCCCGAGGCCGCGGCCCTTGTGCGCGCGGGACTTGAGGCGGACGGCGTGCGGCTGATCGAGGCGCGCGTCGTGCGTTTTGCGCCGGGCGTGGCGGTGCTGGAGGATGGCGCCGAGGTTCCCTTCGGCACGCTTTTGCTTGCGACGGGGCGGCGCGCCCGGATCGAGGGGATGGGGCTTGAGGATCTGGGCATCGCTGCTGGCCCGGTGATCGAGACTGACGACTATCTGCAAACGCTTGTCCCCGGCATCTACGCGGCGGGCGATGCGGCGGGGCCGCTGCAACTCACGAATGCCGCCGGCCATCAGGGCTGGATCGCGGCGGCGAATGCGCTGGCGGCGCCATTCTGGCGGTTCCGGGCCGAGGCACCGATTCCCCATGCGGTTTTCACCGCGCCTGAGGTCGCCCGCGTCGGTCTGAGCGTGGCCGAGGCGCAGGCGCAGGGGCTGGCCCATGACATCACCCGCTATCCGCTGGCCGATCTCGACCGGGCCGTGACCGAAGGCGAAGGCTCTGGTTTCGTTCAGGTGCTGACGGCGAAGGGGAGCGACCGGATTCTGGGCGCTACCGTGGTCGGCCCCCATGCCCCCGAGATCCTGTCCGAATTCACCCTGGCGATGCGTCACGGGCTGGGCTTGGGCAAGATCCTCTCGACGCCGCATATCTACCCGTCGTGGTCCGAGGCCGCCAAGAACGCCGCCGGTCGCTGGCGGCAGGCGCGCGTCAACCCGCGCCTCCTAGCGCTGGCCGCACGGTTTCATGCATGGAGGCGCGGATGATCGACGCGCTGATCGCCCCGGCGCTGCGCCGGATGATGGAGCCCCCCGCCCGCGCCCTTGTGGCGGCGGGGGTGCGCGCAGATCAGGTAACGCTGGCGGGTTTTGGTTTTGGGCTTGCGGCAGTGCCGGCGCTGGCGATGCAGGCCTTCGGCGCCGCGCTGGCGCTGATCTTGCTCAACCGGCTGGCCGACGGGCTCGATGGCGCGATCGCGCGGCTGAGGGGGGCAACCGACCGGGGAGCGTTCCTCGATATCGCGCTCGATTTCGTTTTCTACGCTTTGGTGCCCTTGGGCTTTGCGCTGGCCGATCGGCAGGCGAATGCGCTGCCCGCCGCCGTGCTGATCGCCGCTTTCGTCGGCACGGGGTCAAGCTTTCTGGCTTTCTCGACCATCGCCGCCAAGCGCGGGATGCGGGCCGAAGCCTTCCCGGCCAAGGGCATCTACTATCTGGGCGGTCTGACCGAGGGGGCGGAAACCATTGCCTTCTTCGTACTGATCTGCCTCTGGCCTACGGCGTTTCCCGCGTTGGCCTATCTCTTCGCCGCGGCCTGCGGCGTGACCACTCTGACCCGCTGGGCCATGGGCTGGCGGGCCTTCGACAAAGGATGATCCATGCGATTTCTTGCGCTTGCACTGATGCTGGCGGCCAGCCCCGCGCTGGCGGACTGGTCCGAGACCCTGGCCGAGGCGCGGGGCCAGACGGTCTATTTCAACGCCTGGGGCGGCGATCAGCGTACCAATGATTTCATCGCTTGGGTCGGTGCGCAAACCGAGGAGCAGTTCGGCGTCAAGGTCACGCAGGTCAAGCTGTCGGACACCACCGAGGCGGTTGCCCGTGTGCAGGCCGAGAAGGCCGCCGGGCAGAAAACGGGCGGGGCAGTAGACCTCATCTGGATCAACGGGCCGAACTTTCTGGCGATGAAAGAGGCGGGGCTGCTGCACGGCCCCTTCGTGGCTGATCTGCCCAATGCGCGGTATCTTGATCTTTCCGAAGGCGCGCCCGCGGCCACCGATTTCACCGTGCCGGTCGAGGGGATGGAGGCGCCCTGGCGGCTGGCCAAGTTTGTCTTTGCCCATGATGCCGCGCGGGTCGAGCCTCCTGCGCGCATGGCTGATTTCCCGGTTTGGGCGGCGGCGCATCCGGGGCGGCTGACGCATCCGAACCCGGCCAATTTCATGGGCGCGACCGTCCTGAAACAGGCGCTGGCCGAGCTTGCACCCGATCCCGCCGCGCTGGCCGCTCCGGTCACCGATGCAGGTTATGCCGCGCAGACTGCGCCGCTTTGGGCCTGGTATGACGCGCTGCGCCCGAACCTGTGGCGCGCGGGGCAGGCCTTCCCCGAGAATGAAAGCGTGCAGGCGCAGCTTCTGGCCGATGGCGAGGTCGATATTGCCATGTTCTTCGATCCGGCCGCGCCCGCCGCGCTGATCGCCCAAGGGGTTCTGCCCGAAAGCGTGCGCGTCTTCACCCCCGAGGGCGGCACGATCGGCAATGTCTCTTTCGTGGCGATCCCGTTCAACGCGGCCAATCGCGCCGGGGCCGAGGTGGTGGCGAATTTCCTGCTCGACCCGGCGACGCAGGCGCATATGCAGGATGTGAACGTTCTGGGCAGCTATTCGGTTCTTGACCCGTCCAAGCTGGACGACGCGGCCCTCGCGGCTTTCGCGGCGCTGCCCTCGGCCCCCGCGCTGCCGACGCTGGAGCAGCTTGGCCCGACCCTGCCCGAGCCGCATCCAAGCTGGATGACCCGCCTGACCGCGGATTGGGCGAAGCGCTACACCCCGTGATCTGGCTGCGCGCCCTTGTCGCGATGCTGATTGGCGCGCCGGTTCTGGTGGGCGTCGGGCTGACTCTGGCCACAGCATGGGGTGCGGATTGGGCAGCGGTTCTGGCGCAGCCGGGGCTGTGGGGCGGTCTGCGGCTTACGCTGGTCACCGGGATTGGCGCGACGGTGCTTTCGCTGGCGTTGTCAGTGCCGCTCGGGCTGTGGATCATGGGCCGGCCATGGGCCGCGCGCTGGCTGGCGCCGATGCTGGCGGTGCCCCATGCGGCGCTGGCGATCGGGCTGGCATTCCTGATCGCCCCTTCGGGCTGGTTCGGGCGCGCGTTGGCGCAGGTTTTGGGCTGGGCCGTGCCGCCTGCATGGCCGCTGCCCGGCGATCCCTATGGGGCGGCACTGGTTCTGGGGCTGGTGCTGAAGGAGTTGCCGTTCCTCTTGCTGATGACGCTGGCCTCGGCCTCGCAGGTCGATGTCACGGGGCAGATGGCGGTGGGGCGCAGCCTTGGCTACGCGCCGGGGCGGGTCTGGGCGCGGGTCATCTGGCCGCAGCTTTATCCCGGCCTGAGGCTGCCGGTGTTCATCGTGCTGGCCTATGGGCTGTCAGTAGTGGACATGGCGCTGATCCTTGGCCCCTCGCACCCGCCGACGCTGGCCGTGCAGATTCTGCGCCTTTATACCGCGCCCGAGATGCGGCAGGCCGAGGCCTCGGTGCTGGCCATTGGATTGGTCGCAATAACCGCCGCGCTGGCGGGCATCTGGTGGCTGGCCGAGCGTGCCTGCACGGCCTTCGGCCTTATGGCCCTGCGCCGTGGGCGGCGCGGCATCGCGCGTCGCTGGCCGGGGTCAGTTGTGATGGCCGCCCAAGGCGGGTTGTTCGTCGCGGCCATGGCGGTACTGGCACTCTGGAGCATTACCGGGGTCTGGCGCTTTCCAGACCTCTGGCCCGAGGGGCTGAGCCTTGCCCTCTGGGCGCGGGGCGACTGGATTGCCGTGGCGCTGCGCAGCCTCTGGCTGGGGCTGGCGAGCGTGTCTCTGGCGCTTGCGCTGGCGGTCGCGGTGCTGGAGGGCGAGCATCGCGCGGGTCGCCCGTTGCGCCTTGGGGCGATTATCGTGGCGCCCTTGTTGCTACCGCAGATCGGGTTCTTGCAGGGGCTGACGACGGGGTTCTTGTGGCTCGGCCTGCCCGCCGGACCGCTCGCGGTGATCTGGGCCGAGGTGCTTTTCGTCTTTCCCTATGTGCTACTGTCGCTTGGCGGGCCGTGGCGGGCGCTCGACCCCGATCAGCTGCGCGCGGCGGCAAGCCTTGGGGCGGGGCCGTGGCGACAGCTGTGGCGGGTGCGGCTGCCGCTGCTGGCGCGGCCCATCGCGGCTGCGGCGGCGGTGGGGTTTGCCGTCTCGGTCGCGCAGTATCTGGCGGTTCTGCTGCCCGGTGCGGGGCGGGTGGCGACGCTGACGACCGAGGCGGTGGCTCTGGCCTCGGGGGCTGATCGGCGGGTGGCTGCGGTCTATGGGCTGGCGCAGGCGGTGCTGCCGCTTCTGGCCTTCGCGCTGGCGCTGGCCTTGCCTGCCTATGGCCGGGGCGGTTCAGGGGGGCGTGCGCCATGACGCTGGAGTTGCACGACCTCTGCCTGACCGCGCCCGGCGCTGCCGCGCCGCTCTTTGCGCCGCTCAGCCTGCGCATCGCGCCGGGCGAGATCGCCTGCCTGACCGGTCCGTCGGGCGTTGGCAAATCAAGCCTGATCGCCGGTATCGCGGGGCAACTGCCGCGCGGCTTCGTTCTGAGCGGACAGGTTCGCCTGAACGGGCGCGATCTGCTGGCCCTGCCGCCCGAGCGGCGCGGGGTGGGCGTGATCTTCCAGCAAGCGCTTCTGTTCCCGCATCTGTCGGTCGGCGACAATCTTGCCTTTGGCCTGTCGCCCGAGTTCCGGGGCCGCACGGCGCGGCGCGCGGCGGTGAGCGAGGCATTGGAGCGCGCAGGCCTTCCGGGCTACGGCGCACGCGATCCGGCTACGCTTTCTGGCGGGCAGAGGGCGCGTGTCGCGCTGATGCGGGCGCTGCTGGCGCAGCCGGGGGCGCTTTTGCTCGATGAACCCTTCGCCGCGCTCGACCCCGCCCTGCGCGCGGGGATGCGCGATTTCGTGGCTGAGCATTTGCGCGCGGCCGCAATTCCGGCGCTTCTGGTCAGCCATGATGCGCAAGATGCCGCCGTGTCCCGGCAAAGCCTTGCCATCGCGGCGCTCGGGACCGGGGGCTAGCCTTGCCCGAGGCGGGGCTTGCGGGTAAGCCTCCGCCCCATGTTCGCTCGCCGATTCCCTGCTGGAGCCCTTGTCCGCCGCGCCCTTTGGGCGGGGGCGCTGTTGCTTGCCGCCTGTGTCGAGCAAACGGGTGGCGTGCGCGCGGTCAGCAAGGTTGCGGTGGCAGGCGGCGCGGTGACGCTGAGCGCGCCCTACGGGTTTTGCGTCGATCCGCGCTCGACCCGTGAGGGGGCGACGGGCAGCTTTGTGCTCTTTGGCAATTGCGCGGCGATCTCGGGCAATCCGCAGGCGCCTAAACCCCCGGCGCGGGCGCTGCTGAGCGCGAGCGTCGGGCCGCAAAGCCCGCAGCCGGTGGCCGAGAATTTCGCGCAGATCGAGGCGTTTTTCCGATCCGAGGCGGGGCGGGCGGCGCTTGCCCGCTCGGGCAAGGCGGCTGATGTCGAGATCCTGAGCGCGCGCGTGCGCGACAAGGCGCTGATCATGAAGCTGCGCGACCGCTCGGCCAGCCGTGGCACCCCGGTCGCGGAAACCTACTGGCGCGCGGTCACCGGTGTTAGCGGTCGGATCACGGCGCTGTCGGTCATGCCCTTGGCGCAGAGCGGGCTGGGTGATGACGAGCAGCTTGCCCTGCTGCGCGACTTCGTCGCACGGACCAAAAGTGCAAATTGACCTCGCCGTCTGGGCGGGTAGGACTGCGTGTTAAGTTAGTCCTGCTGCCTTGGGCGCGAATTTCTGCGGCGTCGGCCCATTGTGGTATCCGTATCTGTAACGATTTGCTGCTATGACCGCGTCATGAACAAGATTCCGACCTCATTGCTTGACCGCATCGTGCAAGCCCGAACGCTGAACCGTTGGGGGCGCGCCGCGCGCTTGGCCGAGCGCGCCGCGCTGGCCGATCTGCGGGTGTTGCGCACGCAGGCGCAGGCGCTGCGCCGCGAGGTGGAGCGGGTGTTGCATGTCTCGGATACCCGGCTTGTAGCGGGCGTGACGGGCGATGCGATCGAGCGCCCGCTTGGGTGCGACTGGGCCTGGCGACCGGCACTGTGGTCGGGGCCGGTGCGGCCCGCGGGGATCGCCAGAGTCGCAAGTCACGACCGGTTGAGCTCTGAGGTTGCGGTGTTTCACGACTGTCCCAAACGCGAGTTGACCCTGCGCCAGATCCGCAACTCCCGGCGCGGGGATGTGGCGCCCTTTGGGCTCAAGCTCGATGTGCTGGGATTTGGCGGCTCGTTCCTGTCGGTCGCGCTGGATCTGCCCGAGGCAGCGTTGCGCGGGCTGCGCCGGTCGCATCTGATGCGGCTGTCGGTGGATATGCAGCGTGAGCGCGCGGTGCCGGTTTTCGGACGGCTCAATATCAAGCATGGTCCGAACACTGCGCAGGTCGTTCTTCAGCTATCGGGTCAGTCGGGGCCGCAAAGTGTCGAGTTCGATCTGGGCTCGGTGAAGTTCAACGAGAAGCGGGTCGAGAAGGTCTGGCTCGATCTGAGTTTCGATGCGCCGAGCATGAATGAGATCGTGTTGCGCGATCTGCATCTGCTGCGCCATCCGCGCGCCGAGATCTGAGGAGCGAAAGCCATGCTGGAACTGTCGCGGATTCGTGGGGGCATCTGGGAAGGTGTAATCCTGTCGCAGGAGTTGCCGCGCGTCGAGGTGCTGCATCTGGGGCAGGTGCTGGAGGGGCTTGGGGCCGAGCGTCTGGCCGAAGGCAAGTGGCGGCTGAGCCTGCCGATCCCGACCGAGGTGCTTGCGGACGGGGTGCAGACCTTCCTGGTGCGCGATCTGGAGAACGGGGAGATCGTCGAGCGGTTCTCGATCGTGACAGGGGCGCCGCTGGAACAGGATCTGCGCGCCGAGATCGACCTGTTGCGCGCCGAGCTGGATATGCTCAAGCGCGCCTTCCGGCGGCATTGCGCGGAAGCAGAGGGCTGAGGGGCGCTGCCCCTCGCGGCCGGAGGCCGCTCACCCCGAGGTATTTATTGCCAAGAAGAAATGGAGGGGCCGGGGAGGCCCCGCCGGTCAGAGCATCGCGCCGAGGCGGGTGCCCTGATTGATGGCGCGTTTGGCGTCAAGCTCGCCCGCGACATCGGCGCCGCCGATGATATGGGGGGTGACGCCCGCCGCGATGAGTTGGTCGGCGAGGCTGCGCTCGGACAGTTGCCCGGCGCAGAGGACGACCGTGTCGGCCTCGATCAGCGTCGGGTTTTCGTGCGCCGGGCCGAAGGAGATATGCAGGCCCTCGGGGGTGATGCGTTCGTAATTGACGCCGCCGATCATCTTGACGCCCTTGGCATGAAGGGTCGCGCGGTGAATCCAGCCCGTGGTCTTGCCGAGCTTGCGGCCGGGTTTCTCCGGCTTGCGTTGCAGGAGCGTGACGGTGCGGGTGGGCGGCTCGGGCTGCGGTTTGGCAAGGCCGCCCGGCGTGGTGGCGGGGTCGCCCACGCCCCATTCGCGCATCCATTCCTCGGGGTGCAGCGTCGGGCTGTCCGAGGTCGTGAGGAACTCGGCAACGTCGAAGCCGATGCCGCCTGCGCCGACGATGGCGACGCGCGGGCCAGCGGTAACGCGGCCGGTGAGAATGTCTATGTAGCTGGCCGCGCGTTCCTCACCGGGGATGCCGGGGTCGCGCGGGATCACGCCAGTGGCGATGATCACCTCGTCGAAAGGCGCGAGCAATTCTGGCGTGGCCTCGGTTTCAAGCCGTAGGGTGACGCCACTGCGGGCGGCCATCGTGGCGAACCAGTCGGTGAGGCCGTGGAACTCCTCTTTGCCGGGGATGGTGCGGGCCATGGTGAGTTGTCCGCCGATTTCCGATGCCCGGTCGAAGAGGGTCACGGCATGGCCGCGCCCGGCAGCGGTGATGGCGGCGGAGAGGCCTGCGGGGCCTGCGCCGACCACCGCGATCGCCTTGGGTTGCTCGGCCGGGGTCAGAGACAGTTCGGTTTCAAAGGCGGCGCGGGGGTTCACGAGGCAGGTCGAGATCTTGCCCGAGAAGGTGTGATCGAGGCAGGCCTGGTTGCAGGCGATGCAAGGGGCGATTTCCGCGCCGCGGCCCTCGGCCGCTTTCGCGACGAAATCGGGATCGGCGAGGAAGGGGCGTGCGAGCGAGACCATATCGGCCTGACCCTGCGCGAGAATCCCCTCGGCGACGTCGGGCGTGTTGATGCGGTTCGAGGTGATCACCGGAATCGAGACCTCGGGGCGCAGGCGCGCGGTTAGCCAGGCGAAGGCCGCACGCGGGACTGATGTCGCGATGGTGGGGATGCGCGCCTCATGCCAACCGATGCCGGTGTTGAGCATCGAGGCGCCCGCGCCCTCAATCGCCTTGGCGAGTTGCACCACCTCGTCCCAGGTTGAGCCATCGGGCACGAGGTCGATCAGCGAGATGCGGTAGATCAGGATGAAATCCGGGCCGGTGGCCTCGCGCACACGGCGCACGACCTCGACCGGCAGGCGCATGCGGTTTTCATAGGCGCCGCCCCAGCGATCGGTGCGGCGGTTCACGTGGCGTACGAGGAACTGGTTGAGGAAATAGCCCTCCGAGCCCATCACCTCGACCCCGTCATAGCCTGCCTCGCGCGCGCGGATGGCGGCGGTGACGATATCGGCGATCTGCTTCTCGATCCCCTCCTCATCAAGCTCCTTCGGCGGGAAGGGAGAGATCGGCGACTTGATCGCCGAGGCCGAGACGCATTCGGGGCCATAGGCGTAGCGGCCCGCGTGCAGGATCTGCATGGCGATCAGCCCGCCCGCCTCATGCACCCGGTCGGTGATCACGCGGTGGTTGGCGATGTCTTGCGGGGTGAACAGGCCTGCCGCGCCGGGAAAGACGCCGCCTTCATGGTTCGGAGCCATACCGCCGGTGACCATCAGCGCCACGCCGCCGCGTGCGCGGGCCGCGTAGAACTCGGCCACGCGGTTCCAGTCGCCGGTCTCTTCGAGATTGGTGTGCATCGAGCCCATCAGCACGCGGTTCTTCAGGACCACATGCCCCAGATCGAGCGGGGCCAGCATATGCGGATATTGGCTCATAGGTTTCCTCCCTTGGCTGGGCGCAATGTGACGTGAACGTCAGAGACTGTCACGCCGAACGCCGCGTCACGGGCGCGGCGCCATCGTTTCCGCCGCGGACTCAACGCGCCCTACTTTCCCGGTATTGTCTCTCCATGGCCCCATTTCGGCCCGAATTACCCGCCATAGGTGAGCGAACCGACGAGTTTGCCGAAGGGTGAAAGATGGATCGCCTGACCGAAATGGAAGCCTTTGCCACTGTGGTGGATCAGGGTGGTTTTACGGATGCAGCCAAGAAGATGGGCATCTCGAAATCCGCGGTGTCCAAGCATGTCTCGTCGCTTGAGGCGCGTCTTGGCGCGCGGCTTCTGAACCGCACCACCCGCCGCGTCAGCCCGACCGAGATCGGTCTGGCCTATTATGATCGTGCGCGCCGGGTGCTCAATGATGCCGGAGAGGCCGACGCGCTCGTGACTTCGATGCAGGTTGCGCCCTCGGGTCTGCTGCGCATTTCGGTGGCGACGGATTTCGGGGTCAATCTGCTCTCGCCGGTTCTGGGCGAATTCTTGCAGGAATATCCTGATATTACCGTGAACATGGTGCTGAACAACCGGTATGTCGAGCTAATCTCGGAAGGGTTCGACATGGCGATCCGGGTGGGTGAGCTGGAGGATTCGAGCCTGCGCGCGCGCAAGCTGACCGAGACCTCGCAGCGGATGATTGCCTCGCCCAGCTATTTCCAGCGCCACGGGCGCCCGATGCGGATCGACGATCTGACCGATCACAAGCTGCTGCATTACTCCAGCCAGTCGAACGGCAATGTCTGGAAGATCACCGCCCCCTCGGGCGAGCGGCGGCAGGTGCGCTCGAACGGCTGGCTGACGGTGAATGACGGGCAATCGCTGCTGCATGCCTGTATCGCGGGGTTGGGAATCGCCTATCTGCCCTCGTTCCTTTTCGCAGATGCGATGCGGCAGGGGCTGGTCGAGGATGCGATCCCCGATCTGCCGACCGAGACGCAGGGCATCTACGCGATCTACCCGCCGGGCCGTTTCACCCAGCCCAAGGTCCGCGCCTTCATCGATTTTCTCGCCGCGACGTTCTCGGACAAGGGTCCGGATATCTGGTGAACCCGCTTTCTTCGGCGCTGTCCCTGTCGGGCGCCATCAACTGGGGGTCGAGGTAAGTATTGCCTCGACCCTTCTGTTTTTCGCCTGCCCCTCTGGGGTCTGGTTGCTAGCACGCGGTGCGAGCCAGCCCGCGCCCTCTGCCCCAAGCTGCGCGGCCGCGACGCCGTAACGCTCGATCAGACGGTTGCGCACGGATTCGGCGCGTTGGCGCGAGATTGCGATATTGGGCTCAAGCCCGCCGATGGTGTCGGTATGACCTACCAGCGTCACCCGCGCCTCGGGGCGGGTTGAGAGATAGTCGGCCAGAGCCGCGAGGCTGGGGAAATCCTCGCCCTCGAGCGTGCTCTTGCCGCTTTCGAACACCAGATCTTCCAGCACGACCGAGCCCTGGGTTTCCAACGCGGTGCCGAGCGGAGTGACGGGCAGTTCGACTACGGGCCGGTTTTGCGCCAGCGGGTTCGTCGGCGCCGCAACGGCAATCGGCTGGGCCGCAAGTGTCGTCAGGTGGATAAACCCCGACTCACTCGAGCGGCTGACGGTCAGCGCGAGGTAGTCGGACGCGTTGCGCGCCGCGAGATAGCGAAAATCGCTCAGGTCGACATGCATCTCGGGCTCGGGCAACAGGCCCAGTTCATAGCGGAAATCGAAACCGCCGCAGGCGTCGGTCTCGCATTCGAACAGGATGTGATAGCCCGCCGCCGTGATCTGTTCGCGCAGCGGCGCGAGGATCTGCAAGGTGGTCATCTGGTTGGCGCGCAGTCGCCAGGCGCTGTCAGTGCGCGGTCCCTCGATGGCGATGCGCTGTGCCTTGCCGTCTTTCCAGGGGCCGGTCAGCAGCCCGTAGCTGGTCGCCGGGTTGATCGCCTCGGCACTTTGCGCGGCGCCCTCGGGCAGGGTCGGCTCGAAGGCAGCAGCGGCGCAGGGCAGGGCCAGAGCGGCAACCCAGATCGCAAGCTTCATTTCGCGGCCTCGCTGCGAAAGTGGTAGCGGCCAATCATTTCCAGCCCGAGCACGCGGTAAAGCGCATTCGCCTCGGCATTTGCCTCGGTCACCACCAGCATCATCCGATGCGCTCCGTTCTCGGCGGCCCATCGCGCGGCCTCGTGGATCATGGCGCGGGCTAGGCCCATGCGGCGCATCTCGGGCAGGATTGCCAGCGCATGGATCATCGCCACCGCGTCATGGATCGCCACGAACATCGTTCCGGCGGCGCGGTCGGTCTTGCGCCCGAGAATGCAGCATTTGGGCGCGTCGGCGCGCTCCATGATCGCCTGTCGCGCGGGGCCGATGCCGAGGTCGGTCCACAGATCGCGCGCGATCTGCAAGGGCGGCCAATGGGCAAAGGCTGTGACGGGTGGCACCTCGCCCTGAAGCGCGTCGATGGGGGCGTCATAGATCACGGTCGGGTCGGTCACGACAAAGCCGCGCGCCTCCAGCGCCGTGTCCAGCGCCGCATCGCCGGGTCGGATCTGGAACTTGGGGTTCTGGCCGAGTGCGCGCTGCGCCGCGATGGCCGCCTTCAGATCGCACGCCTCCCAGGGCGCGCATCGCGAGGCCGCACTGACGCGCGAGCCGCCGCCCTTGCCCTCACGGATCACGAAGCCGCCGGCTTCCGAGCGGGCGGCAGGGGGCCAGGTGGCGTCGATGACTGCGAAGACCTGCTCGGTCATTGTCCCTCCGGGAAGGCGGTTTGCAGCGCGGCGAACCCGGCCTCAAGCGCCGCGGGATCGGTTGTGCGCACGACGAGGTTGGTGCCATAGCGCCCCTCGGTCACGAATGGGTAGGAGCCGAAGCTGACATCCGGATGCGCCGCAGCCAGCGCGCCCAACTCATCGGCGATCGCCGCCTCGGGGATCATCATCTGCCAGCTGCGGGTCAATAGCGGAGCGCCCCCGGTCAGCCTCGGCAAGAGCCCCGCGACCATCGCCTGAAAGATATTGGGAACGCCCGCCATCACATGGCAGTTTCCGATGCTGAAACCGGGCGCGCCCGAGACCGGGTTGTCAATCAGCCGCGCATCGTCGGGGATGCGGGCCATGCGCAGCCGGGCCTCTGTGAATTCGACCTCGCGCGCGGCGTAATGCGCGGCGAGGATCGCACGGGCATCCTCGCGCACGCCAATCGGGCGACGGAAGGCCTCGGCCACCGCATCGGCGGTGATATCGTCATGGGTCGGTCCGATCCCGCCCGAGGTGAACAGATGATCGTGGCTGGAGGACAGCGCGCGCACCGCCGCCACGATGCTCGCGTGTTCATCTCCGATCACGCGGATCTGGCGCAGGTCTATGCCCACTTTCGCAAGCTCTCCGGCCAGGAAATGGGCGTTGCCCTCGCGGGTGCGGCCGGTCAGGATTTCGTCGCCGATAATCAGGGTCGCAGCGGTGGGGTTTGGCATCGCGGGCCTCCTTTGCGCCAATGTATAAGCCTCGCGCTTGCGTCGCGAAAGCCCGGCTCTGGCCAAGGCGCGCAGAAATGACTATCTAGGGCCCAAGCCAAGCAGGAGAATAGCAGTGGAAGAAGCCCGCGGCCGGGTGACCAAGGACGGCATCCGTATCTACGAAGCAGCCGATTTCGACGGGATGCAGGCCGCCGGCCATTGCGCCGCGCGCATCCTTGACGAGGTTGCCGCCCTGGTCGAGCCGGGCGTGACCACCGGCACGCTGGACGACTTCATCCGCAACCGCGTCACGGAACTGGGCGCCACTTCGGCCACCATCGGCTATCGCGGTTACAAACATGCCTCCTGCATCTCGGTCAATCACGTGGTCTGCCACGGCATCCCGGGTGACAAGGTTCTCAAGGATGGCGACATCCTGAACATCGACGTGACCGTGATCCTCGATGGCTGGTTCGGCGACACTTCGCGTATGTATGTGGCAGGCAACCTCAGCCGCAAGGCCGAGCGCCTGATCCAGGTCACTCATGACGCGCTGATGATCGGGATCGAGCAGGTCCGCCCCGGCAACACCTTCGGCGACATCGGCTTTGCCATCCAGCAATATGTCGAAGGCCACCGTATGGGCGTGGTGCGCGATTTCTGCGGCCACGGCCTTGGCCGGGTCTTCCACGCGCCGCCGAATGTGCTGCACTACGGCCGAAAAGGCTCCGGCCCCATGCTCGAGGAAGGCATGTTCTTCACTATCGAGCCGATGGTGAACCTCGGTCGCCCCGAAACCAAGGTGCTCGCCGACGACTGGACCGCGGTGACCCGCGACAAGTCGCTCAGCGCGCAGTTTGAGCATTCGGTCGGCGTCACCTCCGACGGCTGCGAGATCTTTACCCTCTCGCCCGCAAACCGCTTCCACCCGACCTGGGGCTGACCTGCCCCTTCAATGTGGCCCAAATATCCCACGGGGGTCCGGGGGTGTGAAACCCCCGGCCGGGTCAGGCGGGTGATGGGCGCGCTTTGTTGGAAAAGCTCTTATCCCGGCGTCGTCAGGCTTGGGTGAAGATCGCGCTTACTCCTGAAAGAACAACCGCAGCTCAAGAAAACCGTCGTCGCGGATCCCTAGCGCTTCCATATGCGGGCCATTGGGCAGCGGCAGGAACCGTGCCGCGCGGGGCGCGGTGCGGTAGAGTGCCGAGGTATCCGGCATCGAAGCAAAGCGCCAGACCGGCGTCGCTTGCGGCGCAACAGCGGGAACGCTCTGTACCGCCTGCATCAACGCGTCTTGCGCGGAGACAGGCGGGCCGAGATCGAGCACGCTGATCCCTTCGGCGACAAAACCCCCCGCGCCCGAGCTGCGATAGTTGTTCGTGGCCAGAATGAAGCGATCATCGGGTGCGACGGGGTGGCCCTTATGACATAGCTTTCCGATGCGTCGTGCCTGCGGGTTCACCAGTCGACCGTCGAGCGCATGGCGCGCGGGCTGTGATAGGTCGATCTGGTAGGTCAGGCCAAGGATCACATCGAAATTGTAGCAGGGGAAATCGGGGTTCAGCAGAGGCTGGTCCTGAACGCCCGGGTTGAGGCGATGGAACAGCCCCGCCGCACGCTCCAGCCAGTCGGCTAACCCGGCGCCGGTGATCTCTATCGCGCTGATCGTGTTCGGGAAGAGGTAGAGATCGACGATATGGCGCGTTGTCAGCGGCCCCGGCGGGATGTCGAGGAAATGCTCGGGCCCGCTCCGCCCGCCGCATTTGAAGGGCGAGACGGCGGACAGGATAGGCAGATCGTCGCCCAGGCATCGCCGAACGTGGTCGTGCTGCGTCTGCGCAACCAGCGTCAGCGCGCGGTCCGGCGCGACGGGGGCAAAGTAGCTGTGCAGCGCCACCGCAGAGTGCCCGACCGGGCGGCGGGCGAACTCCAGGGTCTTCGCGTGGGCGGCGGTATTGGTGGCGATGATGCGCGGCGCCTCGGGCGGGCGGGGGGCGCCTGCGGGCGGGCGGATCGGGCGCAGCTCGGTTGCGAAATCGGCGATGCGCCAGCCATCGCAGCAGCGCTGCAATTGTAGGTCCATCACCCCCAGATGCGAGCCCCACCGCCCCGCAAGCATCGCGGGCTTGCCATGAAGCGTGCCGCGCGCCGGGTCGATGCCGGGGGCCGGACGGGTTTCAGGGCCGGGGAAGGGCAGGTGGCTGTGGCCGCAGAGCAGCACGTCGATCCCCGGCACGCGTGCCAGTGCAAGGGCGGCATGTTCGGCATCCTCCTCGCAGGCCGAGATCCCGGTATGCGCCAGCGCGACCACAAGATCCGCCCCGGCGGCGCGCAAGGCGGGCACATGGGCGCGCGCCGCTTCGACGATATCGCGCGTGGCCAAGCGCCCTTCAAGGTGCTGGCGATCCCAGGCGGTGATCTGCGGCGGCAACAAACCGATCACGCCGATGCGCAGCATGTGTTCCGTGCCTGCGGTGTCTCGCATCTGTCGCGTCAGGATCACCCAGGGCGGCAGCAGGGTGCGGTCGCGCAGGGGCTCGGGGCTTCGCTCGGTGATCGCATTGGCGCAGACCATCGGAAACGCGGCCCCGGCCAGTGCGCGCAGCATGAATTCGAGACCATAGTTGAACTCGTGATTGCCCGGCGTGCCCGCGTCATAGCCCACGGCATTCATCGCGGCGATCATCGGATGCGTCTCGCCCGCGGCCAGACCATGCTCGCGGCCCCAGTATTCGGTCAGCGCGGTGCCTTGCAGGAAATCGCCATTGTCGAAGAGAAGGCAATTGGCGGCCTCGGCGCGGGCGATGTCGATCAGGCTGGTCAGGCGTGCAAGGCCCACCGCGTCGCTCGGGCGGTCGGTGTAATAGTCGTAACCGTGGATATGGCCGTGCAGATCGGTCGTCTCAAGCAATCGTAGTGCGATCCGGGGCCCATCGGGGGGGCGATTGGGCGCGGAACCTGCCGTCATTCCTGCTTACCTTCCATTTCGTGCACAACCTAAGGGAGAGTTGCGATCAAAGCCAACTCAAAGCGCCGCCGCACCAGAGGTTTACCCATTCGCGCGACATCCCTGCAACGCTACTGGCCAATTCAGGGCTTTCATGCGATCAGTTCCGCAAGCGAAGGGGTGGGGAAAGATGAGCGCATTCACGACAGCGGGCCACGCGCCGACGGCTGCTCTGGCCGAGGCCCTGGAGCGCGAAGGGCTGGCCTTCGCCGGTTCGGGGCTGGAGCGTGCGGCGCATCTGCGCGGCGATGCTGCGTTTCTGGCGCAGGCGCTTGCGGACCCGGCCACGCTGATCCTTCCGTTCTGGCGTGGTCGCCCGCTGTTCGCGGCCGAAGATGCCCCCGCCACGGCGGCGGGGCGCGGACTGGCGCCGATCGCGCCGGGGCATAGGTTGCTGGCTGCCGGCGGCGAGAGCGCGATCTTTCTGGGCCTGTGCGAGGGCGTCGCGATCTTCGCCAAGGATGTCTCGGACTGGGTGCCCGATGGCCCGTTGCCAGACCCGGCGGCCTTCTTCGACGCGAGCGAACAGCGCCACCCCGAACTTCCCGAAGGCACGTTTTTTGCCGAGTTGCGCGGCCAGATGATGGCGCTTGATCCGCGCGCGGCCGAGCTGGCCGCGACCGCGCGGGCGATCCTGTCATGGCAGGCCACGCACCGCTTCTGCTCGTGCTGCGGCGCGCCCAGTCAGCCCGAACAGGCGGGCTGGCAGCGCCGCTGCATCGCCTGCCGCGCGCAGCATTTCCCGCGCACCGATCCGGTGGTGATCATGCTGGTGACACGCGGCAACCGCGTGCTGCTCGGGCGCAGCCACCCCTGGCCCGAGGGGATGTATTCCTGCCTCGCAGGTTTCATGGAGCCGGGCGAGCCGCTCGAGGCTGCCGTGCGCCGCGAAGTGGCCGAGGAAACCGGTGTTCAGGTGGGTGCGGTCAGCTTTGTTGCATCGCAGCCCTGGCCCTTCCCGACCTCGCTGATGCTGGGCTGCCGCGCCGAGGCGATCAGCGATGCGATCACCATCGACCCGGTCGAGATCGAGGATGCCCTGTGGGTGACGCGCGAACGTCTGGCTGCGATTTTCGCCGGGCAAGACCCCGAGATCCGGGCGCCGCGCAAGGGCGCCATCGCGGGATGGCTGCTCAGACACTGGCTGGCCGACCGGCTCTGACTTGCCCGCCCAAGGATTCTGAGAATGCGACTTTCGACCCGAGAAGATATTAACGCGACACCCGATCACATTTTCGATCACCTCGCCGATTTCGCGGTGTTTCGCGGCGAGGCGCTGCGCCGGGGCGTGTCGATGCGGCGCACCGATACGCTGAGCGCGCCCGCGCCAGGCATGTCCTGGCTGATCGATTTCGACTATCGCGGCAAGGCGCGTCGGCTGATGGCCGATATTCAGCGGTTCGACCGGCCGGAGGCGCTGGACTATCGCGGCCTGTCGGGCAGCTACGAGGTGCTGCTGGAACTGCGCCTGATGGCGCTGGCGCGAGAGCGCACGCGGCTGATCGTGGGGCTTGAGGTCAAGCCGCGCACGCTTGGCGCGCGGCTGGTGGTGCAATCGGCCCGGCTGGGGCGCGCGGGACTTGAGAAGAAACTCGCCGATCGGGTGCGCGGCTTCGCGCGCCGAATCGAGCGTGGCTCTCAGGACTGACGGCGCGGGTCGGCCGGGTAGACGCCCAGAAGATCCAGCTGCGAGGTGAAATAGCGCAGCTCGTCCAGCGCGAGGCGGACATTGTGGTCGTCGGGGTGGCCCTCGATGTCGGCGTAGAACTGGGTTGCGGTGAAGCTGCCGCCGACCATGTAGCTTTCCAGCTTGGTCATGTTGACGCCATTCGTCGCGAACCCGCCCATCGCCTTGTACAGTGCGGCCGGGATGTTGCGCACGCGGAAGACGAAGGTGGTCATCATCGTCCCGTCGCCACGGCGCGCTAGGTTCGGCTCGCGCGACATGATCAGGAAGCGGGTAGTGTTGTCCTGCTTGTCCTCAATATGGCGCGCCAGAACGTCCAGACCGTAGATCTCGCCCGCCAGTTCCGAGGCCAGCGCCGCGACCGAAGGATCGCGCTGCTCGGCGACGATCTTGGCCGAGCCTGCGGTGTCGGCACCGGTGATCCGCTCCAGCCCGTGCGATTGCAGAAAGCCCCGGCACTGGCCCAGAAGGACGGTGTGGCTCATTACGGCGCGCACATTGTCAAGCTTCGTGCCCTTCACTGCCAGCAGGTTGATATGCACCCGCACGAAGGCTTCGTCGATGATATGCAGCCCCGATTCCGGCAGCAGGTGATGGATGTCGGCCACGCGCCCATAGGTCGAGTTCTCGACCGGCAGCATGGCAAGGTCGGCATCGCCCTTGCGCACGGCCTCGATCACGTCCTCGAAGGTGCGGCAGGGCAGGGCCTCCATGTCGGGGCGGGCGTCGCGGCAGGCCTGATGCGAATAGGCCCCGGGCTCGCCCTGGAATGCGATCCGTCCGGTCAGTTTGTGGCTCATGCGCTCCCCCATCGGCTGGTGTGGCACTGCATTAGCGCGCGGGGAAGGCTGAGGAAAGCGCCAAAGCCCACGGCTAGGCCGGAAATGCACGCTCAGGCGCAGGTTTGTCGCATTGCCACGCAAAGAAACCTTGAAACACGGGGCGTAAACCGGATACATGCCCTCAACTGAACGGCCATATCAGGGAAGTGCTATGTTCAAAACCATGAATGTCCTCAAGGCAGCGGGCGCTCTGCTGGGCGCCTTTCTGTTCTTCCTCGTCGCCAACACGGCATCGAACGCGCTCTTCACCATCGGCGATACCGCCCATGGCGAAGCGGAAGGCGAACATGCCGAAGTCGCGATGATGACGGCGACACCGGGCGGTCTGCTCGACGCCGGTGGTGGTGAGGAAGCTGCCGCCGAGGAAGAAGTTGTCGTCGCGCTGGACGGCGGCGATGCTGCCAAGGGCGAGAAAGTCTTCGGTAAGTGCAAGGCCTGCCACAAGGTCGATGGCAGCAACGGCACCGGCCCGCATCTCGATGGTGTGGTCGATCGCGCTGTCGCTGGCGTCGAGGGCTTCGGTTATTCGGACGCGATGGTTGCCCATGGCGGCACCTGGACGCTCGAGGCGCTGGACGCCTGGCTCGCCAAGCCGAAAGACTACATTCCGGGCAACAAGATGTCCTTCGCCGGTCTGCCTAAGGCCGAGGACCGCGCCGACCTGATCGCCTACCTCCGCTCGCTTGGCGGCTGATCCGCGATCACCGTGCTGAATTCGAAGGCCGCGCCGAAAGGTGCGGCCTTTTCCTTTCATCTCACGCAGTTGCAACTTGCGCCCGCGCGCGTCGCGCTTTTAGCTAGCCGGAAGTGTTTGGAAAGGGAGGCCCGGATGGCGAGGAAGCAGGCGGTGGCAGTGGCGGCGCAGGACCGGCGACCGGGGCTGATGCTTGGGGCCGCGGTCGTAGGGGCGGCGCTGTGGATGGGCCTCGCGGGCCTTGCGCGGGCCGAGGAGACCATCGTCGCCAGCGCGATCGCGACCTTGGGCGATCTGAAATACGGCCCTGACTTCACGCATCTCGACTATGTGAACCCCGATGCCCCGAAGGGCGGCGAGATCTCGGAATGGACGGCGGGCGGGTTCGACAATTTCAATCCCTACACGCTTGAGGGCCGCGCCGCTGCGCTGTCCTCGGCGCCGCATGAATCGATGCTCACGGGTACGGCGGACACCGTCGGCGAGGCGTATTGCCTGCTCTGCGAGAGCTTCGAGTACCCGGCCTCAAGGGACTGGGTGATTTTCACCCTGCGCGAAGGGGTGCGGTTTTCCGACGGCACGCCGATGACCTCTGAGGATGTGCTGTTCTCCTATGAAGTCTTTCGCGACAAGGGGCTGTCGTCCTTCCGTGCAGTCGTCTCGCAACAAATCGCCTCGGCCGAGGTGCTGGACGCGCGCCGCATCAAGTTCACCTTCACACCCGATTACCCGCGCCGCGATATCATTCAGGCGGCGGGCGGGCTGCCGGTGCTGTCCAAGGCGCAGTTTGAGCGCGACGGGCTGGATCTCGAAAAGGCCTCGGACAAGGTGCTGATGGGCTCGGGGCCCTATATGTTCGACAGCGCCAAGGATGGCCGCACGGTGATCTGGAAGCGCAACCCCGATTACTGGGGTGAAGATCTGCCGATCAACCGGGGCAAGAACAACTTTGATCGTATCCGGGTGGAGTATTACGGCGACTATCAGGCGGCCTTCGAGGGCTTCAAGGCGGGTTCCTACACCTTCCGCAACGAGGCCAGCTCGATCATCTGGGCGACGGCCTATGATTTCCCGGCGTTCAACTCGGGGCAGGTGGTCAAGGCCGAACTGCCCTCGGGCGATATCGCCTCGGGGCAGGTCTTCGCGATCAACCTGCGGCGCGAGAAGTTTCAGGATATCCGCGTGCGCGAAGCGCTTGGGCTGATGTTCAACTTCGAATGGTCGAACGAGACGCTGTTTTACGGCCTCTATGACCGGGTGAACTCGGCATGGGAGAACTCGGAACTGGCTGCGACGGGCGTACCTTCGCCCGAGGAGGTCGCGATCCTCGAGCCGCTTGCCGCCGATCTGCCGGAGGGGATTCTGACCGACGAGGCGGCGATGGCGCCGGTTTCCGGCACGCGCCAGCTTGACCGGGGCAACCTGCGCAAGGCCGCGGCGCTCTTGGATGAGGCGGGCTGGCCCGTTGACGACGACGGCGTGCGCCGCAATGCGCGCGGCGAGACGCTGCGGGTCGAGATCCTGAACGACAGCCAGACCTTCGATCGGGTCATCAACCCTTATGTCGAGAACCTGCGCGCGCTTGGCGTCGATGCCACCATGTCGCGGGTCGATGACGCGCAGTATGAGAACCGCCGCCGCAGTCATGACTACGACATGATCTCTGCCCATCTCGGGCAGGACTATATCCCCGGCGCCGATCTGCAGCAGTATTTCGGCTCGAATTCGACCGATGACGTGTTCAACGCCATGGGGCTGGCCAATCCGGCAATCGACAAGCTGATCCGTCTGGTCGAGGAAGCCAAGACCAAGGACGAGCTGACGCCACGCGTCCATGCGCTGGACCGCGCCCTGCGCGCCCTGCGCTTCTGGGTCCCGCAATGGTACAAGGGCAGCCACACGGTCGCCTATTTCGACATGTACGAGCACCCCGAGAACCTGCCGCCCTACGCTCTGGGCGAGTTGGACTTCTGGTGGTATAACGCCGAGAAAGCCGAGAAACTGAAAGCCGCCGGCGCGTTCTGAGCGGAAGAATAATAAAGGCAGAGCAGGTATGGGCGCCTATATCCTCAGGCGGTTGCTTCTGGTGATTCCGACACTGTTCGGGATCATGCTGATCAACTTCACGCTGACCCAGTTCGTTCCCGGCGGGCCGATCGAACAGATCATCGCCCGCGTCGAGGGCGAGGCGGATTCGCTGCGCAACATCTCGGGCGGGGGCGATGCAGGGGCCGCGCAGGGTGGCGTCGAGGATAGCGGCTATCAGGGTGCGCGCGGTATCTCGCCCGAGTTGCTCGCGCAGCTTGAGGTGCAGATGGGCTTTTCGCGCATCGTCTGCGACGAGGGCTTCACCGGCACGCCCGATCTGAAAGACCCCGCCTGCCGCAAGGAGCCGATCCCGGCCTGGAAACGCTTTTTCTACATGATGGGCGACTATCTGCGCTTTGACTTCGGCAAGAGCTTCTTCCACTCGCAGACGGTGATCGAACTGGTCGTGGACAAGATGCCGGTGTCGATCACGCTGGGGCTGTGGTCCACCATCCTCGCCTATCTGATCTCGATCCCGCTTGGCATCCGCAAGGCCGTCAAGGACGGCACGCCCTTCGATACCTGGACCTCGGGTGCGATCATCATCGGTTACGCGATCCCCGGCTTTCTGTTTGCGGTCATGCTGATGGTGCTGTTCGCGGGCGGGTCGTACTGGAAGATATTCCCGCTGCGCGGGCTGACCTCGGACAACTGGGATCAGCTGAGCATGATGGGTAAGGCGCTGGATTACCTGTGGCACATCGCGCTGCCGGTGATCGCCACGACCATCTCAAGCTTTGCGACCATGACCCTGCTGACCAAGAACTCGTTCCTGGATGAGATCAACAAGCAATATGTCATGACCGCCCGCGCCAAAGGCCTGGCCGAGCGCAAGGTGCTTTACGGCCATGTCTTCCGCAACGCCATGCTGATTGTCATCGCAGGCTTTCCGGCCACCTTTTTGGGCGTGTTCTTCGGCGCCTCGATCATCGTCGAGACGATCTTCTCGCTCGACGGTCTGGGGCTTCTGGGCTTCCAGGCCGCGGTCGAGCGGAACTACCCGGTCATCTTCGGCACGCTTTACGTCTTTGGCCTGATCTCGCTGGTCGTCGGCATCCTGTCTGACTTGATGTATGTCTTCGTCGATCCCAGGATCGATTTCGAGCGGAGGGCCGGCTGATGGCGCTCTCACCGCTCAACGCGCGCCGCTGGCGCAACTTCAAGGCCAACCGCCGCGCCTTCTGGTCGCTGTGGCTGTTCCTGGCGCTTTTCGTGCTCTCGCTCTTTGCCGAGGTGATCGCGAACGACAAGCCGATCCTTGTGCGCTACCGGGGCGAGTTCTTCGTGCCCGCCTATCGCTTCTACCCCGAGACCGCCTTTGGCGGCGATTTCCGCACCGAGGCGATCTACCGCGATGAGGCGGTGCAGTGCCTGATCGTCACCGGCGGGCGCGAGGAATGCTGGGACGACCCCGACACCTATATGGAGGAGGCCCGCACCAAGGGTACGGTCGAGGCTGAGCCGATCGAGAAAGGCTGGATGATCTGGCCGCCGATCCCCTATCACTACCGCACGATCAACAACGTGGGCACCGCACCCTCGGCACCCGATAGCAAGCACTGGCTCGGTACCGACGATACCGCGCGCGACGTGATGGCCCGCGTGATCTACGGCTTCCGCACCTCGATCCTGTTCACGCTGATCGTGACCTCGGTGGCCTCGGTCGTCGGTATCTCGGCGGGGGCGGTGCAGGGTTATTTCGGCGGGCGGGTCGATCTGGTCTTCCAGCGCCTGCTGGAGATCTGGGGCTCGACCCCCTCGCTTTACGTCATCATCATCCTCTTCGCGATCTTGGGGCGAAGTTTCTGGCTACTGGTTTTCGTGGCCATCCTGTTCGGCTGGCCCGCCCTGACCGGCGTCGTGCGAGCCGAGTTCCTGCGGGCGCGCAACTTCGAGTATGTCCGCGCCGCGCGGGCGCTTGGCGTGTCGGACCGGGTGATCATGTTCCGCCACATCCTGCCCAACGCGATGGTCGCCACGCTGACGATGCTGCCCTTCGTCATCACCGGCACGATCTCGATGCTCGCCTCGCTCGATTACCTCGGCTATGGCCTGCCCAGTTCCGCGCCCTCGCTGGGGGAACTGGCGTTGCAGGGCAAGCAGCACCTTCAGGCGCCCTGGCTGGCGTTTTCGGCCTTCTTCACCTTCGCGATGATGCTTTCTCTGCTCGTCTTTATCTTTGAAGGCGTGCGCGATGCCTTCGATCCGAGAAAGGTCTTCAAATGAGCACCGTTCTCAAGGTCGATAACCTGCGCGTCTCGTTCCGGCAGGACGGCAAGATCATCCCGGCGGTCAAGGGTGTGTCCTTCACGGTCGAAAAGGGCGAAACCGTTGCGCTGGTGGGGGAATCCGGTTCGGGCAAGTCGGTCACGGCGCTGGCCACGGTCGCACTGCTTGGCTCGAACGCCGAGCTGTCTGGCTCGGTCCAATATGAGGGCGCCGAGATGATCGGCGCGCCCGAGGCCAAGCTGCTTGAAGTGCGCGGCAATGACATCAGTTTCATCTTCCAGGAGCCGATGACCTCGCTCAACCCACTGCACACGCTGGAAAAGCAGATCGGCGAGAGCCTGGCGCTGCATCAGGGCATCACCGGCGACGCCGCGCGCCCGCGGATCATTGAGTTGCTGGAGAAGGTCGGGATCCAGAACCCGGAAAGCCGCTTGCAGGATTACCCGCACCAGCTTTCGGGCGGGCAGCGCCAGCGCGTGATGATTGCCATGGCGCTGGCGAACGGCCCCGAGTTGCTGATCGCGGACGAACCCACGACCGCGCTCGACGTGACCATTCAGGCGCAGATCCTTGAGTTGCTGGCCGAGTTGAAACGGGCCGAGGGCATGAGCCTTCTGTTCATCAGTCATGATCTGAACGTCGTGCGCCGGATCGCCGACAAGGTCTGCGTCATGCAGATGGGCGAGATTGTCGAGCAGGGGCGGACCGAGGAGATATTCGCCAACCCGCAGCACCCCTATACCCGCAAGCTGATGGCGGCCGAGCCGAAAGGGCTGGCCGACCCGGTGCCGGAAGGTGCCGAGGAATTGGTGCGGACCGAGCATCTCAAGGTCTGGTTTCCGATCCAGCGCGGGCTTTTGCGCCGCACCATCGGCCATGTGAAGGCCGTCAATGACGCATCGCTGAGCGTGCGCGCGGGCGAGACACTGGGGATCGTGGGCGAATCCGGCTCGGGCAAGACGACGCTGGCGCTGGCCATCATGCGTCTGATCGCCAGTGAAGGGCCGATCGTCTATTCCGGGCAGAACATTGCCGACTGGCAGGCGCGGCAACTGCGCCGATTGCGGCGCGACATGCAGATCGTTTTCCAGGATCCGTTCGGCAGCCTGAGCCCGCGCATGACGGTCGAGCAGATCATCGGCGAGGGGCTGACGGTGCATGGCGTCGATCCGGGTCGCAACCGGCGCGACATGGTGGCCGAGATCATGACCGAGGTCGGGCTCGACCCCGGCTCGATGACGCGCTACCCGCATGAGTTCTCGGGCGGTCAGCGCCAGCGGATCGCCATTGCCCGCGCGATGATCCTGCGCCCGCGTCTGGTAGTGCTGGATGAACCAACTTCGGCGCTCGATATGACGGTGCAGGTGCAGATCGTTGACCTGTTGCGCGATCTGCAACGCCGCCACGGGCTTGGCTATCTGTTCATCAGCCACGATCTGCGCGTGGTGCGCGCACTGGCGCACAAGGTCATGGTGATGAAGCGCGGCGATGTGGTCGAGGCCGGCCCCGCCGCCGAAATCTTCGCGCGCCCGCAAACCGACTACACGCGCGAGCTGATCACCGCCGCATTGGGCGAACGCGTCTGAGCAAGAAAAAAGCCCCGCTGTGAGGCGGGGCAGGTCAGCCTTTCGAATAGATCAGATTGCCGAGCTGTGACCGGCCTTGGACAGGTCATAGGCATCGAAATGCCGGGCGATCATGCGGGTCAGCGGTCGGCCCTTTTCGGGGATCTCCAGACCCTCGGTGGTTACCTGCACCATGTCCTCGAACTTGGAGGCGCAGCTGGCGAACATCTCGGCCAGTTTCACCGGATCGGCGCGATAATCGCGCACCAGTTCCTGCGCCGAGACCTTGAAGTCGCACATCAGGGCCTCGATCAGGCGCGAGCGCATCTTGTCGTCTTCGGTGAAGACATGCCCGCGCGAGGTCGAGAAGCGGCCATCGCGGATCGCGCCCGTATGCGCGCCCGTCGCCGAGGCGTTCTGTGCGAAACCCTGCGGGAAGCGCGAGATCGAGCTTGCGCCCATACCCACCAGCGCTTCGGCCAGATCGTCGGTGTAGCCCTGGAAGTTGCGGCGCAGCTTGCCCGATTTCAGCGCCTTCGACAGCCCGTCGGTCGGCAGGGCGAAGTGGTCGATGCCGATCTCGTCATAGCCATCCGCCACGAACAGACGCCGCGCGGTCTCGAACAGCGTGAGGCGTTCTTGCGGGGTCGGCAGGTGGTCTGACGGGATCATGTTCTGCCGCCGCGCCATCCACGGCACATGGGCATAACCGTAAAGCGCCACCCGGTCGGGGCCGAGCGAGAGCAGCTTCTGCACCGAATCCGAGATTTTCGCCGGGGTCTGGTGCGGCAGGCCATAGAGAATGTCGGCGTTGAGGCTTTGCACGCCACGCTCGCGGATCATCTCGACCGCGCGCCGGGTGATTTCATAGCTCTGGTCGCGGCCGATCACCTGCTGGATCTGCTCGTCGAAATCCTGCACCCCGATCGAGGCGCGGTTCAGCCCGCTTTCGGCCAGCGCATCCATACGCGAATCGTCGATCTCGTTCGGATCGATCTCAACCGAGAATTCAGCACCTTCGCCCATCGGCACCGCTTCGAACACGGCGGCCGCGACGCGGCGCATCATGTCGGCGGGCATCAGCGTGGGCGTGCCGCCACCCCAATGCAGGCGCGAGAGCGTCACGCCGGGTGCAAGGCGGCTCTTGAGCATTTTCAGCTCGGCCAGCAGGGTTTCCGAATAGATCCGCACCGGATCGTCGCTTTGCGTGCCCTGCGTGCGGCAGGCACAAAACCAGCACAACCTGCGGCAGAAGGGCACATGCATGTAAAGCGAGATGGAGGCGCCGGCCGGTATGGCCTCGATCCATTCCTCGAAGTGCGACGGCCCCACGTCGGTCGAGAAGTGGGGCGCGGTCGGATAGCTTGTATAACGGGGCACCCGTGCGTCGAATAGCCCGAGCCGGGTGAGTTGCGATTCCTGTTCCATGCGCGTATCGTTACCGACAAGACGCGCAACAGAAATTGACCCAAATCAAGTGACACAGATGGCACACGACGACGTGTATCCGGTCTCCCTTGCCTGCGGAGACTGTCCTATTCGCCACCGCGCTGTTTGTGCAAGGTGCGAAACAGACGAACTCGAAGAACTCGAATCGATCAAATATTACCGTAGTTTTGAGGCTGGTCAGACCGTTATCTGGGCGGGCGACAAGATGGATTTCGTGGCCTCGGTGGTCACCGGCATCGCGACGCTGACCCAAACGCTTGAAGACGGGCGCACGCAGATGGTGGGCCTTTTGTTGCCATCAGATTTCGTGGGCCGTCCGGGGCGCGAGTTTGCGGCCTATAATGTGACGGCGACCACCGACATCCTGATGTGCTGCTTCCGCCGCAAGCCGTTCGAAGAGATGATGGAGCGCACCCCGCATATTGCGCAGCGGCTGCTGCAGATGACGCTCGACGAGCTCGATGCAGCGCGGGAATGGATGCTGCTTCTGGGGCGCAAGACGGCGCGGGAAAAGATCGCATCGCTCTTGTCGATCGTGGCGCGCCGCGATGCCTCGATCAAGTTGCGCCATCCGCAGGGTCGGATGACCTTCGACCTTCCGCTGACGCGCGAGGCGATGGCGGATTACCTGGGCCTGACGCTCGAGACGGTCTCGCGGCAGATGTCCGCGCTCAAGCGCGACGGGGTGATCGAGTTGGAGGGCAAGCGCCACGTGACCGTGCCGGATATGGACCGCCTGCTGCTAGAGGCGGGCGACGACAACGACGGCGGCTTCCTGGTCTGACCACAGCGACTGAAAACGGCAAACGGCGCCCCGAGGGGCGCCGCTTTGGTTTGTGAGTGGTCTTCCGGTCGTTTCAATGCGCCATCAGAACCGGCACTTCGGCCAGTTCCAGCATGTTGCGCGTCGCGCCGCCCAGGATCGCTTCGCGGAAGCGCGAGTGGCCATAGGCACCCATGACGATCATATCGGCATTGGTGTCGCGCACGTGACGGTTGAGTACATCCGAGACGCGCGGCATGGTCTTGACCAGCACCGAGACCTCGGCATGAACGCCGTGGCGCGCGAGCATCTGGCTGAGCTGACCGCCGGGGTCCGAGCGTTCCGGGCCATGGGTCGGCGGGTCGATCACGGTTATATCCACCTGTTGCGCCGCCTTCAGCGCCGGCAGAGACTTGCGCACAGCGCTCATGGCTTCGTTCGACTGGTTCCAGGCGACGACCACGCGCGCCGCGACTGCCGCGCCACTGTAGCCGTCGGGTACGATGAGCACCGGAACCTGCCCCTCGAACAGGGCCGCCTCGACGACGGCCTCAAGCTCTTGCCCGCGACCCTTGCCATAGGGCCGCCCCATGACCACGAGATCGGCAAAGCGGGCGCGCAGCCCGACGACCGTGGCGATGGCGCCGATCTGCACGACAAGCGTGTCCGAGCCCCAGCGGATATCCTCGGCTCCGAGGCGCGCCTTGACGGCGGCCTCGACCTCGCGCGCATCTTGCTGGGCGCGGTCGAGCACCTCTTGCTGCACGAAGGCGGTGGCGCCAGCGTAGTAATAGCCCGTCTGCGTCCGATCGACGCCAAGGCAGAGCACATCGAGATGCGCGTCCTGCCGCCGGGCGACCGCGATTGCGGTCTCAAGCTGCGATCCTGCTGCTGCGGGATCGGTGACGATGGTCAGAATGGATTTGTACGACATGGTATCCTCCGCGCGTATCTCCCTGATGAACGCTAGGCTGCAAAAGCCGCAAGGACTTTGACCCGGATCAAGTCATCCCCCCGAGCGGGCAGGAAAAATTTCACATCTGCCATGCAACTTTTGCGAGCGATCTGATCGCGGCTAGGGCATATTGGGGCCGGGACGGGGGCGTTCAATGCAGTTGCGGCGCGGTTTCTCGCACCTGCGGCGAAACAACACACCCCGCTCCGAGGGATTTGATGCAGATCAATGCATCGGGCATACCCTGAGACCACAAGGGCTACAGTCATGAATTCTCTGTCCGAAGACCGACTCGGGCCGGGGCAGGGAAACAGACAAGACGAAGGGACGCACAACATGTGGGATTATTTCAAGCTGATCGCGCTTGGCCTCGTGGCGGTACTTGCCGCCATCGCGGCCAACTACGCGCGCGATCTTGCCTATATGGTGAACGCGATTGAGGTCATGCTGGCCGCGGCGATCGCGTTTATCTGGGTGCTTCGCACCATGGGGTCGGCTCCGGCCCCGCAAAACGAATACTTTGACGATGTCGTTCGCGCGGGTGTCATTGCCACCACGTTCTGGGGGGTCGTGGGCTTCCTGGTCGCGGTTATCATCGCGTTTCAACTTGCCTACCCGGTGCTCAACTTTGAGTGGGCCCAGGGTTACCTGAACTTCGGCAAGCTGCGCCCGCTGCATACTTCGGCAGTTATTTTCGCCTTTGGCGGTAACGCTTTGATCGCCTCGTCGTTCTATGTCGTTCAGCGCACCTCGGCAGCGCGCCTCTTCGGCGGCGGCCTTGGCTGGTTCGTGTTCTGGGGCTATCAGCTGGTGATCGTGCTTGCCGCGACCGGCTATATCCTGGGCGCCACCCAGTCGAAGGAATATGCCGAGCCGGAATGGTACGTCGACCTGTGGCTGACGATCGTCTGGGTGTTCTACCTGGTCGCCTTCCTCGGCACGATCATCAAGCGCAAGGAACCCCACATCTATGTGGCGAACTGGTTCTACCTGTCGTTCATCGTGACCATCGCGATGCTGCATATCGTCAACAACCTCGCCATCCCGGTCTCGATCTTCGGTTCGAAGTCGGTGCAGGTGTTCGCCGGCGTGCAGGATGCGATGACTCAGTGGTGGTATGGCCACAACGCAGTGGGCTTCTTCCTGACCTCGGGCTTCCTGGGCATGATGTACTACTTCGTGCCGAAGCAGGCTGAACGTCCGGTCTACTCGTACAAGCTGTCGATCGTGCACTTCTGGGCGCTGATCTTCCTGTACATCTGGGCTGGCCCGCACCACCTGCACTACACCGCTCTGCCGGACTGGGCCTCGACCCTCGGCATGGTGATGTCGGTCATCCTGTGGATGCCGTCCTGGGGTGGCATGATCAACGGTCTGATGACGCTCTCGGGCGCATGGGACAAGCTGCGTACCGACCCGGTCATCCGTATGATGGTGGTGTCGATCGGCTTCTACGGCATGTCGACCTTCGAAGGTCCGATGATGTCGATCAAGGCCGTGAACTCGCTGTCGCACTACACCGACTGGACCATCGGTCACGTCCACTCCGGCGCTCTGGGCTGGAACGGCATGATCACCTTCGGCGCGCTCTACTTCCTGGTGCCGCGTCTGTGGGCACGTGAGCGTCTCTACTCGAACACGCTGGTCAGCTGGCACTTCTGGCTCGCTACCATCGGTATCGTCCTCTACGCTTCCGCAATGTGGGTGACCGGTATCATGGAAGGCCTGATGTGGCGCGAAGTGGACAGCCAGGGCTTCCTCGTGAACGCCTTTGCCGACACCGTGGCCGCCAAGCACCCGATGTATGTCGTGCGCGCCCTCGGCGGTGTGCTCTACCTCGTCGGCTCGATGATCATGGCCTACAACCTCTGGGCAACCGTCGCCAAGCAACCGCGTGTCGCGGCTGCCTCGGTGGCTGCTGTTCCGGCTGAATAAGGAGAGCGGCAGATGGCACTTCTAGATAAACACGGCGTCATTGAAAAGAACGCCACGCTTCTGCTGGTCTTCTCCTTCCTCGTCGTCACCGTCGGCGGCATCGTGGAGATCGCACCCCTCTTCTACCTCGAGAACACGATCGAGAAGGTAGAAGGTGTGCGTCCCTACACGCCGCTGGAGTTGACCGGGCGCGATATCTACATCCGCGAGGGCTGCTATGTCTGCCACTCGCAGATGATCCGCCCGATGCGCGACGAGGTGGAGCGCTATGGTCACTATTCGCTCGCAGCCGAGTCGATGTACGACCACCCGTTCCAGTGGGGTTCGAAGCGGACGGGGCCTGACCTCGCCCGCGTCGGCAACCGCTACTCGGATGCGTGGCACGTGGATCACCTGGTGAACCCGCAAGCGGTCGTGCCGGAATCGGTGATGCCGAAATACGGGTTCCTGCTGAACACGATGGTGGACGCAGACCATATCGGTGACCGTCTGGCCACCGATGCGCTCGTGGGCGTGCCCTACAGCTCCGAAATGATCGAGAACGCCAAGGCGGACTTTGCCGCTCAGGTCGATCCTGACGGCGATTTCGATGGGCTGAATGCGCGCTATTCGGAGGCCTTCGGCTCCCCGGCGGTCAACGTGCGCAACTTCGACGGTCAGCCGGGCATCTCCGAAATGGATGCTCTGGTTGCCTATCTTCAGGTACTCGGCACGATGGTCGACTTCTCGACCTTCGAACCCGTGGCAAGTCGCTAAGGAGGTAGGGGATGGACTATCATATTCTCAGGGAATTCGCCGATAGCTGGGCCATGCTTGCGCTGTTTGCGATGTTCATCGGGATCGTGTTCTGGGCGTTTCGTCCCGGTTCGCGCAAAACGCACGAGGATACTGCGAACATCCCCTTCCGGCACGATGACAAACCCGCCTGTCAGGGCGGTGGCTGCCAAGGCGGCCGCTGTCATGACGACGGCGCCACGTTGTAAGGAGGCGTGGACGAAATGAGCAAAAAACCCACCAAACACCATCAGCCGGACACCACGGGTCACTCGTGGGACGGTATTGAAGAGTATAACAACCCCCTGCCGCGCTGGTGGCTGTGGAGCTTCTATGCCACCATCATCTGGGGCATCGGCTACTCCATCGCCATGCCGGCTTGGCCGCTTCTGAACGGCGCGACGCCGGGCCTTCTTGGCTCGTCGACCCGCGCGAACGTTCAGGCCGAGATCGACCGCTACGCGGCGGCCAACAAGCCGATCGAGGAAAAGCTGGTTGCGACCGACCTGACCCAGATCGCGAACGACCCGGAACTGGCTTCCTTCACCCAGAACGCGGGTGCGGCCGTCTACAGAACCTGGTGCGCACAGTGCCACGGTGCGGGCGCGGGCGGGAACGACCGTCTGGGCTATCCGAACCTGCTGGATTCGGACTGGCTCTGGGGCGGCTCGATCGAGGACATCTACCTCACGGTTGCCCACGGCATTCGTAACGACGAAGACGACGATGCGCGCTATTCGCAGATGCCCGCCTTCGGTCGCGATGAGTTGCTCGACGACGCCCAGATCGCGCAGGTCGTACAGCACGTCCGCAAGATCTCGGGGCAGGAGTATGATGCTGCCCTGGAGGCTGAAGGTGCTGTTGTCTTCGCCGACAACTGTGCTTCGTGCCACATGGAAGACGGCACCGGTGACCGCGCACAAGGTGCGCCGAACCTGACCGACGCCATCTGGCTCTACGGTGGTGATGTCGACGCGCTGACCTACACGGTCGCCAATGCCCGCTTCGGCGTCATGCCGTCGTGGAGCTTTGCGCCTGAAGGCGGTGAGCAGCGTCTGTCGGAGGCCGAGATTCGCGCTGTTGCGGCCTATGTCCACGGCCTCGGCGGTGGCGAATAACAATCCGGGGGGCTTCGGCCCCTTGGGTAGCACCGGCGCCCCGTCCTGTTCGCGCGTTTCCTGGGGGCGCCGGTGTCCTTATCGGGCGGGGCTTAGGTCCCGCCCAATTTCGTATTTGGGATACACATTTAGCGGCATGGTGTAATCTGTCAAAGCCTTATTCGGCCTGATTACCTGCACATGGCTAATTGCTGTATCGCAGACTTGCCTTTTTGACGCATGTCAAAGTCTTTTTTTCTGCTGCATAGCAGAAGGGACCCGAACATAGATTGCCTCAGCAAACGGAGAGAGTCGTGAGCTCGACCGATCAAGCCGATCCGCCCCCCCTTTACGCCGCACGCGAACCCGTCTTCCCCAAGCGTGTCAACGGTAGTTTCCGCTCCCTGAAATGGGTGCTGATGGCGGTGATGCTGGGCATCTACTACATCACCCCCTGGATTCGTTGGGATCGTGGCCCGGCGCTACCCGATCAGGCGGTGCTGGTTGACCTTGCGAACCGGCGCTTCTTCTTCTTCATGGTCGAAATCTGGCCGCACGAGTTCTACTTCGTCGCGGGCCTCCTGATCATGGCGGGCCTGGGGCTGTTTCTCTTCACCTCGGCCGCCGGTCGCGTCTGGTGCGGTTATGCCTGCCCGCAGACCGTCTGGACCGACCTTTTCATTCTGGTCGAACGCTGGGTCGAGGGCGACCGTAACGCCCGCATCCGTCTGCTGCGTCAGAAATGGAATGCCGAGAAAGTCCGCAAGCGGATCACGAAATGGATTCTGTGGCTGCTGATCTCGATCGCGACGGGCGGCGCCTGGGTGTTCTACTTCACCGATGCGCCCGAGCTGCTGAAGAACCTCGTTATCGGCGCGGCCCATCCGGTCGCCTATACCACCATCGCCGTGATGACCGCGACGACCTTTGCCTTTGGCGGCTTCGCGCGCGAGCAGATCTGTATCTACGCCTGCCCCTGGCCGCGTATTCAGGCCGCGATGATGGATGAGGACACGCTCGTCATTGCCTACCGCGAATGGCGCGGAGAGCCGCGCGGCAAGCTGCACAAGGGCGTCACGCCCGAAGGGCAGGGCGACTGCATCGACTGTAACGCCTGCTTTGCGGTCTGCCCGATGGGGATCGATATCCGCAATGGCCAGCAGCTGGAGTGCATCACCTGCGGCCTGTGCATCGACGCCTGCAACGAGATGATGGACAAGATCGGCAAACCGCGTGGCCTGATCGGCTATATGGCACTCAAGGACGAGTCGATGGAGCGCGCCGGCGGCCATCCCAAGAACGTCTGGAAGCACATCTTCCGTCCGCGCACGCTGCTCTACTTCACCCTCTGGGCCGGTATCGGCGTTGCGCTGGTCGTGGCACTGTTCATGCGCTCTCCGATCGATTTCAACCTGACCCCGAACCGCGACCCGCTCTACGTGATCCAAGGTGACGGCTCGGTGCGCAACATCTACACGATGCGCCTGCGCAACAAGGCCGGGGATGAGACGACCTTCCGCATCACCGTCACGGGTGAGAACGGCGCGCCGCGCACCGATCTGAACCTGCTGCTCGAAGGCGCCGAAGGTAACGAGATCTCGGCCCCCGCCGACGAGACGCTGACCCAACGTGTCTATATCGAGGCGCCGGCCGGATCGGCCCCCGCTCTGGCGGACCGCACCGAATTGCGTGTATGGGTGGAAGAGGTCGGCGCACCGGCGCGTGCGGCGGTGGATACCGTCTTCAACGGTACCGGCAAGCGCGACTAACGGATCACTCGGGAGCAGTTTCTCATGGCGAAAGAGATCACCGGAAAGAAAGTTCTGGCGATTGCCGTCGCGGCCTTCGGCGTCATCATCGCGGTCAACCTCGTGATGGCGTGGAAGGCGATCGCGACCTTCCCGGGGCTCGAGGTGTCGAACTCCTACGTCGCCTCGCAATCCTTCGACAAGGAGCGCGCGGCGCAGGAGGAGCTCGGCTGGAGCGTCGAGCCCACCTATGAGAACGGCACGCTTTCGCTGGTAATCCGCGACCGGGCCGGCCTTCCGGCCCGCGTCTCCGAACTCAAGGCGCTTGTCGGGCGCACCACCCATGTGCGCGCCGACATCGAGCCGGCCTTCACCTATGCGGGCGGCATCTTCGTCGCCCCGCTCACGCTCGAACCCGGCGCCTGGCTTTTGCATCTTGATGCAGTTGCGTCTGATGGCACGCCATTCCGTCAGCGCATCGACCTTTTCGTAAGAGGCTGATCCATGAGCGTCGCGCCCGCCGCTGGACGACTGACCGAAGCGCCCTCGGAGTTCACCGACGAGCATGTTTCGGCCTCGGCCTGCCCGGCCTGCCTTGCGGCGCCTTCGGCCGAAGATCTCGCGAGATCCGGCGACATCAAGGGCGCACGCCTGATCTTGTCGCTGCCCACGGCGCATTGCGCGGTCTGCATCAGCGATGTCGAGCGCGCCCTGCACCGCCACCCGGGCGTGCGCTCGGCCCGCGTCAACCTCACGCTCAAGCGCGTTTCCGTCGATGCCGAGGGTACGGTCGGCGCGGATGAGCTGATCAAGACGCTCGACGGAATCGGCTACGAGGCGCATGAGCTTGATCCCGGCCTGCTCTCTGCGACCGAGACCGACCGGCGCGGGCGCGATCTGCTGATGCGGATCGGCGTGTCGGGCTTTGCCATGATGAACATCATGCTGCTGTCGATCTCGGTCTGGTCGGGGGCCGAGGCCGCGACGCGCGACCTGTTCCACTGGATCTCGGCCGCGATTGCGCTGCCGACGGTGGCTTTTGCCGGGCAGCCCTTCTTCGCCTCGGCCTGGACCTCGCTGAAGGCTGGCCGGCTTGGGATGGATGTGCCGATCTCGCTGGCGATCATCCTGGCCTCCTCAATCTCGGTCTTCGAGACGATGAACCACGGCCATCACGCCTATTTTGACGCAGCGGTGATGCTGACCTTCTTCCTGCTCGTGGGTCGCTACCTTGACTATCGCACCCGCGCGGTAGCCCGCTCGGCAGCCGAGGAACTGGCCGCGCTGGAGGTGCCGCGCGCGACCCTGCTGCGCGATGGCGCCGAGGTCGTGGTGCCGGTGAACGAACTTGCGCCCGGAGATCTGATCCGCGTGCGCCCCGGAGCCCGCATCCCCGCCGATGGCGAGGTGACCGAGGGCACGTCGGAGACCGACCGCTCGCTTCTGACCGGGGAAAGCCTGCCGGTCTATGCCGGCCCGGGCAGCAAACTGAACGCAGGCGAGGTCAACCTAACAGGCCCGCTGACCCTGCGCGTGATCGCGGCGGGCAAGGACAGCGCGCTGCACCGGATGGCCGATCTGGTGGCGATGGCCGAAAGCGCCAAGACCCGCTACACCTCTCTGGCCGAGCGCGCGGCGCGGGCCTATTCGCCGTTGGTGCATATTCTCAGCTTCACCGCTTTCGGGGTCTGGATGTGGCTGACGGGGGGCGATCTGCGCTTTGCGATCAACATTTCCGCCGCCGTTCTCATCATCACTTGCCCCTGTGCGCTTGGCCTTGCGGTGCCGGCCGTGGTCACGGCAGCTTCGGGCAAGCTGTTCCGCAAGGGCCTCCTGATTAAGGACGGCACGGCGCTGGAGCGTCTGGCCGAGGTCGATACCGTTGTTTTTGATAAGACCGGCACGCTGACCATGGGCACCCCGCGCCCCGAGAACCTCGATGCGCTGAGCGCTGAGGAGTTCGGCGTGGCTGCGGCACTTGCAAGCGGATCGTCGCATCCGCTGGCCCGCGCGATCCATGATGCGGCGCAGGCACAGGCGCTTGCGGTCCCGCGGCTTGAAGACATCCGCGAGGTGCCGGGTTACGGCGTCGAGGGGCGCTGGAACGGGCAGGTTGTGCGTCTTGGCCGGGCCGATTGGCTTGGTGCCGAAGCGGGCGCCGCGACGGCGACGCATTTGCGGATCGGCACGGCCCATCCGGTGACGATCCGGTTCGCCGATCAGCTGCGCCCCGGTGCTGCCGAGGCCGTCCGTGCGTTGAGTGCGCAGGGCAAACGGGTCTTCCTTGTATCCGGCGATGTCGAGGGCGCGGTCAGCGCCCTAGCCGAGCGCCTAGGCATTGAGAACTGGCATGCCGGAGCCCTGCCGCAGGAAAAGGTGGCGCTTGTTAACGATCTGACGGCCAAGGGCGCGCGCGTGCTTATGGTCGGGGACGGGCTGAACGATACGGCCGCGCTGGCAGCCGCCCATGCCTCGATCTCGCCCGCTTCTGCGCTGGATGCGGCGCGGACGGCTTCGGATATCGTGCTTCTGGGGCAGGATCTTGCGCCCGTCGCCGATGCGCTCCGCGTGGCCGTTCAGGCGCGGCGGCGGATCAAGGAAAACTTCGCAATCTCGATCGTGTACAACATCGTTGCAGTTCCCATCGCGCTGATCGGCCTTGCCACGCCGCTTGCCGCGGCCTTGGCAATGTCCACGTCCTCGATTACGGTCTCGCTGAATTCGCTACGGCTGAAGTGAGGACGCGATGGGTGTTATCGCATTCCTGATCCCGATCTCTCTGATCCTCGGCGGCTTGGGGCTGCTGGCCTTCTTCTGGTCGGTCAAGGCGCGCCAGTACGAAGACCCCAAGGGCGACAGCGAGCGCATCTTGTCGGACGAATTCGACGACCACCCCAAAAGCTGATCGCGGGCCTTATGGCCCGATCACCGTGCATTCCGACGAGCGGGCCGTCAGGCGCGCACAGGCCAGTTCCGCATCGCCCTTCGTCATGCCGACGAAGTTCGCCTCATAGCCGGTCTTGCGGGTTGCGACCTTGCGCAGCGCCGTGCCAAGCGTGTCGCTTTCCATCAGCGCGGTTTTCAGCAGCAGCCGCTCGGCCGCATATTGCGACGAGAACTTGCCCAGGCTGATCCCCCAGTTGCGCCCGCCCGAGGACGAGGCGCGCGACACCACCTTTTGCTCGGCGCGCGGGGCCGGGGCAGGCGGGGTAAGGGCCGCAAGAATCACGGTGTTCGAGCGTGCAGCGGGGGCAGCCGCCATCGCCAGAGTCTCGGGCTGGGGCGCGGTGCTTTGCGCAAACAGGGGCTCATCGGGCGGAGCATCGCCTTCGGCGAGGCTTTCGTCGAACTCCGGCTCGGCCGAGGCCACCAGAGCCAGAGTTTCAGGCTGCGGCTCGGTTTCCTGCGCGAAAGCCTCACGCGGGGCTGCAACCGGGCGCGGCGTGCCTGCCGCGGCGGCAAGGACCAGAACTTCGGCCACGGGTTCAGGCGCGGCGGTAACTGCAGGCTCTGGCGCGGGCGTGGGCTCAACGGCAGCGACAACGGCGGGCGCTTCGACCGGCGCGGGTTGCACAGCCTCGGTTAGGGCGGCCAGAATCGCGTTGCCATCAAGCGTCGACTCGCCCGGGCGGGCGATAGGGCGCGGGCTTTGGGCAGGTGCGGCCGAGGCCACACGCTGCGGAGCCGCAGCGGCCTGCGCGGCGGGCGCCTGAGCCAAATATTGCAGCGGCTCGGGGCGCACTTCTTGCACGCGGTTCGGCGCACGACCGAAGCCGATATCGAGCAGTTCGGCCATCTTGGCGTTGCGCTGCGCGGTCGAGGTGCCACCGAAGACGGTCGCGATGATGCGTTTGCCACCGCGCTGCGCCGACGCGGTCAGGTTAAACCCGGCGGCGACGGTGTAGCCCGTCTTGATCCCGTCCGCGCCATCATAGGCGTCCAGAAAGCGGCGGTTGGTGTTGGCAACCTTGGCCATCCCGGCATCCGCCGTCCGGCGCGAGAAGATGTTGTAATACTGCGGATAATCGTAGAACAGCCGCCGACCAAGCGTGCTCATGTCCCGCGCGGTCGAGAGGTGCCCGGAACGGGTCAGACCGTTGGCGTTCTTGAAGGTCGTGTTGCTCATGCCAAGCGCCTTGGCCGTGCGGTTCATACGCGCGGCAAAGCCCGCCTCGTCGCCGCCAAGCGCGTCCCCGATGGCCGAGGCCGCATCGTTTGCCGATTTGATCGCGGCCGCGCGGATCAGGTAGCGCAGCGCGATGCGTTGCCCGGCCTTCAGGCCAAGCCGCGAGGGCGGCTGGCTGGCGGCGTTGCGCGAAATCGTGACCATCGAATCAAGACTGATCTCGCCATGCTCGACTGCCTGGAAGGCGATGTAGAGCGTCATCATCTTGGTCAGCGAGGCAGGATGCAGACGCGTGTCGGCGTTCTTGGCGTAAAGCACTTCACCCGAACGGGCATCCATCACGAAAGCAGCATAGGGCGCTGCCAGCACGGCGGCCGGCACCAGAAAAAGTATGAATGACAACAGCCCATAACGGACCCATCGCGCAAGCGTGGTCACGGTCTCAGCCCTTTTACTGCCTCGTGCCCCGATTGTTTTGATTTGGGGCTTTCGAGCAGCGTAGCACGGCTTTGTGAGGCTGAAAACCGTATTGTTTCAATGCGATTCACTGCGACATTCATGCATCGCGCAAGATCTCGTAGGCGCCGGAGGGGCGCTCACGAGGCATTGTGTGGCGAGGCGGGTTTTCCTGCGCGGATTATTCGAGATTGGCGATGATTGCCCGCAGCACGTCGACGCCTTCGCCCTTCTCCGAGGAAGTGACGACGATCTCGGGATGGGCTGCCGGGTGTGCGGCCAGTGCGCCCTTGACCTGTTCGATAACCTTCTCGCGCTCGGCCTTGCTGATCTTGTCCACCTTCGTCATCACCACCTGGAAGGTGACGGCCGAGCGGTCGAGCAGCGTCAGGATCTCGTCATCGACCTTCTTCACGCCGTGGCGCGAATCGATCAGCACGAAGGCGCGGCGCAGGTTCACGCGGCCCGAGAGATAGGATTTGAGCAGTTCCTGCCACTTCTTCACGACGTTCACCGGGGCCTCGGCAAAGCCATAGCCCGGAAGGTCGACCAGATAGGGGCCGCCCTGGGTCGTGAAGAAGTTGATCTCTTGCGTGCGGCCCGGGGTGTTCGAGGCGCGGGCGAGGTTCTTGCGATTGGTCAGCGCGTTGATCAGGCTTGATTTGCCGACGTTCGAACGCCCGGCAAAGCACACCTCGACCCGGTCCGCCGGGGGCAGGCCGGACATCGCGACGACGCCCTTGAGAAACTCGACGGGGGCCGCGAACAGAAGGCGCCCACGTTCGGCGGCCATCGGCTCGGGCGTCTCTGCCAGTTGGAATTGCATCTTCATCAGAGTACCTCGACGCTGTCGCCACGCGCGATCTCGCCGCCCGTGATCACTGTGGCATAGAGCCCGAATTCATGGTCGCCCCACTGCGCGTCCAGCAGTGCGAGCGTATCGATATCTGCGCTGCCGGTCTCGGGGTTGGCGCAGGTCGCGCGGCAGCGGGTGATCGGCATGGCGATTTCAAGCTCGGTTGCGCCGATCTTGAGGCGACGGCCGATCAGGTCACGCTCGGCCCCGGCGTTCCAGCCATCAACCCAGAGGTTGCCGCGGAAGCGATGGGGCGACATCGGCGTGCCCGCCCGTTGCGACAGCGCCGCGAGTGACCCGAGCGACAGGATCGACACATAGGGATCGGGCATGTCCGATAAGGCGGCGCCCGCCACGCTTTCGACCGAGCGCGGGGCTGGACGGTTTTCAGGCCAGAGCGGGCGCAGCCACTCGATCAGTTTGACCTGATCTTCGGCCCGGTCCGGTGCGATCCGCAGGTGCCACAGATCTGGGTGGGCCAACTCAATCGTGCCGTCGTCTTGGGTCTTGGCCTGAACCGCCATCAACCCCGGCGCCGCGACACCGCGCACGAAGTTCGTTTTCGACGCCCATTCTGACAGGGGGGCGTCGAACTTCGCGCCCTCATGGGCGATAGCCCAGACCCTGTCGAAAGGCAGAACGCGCCCCTTTGTCAGGGGCGCGCTGCGGATTTCCTCATATCCGACCGACTTGATTGGATGTCGGAAGATATGTGCCAGTCTTGCTGTCATTTCTTCGGCTTGTCTGCCGCGGGTTTCTTGGCAAAGCCCGAGCGGATATTGCCGAAGAGGTCGGGGCGTTTTCCGTGCATCGACATGATCGTGTACTGCTGAATGAACGTGATCGTGTTGTTCGCGATCCAGTAGAGCACGAGGCCCGAGGCGAAGCTGCCCAGCATGAACATGAAGACCCAGGGCATCCAGGCGAAGATCATTGCCTGGCTCGGGTCGGTGGGCGCCGGGTTCAGCTTTTGCTGGAGCCACATCGAGATGCCAAGCAGGATCGGCAGCACGCCGAGGCTGAGCATGAACAGCATCGAGCCGGGCTCGGGCGTTGCGAAAGGCAGCAGGCCGAACAGGTTCAGGATCGAGGACGGATCGGGCGCCGAGAGGTCCTTGATCCAGCCCAGCCAGGGCGCGTGGTAAAGCTCGATCGTGACGTAGATCACCTTGTAGAGCGAGAAGAAGATCGGGATCTGCAGCAGGATCGGCAGACAGCCCGCAGCCGGGTTGACCTTGTTCTTCTTGTAGAGCTCCATCATGCCCTGCTGCATCTTCATCCGGTCGTCGCCCGCAGCGGCCTTGAGGGCCTCCATCTCGGGCTGCAGTTCCTTCATCTTCGCCATTGAGATGTAGGACTTGCGGGCCAGCGGGAAGACCAGCGCCTTGATGATGACGGTCAGAGCGATGATCGCCCAGCCCATGTTGCCGATTGCGCTGTTCAGCCAGTGCAGCAGGCGGAACATCGGCTTGGTCAGGAAGTAGAACCAGCCCCAGTCGATAGAGTCGATGAAGCCCTGGATGCCGCCCTCTTCCTGGTAATCGCGGATGGCTTCCCATTCTTTCGCGCCCGCGAAGAGGTGGGTGGCGACATCTGCCGAAGTGCCGGGGGCAACCTCGACGACCGGCAGGCGGGCCTCGGCCTGGTACAGGTCCGCCCCTGCGGTGTATTTCACGACCGAGTTGAAGTTGCCGCTCATCGGCGCCAGCGTGGTCATCCAGTACTTGTCGGTAAAGCCGATCCAGCCGCTTTCGAGCGCGGGCAGAACCTCGGCCTGGCCTTCACCCTCGACCGGGTCGAGCTTGGTGATGTCCTTGTACTTGATCTCTTCGAGCTTGCCGTCGGTCATACGCACCGCGCCTTCGTGCAGCACGTAGACGCGGTTGCCTTCGGGGATGCCGTGGCGGGCGATGATGCCGTAAGGGGCAAGGCGGACAGTAGCGCCGGTGTTGTTCTCGACGCGCTGCGTGATGGTGAACAGGTAGTTCTCGTCGATCTCGATCTTGCGGTGGAACACAAGGCCCGCGCCGTTGTCCCAGGTGATTTCGACCGGGGTGGCGGGGGTCAGGGCTGCGCCCTCCGGAGCACTCCAGACGGTGCGCGGGCCAGGGACCAGCGCCGGGTCGAGGCCGCCAGCCGGGGCCCAGCCATAGACCGCGTAATAAGGATGCGCGTTCAGCGCGGTGTCGCCCACGGGCGAGAGCAGCCGCACCAGCGGCGAGTCCGCGTCGAGCGTTTCCTTGTAATTCTTGAGCGACAGATCGTCGATCCGGCCGCCAAGAAGCGAGATCGAGCCGGTCAGCGCCGAGGTTTCGATCTCGATGCGCGGGGTCTGCGCGAGGGCGGCCTGCGCTGCGGCTGCGGCGTCGATCACCGCGCCCGGCGCGGCCTGTTCGACGGCGGTCGGGATGGCCGGGGTCGCGGGCGAAGCCGTCTGCTCGGCCACGGCCGTTGGATCGGCGGGCGCGGGCTGCTCTGGCGGGAACAGATATGTCCAGCCGATCAGCACAGCGGCCGAAAGCGCGGTCGCAAGGATGAGGTTCTTGTTCTGATTATCCATGTCGGGCAGTCCACCAGCCGTTCCAGGTTCGGGGTGGTTCAACAGAAGGGGCAGGGAAAGGTCAAGCGATTTTCCTGTAAAACAGCCCCTGGCGCGGCCAGAATGGCGTTTTAGGTCTCAGGATACCGTGCGTCGGTCGGGCTTGCGCGCTTTCCCGCCTTTGCCCGCGTGGCGTTGCTCAGACACCGCCCCCCTGCAACAGCCTTGGCGTCGCGGCGAGTTTAGCGCGGTGTCGATGCTCCCACTCGCACAGATCGCCCATCGCCATCGGCCGAGCGATGGCCTTGCCCTGCACATGCCGACAGCCAAGTTGCGCCAGCAGCGTATGTTCCGCAGTTGATCCGACCCCGTCCGCCAGTGTCTCAAGCCCCAGCTTCTCGGCCATCGCGATCAGCGCGGCGACGGACTGACGCTGTTCGTCATGGCTGTCGAGCTTGCTGACAAGGCTGCGGTGGATGCGCAACCTGCGCGCTGCGGTGCGCCGAATCGCGCTGACCGAGAGCGGCCCGTTGCCAAAGCCCGCAAGCTCGATACCGCAGCCCAAGGTGGCCACGGCGCCAAGGTTGAGCCAGATCACCTCGTCGTTCAGATGCGCCATGACATCTTGCATCAACACCAGCCGGATCTGCGCGGGCGCAACATCGAAGCGGTCGAACTCCCATTTCAGGCGTTCGGGCAGCTTGGGGTTTCCCAACAGCCCGGCGCAGAAAGGCAGCGAGACGGGGCCTGTCGCGATCCCGCGCCGCTCCCACTCGCGCAGGGCGGTAAGGCTTTGATAGAGCATGATTTCCGCAAGCCGCTCGCGCAGATGGGGCGAGTCGATGGTGCCCATCACGTCCTCAACCTCGGGTGCCCCCTCGACCGGATTCCGGATCCAGCGCGCGACGGCTTGGACGCCGGACAGCGCGCCGGAATCGGTGTCGAGCTGCGGCTGGAACAGCGTGGTGACCTGCCCGTTCTCGATGGCCTCGCGCGCGATCCGGTTGGGCGAAACCTGCGCCCCGACCGCGCGGTGCTGATCGTTCGAATAGGCGCGGATGGCGCTTGGCCCGCTGCGGCTGGCCTGCATCGCGGCGTTCTCGGCCGCGCTCAGCAGCGCCTCACCCGAGCGCGCCGGGCTGCGGCCCATCTGGCAAAAGCCGACATGGCAGGTGGCGGCGACCGTATGCCCCGAGATCGGCAGCGGCAGCTCGCAGGCCGCCTGAACGCGTTGCGCCAGCTGGATCATGGCCTCCAGATCGGGATAGGCCGTGGGGTTGAGCATGATGGCAAAGCGCGCGCCCTCAAGCCGGGCCAGCCGGTCGCTGTCGCGCAGGACGCCGCGCAGCCGCTCGCCCGTGCGGCGCAAGATCAGGTCGAACTCGGTTTCGGGCATCTCGCGGGCAAGGGCAACGGGATCGTCGAGACCGAGGACGAAACAAGTGGTGCTGCGGGCGGTCGCGGCGGCGTCGTCAAGCAACATGCCCATGATCTCAACCGCCTCGGCGCGCAGCGGCAGGCCGGTCACCCCGTCGCGGGGCTGCTCGCGCGGGGTGGGCGCCCCAAGCGGGCGGGTGGACCAGGCCACGGCGATGGCAATCGAGGCGACCACTGCCAGCGCCTCCCCCCCGAACCAGAGCCCGGCAAGGGCGATCGCGGGCAAGAAGATCGCCAGCTCGCTGCGCAAAACGATTGGCTTAACCCTGTCGAATATACCCCGTAACGCTGAACGTCCCATGATAACCCCCATCTGGCAGCGCGAGGGTCCCCACCCGTCGCACCGCAAAGGCTAGGGGTAATCTGGTCAGCGAAGCGTTAATCGGCGTTGCGCAAATTCGGGATGTTTTGGGTAAAATCGTCGCTTTCCGCGACCGAGCGCATCAGTCCGGCAAAGTCGAACACGCCCGGATCGCACAGATGCGAGGGACGCACGTTCATCAGGGCGCGGAACATCACCTGACGGCGGCCGGGGCTGCGGGTCTCCCATCCGTCGAGGATCTGCTTGACCTGCTGGCGCTGCAAACCGTCCTGGCTACCGCACAGATCGCAGGGGATGATCGGGTAGTGCATCGAGCGCGCGAATTTCTCGCAATCGGCCTCGGACACGAAGGCCAGCGGGCGATAGACGAACAGATCGCCTTCCTCGTTCACCAGCTTGGGTGGCATCGTCGCCAAACGCCCGCCATGGAACAGGTTCATGAAGAAGGTCTCAAGGATGTCATCGCGGTGATGGCCCAGAACCACGGCGGAACAACCCTCTTCCCGCGCGATGCGATAGAGGTTGCCGCGCCGCAGCCGCGAGCAGAGCGAGCAATAGGTCCGCCCCTGAGGGATCTTGTCCACGACGACGGAGTAGGTGTCCTGATACTCGATCCGGTGCGGCACGCCCATGTCCTCAAGGAACTTGGGCAGCACGGTCGAGGGGAAGCCCGGCTGCCCCTGATCGAGGTTGCAGGCCAGCAGATCGACGGGCAGCAGGCCGCGCCATTTCAGCTCATGCAGGATGGCGAGCAGCGTGTAGCTGTCCTTGCCGCCCGAAAGGCAGACAAGCCAGCGCGTGCCGCGCTCGATCATGCCGAACTTTTCGATCGCATCGCGGGTCTCGCGCACGATGCGCTTGCGCAGCTTCTTGAACTCGGTCGTCGAGGGCGCGCCTGCGAAAAGCGGGTGGATCGGGGCGTCATCATCGTCAAGCATCGTGCTTATCCTTCGCGCGGTGGGCGTCGAATTCGGGGTCGGCGCCGGGCACCGGGTCATAGCCGTGGCCGCCAAGCGGGTGGCAGCTTAGGATGCGCTTGGCCGCTAGGTACCCGCCCTTGAACGCACCGTGTCGTTGCAGCGCCTCAAGCGCATAGACCGAACAGGTCGGCTGGTAGCGGCAACCGTGGCCGACCCAGGGGCTGAGCAGCAGCCGGTAGGCGCGCACGGGCAGCGCGAGGATATGGGCGAGCGGGCTCATCCCTTGCCCCTTCGCTTGCCCTTGGCCGGCTCGCCGCGGGGGCGCGCCTGTTGCGCGCGGCCGGAATGGATGTCGTTCAGCGCGCGTTTCATATCGGCCAGCAGGGCGGCGAAGTCGCGGGTCGCGGTGGCCTCGGGGCGGCCGACCAAGACGTAGTCCCAACCTGCCTGACCAGCCTCGGGCAGCACAAGCCGCGCGACCTCGCGCAGGCGGCGCTTGGCGCGGTTGCGGGCAACGGCATTGCCGAGTTTCTTGGAGCAGGTGAAGCCGATGCGGATCAGATCGGCAGGGCCTTCATCCTCGCGGCGCTTGCGCGCCTGCAGCAGGAAGCCCGGTGTGCCCTGGCGCAGGGCCGAAGCCGCGCGCAGAAAATCTGCGCGCTGGCGCAGAATCTCGATCCGTGTCGCACTGGCAGGCAGACAAACGGAAACCGCCGGCGCGCTTCCCGTACACCGGCCCTTGGGGCCAGTCACGGGAGCCTCCGGCGGCGTCATGGCTTACGTGCCGTTCCCGGCCTTACGCCGACAGAACGTGACGGCCCTTGGCGCGGCGCGCGTTGAGAACCTTGCGGCCCCCTTTGGTCGCCATGCGGGCGCGGAAGCCGTGGCGGCGGGCGCGGACGAGCTTCGACGGCTGATAAGTGCGTTTCATCGCGGTTACTCCGGGTTCTGTCTACGGTAGGGCTACGCGAATTTCGGATTCGGCAGCCGCTCATATTCGAAGCCCGGGCTATAGTGGGGGTTCGGCAGCAAGTCAACGGATCAGACGCGGATTTTTCGCCCCCGCGGTGGAGTTTACGGCCCTGTCCGAAGATAAGATGTCTTGGCGGCCTTCCGCGCAAGTGGCAGGCTCCCTATTTATTGCGCGAAGCATTTGGTATTACGTGGAAATGCCGCCTATGCGGCGAACTGGCGGGAATTCCCCCGCGATGTGACGGGACATGGCGATCAACACCCTCTCGGGGCGCTTTCTGATTCTGACGACGATGTTCGTTTTGCTGGCCGAGGTGCTGATCCTTTTGCCGGGCATTGCGAATTTTCGCGAGGACTATCTTCAGACCCGGCTTGAGCGCGCGCAGATCGCCTCGCTGGCGCTGCTGACCACCGATCAGATGATCGAGCCCGATCTGGAGGAGGAGCTTCTGGCCAATGCGGGCGTGTTCAACGTCGTGCTGCGGCGCGATGCGATCCGCCAGCTGGTGCTGTCCTCGCCGATCCCGCAGCAGGTGGCGGCGAGCTATGACCTGCGCGAGACGCCCTATTGGAAGCTGGTGCGCGATGCGCTCGCGGTTTTGGCCGATCCGTCGAACCATGTGATCCGGGTCATCGGCGATCCGGTGCAGAAGGGCGGGCTGGTCATCGAGGTAACGATGGAAACCGGCCCGATGCGAATCGCGATGATCGAATATGGGCTGCGGTTGCTGACGCTCTCGGCGGCGCTCTCGGTCGTCACGGCCATCTTGTTGTTTGCGCTGGTGCGCCAGTTGATGGTGGAGCCGATCAAGCGCGTCGTGGCGCATATGGCGGCATATGCCGAGGCCCCCGAGGACGCGCGCCGCATCATCGCCCCCGAGGCGCGGATCGTCGAGCTGCGCGTGGCCGAGGATGCGCTGGCCTCGATGCAGCGGCAGCTGACCTCGGCGCTCAAGCAAAAGGAGCGTTTGGCACAGCTCGGGCAAGCGGTCGCCAAGATCAGCCACGATCTGCGCAACATCCTGACCACGGCGCAGCTCTTCGCCGACCGGATGGAGGATTCGGACGACCCGGGGGTGCAGCGTGCCGCGCCCAAGCTGATGAACTCGATCGGCCGCGCGGTGAACCTGTGCGAGACAACGCTGGCCTTCGGCCGCGCCGAAGAGCCGCCGCCAACGCTGTCGCGCTTCATGCTCTCGGGGCTGGTGGGCGAGGTGGTCGAGGGTGAACAGCCCCCGGCGGATGCCGCGCAGATCGACTTCGTCACCGATATTGCGCCGAACCTCGTGATCCGCGCCGACCACGAGCAGCTATATCGCGTGATCTCGAACCTTGTGCGCAATGCCCGTCAGGCGATCGAGGCCACCGGCAAGCCCGGCACCATCGAGATCGGCGCGGGTGAGGAACCCGAGGGCTGGTGGATCCGCGTGCAGGACACCGGTCCCGGCCTGCCCGAGCGCGCGCGCGAACACCTGTTCCAGCCCTTCTCGGGCGGCACGCGCAAGGGTGGCACGGGCCTTGGTCTTGCGATCTCGGCCGAGCTGGTGCGTGGCCACGGCGGCCGGCTGGAGCTGGTGCGCACCGATGCCGACGGGACCGAGTTCAAGCTGCACCTTCCGCGTGAGTTCGATCTGCCTGAACGCGCTGCCTGAGGCGAGGGCCCGCGCGTAGGACGTCGGACGTCCTAGCGAAATGCATGACCGGGGCGCGCGAATTTCTCTGAAGGATCGGGCGAAGCCGCTGATCATCGATGCGCCCCGATACTGGCCGGGTTTGATGCAGCGAATCCGGCCCTCACCAGAACCGGCGCCGTGACACGCCCGAGATTGGGGGCCGGCGGTCTTGGTGCCGTCTGGCGTGCTCCTGGCCGGGCGCGCTTTCTGCTGTTTCGCAAGTCCTCGCCGGCGCTGTCGTGACAACCCGAGCAAGCAGGGCGGCATCCTGAGTGCATTTTTCTCAACGCAGAAAGGGGCCGTCGCGCCCCCGCGACGAGGGGCAGGAAATAAGTTTCGGGAAACGTCGATTTAGTCCTTGCAAAGCCCCGAGTCGGGGGCTAAATCCCACCTCCACAGCGGACCCGTAGCTCAGCTGGATAGAGCACCAGACTACGAATCTGGGGGTCGGGCGTTCGAATCGCTCCGGGTCCGCCATTTAACTTCCTGACATCGTTAGAAGTTTTCGCCGCGCTTTTCAGCGCGGTCTTGGCGTTTCGTTTTGCGGCAGGTTTGGAGCCGCCAAGCGGGGCAGCCCCGGATTCGGCGCTTCGGATCAGAGCGGAAAAGCACCGTCGTGCCCGCGCAAATGAAAAACCCGCGCCCTTGAGGGGCGCGGGTACTCACTGAAGACCAGGCGTAAAATCACGCCTTGGGGCCAGCCTCCAGCGCATCTTCGAAGGTCCGAAGACCGGTACGCGGCACCTGCACCAGCACAGCCATGTTGCCCGGCTTGTGCTCGTTGCGCATCATCTTCATGTGCGCTTGCGGGATCTCGTCCCAGGGGAAAACTTCCGACATGCAAGGATCAAGGCGGCGCTCAAGCATCATGCGGTTCGCCGATGCAGCTTGCTTGAGGTGGGCGAAGTGCGAACCCTGCAGGCGCTTCTGGTGCATCCACATGTAGCGCACGTCGAAGGTGCAGTTGAAGCCCGAGGTACCGGCGCAGATCACGACCATGCCACCCTTCTTCACCACCAGAGCCGACACCGGGAAGGTCGCCTCGCCGGGGTGTTCGAAGACCATGTCCACGTTCACGCCCTTGCCGGTGATATCCCAGATCGCCTTGCCGAACTTGCGGGCTTCTTTCAGCCAGTCGTTATACTCGGGCGAGTTCACCTTGGGCAGTTGGCCCCAGCATTTGAAGTCTTTGCGGTTGATCACGCCTTTGGCGCCCAGCCCCATGACGAACTCGCGCTTGTCCTCTTCCGAGATCACGCCGATGGCATTGGCGCCCGCTGCGTTGATGAGCTGGATCGCATAGGAGCCAAGGCCGCCCGAGGCGCCCCAGACCAGAACGTTCTGCCCCGGCTTGAGGTCATGCGGCTCGTGACCGAAGAGCATGCGATAGGCAGTGGCCAGCGTCAGCGTGTAGCAGGCGCTTTCTTCCCAGGTCAGGTGCTTGGGACGGCGCATCAACTGCTGCGCCTGCACGCGGGTGAACTGCGCGAAGGAACCGTCATGGGTCTCGTAGCCCCAGATCCGCTGCGAGGGCGAGAACATCGGATCGCCGCCGTTGCATTCTTCGTCGTCGCCATCGTCCTGGTTACAGTGGATCACGACCTCGTCGCCCACTTTCCAGCTCTTCACCTTGTCGCCGACTTTCCACACAATGCCCGAAGCATCGGAGCCCGCGATGTGATAGGGCTGCTTGTGGCCATCGAAGGGCGAAATCGGAACCCCGAGGCCGGCCCAGACGCCGTTGTAGTTCACACCGGCGGCCATCACGAGCACGAGCACCTCGTGGCTGTCGATTTCCCAGGTCGGCACGACTTCCACCTGGAAGGATTTGTCCGGCTCGCCGTGACGCTCGCGACGGATCGACCAAGCGTACATGTTCTTCGGCACATAGCCGAGGGGCGGCATTTCGCCGATTTCGTAAAGGTCTTTTTCCGGTGCGTCGTATGGTGCGATACCGGTGTTCACGTCGAGGGCCATGAGCATCTCCTGTTTCGGTCGCCGCGCCGCAGAATCGGGCGGGGATTGCTGACCGGAATAATCTTGAGCGCGCAACAATGCAATGCCTGACGTTACGATTTTGTAATTTTGTGTCTCTTGAATATGTGGCGCTTGATGGATTCCTGCTTTGTTATAAAGCGCATATGCGATTTGCCGATGCGGCGCAGCTTGTGCCGCGCCGCGGCGAATTGACAGGGACATATTCTTTCGCATATCAGGTTCCTGCCCGCAATTTTGTTGCGGGAACCAGAATCGACCGTGGACCCGGAGGCCGCCATGACCGAGATGACCAAACCCGCCAAGGACAAGCCCTGGCTGTTCCGTACCTATGCAGGCCATTCGACGGCGGAAAAGTCGAACGCGCTCTATCGCATGAACCTCTCGAAGGGGCAGACCGGCCTCTCGGTTGCGTTCGATCTGCCGACGCAGACGGGCTACGATTCGGACCATGTTCTCTCGCGCGGTGAAGTCGGCAAGGTGGGCGTTCCGGTTTGCCACCTGGGCGATATGCGCGCGCTGTTCGACCAGATTCCGCTGGAACAGATGAACACGTCGATGACCATCAACGCGACCGCACCCTGGCTGCTGTCGCTCTATATCGCCGTGGCCGAGGAGCAGGGCGCCGATGTATCGCGACTGCAAGGCACGGTGCAGAACGATCTGGTCAAGGAGTACCTCTCGCGCGGCACTTACATCTGCCCGCCCAAGCCCTCGCTTGCCATGATCACCGATGTGGCCGCCTATACCGCCGAGCATCTGCCGAAATGGAACCCGATGAACGTGTGTTCCTACCACCTGCAAGAGGCCGGTGCGACGCCCGAGCAGGAACTGGCCTTCGCGCTGGCCACCGGCATCGCGGTGCTCGACGATCTCAAGAAGAAGGTTCCGGCCGAGGGCTTCCCGGCAATGGTCGGACGCATCTCGTTCTTCGTGAACGCGGGCATCCGCTTCGTGACCGAGCTGTGCAAGATGCGCGCCTTCACCGAGCTGTGGGACGAGATCTGCCTTGAGCGTTACGGCATCGAGGAAGAGAAATACCGCCGCTTCCGCTACGGCGTGCAGGTGAACTCGCTCGGCCTGACCGAGCAGCAGCCGGAAAACAACGTCTATCGCATCCTGATCGAGATGCTCGCCGTGACGCTTTCCAAGAACGCCCGCGCCCGCGCCGTGCAACTGCCCGCCTGGAACGAGGCCCTTGGCCTGCCGCGCCCGTGGGATCAGCAGTGGTCGCTGCGCATGCAGCAGATCATGGCCTATGAGACCGACCTGCTGGAATATGGCGATCTGTTCGATGGCAACCCCGCCGTGACCGCCAAGGTCGAGGATCTCAAGGCTGGCGCCCGCGCCGAGCTGGAGACGCTCGATTCCATGGGCGGCGCGATTGCGGCCATCGACTACATGAAGGGCCGTCTGGTCGAATCGAACGCCGAGCGGATCAACCGCATCGAGGCGAACGAAACCATCGTCGTCGGCGTGAACCGCTGGACCGAGGCCGAGCCCTCGCCGCTGACCGCGGGTGATGGCGGCATCATGGTTGTCGATCCGGCTGTCGAGACCGATCAGGTTTCCCGCCTCCAGCAGTGGCGCAATGGCCGTGACGCCGAGGCAGTCGCCAAGGCCATCGCGCAGCTCTCGGCCGATGCGAAAGCGGGCAAGAACATCATGCCCGCCTCGATCGCTGCGGCAAAAGCGGGCGTGACCACCGGCGAATGGGCCGGCGTGATGCGCGCGGTCCACGGCGAATACCGCGGCCCGACCGGTGTGTCGCGCTCGCCCTCGAACAAGACCGAGGGGCTGGACGACATCCGCGATGCGGTGGATGCGGTCTCGACGCGGCTTGGCCGCCGCCTGAAGTTCCTTGTGGGCAAGCCGGGCCTCGACGGGCATTCGAACGGCGCCGAGCAGATCGCCTTCCGCGCCCGGGATTGCGGCATGGATATCACCTACGAAGGTATCCGCATGACGCCCGAGCAGATCGTTGCGCGCGCGCTCGAGGATGATGCGCATGTCGTCGGTCTCTCGATCCTGTCGGGGTCGCACCTGCCGCTGATCGAGGAACTGATGGAGCGCATGCGCACCGCGGGCCTGAACCACGTGCCGGTGGTTGTCGGCGGGATCATCCCCGACGAGGACGCGCTCAAGCTGAAATCCTACGGCGTCGCGAGGGTCTATACGCCCAAGGACTTCGAACTAAACCGCATCATGATGGATATCGTCGCGCTGGCCACCCCGGCCTCCGTCGCGGCCTGATCCCAGGCCGGGGGCTTCGCGCCCCCGGACCCCCGCGAGGTATTTGGACCAAGAAGAAATGCCGCCTTTCTTCTTGGCAAAAATACCTTCGCCGAAGGCATCCGCACCCGCCGATTTCGAGCCTTTCGGAGGGCGCGCCTGCCCTGTAAGGTCGCGCGCATGACGACCCCAGCGATCACTTTCTCCGACGATCAGGCCGAGGCCTGGGATGCCGTGGCCGAGGCGCTTGCTGCGGCGGGCGTTGACCTTGTCGAGGGGAGCCTTACTCCGGATGGTGGCGGCAACCGGGTGTTGTCGGTGATCGGCAAGGCGGGCTCGGGCAAGACGATGCTGCTTGCCGCGCTTTACAAGGCGCTGGACGAGGCGGGCGTTGAGATCGTCTCGGGCGATTTCGAGGGCAAGCGGCGGAAGGAACGGCGGACGCTGGCAATTTTGGCGCCGACGAACAAGGCGGCTTCGGTATTGCGCTCGCGCGGGGTGCCGGCGACGACGATCCACCGCATTCTCTATACGCCGGTCTATGACCCCGAATATGAGCGCATCGCGGAATGGCTCGCAGGGCAGGGCGAGCGGCCGAACCTTGATCTGTTGCGCATCGACGGGCTGACGGATGAGGCGCTTGATCGGGCCAAGGCCTTCTACGATCTGCACAAGTCTGTGCCGGGCGCACTGGCGGCGGCGGGGTTGCGCGGGTCTGACTTCATCCAGGGCTGGAAGCGGCGCGAAGAGGGGCTCGATATTGGCTTCGTCGATGAGGCTTCGATGCTGGACGAGCGTCAGTTCGACGATCTGCGCGAGATTTTCCCGACACTCGTTTTGTTTGGCGATCCGGCGCAGCTCGCGCCGGTGAACCAGTCGGGCCATATGTGTTTCGAACGGCTGCCCGAGCCGAGCAAGCATGTGCTCCACCGCATCCACCGCCAGACCGAAGACAACCCGATCCTTGATCTCGCCCATGCCTTGGCCGACGAGAACCTGACCTTCGAGGCTTTCGAGCGGATGATCTCGCAGACCGCCGCGCGTGATCCGCGCGTCGTCTGGGCCGAGCGGGTCGAGAGTGATCTGATGGCGCGCAGCCCGGTTTTGGTCTGGCGTAACGCGACGCGCATTCGTCTGATCAACGCGTTCCGCGCCGCGCATAATGCCCCGGCGGATGCGCTTTTGCCCGGAGAGCCGCTGATCTGCGACGGGATCGAACTGCCGCTCAAGCATCGCAAGAAGCGCATTGACCTTGAAGCGCGCGGCCTGATCAAGGGCGCGCAGGTGATCTACCTTGGCCCCGGCAAGAAGACCGGCTTTTCGCGTCTGCACGTGTTGGGGGCCGAAGATCCGCGCCTTTCGGCGGCTTCGATCATCAAAATCGAACTGCCGGACGAGGAGGAGCCCTTCATCCCCTATGCCGCGCGGATGGGGGCCGCGTTCCTGCATGGGGCGGCGGTGACGATCCATAAGGCGCAGGGCAGCCAGTGGCCTGATGTGCAGGTCTTTGCCCCCGATATCTATGCGGCCTACCGCGCCGGTCGGACCGAGGCGGGCATTCCGCTGTGGAAGCGTCTGGCCTATGTCGCCATTACCCGGGCCGAGCATCGGCTGTTGTGGGTAACACGGGCGCGGCTGGCGCGGCCTTCGGGGCCGCTGTCGATCGAGGATCTGCCCTCGGGGCCCGCGCCCCTTCGGCTGGAACGCGAGGAGGTGTGAGCATGCCGGTGATGATCGTGACGGGGGCGAGTGCCGGGATCGGTCGCGCGGTTGCCGAGGCCGCGTTGCACGAAGGTTGGCAGGTCGCCTGCCTTGCGCGGCGGATTGAGCCGCTCGAAGTTGTGGCTGCTCTTGGCGATGGGCTGGCGCTGGTCTGTGAAGTCGCCGATCCCGTGGCCGTCGAGGCAGCCTTTGCCGCGACGGTGGCGCGGTTCGGACGCATCGATGTGCTCTTTAACAATGCCGGCGTCTTTCCCAAGGGCGCGCTGATCGACGAGATGGATCTGGCGGATTGGGACAGGGCGGTTTCAGTCAACCTCAACGGGATGATCTATTGCGCGCGGGCGGCCTTTGCGCAGATGCGCGCCCAGTCCCCGCAGGGCGGGCGGATCATCAACAATGGCTCGATCGCGGGGCAGGTGCCGCGTCCGCGTTCGCTGGCCTATACGGTGACCAAGCACGCGATCAACGGGCTGACCAAGCAGCTTGCGCTGGACGGGCGCGGCTTTGATATCGCGGCGGGGCAGATCGACGTGGGCAATGCGCGCACCGAGCTTGCCGCGCGGATGGAGGCCGGGGTGCTTCAGGCCGACGGTTCGGTGCGCAGCGAGCCGATGATGGACGCGCGCGACGTTGCCCGCGCGGTGCTGCACATGGCCAGCCTGCCGCCGGGGGCCAATGTGCTGAATATGACGGTCATGGCGACGGAAATGCCCTTCGTCGGGCGCGGCTAGTTGCGGATCATCCGGAAGATCTCGGAGGCGGCCCAACCTGCCAGCACGGCAAGCGAGAGCGACAGCAACCCGTAAAGCGCCGCGTGTTCCTGGGAGAGGACGTAGAGCCAACGCTCCAGCCCGACACGGCGCACATAGATCGCGGCGCGGTGGCTGTCGACGATCTGCCCGCCCCGGGTCAGGAAGATGCGGGTCTTGTAGTCGCCCTCGATCAGGTTCGCGGGCAGCTTGAAATCGGCACGGAAAAGCGTGTTCTCGACCACCGTCACAGCGCCCTCATCGAGCCGGTAAAGCCCTTCCTTCTCGCGGATGCGCAAGAGCGCCTCGGTGAAGGGACGGGCGTCGGAAACCTCAATCGGCCCCGAGAAGGCACGCACCGCAAGCGGGATGGTAATGCGGTGGGTGACGTCGGCAATCGGGTCGAGGATCCAGACCAAGCGGCCCGAGGTGGCGATAGCGTAATAGCTGGGCGCTGCCCCGATCCCGACCGACTCGGTGTTCACCCATATCCCCATCTCGCGCGATTTGCGGCGCACCGTCACCGGGCCAACCGGGCCTTCGAGCGTCACGATGACGCCAAGCTGCGCGCCCTCGGGTTCCGGCTCGGCGCGTTTCACCGCCCCATAGATCAGGATCTCGGAGCCGTCGAATGAGGTGGTGATGCTGATGCTGTCCTGGCTGAGGCCGGCCACGACCTCTTCGGCGCGGGCCGGGACTGTGCAAAGCGCAAGGATGAGAAGCAGCCAGCGGATCATGCTTTGCCCCCCATGGAAAGGGTGAACAGATCGGCCGGGCGGATCAGCAGATCCAGCCCCAGCTTGACCGCCACGGCGATGACCAGAAGCGCCAGCAGGATGCGCAACTGCTCGGCCTTCAGGCGCCCGCCAAGGCGCGAGCCGAACTGCGCGCCGACGACCCCGCCAAGGATCAGCAAGAGCGCCAGCATCACATCGACCGACTGGTTCGTGATGGCGTGCATCAGCGTGGTGAAGGCCGATACGAACAGGATTTGAAACAGCGAGGTGCCGATCACGACCTTCGTGGGCATCCCCAGAAGGTAGATCATAGCGGGGACCATGATGAACCCGCCGCCCACGCCCATGATCGCGGCGAGAATACCGACCAGCACCCCAACCAGCATCGGCGGAATGACCGAGATATAAAGCCCCGAGGAGCGGAACTTGAACTTCAGCGGCAGGTTATGCACCCAGGTGTGCTGATGGCGCTTGCCGCGTTTCGCTCCACTCCTGGCGCGGCGCATGGCGCGCAACGACTCCTGGAACATCAGAAGGCCGATCGAGCCGAGAAACACGACGTAGGACAGTTGCACCACAAGGTCGATCTGGCCAAGCCGGGAGAGCAGGTTGAAGACGTAAACACCAAAACCCGAGCCGATCAGGCCGCCGACCAGTAACACAAGGCCCATCGGCACATCGACCGCCTTGCGCTTGAACTGCGCCAGCACGCCCGAGACCGAAGACGCCACCACCTGATTGGCGCCGGTGGCCACTGCGACGGTGGGGGGAATGCCGATGAAAAACAGAAGCGGCGTGATCAGGAACCCGCCGCCCACACCGAACAACCCCGACAGAAGCCCGACCATTCCACCCAATCCCAAAAGGAGAAAGGCATTGACCGATACCTCGGCGATGGGGAGGTAAATCTGCATGGGCAGTCCGACAGGATTGGGATTTCAGTCTTGCCCCGCAGTGTGGGCGGTGTCAAACAACTTGCCCCTGCGATATCCGCTAAAGGCTGCGCAGGTATCGTCGCAAGACCCGCTCCAGTTTCGCCGCGCCCAGGGGGGCCATCGCCTTGGTGTGCTCGTGGCTGATACTCTCGGCAGAAAGCCCCGCACCCATGTTGGTGATCACCGAGACCGCCGCCGCGCGCAGCCCCAGGAAACGCGCCAGGATGATCTCGGGGACGGTCGACATTCCGACCGCATCGGCGCCCAGTATCCGGGCCGCGCGGATCTCGGCCGGGGTCTCGAACGAGGGGCCGGAGAACCAGCAATAGACCCCTTCGGGCAGGGCCACGCCCTCGGCCTCGGCTGCGGCACGCAGGCCCGCGCGTATTTCCGTATCATGCGCGTCGGTCATCGGCACGAAGCGCGCGTCGGTCGGTTCGCCGATCAGGGGGTTGGCGCCCGCAAAGGCGATATGGTCGCTCAGCAGCATCAGATCGCCCATCGGGATATCCGGTCGCAGGCTGCCCGCGGCATTGGTCAGCAAAAGGCTCTCGCAGCCAAGCTCTTTCAGAAGCTCAAGCGGTAGGCGCATCTCGGCTGGGTTGCCATGTTCGTAGTAATGCACCCGCCCGCCGAAAACGGCGACCCGCACGCCTTCGAGCGTGCCGATCACCAGCTTGGGGTTGTGCCCCGACACCCCGGCATGGGGAAAGCCCGGCAGATCGGCATAGGGGATCGCGACGCCCTCGATCTCTTCGGCCAGATGGCCAAGGCCCGACCCCAGGATCAGGCCGAACCGAGGTGCCTCTGTCCCCGCGCGGGCCTGTACAATAGCTGCAAGCTCAGCGCTCTTTGACATAGGGTTGTCCTCCTGCTCGGGGCGGGATGGCGCGTCCGACGACGCCTGCCAGAACGATGACGGTCAGGATATAGGGGAGCGCGTCCAGCGCCGGGACCGGGATGGCGAGGCCGAAGCTGCGCTCGATCACGTCGGGGCGCAGGGCAAGCGCCTGCAGGAAGCCAAAGAGCAGCGTGGCCCAAAGCGCATACCACGGCCGCCACTTGGCAAAGATCAGCGCGGCAAGCGCGATATAGCCCCGGCCCGCAGTCATCTCGCGTCCGAAGCCCGCTTGCAGGCCGGTCGCCATATAGGCGCCCGCAAGGCCGCACAGCAGCCCGGTGATCGCAACGGCGGTGTAGCGCAGGCGGAACACCGAAACGCCTGCGGTATCGACGGATTCCGGGTTTTCCCCCACCGCGCGCAGACGCAGGCCGAAGCGCGTGCGGAAAAGCACCCACCAGGTCACCGGCACGGCCAGAAGCGCCGCATAGACCAGTGCCGAATGGCCCGAGAGTACATCGGCATAGAACGGCCCGATGAAGGGCACTGCCTTGATCGCCTCGGCGAAGGGCAATTCGATCGGGTTGAAGCGCGCCGCGCCCGACAGCGGCGGCGTGCGCCCGCCCTGCCCAAATAGCGACTGCGCGATCAGCACCGTCGCGCCAGAGGCCACGAAGTTCAGCGCCACACCCGAGATCAGCTGGTTGCCGCGGAAGGTGATCGAGGCCACGCCGTGGATCGCCGCCAGCATCATCGAGGCGCCGATCCCCGCCATGAGGCCGATCCAGACCGACCCGCTCAGTGCGGCCGCCGCGCCCGAAGCCATGCCCGCGATCAGCATCTTGCCTTCAAGGCCGATGTCGAAAATCCCGGCCCGCTCTGAAAACAAGCCAGCCAGACACGCCAGCAGAAGCGGCGTCGCCAGACGCAGGGTCGAGTCGAGAATCTGTAGAAGCGTTGCGTAATCCATCACGCAGCCTCCTTCGCCTTGGCGCTGAAAAAGACGCCCAGCATCATCCGCACCATGTTGTCGAGCGCGCCGGTGAACAGGATCACTAGGCCTTGCAATAGCAGCCGCAGCTCGATCGGGATCGTCGTCCAAAGGCCCATCTCGGCGCCGCCTTGGTAGAGGAAGCCGAACAGCAGCGCCGCGAGGAACACACCGATCGGGTGGTTGCGCCCCATCAGCGCGACCGCGATACCGATGAAACCCGCGCCCTCGGCCGAGTTTTGCAGTAGCCGCTCGGCCTCGCCCATGACGTTGTTGATCGCCATCATGCCCGCAAGCCCGCCCGAGATCAGCATCGAGACCATGATCATCCGCGTGGGCGAGATGCCCGCGTAAAGCGCGGCGGGCTCGGACTTGCCATAGGCGCGGATCTGGTAGCCAAGACGCGTGCGCCACAGAAGCAGCCAAACGCCCCAGCAGGCCGCCAGCGCCACAAAGAAGGTCACGTTGGCGGGCACGTTTTTCGAGAAGAAGAGGCTCAGGCCCGGGATCTCGCCAAAGGTCGGCAGCTTCGCGCCCGCCGGGAAGCGGGCGGTGGCCGGATCCATCTGGCCTGCAGGGCGCAGCACCTCGACCAGCAGATAGACGATCAGCGCGGCCGCGATGTAGTTGAACATGATCGTCGTGATGACGATGTGGCTGCCGCGTTTCGCCGCGAGATAGGCCGGAATGGCAGCCCAAGCGGCGCCAAACAGGCCCGCGCCGATCATCGCGGCGGGCAGTGCGATGGTCCAATGCGGCCAGGGCAGCGCTAGGCACACCAGCGCCACGCCCAAACCACCGATCTGCGCCTGCCCCTCACCGCCGATATTGAACTGCCCGGCGTGATAGGCGACCGACACCGCAAGCCCTGTGAAGATGAACGAGGTTGCATAGTAAAGCGTGTAGCCCCAGCCATAGGCCGAGCCGAGCGCCCCCGTCACCATGACCTTAACGGCCTCGACCGGGTCGCCGCCGATCGCCAGAATGACCAGCGCCGAAATCGCCGCCGCCATCAAGAGCGAGATCAGCGGCACCAGAACGACATCGGCCCAACGCGGAAGTTTGTCCATCACGCGGCCTCCCCGGAGCCGGTCACGCCAGCCATCATCAGGCCCAGTTCTCGCTCATTGGTCTCGGCGGGCAGGCGCTCGCCCATGATGCGCCCGTCGAACATCACCGCGATGCGGTCCGAGAGCGACATGATCTCGTCCAACTCGACCGAGACCAGAAGCACCGCCTTGCCTGCGTCGCGCAGCTCGACGATGCGCTTGTGGATGAACTCGATCGCGCCGATGTCCACGCCGCGGGTGGGCTGGCCGACCAGAAGCAGGTCGGGATTGCGCTCGATCTCGCGCGCGAGAACGATCTTTTGCTGGTTCCCGCCTGAGAAGCTTTTTGCGGGCAGGGACGGGATCGGCGGGCGCACGTCGAAATGCTCCATCGCGCCCTCGGTCTTTTCCACGATGCCCGCGTTGTCCATGATCAGCGCGTTCTTCTGATATTCCGGAGCGTTGTGATAGCCGAAGATCATGTTCTCCCAGGCGGCGAAATCCAGCACGAGGCCGTGGTGGTGGCGGTCCTCGGGCACATGGGCGATGCCGCGCGCGCGGCGTGACTGGCCGTCGGAGTGCTTGCCGGTCAGGTCGATCTCCTGTCCGTTGATCTTCACGCTTCCGGTGGCGCGGCAATAGCCGCCGAGCACCTGCAACAACTCGGACTGACCGTTTCCGGAGACGCCCGCGATGCCGAGAATCTCACCCGCGCGGATCGTCAGGCCGATGCCCTTGATGCGTTCGACCTTGTCCGCATCGACCACGCGCAGGTTTTCGATCTCAAGCACCGTCGCGCCGGGGTTGGCGGGGCCCTTGGGGACATGCAGCAAGACCTTGCGGCCTACCATCAGCTCGGCCAGTTGCTCGGGGCTGGTTTCGGCGGTCTTCACCGTCGCGGTCATCTCGCCACGGCGCATCACGCTGACCGTGTCGGTGATCTCCATGATCTCGCGCAGCTTATGGGTGATCAGGATGATCGTCTTGCCCTGCGCGCGCAGGTTGTCGAGGATGCGAAAGAGGTGGTCGGCCTCGGCAGGGGTCAGCACCCCGGTCGGCTCGTCCAGAATCAGGATGTCGGCCTGGCGATACAGCGCCTTGAGGATCTCGACGCGCTGCTGATGGCCGACGGAGAGCTCCTCGATCCGCGCATCGGGATCGACGTCAAGCTCATATTCCTCGGCCAGATGCTTGAGGGTCTCGCGCGCCTTGGACAGCGAGGGGCGCAGCAGCGCGCCCTCCTCGACGCCCAGGATGATGTTCTCAAGCACCGTGAAATTCTGCACCAGCTTGAAGTGCTGGAAGACCATGCCGATGCCGGCGCGGATCGCGGCCTGGCTGTCGGGGATCTGGGTGGGGCGGCCATGGATGATGATCTCGCCCGCGTCGGCCTTGTAGAAACCGTAAAGGATCGACATCAGCGTGGACTTGCCCGCGCCGTTCTCACCGATGATGCCATGGATCGTGCCGGGCATGACCCGGATCGAGATGTCCTTGTTCGCCTGCACGGAACCGAAGGCTTTCGAGATCCCGCGCAACTCGATGGCGGGGGCGGCAGTTTCCTGCCGCCCCGTATCTTGTGCCGGGTTCATTATTCCACCGGGCAGGTGTTGTCCGACATGTAGTCGTGGACGATGATCTCGCCCGCCTTGATCTTGTCGGCGGCGGCGTCCACGGCGGCTTTCATCTCATCCGAGACCAGCGCGGCGTTGTTGTTGTCCAGCGCATAGCCCACGCCATCGACCTTGAGATCCATCACGTGGATGCCCGTCTCGATCGCCTCGCCCGCCTTGAAGGCGTCATAGACCGCGTTGTCCACGCGCTTGAGCATCGAGGTCAGCACCTTGCCCGGATGCAGGTGGTTTTGGTTGCTGTCCACGCCGATCGACAGGATGCCCTCATCGGCGGCGGTCTGCAGAACGCCGATGCCGGTGCCGCCGGCGGCCGCATAGATCACGTCGGCGCCCTGGCTGATCTGCGCCTTGGTCAGCTCCGAGCCTTTGACCGGGTCGTTCCAGGCGCTCGGCGTGGTGCCGGTCATGTTCTGGATGACCTTCGCATCGGGGTTCACCGCCTTGACGCCCTGCACGTAGCCGCAGGCGAACTTGCGGATCAGCGGGATGTCCATGCCGCCGATGAAGCCCACGGTGCCGGTCTTCGAGGCCTGCGCCGCCATCATGCCCACGAGATAGGAGCCCTGCTCCTCGGTAAAGACGACCGAGCGCACGTTGGGCTGATCGACGACCATGTCGATGATGGCGAATTTGGTGTCGGGGTAGTCCGGCGCCACGGTGTTCAGCACGTCACCGAAGGCGAAGCCGGTCATGACGATCGGGTTCGCGCCTGACTCGGCCAGACGACGCAGGGCCTGCTCGCGCTGAGCCTCGGACTGCATCTCGAGTTCCTTGTACGAGCCGCCGGCCTCATCGGCCCATTTCTTGGCGCCGCCATAGGCTGCCTCGTTGAAGGATTTGTCGAATTTACCGCCCAGATCGTAGATCAGCGCCGGATCGGCCAGAGCTGCACCGGAGCACAGCGCCAGCGCCGCAGCCGCGCCAAGAAACTTGTTCATAAGGGTCATGGGTCACTCCCGGTCGAGGTTGCGCATTCCTTCGCGGAATGCTGTTGGCGGGCACAAAGCCCGCAGACCACCCGAATTAGGGCTCAGCTTTCCGGGCCGGTCAAGCGCGATTTTCGCCTGCCGCCACAAGACTTGAGAGAGTTTTGAGTGTTTGGTCAAACACCGGGCCTATCGGGCGCCCATGTCATGATCACCGCGTCGATATGACACCCCTCGGGGGTGCGGTAGTAGCCCTTGCGGCGCCCCGATTCTGTCCAGCCCGCCTGCGCATAAAGCGCCCGCGCGGGGGCGTTCTCGGCTGAGACCTCAAGAAACGCGGCATCCGCGCCGCGTTGGGTTGCCGTCTCGGCGAAGCGCTCCACCAGTTTGCGGCCGGAGCCGTGGCGCCGGGCCTCGGGGGCGACGGCAAGGGTCAAGAGCTCGGCCTCGCCCGCGATCACGCGGCCCAGCACGAAGCCCTCGGGTTCGATCAGCAGAAAGCAAAAGCGTGATGCCAGAAGTTCGGCGAACTCCGCCTCGCCCCAGGGGCGCGGGGTGGTGAAGCAGCGGGCATGCAGCGTGGCGAGTTCGGCGGGGGTCATCAGTCGAGGATCACCGGCGGCGGGTCCGAGGGCGGGGCCGCATCGGCGGCGCGCATATATAGCGGCGCGGGCCGGGGCGCGGCGGCGCCGCTGGCCAGCCGCACGGCGGCGATCCGGGCGATGGCTTCGGCAATCGGATACTGCGCGGCCCCCAATACCGTGGCTCCCGTCGCCTCGGCGACGTGCGCGGCGGCATCGCCGATCACCGGTGTGGCGGGGGTTGCGAGCCCTTCGAGCGGCTCAAGCGCCGGGGGGGAAGTCGCTGCGCCGTCGAGAAACCCTTGCAGGTAGATCTTGCCCTGGCGGGCATCAAGTGCGACCAGCACCGGGCCTCCGGTGCCCAGCACCTCGCTGTCGAACCGCGACACGCCATGGGCCGGAATGCCAAGCGACAGCGCAAGCCCGCGCGCCGCGGCGACCGAGATTCGCACGCCGGTGAAGTTACCCGGCCCGACACCCACACCGATCGCGTCCAGATCGCGCCAGTTCACGCCCGCCTCGGCCAGCAGTTCCTCGATCAGGGGCATCAGCCGTTCGGCCTGGCCGCGGCCCATGTCCTCGCTGCGCTGCGCGATGCAGAGTTCGCCCCGCAACAAAGCGGCCGCGCAATGCGCGGCCGATGTGTCGAAGCCGAGGACGAGCGCGTCAGACGGCAACGGGGCGCACCTCGGTCACCTCGGGGATGTAATGGCGCAGCAGGTTCTCGATGCCCATTTTCAGTGTGAGCGTCGAGGACGGGCAGCCTGCGCAGGCGCCCTGCATGTGCAGGTAGACCACACCGCGTTCGAAGCCGTGGAAGGTAATGTCGCCGCCGTCTTGCGCAACGGCCGGACGCACGCGCGTGTCGAGCAGTTCCTTGATCTGCATGACGATGGCGGCATCGGGGCCTTCGTCATGATCGGCATGGCCGCCTGCAGCAGGGCCATCGCCCTCCATCACCGGGGCGCCGGACTGGAAATGCTCCATGATCGCGCCGAGGATCGCAGGTTTGGCGTGATCCCATTCGGTCGCGCCGTCCTTCGTCACGGTGACGAAGTCCGAGCCGAAGAACACGCCGGTCACGCCCGGCACCGCAAAGATACGACGCGCCAGAGGGGACTTTGTCGCCGCCTCGGCAGTAGGGAAGTCGGCGGTGCCTGCCTCAAGCACGGTCTGTCCGGGAAGGAACTTCAGCGTGGCGGGGTTCGGGGTGGTTTCGGTCTGAATGAACATCTGCGCCTCCTTTGGGCTTGCCAGTGATATGCGCATTCCGAGCGAAGAGGTCAAGTTTTCAGGCTGTCGCAGGGGCTCAGGTAATCTCTTCGAGTCGTTCCTTGGACATGTCGCCCGGCACCACCGTCAGCGGACAGGGCAGCGAGCCCGAGCTGCGGCTGAGTTGCGTCACCAGCGGACCGGGGCCGGACTTGTCGGTGCCCGCTCCCAGCACAAGCACGCCGATCTCGGGGTCTTGCCGGATCACATCGAGGATCTCGATGGCCGGTTCGCCCTCGCGGATGACCAGTTCGGGGTTCACCCCCTGCTTTGCGCGCATCCATTTCGCGAAGACCTCGAAATGCGCCTCGATCCTCTCGCGGGCCTCGTCGCGCATGATCTCGGCGACGCCAATCCAGTGCTGGTATTCCTCGGGCGGGATCACCGAGAGGATGATCACCCCGCCGCCCGTATGGGCAGCCCGCATCGCGGCATAACGCATGGCGTTGAGGCATTCGCGCGTATCGTCGAGCACCACCAGAAACTTGCGCATGTGATCTCCTCTTGGCTGGGCAGATCATCGCCCGCGCCGGGGTCTTTGGCAACTGCGCCTATCAGAGTGGGCAGGAGGTCGCCCAGTCCATGTAGATCTCGCGGGCCTTGCGGGTTAGCGGGCCATGGGCATAGCGCATGTCGTCGAAAGCGACGGCGGGGGTGACCTTGGCAAAGTTGCCCGTCAGGAAGACCTCATCTGCCTTGCGGAAATCATCGAGCGTCAGCACCGTTTCATGCACCACATAGCCTGCGGCGCGCAGGTTCTCCATGTGGCGCTTGCGGGTGAGGCCGGCAAGGAAGGTGCCGTTGGGGATGGGGGTGAAGAACTCGCCATCCTTCACCATCCAGACGTTGGCGGTGGCAGTTTCGGCCACGTTGCCCATGGCGTCCTGCACCAGTGCGTTGCCAAAGCCCTTGCGCTTGGCCTCGACCAGCATCCGCGCGTTGTTGGGGTAAAGGCAGCCCGCCTTCGCGTTGCACACGTTGTCGGCCAGCACGGGGCGGCGGAACTGCGTGGTGGTCAGCGTCGTGGTCGCGTCGGGCGCGGGCATCGGCACCTCTTCGAGGCAGAGCGCAAAGCCCGTCACGCCCTGCGCCGGGGCGACGCCCAGATCCGAGCCATCGATCGCCCAATACATCGGGCGGATATAGACGGCGGCATCCTTGCTGTATTTGCGCAGCCCCTCTCTCGCAATCGCGACCATGTCGGCAGCTTCCACCGTGGGCGTGATCATCAGCGCCTCGGCCGAGCGGTTGACGCGTGCGCAATGGGCCTCAAGGTCAGGCACGAGGCCGTCGAACAGCCGCGCGCCGTCGAACACAGAGCTGCCCTGCCAGATGCCGTGATCAGCCGCGCGCATGACGGGCACATCGCCCTCGTGCCACTGGCCTTCGAAATAGGTGCGGATGTTCTTGCCGAAAGACATTTGGGCCTCCTTGTCGCGAGGCGATCTAAGCACCGTGGGCGGGCAAGGTCCAGAACGGGGATTGTATCGGTGTCAAATCACTCGGACCGGGCAAGGGTTTCTCAATCAATGGGTGTCTCAATGGCGAAAGAATCGTCACCCGAGATGGGGAGCTGCCATGACCCTAGAAAAACGCCTGTTTGACCTGAGCCTTGCCCTTCTGCTCTTGCCGTTTCTGGCCGTGGCGATGCTGGCCGTGTGCGCGCTGGTCGCTCTGGTCGAGGGCAGGCCGATCTTGCACCGGTCCGAGCGGATGAAATCCGTGGGCGAGAGTTTCACACTCTGGAAGGTCCGCACGATGCGGGTGGTCGCGGAAGATGGCGGTGTCTCGGGCGGGCACAAGGCGGCGCGCGTGACGCGCACGGGGCGCTTTCTGCGCCGAACGCGCCTGGATGAGCTGCCGCAGATCTGGAATATCCTGCGCGGCGATTTGAGCTTTGTCGGCCCGCGCCCGCCGCTGCGCGAGTATGTGGAGCGGTATCCGCAGGTCTACGCCCGGGTGCTGCGGACGCGACCGGGTGTGACCGGGCTTGCCTCGTTGCGTTACCACCGGCAAGAGGAGCGGCTGCTTGGCCGCTGCGCGACCCCCGAAGAGGCGGACCGCATCTATTGTCGGCGCTGTATCCCCGCCAAGGCGCGGCTTGATCTGTTCTATCAGCGCCATGCCTCGGTCTGGCTCGACCTGACGCTTATCGGGCAAACCGCGCTGCGCGTGATCCGATAGGCGTTAATCGGAACTTTACCCTGCGCCGCAAGCATCGACGAGGCATGGGCGCGTGATTCCGGAGCGGATGGCGGGACAGAATGATCAAGCAGTTTCTCAAGGTTTCGGCGCCGCGACCGCAGGGTGCGGCGGGTCTGGCCGGGGCGCTCCTGTCCTGGTTCGGCCGACTGCACGCTGTCCGCAGGCGGAGCATGACGCGCGTTGCGGTCTACGGCACGGGTCGGGCGGGGCGCATCCTGGCCGAGGCGCTCAAGGCGCGCCCCGATACATCGGTCGTCGCGTTTCTGGACGACGATCCTGAACTGCACGGAGCCACGCTGAACGGGGTGCAGGTTTGTGCGCCGACCCGGTTGGATCGGCTGATTGCCGCGCGCGGGATCGACCGGATCATCATCGCGATGCCGTTCATGTCTGCGGTGGAGCAAGGTGCTCTCCGGCGCAGGCTCGCAGGGTTTGGCGTCGAGGTGCACTGCATGCCGCCGCTGCCGGACATGGCGCTGGACGGCTCCGATCGGCCCTTTTCGACCGACGATCTGCTCGGGCGGCCGGTCGTGGATGGCTGCCTGCCGATGGGCGCCGAGGCTTACCGGTCGCGCGCGATCCTGATCACAGGCGGCGGGGGCACCATCGGCTCGGAACTGTGCAGGCAGATCGTTCAGTGCGGCCCCGCGAAACTCGTTCTGCTCGACCTGTCCGAGGCCGCGCTTTACCGGATCGCGAAAGATCTGCGCTCTCTGGCCGACACCTTCGGGGTCGAACTTGTCCCTGTGCTCGGCTCGGTGCTGGATGCGCCGCATGTCGCGAACATCCTTACCCGGCACGGGGTCGAGATCGTGCTGCACGCCGCCGCCTACAAACACGTCCCGATCGTCGAGGAGAACGCGCGCGTGGGGTTGGCGAACAACGCGCTTGGCACGGCGGTTGTAGCGCGGGCCGCGCGGGCCGCGGGGGTGGCGCGGTTCGTGCTGGTCTCGTCCGACAAGGCGGTGCGCCCCGGCAGCCTGATGGGGGCATCGAAGCGGTTCGCCGAACTGGTCGTGCAGGACCTAGCCGCACGCGATGGGGGGACCGTTTTCTCGATCGTGCGGTTTGGCAATGTGTTGGGCTCGTCCGGTTCGGTCGTGCCGCTGTTTCAGGAGCAGATCGCGCACGGCGGGCCGCTGACGCTGACCGATGAACGCGCGACGCGCTATTTCATGACGATCCCCGAGGCTGCGCGGCTGGTTCTGACCGCCGGAGCGCTGGCGGAGGGCGGCGAGGTGTTCGTTCTCGATATGGGCGCACCGGTCCGTATTGGCGAGTTGGCGCGCCGGATGATCCGGGGTGCGGGTTATTCTGTACGCGACGCCTCCAACCCCGATGGCGAACTCGAGATCCGCGTCACCGGTCTGCGTCCCGGTGAGAAACTGCACGAAGAGCTGATGGTCCGCTCGGGCGCGCAACTGACCGCCCATCCCAAGATCATTCGCGTGCGCGAGGATCACCTGTCCGAGCTGGAGATGGCCGCCGCGCTGCGCGATCTGCGCAATGCGATGGAGAATGCCCACGATGCCGCGATGATCGAGGTCGTCCGCCGCACCGTCCGTGATTACGCCCCGCAGGGGCAGCCGAATGCCCCAAGCCCCGTGGCTCTCGCGCAGCCCTGTTATCCGGGCGAGTGAGAAGGCTTGAACGGATCGCTCGGATAGCCAACCCCGCACAGGTAGAGCCCTTGCGGCGGGCAAACCGGGCCACAGGCCGCGCGGTCCCGCGCCAGCAACGCCTCGCGCACCTGCACGGGCGCCCAGGCCCCGGCGCCCACACGCTCCAGCGTGCCGACGATCGAGCGCACCTGATTATGCAGGAAGCTGCGGGCGCGCAGATGGAAGCGATATTCGCGCCCGTGCGGGATCTCGATTACCTCGATGCGGATCTCGTCGAGCGTCTTTACCGGGCTTGCCGCCTGGCAGATCGAGCTGCGGAAGGTTGTGAAATCGTGATGCCCGACAAGATGCGCGGCGCCGTCGCGCATCGCCTGCACATCAAGCGGATTGAGCACCTGCCACACCAACCCGCGATCATGCGTTGCCGGCGCGCGGCGCTGCATCAGTCGGAACAGGTAGCGCCGCTCGATCGCTGAGAAGCGGGCATGAAAGTCCTCCTCCACACGCGCACACGCCAGGATCGAGACCGGCGCGGGCTTCAGGTGAAAGTTCAGCGCCTCGGACAGGCGAAAGGGATCCCAGTCTTTCGCCAGATCCGCCGTGGCCACCTGCGCGGTTGCATGCACCCCGGCATCGGTGCGCCCCGCCGCCGCGATCGTGTGCGAGCCCGGTTCAAGACGCGCAAGCGCTGCCTCGACCACGCCCTGCACCGAGGGCTGGTCTGCCTGCCGTTGCCAGCCGGCGAACGGGCCTCCGTCATACTCGATCTTGAACGCGTATCTGGGCATGGATTGGCCTTAGCCCGCGCGCTCGGGGCTGACAATCCCCTTCGGCCCGCGGCGCCCTCTAACAAAAACGCTGCGGCCCGCCTATCTTGGGGGGAAGGTAACACAAGGGCATTGCATTGGGCATTTCCGATATCGCAGACGGGCTTGGGCGCCGGATCGAGGGGCTGGGCGCCTCGGTTTCCGAGGGGCTGTTCGAGCCGGTGATCCGTCTTGGGGTCACGGGACTGTCGCGCGCGGGCAAGACGGTGTTCATCACCTCGCTGGTCGCGAACCTGCTGGACCGGGGGCGGATGCCCGCGCTGGTGGGCGCGTCGAACATTCGTGCGGCGTTCTTGCAGCCGCAGCCCGACGACACCGTTCCCCGCTTCGATTATGAGCGCTACCTCGGTGCGCTGACCGGTCCCGCGCCGCACTGGCCCGAGGGCACCCGCGCGGTTTCCGAATTGCGGCTGAGCTTTCGCGTTGCGCCGACGGGCCTGCTTGGCGGGCTGCGCGGGCTGCGCACGGTGCATCTCGACATCGTCGATTACCCCGGCGAATGGCTGCTCGATCTCGGGCTGATGGAGAAAAGCTATGCCCAGTGGTCCGAAGGGGTTCTGGCGCGCATCGGTGCGCGGCCGGGGGCAGCGGCGTTCGCGGCGGCGCTTGCGGCTGCCGATCTGACCGCGCGCTTCGACGAACCTGCCGCCAAGGCGCTGGCGGAGGCCTTCACCGCGCATCTTCACGCCGCGCGCGAGGCCGGGTTTTCCGATTGCTCGCCGGGGCGCTTCCTGCTGCCGGGCGAGATGGCGGGCTCTCCGGTGCTGACCTTCGCGCCGGTCCCGCCCGGCGAGTATCCGCGCGGCTCTCTGGGGCATGAGATGGCGCGCCGCTATGCCGCCTACAAATCGCAGGTGGTCAAACCCTTCTTTCGCGATCATTTCGCACGGATCGACCGGCAGGTGGTGCTGGTGGATGTGCTGGGCGCCATTCATGCGGGCCCCGCCGCGCTGGAGGATCTGCGCCAGTCGATGGCCTCGATCCTGCAAGCCTTCAGGCCGGGAACAGCGGGGTTTCTTGCCTCGCTTCTGGGCGGGCGGCGGGTGGAGCGCATCTTGTTCGCCGCCACCAAGGCCGACCATCTGCACCACAGCCAGCACGCCCGGCTGACGGCGATCACCGGCGCGCTCTTGCGCGAGGCCAAGGATCGCGCCGATTTTGCGGGGGCGAAGACGCAGGCGCTTTCGATTGCCGCCCTGCGCACGACGACCGAGGAATCGATTGCGCATGACGGGGTTGAATTGCCCGCCGTGCGCGGGCGTCTGGCGGATGGCCGCTCGGTCGCGCTTTATCCGGGCGAGTTGCCGCTCGACCCGGCACAGCTTCTGGCCCCGGCACGCGACGGGGCGCGGCACTGGCTGGGCGCGGATTATTCGATCATGGCCTTCGCCCCTGCCGCGGTCAGCCTGCGTCCGGGCGAAGGGCCGCCGCATATCCGGCTCGACCGGGCCGCCGAATTTCTGATCGGGGACAAGCTATGACCCAAAAACCGGTGATGATCGAGATCGACACGCCTGCGCCCTCGCCCGCCGAGGCCCCTGCAGTCAGCGATCTGCCGCAGCCGGGCGAGGCGCCGCTCCAAGGCCGCGCGATGCAGATCGCGGCGCGTCTGGCGGCGCGTCCGCCCTCGCGTCTTGGGCGGTTCTTCTGGCGCGCGACCGTTGCCTTGGTGACCTTCCTTGCCTCGGTCGCAGCCTGGCGCTTTGTCGAGGGGATGTTCACCGCCAATCCGATCCTGGGTTGGGTGGCCAGCGTGCTCTTTGCCGCCTTCATCCTTGCCGCGCTGCTGGTGGCGCTGCGTGAGCTGTCGGCCTTCGCTCGGCTGAAGCGTCTTGATCGCGTTCACCGTGAGGTGCAGGAAGCCGCGCAGTCCGACGATCTGGGCCGCGCGCGCAAGGTTGTTACGCATCTCAGCGCGCTTTACGCCGCCCGCCCCGAGATGGACTGGCCGCGCGCCAATCTGGCCGAGCGCGCGCCCGAGCAGATCGACACCGACACTTTGCTGGTGCTGGCCGAGACCGAGCTGATGACGCCCCTCGACGCCGCTGCGCGCCTTGAGATCGAGGCCGCGGCGCGCACCGTGGCCACAGTGACGGCGCTGGTGCCCTTGGCGCTGGCCGATGTGTTCACCGCGCTTGGCGCCAACCTGCGGATGATCCGCCGCATTGCCGAGATCTACGGCGGGCGCGCCGGCAGTTTGGGTAGTTTGCGGCTGGCGCGGACCGTGATGACGCATCTGGTCGCCACCGGCGCGGTCGCCGCCGGGGATGACCTGATCGAGACCGTCACCGGCGGGCATCTTTTCTCGAAGCTCTCGCGCCGCTTTGGCGAGGGGGTCGTGAATGGCGCGCTGACCGCGCGGGTTGGCGTGGCTGCGATCGAGGTGTGCCGTCCGATGCCGTTCCGGGTGCTGCAAAAGCCGCGCGTCGCGAACCTGACGCGGCGTGCGCTGACCGGGCTGTTCGGCAAGTCAAAATCGGCCGAGGCCGAATGATCTAGCGAAGGGTCGGGACGATCCCGCTAGGGCGGCCGATATCCTCGACGCCCATGCGCAGGCCCTGACCGATGCGATGCGCCAACGCCGACCATCCGGCCGCGGCCTGCGGTGAGAGCGTCTCATTCAGAACCTCGTCGAAGGCCGCGAGCCACTGCGGGAAATGCGCGGCCTCGACATTCTGCGCACGGCGATGCGCGATCATGGGTGAGCCTTCGTACCCGGGTTGGAACAGGATCGCGCCTTTCCAGAAGCGGGCGATCTTGGCCTCATGCGCGGGCCAATCCTCGACATGGGCGGCAAAGATCGGCGCAAGGACCGGATGCACCCGCACACGGGCATAGAACCGGGCGACGACAAGGTCGATCTCGGCTTCGGTGATCTCGAAACGGGGCGGAATTCCACTCATGCAATCGGGATAGGGCCGGGCGCGGGCGCGAGCAAGCGGCGTATTGTCTCAGCCGTCGAAAAGGTTGCCCTGCGGTGCGCCCGGTTGGATCGGGGCGGCAAGGCCAAGGTGGTGCCAGGCGCGCTGGCCCAGCATCCGGCCGCGCGGTGTGCGCTGGATCAGGCCTTGCTGGAGCAAGAAGGGCTCGATCACCTCTTCGATTGCGTCGCGGCTTTCCGAGAGCGCGGCCGAGAGGGTTTCGACCCCGACCGGCCCGCCGCCGTAATGCTCGGCCATCAGCATCATGTAGCGCCGGTCGGCGCCGTCGAGGCCGAGGTGATCGACGCCGAGCCGGGTCAGCGCGCGATCCGCGATCTTTTGCGTCAGGCGGCCATCGCCCTCGACCAGCGCGAAATCGACAACGCGGCGCAGCAGACGCCCGGCGATGCGCGGCGTGCCACGGGCGCGGCGTGCGATCTCGCGTGTGCCCTCGGGATCGGAGGGGATGCCGAGCAGTCGTGCGCCGCGGGTGACGATCTGGTCAAGCTCGTCCTCGGTGTAGAACTGGAGCCGGGTCGGGATGCCGAAACGGTCGCGCAAGGGGGTGGTGAGCAGCCCGAGGCGGGTGGTGGCGCCGACAAGGGTGAAAGGTTGCAGCTCGATCCGCACGGTGCGCGCGGCGGGGCCTTCGCCGATCACGAGGTCAAGCTCGAAGTCTTCCATCGCGGGGTAGAGCACCTCTTCGACCGCCGGGTTGAGGCGGTGGATCTCATCGATGAAAAGGACGTCGCGGGTTTCGAGGTTGGTGAGGATCGCGGCGAGATCGCCTGCTTTCGCGAGCACCGGCCCCGAGGTCATCTTGAAGTTCACGCCCAACTCGCGCGCCATGATCTGTGCGAGCGTGGTCTTGCCCAGGCCCGGCGGGCCGTGGAACAGCGTGTGATCCATCGCCTGACCCCGCATCCGCGCACTTTCGATGAAGACGCGCAGGTTGGCCCGGGCCTCGGCCTGGCCCACGAATTCCTCGAGCGCCTGCGGGCGCAGGGCGCGGTCGGCGTCATCGGGGAGGCGTTCGGGGCGGAGGGTCGGGTCGGGTTCGGTCATGGTTCAGTTATGCGCTTTCGGGCGGTGGGGGCAAGCGGGGGCGCTGCCCCCTGCACCCCCGAGGTATTTGGGCCAAGAAGAAGGGCTAGTCCTTGGGGGCAAGCAGGCGAAGGGCGGTGCGGATCAGTTTCGCGGTGTCGGTCGCGTCGGGGTGGTCGCTGGCCTCGGCCACGGCGCTGGCTGCTTCGGAGGGGTTGTAGCCGAGGTTGGTCAGCGCGCTGAGCGCCTCGGCGGTGAAATTGGCCTTGGGGGTGGCGGCGGGCGCGGGGCGGGTGCGCGGCTTGGGCGCGGTTTCGAGCACGTCATCCGAAGGGGCCGCATCGACGGTGAGCGTGCCACCCATGGCCATGACGGTGGGGGCCTTGTCCTTGAGCTCCATCACGACGCGCTGCGCGAGTTTCGGACCGACGCCGGGGGCGGCCTTGATCGCGCTCCAGTCGCCAAGCGCGATGGCGCGGCCGACGCCCTCGGCGCCGAGGGTGCCGAGGATCGCGAGCGAGGCCTTGGCGCCGATCCCCTGAACCGAGGTCAGCAGGCGATGCCATTCCTTCTCGATCAGGGTGGGGAAGCCGAAGAGTTGCAGCAGATCCTCGCGCACGAGCAGGTCGGTGTAGAGCGCGCAGGCCTCGCCCACCGGGGGGAGCGAGGAGGCGGTGCGGGAGGAGACATGGACGATATAACCCACGCCGCGCACGTCGATCAGCACGTGATCCATCGCGCGGTGGAGGATGGTTCCCGCGATACGGCCGATCATGAGCGCGCCCTCCGGATGCGGGCCTGATCCGCGCGGGCGGCCAATGCGCTACGACCCAGCATCGCGGCATTGGCGCGTTGGGACGATTGCAGATGATGCGCGTGGCAAATGGCGATGGCGAGCGCGTCGGCGGCGTCTGGCCCGTCGAACTGAACGCCGGGAAGCTGGTGGCGGACCATGTGTTGAACCTGCGTCTTGTCGGCATGGCCGACGCCGACAACCGCCTTTTTCACGGCGTTCGGAGCGTATTCGCCGACCGCCAGCCCGGCCTGCGCCGGGACCAGAAGCGCGATGCCGCGCGCCTGTCCGAGTTTGAGCGTCGCGACCGCGTCCTTGTTGACGAAGGTCTGCTCGACCGCCGCGGCGTCGGGGGTGTAGCGCGCGATCACTTCGGTCAGTTCCGCGTGCAGGACAACCAGTCTGAGCGCCAGTTCATCGCCTGCCGAATGGATGGTGCCATTGGCGATATGACTGAGTCGCGAGCCCGCCATCTCGATCACACCCCAGCCCAGGTTGCGTAGCCCCGGGTCGATTCCGATTACGCGCATCCGTTCCTGCCCTGCTCATGTTGCCTTTTTTCAACGGTTAGCACGAAAAGTGAACATCGCAAAGCCGGAAGCGCCGGAGGGGTGAAATGCGCAGATTTTGCTGCAGTGCGGCGAAATGCGCGAAGGCAGGGGTGATGGCGCTACGAAATGACCGGCTTTCGGGCAATTTAACGGAGCGGCGAGAAGGGTGGTTTTGCCATGCGATTTTCGCATGGCGGGACTGCTTTGGCGTGAGTTGTGTTTGCAGATGGCCCCAACTATCTGCCCGGTCAGAAGGGCAATGCCCAAAGATCACGCAGTATATGAACAGGAAACGAAAATGTCCGCCGCTGACACCACTCTCCTCTCGGTCCGCAATACCCATGCCGGCTTCGTCTCGAAGATGATCAACTCGGTTCTGGCCTGGAACGACGCCCGCGTTACCCGCAACGCCCTGTCGCGCCTGACTGACCGTGAGCTTGCCGATATCGGTCTGACCCGCTTCGACATCGATCGCGTGGCCGGCTGATCATGGATCAAAACGAGTAGGGCCGCGCAGTCCAGACTGCGCGGCCCTTTGCTTTGTCGCGGAGCGCATCAGCGTATCAGAGGACGCAACACATCCGCGACGAGCCGTGTCGCCGGCTCGACCTTCAGGACCCAGGCACCAAGTTTCTCAAACTGATTGCCGGCGGTCAGGGACGCGACCCGCTCGCCGTAAACATCCTCGCCCAGTGATGCCAGCAGCGACCCCTTGAGCAGGAGCGCGGCCAGAAACAGAAGCGAGAATCCCCGCCACGGAATGGCGCGGCGCGCCTTCTTGCGGTGGGTGTCAAAATAGGTGCGGCCCAAGGCGCCATCGGCCTCGAACGCACCGCCGGCCGAATGTATCTGGTCGATACGGGCCAGCCGACTTTGAAAATTCTCTATTTTGCTATCAGTCATCTTCGCCACCCTGAGGTAAAGCGGAGCCACGGAACCAGTACATACAAGTATGCGCCGGTTCCGCTTGTTTTTCGATAAAAACTTGGCTGTTACTGTTTCCGCTGCATGACCAGTGTGGTCCAGTCGCCGTGTTCGTTGCGGGATGCGAGGGTAAATCCTTCCGCTACGTAAGCGACGATAACATCGTCGGCCTGCTCGTGCAGGATGCCCGAGAGGATGACTTGACCCGATTCGGCGCAATATTTGCCCATATCCGGCGCCAATGCGATCAGAGGTGCCTTCAGAATATTGGCAAAAATAAGGTCGAAGGGCGCGTTTTCCTTCAGGCGCGGGTGTTCGAAACCAGCGGCCTCAAGGCAGACGACCTGGCCGGACATCCCGTTGGCCTCGACATTGGCGGCGGCGGTCTCGACCGCGACCGGGTCGATGTCCGAGGCAAGCACCGTTTCGGGCCAGAGCTTCGCGGCCGCCATGGCCAGCACGGCGGTGCCGCAGCCGATATCGGCCACGTTGCGCGCGCGCAGCCCCTCGCGTTCCAGCCGGTCAAGGGCGCTCAGGCAGCCAAGGGTGGTGCCGTGATGGCCGGTGCCAAAGGCCATCGCGGCCTCGATCAAAAGCGGGATCGAGCCCTCGGGCACCTTGTCGGCGTCATGGCTGCCGTAGACGAAGAAGCGCCCGGCGACGACGGGGGCCAGCTCGCGGCGGACATGGGCGACCCAGTCGATGTCGGGCAGTTCCGAGATCGCGAAGGGCGCGGCCGTGTGCGACATGGCCAGCAACGCCAGCGCGACGTCATCGGGGCGCTCAAGGAAATAGGCGCCCACTTCCCAACGGTCCGAGCCATCCTCGATCTCGAACACGCCAACGCCATAGGGCGCGGGGTCCAACTCTTCGACCAATTCGGCCAGGGCCTCGGCGCTGTCGCGGTCGGCGAGGGTGGTGAAGGCGGTGAAGGTGGTCATGTCGGCTCCTGATCTGCTTGCCCCGCTTTGGCGCAGTCGGCCGCGCGGGTCAAGCGCGGCGGCTCAGGCGGACAGGCCGATGGGGCACGAGACCCCGGTGCCGCCGATCCCGCAATAGCCCTGCGGGTTCTTCGCGAGGTATTGCTGATGGAAATCCTCGGCGTAGTAGAAGGCGGGGGCGGGCAGGATTTCGGTGGTGATCGCGCCGTAACCGGCCGAGGCCAGCCGCTGTGCATAGGCCACGCGCGAGGCCTCGGCCGCCTCCGCCTGTTCGGGCGTATAGGCGTAGATGCCTGAGCGATACTGAGTGCCGCTGTCGTTGCCCTGGCGCATCCCCTGCGTCGGGTCGTGGTTTTCCCAGAAGGTGCGCAGCAGGTCATCGTAGCTGATCACGGCGGGGTCGAAAATGACGCGCACGACCTCGTTATGGCCGGTCATGCCGGTGCAGAGCTCGCGGTAGGTCGGGTTCGGGGTGACCCCCCCGGCGTAACCCACCATCGTCAGCCAAACCCCCTTCAGCTGCCAGAACTTGCGCTCGACGCCCCAGAAGCAACCCATGCCGAACATCGCTTCGGCCATGCCTTCGGGCACGGGCGCGCGCAGGTCGCGTTGCCACAGGAAGTGCGGCTCGGCCAGGGGCATGGGCGTGTCACGGCCCGGCAGGGCCTCATTCGGGGAGGGCAGGCGGCTGAGTTTCATCGCGATCTCCTTTGCGCCGAAGATAGGCGTGCACGCGCCCATGTCCAGAGCAGCCTGATTCAGATCAAGGCGTCGCGCGGGCGAAGATGGCATGGCCGAATTGCGGGGAGGGAGGAGTCCATGGATATCGTTGCACTAATCGAGCGGATCGGCGAGGCGCCTACGGCGGCGCTGTTTGGTCTGATCACCGGCATCATCTTTGGCGTGGCCGCACAGCGGTCGAACTTCTGCCTGCGCGCCGCCACGGTCGAGTTTGCCCGCGGCAAGCTGGGGCCCAAGGTATCGGTCTGGCTGCTGACCTTCTCGACCGCGGTCGTCTGGGTGCAGGGCGCGCAGATGCTTGGCCTGTTCCGCGCGGCGGATTCGCGCGTCATGTCGGTGCCCGGCAGCTGGTCGGGCGCGATCATCGGCGGGCTGTTGTTCGGCGCGGGGATGGTGATGGCGCGCGGCTGCTCGGGGCGGCTTCTGGTGCTGGCCTCTACGGGCAACCTGCGTTCGGTCGTGTCGGGGCTGATCTTCGCCGTCGTCGCGCAGATGAGCCTCAAGGGCATTCTGGCGCCGTTCCGCGACAAGCTGGCTGGCCTTTGGATTACCGGGGCCGAGAATGTCTCGGTCCTCGATCTGCTGCGCATACCGGATTGGAGCGGGTTTGCCTTTGGCCTCGCCGTCGCGGTGCTGGCGCTTTACCTGTCGGTTCGCAACGGGATCGGCCCCAAGATTCTCATCTTCGCCTCGGGCGTGGGCTTTGCGGTCGCTGTTGGCTGGGTGCTGACCTGGCAGCTTGCACAGGTCGCGTTCGAGCCCGTCGCGGTGACCTCGGCCACCTTCTCGGGGCCGTCGGCCAATACGCTGATGTTCTTCCTCGACCGCAATGCCGTCTTCGAGTTCGACGTGGGCCTTGTTCCGGGCGTGGTTCTTGGCGCACTGATCAGCTCGGTCCTCACGCGCGAATTCAGTTGGCAGGCGTTCGACAGCGTTCCGGTGATGCGCCGCTCGATGATCGGTGCGGTGCTGATGGGGTTCGGCGCGATGCTGGCCGGGGGCTGTGCCATCGGCAATGGTGTCACGGGTGGTTCGGTCTTTGCGGGCACCGCGTGGCTGGCGCTCTTTTGCATGTGGATTGGCGCGGTCGTAACCGACTTCCTGCTCGATCAGCGTGCTCCGGCGGCGCAGACGGCCTAAAGGAAGCTCTGCGGGTCGATGTCGATGGCCAGACGCACGGCGTTTGGCACCTTGGCCTGGCGCAGCCAGGCCCGCAGCGCCGCCTGAAGCGGCGCGCCCTTGTCGGCCTTGACCAACATCCGCACCCGGTGGCGCCCCCGCACCCGCGCGATGGGCGCCGGGGCCGGGCCGAATAGCTGCGCCCCGACCCGGCGCAGCGGCTCGGTGCGTCGTGCCAGTTCGTTGCCGATCTCGAAGAGCGGTTGCAGCTCCGGCCCCGACAGGATGATCCCCGCCATGCGCCCGTAAGGCGGAACACCCTGCGCGCGGCGCTCGGCGGCCTCGGCTTTCCAGAACGCCTCTTCGTCGCCCGACAGGATCGCGCGGATGACCGGATGCTCGGGCTGGTAGCTTTGCAGCAGCGCCACGCCCGGCCGTTCGGCCCGGCCCGCGCGTCCTGCCACCTGGCGCATAAGCTGGAAGGTACGTTCCGCCGCGCGCAGGTCTGATCCTTGCAGGCCAAGGTCTGCGTCGATCACGCCAACCAAAGTGAGCTTCGGGAAGTTGTGCCCCTTCGCCACGATCTGCGTGCCGATGATGATGTCGGCAGCGCCCTCGGCGATTTCGGCGATGGTCTCCTTCAGCGCCCGCGCGGTGCTGAACAGGTCGGATGACAGGACCGCGACGCGAGCCTTGGGGAATCGCTCCGCCACTTCTTCGGCCAGACGCTCGACGCCCGGGCCGACGGGGGCCAGCTTGCCTTCGACCCCACAAGCAGGGCAGGCGGCGGGGATCGGCTTGCTCTCACCGCATTGGTGGCACACGAGACGGTTGAGGAAGCGGTGCTCGACCATCCGCGCATCGCAATGGTCGCAGCCGATCTGATGCCCGCAGGCGCGGCAAATGGTAACCGGCGCATAGCCACGCCGGTTGAGGAACAGCATCGCCTGCTCCCCGCGCGAGATCCGGTCGAGCACCGCGCCGACCAGCGTGGGTGAAATCCAGTGGACGGATTCGATCGGTTCCTCGCGCATGTCGATGGCGTGCATCTGCGGCAGTTCCGAGGCTCCGAACCGGGAATGCAGATCAATTCGCGCATATTTGCCCGCCTCGGCATTGGCCCAGCTTTCCAGCGAGGGCGTCGCCGAGGCCAGCACCACCTGCGCGTCGCAAAACGAGGCGCGCAGCACGGACATGTCGCGGGCGTTGTAAAGAACCCCCTCCTCCTGCTTGTAAGAGGTGTCGTGCTCCTCATCGACGACGATCAGCCCGAGGTCGCGAAACGGCAGGAACAATGCCGAACGCGCGCCGACGACCAGTTGCACATCGCCCTGCGCGGCCATACGCCAGAGCCGCCGCCGCTCGGCCTGCGTCACGCCCGAATGCCACTCGCCCGGTCGCGCACCAAAACGGGCCTCAACCCGCGCAAGGAATTCGGCGCTCAACGCGATTTCGGGAAGCAGAACCAGCGCCTGGCGCCCCTGCCGCAAGCATTCCGCGACGGCTTCAAGATACACCTCGGTCTTGCCCGACCCGGTGACGCCCTTGAGCAGCGTAACGCCGAAAGCGCCCGCCCCGGCGCGCAACTGATCTGCCGCGCGGCCCTGATCCTCGGACAGGGTCTTGCCGGGCAGATCGGCATCAAGGCGGGGGAAGGGTAGATCACGCGGCTGCTCGGCCTCTTCGACGGCGCCGCTTTTGACGAGGCCCTTCACTACCTGCGGTGTGACCCCGGCTAGTTGCGCCAACTCGCTCAGGTAGAACCCGGCACCACCGTGATCGTGCAGGACCTTGAGCACCTTGGCGCGGGCCTCCGTCTCGCGTTCGGGTACGCCCGAGCCAAGCCGATAGATCCGGCGCGATCCGGGCGGCTCGAACAGCCCCGGCGTGCGCGTGGCCAGCCGCAGCATCGCCGGGCGAGAGGTCATGGTGTATTCGCCCATCCGCAGCAGAAAGCTCCGCAACTCGTCGCGCATCGGCGGCACATCGAGCACCCGCGCAACGGGCCGTAGCTTGGCCAAATCGAAGCGCCCGTCGCCCACCCCCCAGACGACGCCAACCACCCGCCGCGGCCCTAATGGAACCTCGACAAAGGCTCCGAGGAAGCATCCACCCTCGGGCGCGAGATAATCGAGCGGCCGCCCGATCGGTTCGGCGGTCAGAATCGAGACGCGCGCCCCTTCGGCGAACCAACTTTCATCCGGCATGTGTCACGCCCTTAAACTTCTTGCCTCCCCCCGGGATATTTCCGCCACGTTGAAGGGTGTGCGCTGCAGCCCCCTCTTCAATGTGGTCAAAATATCCCGGGGGGAGAGGCCGCGAGGCCTCAGGGGGGCAGCGCCCCCCCTGCGCGGCTGATCCATTGCCGATTCCACTCTGGGCAAGGGCGCGGGTTTGCGCTATCAGGCGCGCAAATGCTGCTCTGGAGGCCATAATGAAATTCTTCGTCGATACTGCCGATGTCGCCGCCATCAAGGAACTCAACGACCTTGGTATGGTGGATGGCGTGACCACCAACCCGTCGCTGATCCTGAAGTCGGGCCGCGACATTCTCGAAGTGACCAAGGAGATCTGCGACATGGTCTCGGGGCCGGTTTCGGCCGAGGTCGTGGCTACCGAAGCCAAGGACATGATCGTCGAAGGTCTGAAGCTGGCCAAGATCGCCTCCAATATCGCGATCAAGGTTCCGCTGACCTGGGATGGTCTGACCGCTTGCAAGGCTTTCGCATCCGAAGGCCATATGGTCAACGTCACGCTGTGCTTCTCGGCGGCGCAGGCGATCCTGGCCGCCAAGGCGGGCGCGAGTTTCATCTCGCCCTTCATCGGGCGTCTGGACGACATCAATCTCGACGGGCTGGAACTGATCGAGGACATCCGCACGATCTACGACAACTACGACTTCAAGACCGAGATCCTCGCGGCCTCGATCCGTTCGGTCAACCATATCTCGGATTGTGCCAAGATCGGCGCCGACGTGATCACCGCGCCGCCCGCAGTCATCAAGGCCATGGCGAACCACGTGCTGACCGACAAGGGCCTCGACCAGTTCCTCAAGGACTGGGCCAAGACCGGTCAGAAAATCGTCTGATCCAGACAGGACGGCCCGCCACACCGGCGGGCCGTTTTCGTTTCCGGGGGCATTTTCCATCTGATTTTTTACGGCGCTCGTGTAAGGTGGCAAAAAAGCGAACCTTGGAAAACAAAGGGACAGGCATGAGCGACCCGGCACTGGCCGATGTATTGCGCGAAAAGATCATCTCGGATCCCGAGGTCATCCTTGAGGATCGGGATCTGATGCGCGCGCTGATCGCCGCGAACGAGCGGGCGATGGGCGCCAATATCGTGGATCTGCGCGGCATTGCGATGCAGCGCCTCGAAGAGCGGCTCGACCGCCTCGAGGATACCCACCGCTCGGTCATCGCGGCGGCCTATGAGAACCTTGCGGGCACCACGCAGATCCACCGCGCGGTGCTGAAGCTGCTCGATCCAACCGATTTCGAAGCCTTCCTGAACGTGCTGCACAGCGATGTGGCCGAAATCCTGCGGCTCGATTCCATCCGGCTTGTGCTGGAGACGATGCAGACCCAGCACGACCCGGTTCTGCGCAGCCTGGGCGAGGTGTTGCGCGTGGCGGAACCGGGCTTCATCGACGCCTATATGACCGCCGGGCGTGGCGGGCAGTTGCGCCCCGTGGTGCTGCGCCAGACCCTGCCCGAGGCGGCCGCCGTCTATGGTGAGGCCGCCGAGTGGATCCGTTCCGAGGCGCTGATGCGGCTTGATTTTGGGCCGGGGCGTCTGCCGGGGCTACTGGTCATGGGCGCGCAGGATCCGCAGCAGTTCAAGCCCTCGCAGGGGACCGATCTTCTGGGTTTTTTTGCGGGCGCGTTCGAGCGGGCAATGCGCCGCTGGCTGGCCTGATGGGCATCGGCTTTTCGCCGGCGGCGGGCGATGCGCTGCTGGCGTGGCTTGACCATCTGCGCGCGCTCGACGGCGCCTCGGCCAATACGCTGAGCGCCTATCGCAGCGATGTCGCGGGGTTCCTGAGCTTCCTGCACGAGCATCACGGCGAAAGCCTCGGGCTGGCGCGGCTGGCGACCATTACGCAACCCGATATGCGCGCCTGGATGGCGTATGAGCGGGGCCGGGGCCTGTCGGCGCGGTCGCTGGCGCGTGCGCTCTCCTCGGTCAAAAACTTCATGCGCTGGCTGGCCGAGCGGGAGGGTTTTGACCCGACCCATGTGTTGGCCGCCCGTGCACCGAAATACACCCGCAAGCTGCCGCGACCCCTGACCGAAGAGGCCGCGCGGGCGGTGATCGAGCAAGTCGATCTACAAGCAAGCGAGCCCTGGATCGCCGCGCGCGACGCCGCCGTGGTCACGCTGCTTTACGGCTGCGGGCTGCGGGTATCCGAGGCGCTTGGCTTGACCGGCGAGGCTCATCCTTTGCCCGAGGTCCTGCGCATTCGCGGCAAGGGCGACAAGGAGCGTCTGGTGCCCGTGCTTCCCGCCGCGCGGGAGGCGGTGGCGGCCTATGTCGCCAGCTGCCCCTATCCGCCCACGCCGGGCGAGGCGCTGTTTCGCGGTGCCCGCGGCGGGCCGCTCAGCCGCCGTCTGATCGCCCGCGCGATGGAGCGTGCGCGCATGTCTCTGGGGCTGCCCGCGACGGCTACGCCTCATGCGCTGCGCCATTCCTTCGCAACGCATCTGCTCTCGGCCGGGGGGGATCTGCGGGCGATCCAGGAACTGCTTGGCCATGCAAGCCTCTCGACTACCCAGATATACACCGCCGTCGATGCCACGCGGATCATGGAGGTTTACCGCGCAGCGCATCCGCGCGCATGATCTGCGGTTGAGGTCGGGGGCGCTTTTTGGCTAGAGAGGCACATGGATATTCGTGTCAAAGCCCTTTCAGTGCATCTTCTGACCGCCACAGGCGCGGTGCTGTCGATGCTGGCCATGCTTGCCGCAGTCGAGGAGAAGTGGAGCCTGATGTTCCTCTGGCTCGTCGCGGCGCTTTTCGTGGACGGGATCGATGGGCCGCTGGCGCGACGCTATGACGTCAAGCGCAACTGGCCGATCTATGACGGCGTGCTGATGGACCTGATCATCGACTACCTCACCTATGTCTTCATTCCGGCCTATGCGCTCTTCAAATCGGGCTTGCTGCCGGGCTGGACCGGCTGGCTGGCGATCATCGCGATCACCTATGCAAGCGTCATCTACTTTGCCGATACGCGCATGAAGACGAAGGATAATTCCTTCTCGGGCTTCCCGGCGTGCTGGAACATGGTGGTGCTGGTGCTGTTTGCGCTCAAGCCCGGCTACTGGATCACCCTTGGCGTGGTACTGGCGCTGGCGTTGGCGATGTTCTTTCCGCTGAAGTTCATCCATCCGACCCGGACCGAGCGCTGGCGGGCCCTTTCGCTGCCCATGGCGCTGGCCTGGACGATCTTTGCGGGTTGGGCCGCCTGGGTCGATTTCCATCCGCAAAGCTGGGCGCATTGGGGGTTGGTGGCGACTTCGGTCTATCTGCTGGCGGCGGGTATCGCGCAGCAGATCATCCCCGCGCGCCCGGTCAAAGCCGCGTAAGCATCACCCCGGCGACGATCAGGCCCGCCGCCAAGCCTTTCTTGGCGTTCATCTTCTCGCCGAAGATCAGCCAGCCCATGAGCATGGCAAAGAGGATCGAGGTCTCGCGCAGCACCGCCACGAGCGCGATGGGCGCTACCGTCATCGCCCAGATCGAGATCGCATAGGCACCGTAGGAGGCAACGGCCCCGAGGCCCGCCCGCATCCAGTCGCGCGCGGGCACGTTCAGATCGCGCAAGCCCCGGCGCGAGAGCATGAGCGCGGCAAACCCCAGCCCGCCGCCGATCATCAGCCAGCCGGTATAGCCCACCGCATCGCCCGCAACCCGCGCGCCCATGCCGTCGACCAGCGTATAGGTCGCCGTGGCACAGGCCGAGCCGAGCGCAAAGGGCAGCAGGCGCCGGCTCTCGCCGTCGGTGAAGACGCCGCGCGCCATCAGCAGGATACCTGCGCCCAGAACGGCGATGCCCGCGTAGCCCGTGGGCTCGATATGGTCGAGCGCGAAAGCCGCCGAGACGATCGCGACCAGCATCGGCGCAGTTCCCCGCGCGATCGGATAGACGCGGCTCAGGTCGCCCTGCTCATAGGCATGGGCGAGGAAGAACTTGTAGGCGAAATGCACGAAGCCCGCGCCGATGATCCAGGGCCAGGCGGCGGGGATCGGCAGGGGGCGCGCAATGACAATGACGATGCCCACGACGACTTCGGCCAGCGACAGCAGCACCATCGCATGGATCTTCGAGCCGCCCAGACGGATCAGCGCGTTCCATAGCGCATGCAGGAAGGCTGCGGCGAGCACCGCGAAGAGAATAGGCAGGCTCATCGCGGGGCGACCGTGTGGCTGTCATGAAACTGTCACATGGCTACCCGTGACGCGACCGTCCGGCAAGCAGTGAATTGTACCGACAGCAATGGGAAAGGGCGCCCGGAAACGCCCTTTCTTCGCATTGGTGGCGGCGATCAGCCTAGGGCGTCAGCGCAGCGCTTGCAGGTCTGGGCATGGCCGTGGCTGCCGACATCGGGCAGGATCTTCCAGCAACGCTGGCACTTCTCGCCGTCCGCCTCTTCAAAGACGACCGCGACACCCGGAACCTCGGGCAGGCGGAAAGCCTCGTTCGGCGCGGGGTCGGTGGTGATCTCAAGCCCCGAGGTGATGCACAGATCGGCGAAGTTGACCGATTTCAGCGCGGCGGCCAGTGCGGCATCCTCGACATGGACGACGGGCGCCGCCTCAAGCGAGGCGCCGATGACCTTGGCGGTGCGCTGCACCTCAAGCGCGGCGGTCACCGCGCGGCGGGCGCGGCGGATGCCGTCCCATTTCGCGGCCAGCGGCTCGTCGCGCCAGTCGGCCGGGGTCGCGGCGAAGTCCTCAAGGTGGATCGAGCTGTCATCGCCTGGGAAGCGCGAAAGCCACACGTCTTCCATGGTGAAGGGCAGCATCGGCGCCAGCCAGCGGGTCAGGCGGTGGAACAGCAGGTCGAGCACCGTGCGCGCCGCGCGGCGACGGGTCGCCCAATGCGGGTCGCAATAAAGCGCGTCCTTGCGGATATCGAAGTAGAAGGCCGACAGGTCCACCGTGCAGAAGTTGAACAGCGCCTGGAACACGCCCGAGAAGTCATAGGCGTCATAGCCCTTGCGCACAGTGTGATCGAGTTCGGCCAGACGGTGCAGCACCCAGCGTTCCAGCTCGGGCATTTCCTCGACCGGCAGACGCTCGGCATCGGTGAAGCCCGCGAGGTTGCCAAGCATGAAGCGCAGCGTATTGCGCAGGCGACGGTAGCTGTCGGCCACGCCCTTGAGGATCTCTTTGCCGATGCGCAGATCGACCGTGTAGTCGGATTGCGCGACCCAAAGGCGCAGGATGTCCGCGCCGTATTCCTTGATGACATCGGCAGGCGCCACGGTATTGCCGAGCGATTTGGACATCTTCATGCCCTTCTCGTCCAGCGTGAAGCCATGGGTCAGCACGCCGCGATAGGGCGCACGGCCCTTGGTGGCGCAGGCTTGCAGCATGGAGGAATGGAACCAGCCGCGGTGTTGGTCAGTGCCCTCAAGGTAGAGGTCCGCGATGCCGTCCGCGGTGCCATCCTCGCGGTCGCGCAGCACGAAGGCATGGGTCGAGCCGCTATCGAACCACACGTCGAGCACGTCGAAGACCTGCTGGTATTCGTCGGCATTCACGACATTGCCCAGAACCTGCTCCTTGAAGCCGGGCTTGTACCAGACGTCGGCACCCTCGGCCTCGAACGCGGCTTTGATGCGGGCGTTGACGTCGTCGTTGCGCAGCAGGAAGTCCGGGTCGGTCGGGCGGGCGCCCTTCTTGGTAAAGCAGGTCAGCGGCACGCCCCAGGCGCGCTGGCGCGACAGAACCCAATCCGGCCGCGCCTCGATCATCGAATAAAGCCGGTTGCGGCCGGTCGGCGGCGTCCATTTCACCAGCTGGTCGATCGAGGTCAGCGCGCGGGAGCGGATCGTGTCGCCATACTCACCCATGCCGTCTTCGAGCTTGTAGTCGATGGCGGCGAACCATTGCGGCGTGTTGCGATAGATCAGCGGTGCCTTCGAGCGCCACGAATGCGGGTAGGAGTGCTTGAGCTTGCCCTTGGCCAAGAGCGCGCCGGCATAGGCCAGCTGCTTGATGTTCGACACGTTCGCCGGGCCTTCCTTGCCGTCGGGCAGCACGATGGCCTGACCCGCGAACAGCGGCAGATCCTTGCGGTATGAGCCGTCGGGCTCGACGTTATAGGTCATCGGCAGGCCGAACCTGAGGCCAAGCTGATAGTCGTCGTCACCATGCGAGGGCGCGGTATGCACGAAGCCCGTGCCCGCGTCGTCGGTGACGTGATCGCCGGGCAGCATCGGCACGGGGTAATCCCACTCGCCCTTGCCATCCTCGACCCTGTGATAGGGGTGCTGGAGGATGACGCCCTCGAACTCGCTCACGTTCACGTCGCGGATGCGGCGGTACATCGAGCTGTCGAGTTTGGCTGCGGTCATCACCTGTTCGGCCAGCGCATCGGCCAGCACGAGATACTCGCCGATGACGGCGGTCGATTGCTCGGGGCGGCCGGTGACCTCGTAAAGCCCGTAGGCGATGCCGGGGCCGTAAGCCACCGCGCGGTTTTGCGGGATCGTCCAGGGAGTGGTGGTCCAGATCACGACCTTGGCACCATCGAGGCCCGAGACCGGCTTGAACCGCACCCAGATCGTGTGGCTGGTGTGGTCGTGATATTCGACCTCGGCCTCGGCCAGAGCGGTCTTCTCGACAGGCGACCACATGACGGGTTTTGAGCCCTGGTAGAGCGCGCCGTTCATGAGGAGTTTCATGAACTCATCCGCGATCACGGCCTCGGCGTGGTAGTCCATCGTCAGATAGGGCTTGTCCCACTTGCCGGTGATGCCGAGGCGTTTGAACTCGTCGCGCTGGATGTCGATCCAGCCCTCGGCGAACTTGCGGCATTCCTGGCGGAAATCGATGACATCCACGGCGTCCTTGTCGAGACCCTTGGCGCGATACTGCTCCTCGATCTTCCATTCGATCGGCAGGCCGTGACAGTCCCAGCCCGGAACATAGCGCGAGTCCTTGCCCATCATCTGCTGCGAGCGGACGATGAAATCCTTGAGGATCTTGTTCAGCGCGTGGCCGATATGCAGATGGCCGTTGGCATAGGGAGGGCCGTCATGCAGCACGAAGGGCGGGCGGTCACCCGCCTTGGCGCGCAGCGTGTCGTAGATGCCGATCCGGGCCCAACGCTCAAGCCACTCGGGTTCGCGCTGCGGCAGGCCCGCGCGCATCGGGAAATCGGTTTCGGGCAGAAAGACGGTGTTGCGGTAATCGACGGTATTCTCGGGCGTATCGGCGCACATAGATCGGTAGTCCCTGGCTTAAGGATTGGGCGCGCGGCCCGCGCCCCTGGGCTTTGCTCACATCTCCCGGCCACCCTGACGCGTCAGAGCGCCGGGCCGGTAATTCGATGGATGTGCAAGAGCCGGGTCATGGCGGCCTTATAGGCGGGCCTCGGGCGCGCGGCAAGCGGGGAAAGGGGGCGCTGCCCCCTCGCGGCAAGGCCGCTCACCCCCGAGGTATTTGTGCCAAGAAGAAATGGGAGGCTCTTTCGGCTTTGCCCAAATATCCCGGGGGGTGAGCCCGGAACGGGCGAGGGGGGCTGGCCCCCCTTTCCCGGCCCTTCACCCCGGCGCGGCGATGGCATAGGGTAGGGCGACGTTACTCTGGGGGAGAAGATGACCGACCAGCCTTCCATGCCCGGCGCCGATGAAATCGCGGCACTTTTCACGCGTTCGACAGGAGAATACCTGTTTGCGCGTTGGGGGCGACCGATCGTTCCGGTGGTGTTCGGGGTCGACGCGGCGACTCTGGCTACGGTAAAGGGCGCGGTCGAGGCTGTGGTGGTTCTGGCCGGGCACAAGATGGCCGAGACTGACCCGGAACTGGGTGCCAATCTGATGGTGTTCTTCTTCCGCGACTGGCAGGAACTGCTCGAGGTGCCCAATCTCGATCACATGATCGACGGGTTGCAGGATCTGGTGGCGCGGCTCGACGATCAGGGGGCGAACCAGTACCGCGTGTTCCGCTTCGATCCCGAGGGCGCGATCCGGGCGTGTTTCAGTTTCGTGCGCATGGATGCGGCGCTTGATGAGGTGCCGGCCGAGACGATTGCACTCAGCCAGGCGGTGCAGATGATGCTGCTTTGGTCCGATCAGGCCTTTGCCGAGCGTTCGCCCTTGGCCGTGGCGCGGGGCGTGACGGTGCTTCGCCCCGATATTGCCGCTGTGATCCGGGCTGCCTACGATCCGGTCATGCCTGCCGTTGCGCAGGACATGAGCCACGCCCTGCGGCTGGCCGCGCGGGTGGGTGGCGCATGAGCTTCGAATTCCCCCTGCGTGTCTATTACGAGGACACGGACCTTGCCGGGATCGTCTATTATGCCAACTACCTGCGCTTTATCGAGCGCGGGCGGACCGAATGGGTGCGTGCGCTCGGGGTCGATCAGGGCGCGCTGAAGCGCGATCATGGGATCGTTTTCGCCGTGCGCCGGGTCGAGGCCGATTACCTGAGGCCCGCGAAGTTCGACGATGAGCTTGTCGTGAGCACCGCGCTGGTGGCGGAAACCGGGGCGCGGATCGTCGTGGATCAGGCCGTCTGGCGCGGCGAGGAGAAGCTGTTCACCGCCACCGTGACCATCGTCTGTCTGGGCGAAAGTGGCGCTCCGCAGCGTTTGCCGTCCGATGTCCGGCGAAAGTTCGCCCCTGCGGTGCACTGAAGCGCCGATTGCTACAGCGAAATAACGTGCTTGTTATGGCGCCCCCCCTGAACCTCGGTTAGAATCGCTGCTAACAGAGCCGCAAAACGTGGCCACAACCGGCGAGCAGTGACAGATGGAAACCGAAGCCCTCAATATGGCGCAGCAGATGGACTTTTCCCTGCTGGCCCTTTTCGCCCGTGCATCGCTGACCGTGAAGCTGGTGATGTTGATGCTGACGGTCGCCAGTTTCTGGTCCTGGTCGATCATCATCCGCAAGTTCATCACCTACCGCGCCTCGCGGCAGGAGGCGGATGCCTTCGACCGCGCCTTCTGGTCGGGCGAGCCGCTCGATGAGTTGTTTGACCAGATCGGGCCGACCCCGGACGGCCCGAGCCAGCGCATCTTCGCCGCTGGCATGCTTGAGTGGCGTCGCAGCCACCGCCAGGATGGCGAGCTGATCGCGGGCGCGCAGGCACGGATCGACCGCTCGATGGATGTGGCAATCGCCAAAGAGACCGAGGCGCTGAACTCGGGCCTGCCGTTCCTTGCGACCGTGGGCTCGACCGCGCCCTTCGTGGGTCTGTTCGGCACGGTCTGGGGCATCAAGGTCGCTTTCGAGGAGATCGCGATCTCGCAGAATACCTCGCTTGCGGTTGTGGCGCCGGGGATCTCCGAGGCGCTGGTCGCCACCGCGCTTGGTCTTCTGGCCGCTATCCCCGCAGTGATCTTCTACAACAAGCTGTCGTCGGATGCCGACAAGATCGCCTCGGGCTACGAAGCCTTCGCGGACGAATTCGCCACCATCCTGTCGCGCCAGCTGGACGCCTGAGCCATGGGCGCGGGGGTCATCAAACGTGGCGGAGGCGGCGGGCGCAAGCGCCGGGGCAAGCATTCCAAACATGCCGCGATGAGCGAGATCAACGTCACGCCGATGGTGGACGTGATGCTTGTGCTGCTGATCATCTTCATGGTCGCCGCGCCGATGATGACGGTCGGCGTGCCGCTTGAGCTGCCCAAGACCGCCGCCAAGGCGGTGCCGACCGAGCAGGAAGAGCCGCTGACCATTTCGCTGCAACTCGACGGGACGGTGTCGATGATGAATACGCCCGTGCCCGAGACCGAGCTGGTGGATCGGCTGCGCGCCGTTGCGCAGGAGCGCGACAGCGACAAGGTCTTTCTGCGTGCCGATGGCGGGATCGAATATGCCCGCGTGGTGCAGGTCATGGGGGCGCTCAACGCGGGCGGGTTCAGCAATATCGTGCTCGTGACGGATACGGGCGGTCCGGGCCTGACCGGGACGCAGGCCGGAAACTGAGGCCGAGGTAGCGCGGATGCGCATGGATAGGGCAGACAAGATCGGCACGGGCGTTTCGGCGGTGCTCCACCTCGGAGTCATCGCCTGGGTGCTTTTGGGCGGCTCGTGGTTCAAGCCCAAGCCCTCGGAGCCGGTCGTGATGCAGGAGGTTTCGGTGATTTCCGAGGCCGAGTTCTCGGCCATGGTCGCGGCCGCGCCCAAGGCGTCGGAGACGCCGGTGGCCGAGATGCCCGCGCAACCGCAGCCCCAGCCGGTCGAACAGCCCGCGCCCGAAGAGGCCCCCGCGCCCGAGCCGCAGCCCCAGCCGATGCCCGAACCCGTGGCCGAACCCGAGCCGCAGCCCGATCTGTCGGATCTGGAGCCGGTGGAGCCCGCAGAGGTCACCGAGGTGCCGCCGAGCATGATGCCGCCGGTCGAGGTGCCGCAGGACACGACGACGCCCGATTTTTCGACGCGCCCCGTGCCCAAGCCTGCACCGCGCGTCGCGCCGAAGCCCGCCGAGGCGCCCGCGCCCGACGCCAAGGTATCTGAACTGGCCGAGCCTGAGACCCGTCCCGAGGAATCGGCCGAACCCGAGCAGGCGGTCGAAGAGCCTCAGCAGGAAGCCGCGCCCCCCGAGGCCACGACCGAGATCGTGACCGAGGCGACCGAGACCGAGGAGAAGGCCAGGACATCGGCTCCGTTGAGCACTCCACGTCCGCGTGCCAAGCCCGCGAAACCCGCGCCTGCACCCAATGAAACCGCCGCAGTCAAGCCTCCCGCGACCGCCCCTTCAGAGGCCAAGCCCGCGACCGATGCGGTCAATGACGCGCTGGCCGAAGCGATGGCCGAGGAAAGCCAGGGCACGGGTGGCACCGGCCGCGCGGCCTCTGGCCCGCCCGTCACCGCGGGCGAGAAAGAGGCGCTGATCGTCGATGTGAAGGCCTGCTGGAACGTTGGCGCGCTGAGCAGCGAGGCGCTGCGCACCACGGTCACCCTGCGCGTTGCAATGAACCCCGATGGTAAGCCGGATATCCGGTCGATCGAGATGGTGGGCTACGAGGGCGGCTCGGACGCCGCCGCGCGGCAGGCCTACGAGGCCGGACGGCGCGCCATCGTGCGCTGCGGCTCGGACGGGTTCCCGCTGCCGCCGGAGAAATACGATCACTGGCGCGAGATCGAGATCGTCTTCAACCCCGAGAAGATGAGGATGAAATGATCGCAGTGTCTTTCGGGCGGATTTTCGCGGGCGTTCAGGTGGATGTGATGCGCCGCGATGCAGAAACAGGTTACAAGGGGCCAAGGCCCGAACGAGGAATGGCGAGTATGATGCGGATTGCACTTGCGGCGCTGGCCGCGCTGATGATCGGCCCCGCGATGGCGCAGGCCCAGCAGGGGCCGCTGCGGATCGAGATTACCGATGGCGTGATCGAGCCGCTGCCCTATGCGCTGCCCACTTTCGTCGCCGAGACCGGCGATGCGGGGCAGATGGCCAATGATATCACCCGCGTGATCGCCGCCGACCTGAGCGGCACGGGCCTGTTCCGCGAGATTCCCGAAAGCGCGCATATCCAGCGCTTCGGCGCCTTCGACATCCCGGTCAGCTACCCCGACTGGCAGGCGATCAACGCACAGGCGCTGATCGTGGGCGGGGTGTCGATGCAGGGCGGCAAGGTCGTGGTCAAGTTCCGCCTGTTCGACGTCTATTCCGGCCAGCAACTGGGTGATGGCCAACAACTGGCGGCCTCACCCGCAAGCTGGCGGCGCCTGGCCCACAAGGTCGCCGATGTGATCTACAGCCGCGTGACCGGCGAGAGCGGCTATTTCGACAGCCGCGTCGTCTTCGTGTCGGAAACCGGCCCCAAGGATGCGCGCCAAAAGCGTCTGGCGGTGGCAGATTATGACGGCGCCAATATCCAGTATCTCACGGATTCGAGCACCATCGTGCTGGCGCCGCGCTTCTCGCCCGATGGCGGTCGTGTGCTGTATACCACCTTCGAGACCGGCTTCCCGCGCATCAAGATGCTCGACACCCGCAATGTCGCGGCCACGCTGCTGCCCGAGATCCCTGGCACGATGACCTTCGCGCCGCGCTTCTCGCCCGATGGCGGCTCGATCGTCTATTCGATGGAGCAGGGCGGCAATACCGATCTGTGGACCATGGGCGTGAACGGCGGCTCCCCCTCGCGGCTGACCAACAGCCCTGCAATCGAGACCGCGCCGTCCTATAGCCCCGATGGCTCGCGCATCGTGTTTGAAAGCGACCGTTCGGGCACGCAGCAGCTTTACATCATGTCGGCGGGCGGGGGTGAGCCCACGCGGATCTCGTTCGGCGAGGGGCGCTATGGCACCCCGGTCTGGAGCCCGCGCGGCGATCTGATCGCGTTTACCAAGCAGCACGCGGGGCGTTTCCACATCGGCGTGATGCGCACTGATGGCTCGGAAGAGCGGCTGCTGACCGCCTCGTTCCTCGATGAAGGCCCGACCTGGTCGCCCAATGGCCGCGTGATCATGTTCACCCGCGAGAGCCCCGGCGCCGCGGGCGGCGCGCAGCTTTTCTCGGTGGATATCTCGGGGCGGAACCTCAAGAAGGTGGACGGTGTCGGCGCGGCGTCTGACCCGGCCTGGTCGCCCCTTCTGCCCTGATTCACAAGGTGGTATGAACCTGATAACATCGCCCGAAACGGGCAAACCAAAGGCGGTAACAAATGACTTTCGCACCCAAGGCAGTGCTTCTTCTGGCAGTTCTCGGCCTCGCGGCCTGTAACAACCCCGACAAATACGGCGCGGGCAACGGCGTCGTCGATCCGGGCGGCATGTATGGCGACAACGGCATCTCGCAGGGCTCGATCAATGATCCGAACTCGCCCGCCTATTTCAACCAGGCCATCGGCGACAAGGTTCTGTTCCAGGTCGATCAGTCGACGATCAACCCCGAGGCCCGCACGATCCTGACCGGTCAGGCGCAGTGGCTGGTGAACCACCCGCAATATGCCGCGATCATCGAGGGTCACGCCGACGAACAGGGCACCCGCGAATACAACCTCGCACTGGGTGCGCGGCGTGCCAGCGCCGTGCAGGAGTTCCTGATCTCGCAAGGCGTCGCCGGCAACCGCCTGCGCACCGTCTCCTATGGCAAGGAGCGCCCGCTGGCCGTTTGCTCGACCGAGGATTGCTACGCCCAGAACCGTCGCGCGGTCACTGTGATCTCGCTTGGCGCGGGGAGCTGATAGATGCGGCGGGTGCTGATGGCAGGCGCTATGGCGCTGGCGCTGATGGCGCCCGCCCATGCGCAGGATGCGCAAACCCTGGCCGATATCCGCGCCCAACTGGCGCAGTTGTCGGGCGACCTGCAAGGGCTGCGTGCGCAGCTTGTGTCGGGTGGCGCGCAGGGGATCCAGCAGGCGGGCGGCGCAACTGCACTGGAGCGCATGAATGCGATGGAGGGGCAGCTTTCGCAGTTGACCTCGCGCACGGAAGAGCTGGAGAACCGCATCAACCGGGTTGTTGCCGACGGCACGAACCGCGTGGGCGATCTGGAGTTCCGGCTGTGCGAACTGGAAGAGGGCTGCGATATTTCGGCCCTCGGCCAGACGCAGCCGCTTGGCGGGGTGGGGGCTTCGGCCAACCCGGTGACGGCGCCGGCGCCCTCGGGCACTCCGGCGCCTGCGGGCGCATCTCTGGCGATGAACGAACAGGCTGATTTCGACCGGGCCAAGGGGGTGCTCGGTCAGGGTGACTTTCGCGGCGCCGCTGACCTCTTTGCGACCTTTGCCGAAACCTACCCGGGCGGGCCACTGACCGCCGATGCGATGTATCTGCGCGGCGATGCGCTGAAACAGGCGGGCGATACGGCGGGGGCGGCGCGCGCCTGGCTCGATGGCTTCTCGGCCGCGCCGAACGGGCCGCGCGCGGGCGACAACCTGTTGGGTCTGGGTGTCTCGCTTGGGGATCTGGGCCAGAAGGTCGAGGCCTGCGCGACGCTGGCCGAGGTGCCGATCCGTTTCCCCGGCAGCCCTGCCGCGGCGCAGGCGAGCTCGGCCATGACCGGCTTCGGGTGTCAGTGACCGGGTTCGAGGAGCGCGCATTCCAGCGTCTCGCGGAAGTTGAGGCGGGGAAAATGACGCCCGAGGATGCCTGGCTCCATCAATGGGCGGATGCGGCGATCACGCCGCATCCGCGTTTTTCTGCCGACACGATCGGGGTTGCGGTCTCGGGCGGTTCGGATTCGATGGCGACATTGCTGCTGCTCGCAGACGCGCATCCGGTCGAAGCTGTCACCGTCGATCACGGATTGCGCCCCGAGGCGGCGGATGAGGCCCGCTTTGTCGCGCGGCTCTGCGCGGAACGGGGCATTCCCCATACGATCCTGAGCTGGCAGGGGCCGGAAGGCAGCGGAAACCTGATGGATCAGGCCCGGCGCGCCCGGTTTCAGCTGATTGGCGCTTGGGCGCAAACGCGCGGCATCGCGCAGGTGGCGCTTGGTCACACGCGCGACGATCAGGCCGAAACCTTCCTGATGCGGCTTGCGCGCGAGGCAGGATTGGAAGGGCTCTCGGGGATGCGCGCACGTTTCGAGGCCGAGGGTATCCTTTGGCTGCGCCCGTTCCTGCTGATCGGCAGGGACGATCTGCGAGGCTATCTGTCGCGTCAGGGGATCGGCTGGGTCGAGGATCCGAGCAATGAGAACGAGCGTTTCGACAGGGTGAAGGCGCGCAAGGCGTTGCGAGCACTGCGGCCTCTGGGGATCACCTCGGAGAAATTGAGCAATGTCGTGAGCCACCTCTCCGTGGCCGAGAGCGCGCTGGTTCTTGAGGTGCACGACTATGCGCGCCGCCATGTGGCCGAGGTGGGCGGCGATCTGCTGATCGCGGCCGAACCGTTCCGGCGCGCTCCGCACGAAATCCAACGACGCCTGATCGTGGCGGCGCTGAGATGGGTCTCGGGGGCGGATTACGCGCCGCGCGCCCGGAAGGTTGCGGATTTCCTGATCGACTGGCGCGAGCGCCCCGACCGCACCCTGCACGGCTGCCGCATCCGGGTCAGCGATGCCGAGATCCTTATCACGCGCGAGGCGCGGGCCGTAGCCGGGCTGCGCGTTCCGGTCGGCACTCCATGGGACCGCTGGCGGCTTGAGGGACCCGCCGCCGAGGGGCAGGAGATCGCCGCCCTTGGCGCGCAGGGGCTGAAACTCTGTCCGAACTGGCGCGAAAGCGGCCTGCCGCGCGTCTCGCTTCTGGCCTCGCCCGCTGTCTGGCAGGGCGAGAGGCTGGTTTCAGCGCCACTTGCGGGGCTTGAGAGTGGCTGGAAAGCGCGGATTGTCTGCGGCTCTTTCCACTCTTCGCTATTCAGGCGTTGAACCTGCCCGCGTAATCCCTATTTTCATCGCAACGGCTTCGGGCTTGCCCGCGGCCTGAATAACTTTGGAGGTCCCCCTTGGGCAACGCGCGCAATCTCGCCTTCTGGGCAGTGCTGTTCCTGCTGATCCTGGCACTGTTCAATCTGTTTGGCGATGGCCAGAGCACGATGAACTCTAAGCAGGTCGCCTATTCCGACTTCATTGCGCAGGTCGAGAAGGGCGATGTGAAGAGCGTTCAGATCGACGGCGAGGATGTGCGCTACCAGATCGGTGACGGATCGGCCTTTACCACCGTCAAGCCGTTCGCGGACGAGATCGCCGAGCGCCTGATCGACAAGGGCATCCAGGTGCGCGTCGTCAAGCAGGAGCAATCGGGCTTCATGTCGCTTCTGGGCGTGTGGCTGCCCTTCATCGTGCTGATCGGCGTGTGGGTCTTCTTCATGAACCGCATGCAGGGCGGCGGCAAGGGCGGCGCCATGGGCTTTGGCAAGTCGAAAGCGAAGCTGCTGACCGAAAAGCAGGGCCGCGTGACCTTTGACGATGTGGCCGGCATCGACGAGGCCAAGGAAGAGCTTGAGGAGATCGTCGAGTTCCTGCGCAACCCGCAGAAATTCAGCCGTCTCGGCGGCAAGATCCCGAAGGGCGCGCTGCTGGTCGGCCCGCCCGGCACGGGTAAGACGCTGCTTGCGCGCGCCATCGCGGGCGAGGCGGGCGTGCCCTTCTTCACCATCTCGGGTTCGGATTTCGTCGAGATGTTCGTCGGCGTGGGCGCATCCCGTGTGCGCGACATGTTCGAGCAAGCCAAGAAAAACGCGCCCTGTATCGTCTTCATCGACGAAATCGACGCCGTTGGCCGTGCCCGTGGTGTCGGCATCGGCGGCGGCAATGACGAGCGCGAACAGACGCTGAACCAGCTTCTGGTCGAGATGGACGGTTTCGAGGCGAACGAAGGGATCATCATCGTTGCGGCCACCAACCGCAAGGACGTGCTGGATCCGGCGCTGCTACGCCCGGGCCGCTTCGACCGTCAGATCCACGTGCCGAACCCCGATATCAAGGGGCGCGAAAAGATCCTCTCGGTTCATGCCCGCAAGGTTCCGACCGGGCCGGACGTTGATCTGCGCGTGATCGCACGCGGTACGCCGGGCTTCTCGGGGGCGGATCTGGCCAACCTGGTGAACGAGGCCGCGCTGATGGCCGCGCGCATCGGGCGCCGCTTCGTGACGATGGAAGATTTCGAGAACGCCAAGGACAAGGTGATGCTGGGGGTCGAGCGGCGCTCGATGGTGCTGACGCCCGAGCAGAAGGAAATGACCGCCTATCACGAGGCCGGTCACGCCGTGGTCGGCATGAAGCTGCCCAAGTGCGATCCGGTCTACAAGGCCACGATTATCCCGCGCGGTCAGGCGCTTGGCATGGTCGTGTCGCTGCCCGAGATGGACAAGCTGAACTACCATAAGGACGAGGCCAAGCAGAAGATCGCCATGACCATGGCGGGCAAGGCGGCCGAGATCCTGAAATGGGGCGAGGATCACGTGTCGAACGGCCCGGCGGGCGACATCATGCAGGCTTCGGCCATTGCCCGCGCCATGGTGATGCGGTGGGGCATGTCCGACAAGGTCGGCAATATCGACTACTCCGAGGCGCATGAGGGCTATTCTGGCAATACCGGCGGCTTCTCGGTCTCTACCAAGACCAAGGAGCTGATCGAGGACGAGGTGCGCGGCCTGATTGAAGAGGGTTATCAGGAGGCGCGCCGCATCCTTGAGGACAACATCGACGAATGGGAGCGTCTAGCACAGGGCCTGCTCGAATATGAGACCCTGACCGGCGATGAGATCAAGAAGGTCATGGCCGGCGAGGCGATCCACGGCGACGATGACGACGACACGCCGACGGGCAGCCTGCCTTCGGTGACCGCCGTTCCCAAGACCAAGCCCGCCAAGGGCGGCGATACGGCACCTGAGCCCTCGGTCTGAGGGTGGCATTCGCCGGGGGCGCAAGGCGCGGCCCCGGCGCTTACGTTTCTGGGGGCAGAGATGGCCAAGGCAATCGCAGGCCGGAAGGATGGGGACTGGAACCCCGAGTTCTACGCGCGCTATCGCGGGCTACGCCTGCGGCCCGCGCTCGATCTGCTGGCGCGGGTGGGGGATCTGCCCAAGGGCAAGGTGGTTGACCTCGGTTGCGGCGCGGGCGCTGCGGGCCCCGCACTGGCCGCGCGTTTCGCCGACCGCAAGATCGTCGGCGTGGACAACTCGCCCGCGATGCTGTCCGAGGCGGCGGCAACGGGCGCCTACAAGCGTTGCGATCTGGCCGATGCCGCACAGTGGGCGCCCAAGAAGCCCGCCGCACTGATCTTTTCAAACGCGCTTTTGCACTGGCTGCCCGATCACGACGCGCTGTTCCCGCGTTTGGCCGGGTTCCTGGCGCCCGGCGGTGTGCTGGCGGTGCAGATGCCACGGCAATACGGCGCGCCCTCGCATCGCTTCTTGCGGGAATTCGCGCAGGAAATGTTCCCTGACCGCTTCGACTTTACCGGCTGGATCGCCCCGGTGGCAGAGCCTGCGCATTACGCGCGGCTGCTGGCCCCTCTGGGAACGGTCGATGTCTGGCAGACCGACTATATCCAGCGCCTCGATCCGCTGCCTGATGCCCATGCGGTTCGCCGCTTCACCGAAGCCACCGCGATGCGCCCCTATATCGAGAAGCTGTCCGAGGCCGAACTGGCGGCCTTCACCCTGCGCTACGAGGCTGCGCTGGAAGCGGCCTATCCCGCCGAGCCCGACGGCTCGGTCCTGTTCCCGTTCCGGCGGGTTTTCCTTACGTTGAGAATTTCCTGATGCCTGCCCTGCGCCCAACCCATTTCAGCGGTGAGATTGTCTTTCTTGGCCAGGTCGAGCCCGGCCACGGGCTTGCCTCGACGCCGGTCGAGAAACTGGTTCTGGGCTTCGACGGCGCCGAGGGCGAGAAGCATTCGGGCCTGACGCGGTCGAGCTGTTCGCGCGTGCTGGACCTGCACCCGAGGGGCACCGAGATCGCCAATACCCGCCAGTTGACCGTCCTGTCGGATGAGGAACTGGCCGAGACGGCATTTGCCCTGCATATCCCGCGCCTTGCGCCCGAATGGGTCGGTGCCTCAATCGTACTGCGCGGCTTGCCAGACCTGACACATCTGCCGCCCTCGTCGCGCCTGCAAGGGCCGGACGGGGCGACGTTGGTCGTCGAGATGGAAAACCTTGCCTGCGTGCTTCCCGGCAAGGTGCTGGAGCACCACCACCCTGGCAAGGGCGCGCGCTACAAGCCTGCGGCCAGCGGGCGGCGCGGGATCGTGACCTGGGTCGAGCGCCCCGGCGTTCTGACTCTGGGCGATACGCTGCGCCTCTTCGTGCCTGCGCAAAGGCGCTGGTCCGAAGAGGATAATCTCTGATCAGGGACGAAAGCGGCACGGGCGTCCATTCCAGCCATTGGAATGTCGATTCTGGGCTTTTCCCCGATTTTCCCGCCGTTAAGCTGGCGCGGGAAGAGGAGAAGCAGATGCAGAGCGACATCGAAATTGCGCGCGCCGCGCAGAAACGCCCGATCCCCGAGATCGGCGCGAAACTGGGGATTCCGGCCGAGGCACTGATCCCCTATGGCCGCGACAAGGCCAAGGTGGATGCGGCATTCATCGCGGGCCTCTCCGAGCGCCCGATGGGCAAGCTGATCCTTGTCACCGCGATCAACCCGACGCCTGCGGGCGAGGGTAAGACCACGACCACGGTCGGCTTGGGCGATGCGCTGTCGCGGATCGGTCAGCGCGCGGCGATCTGTATCCGCGAGGCCTCGCTTGGTCCGAACTTCGGCATGAAGGGTGGGGCTGCAGGCGGCGGCTATGCGCAGATCGTGCCGATGGAGGACATGAACCTCCATTTCACGGGCGATTTTCATGCGATTACGGCGGCACATAACCTGCTCGCCGCGATGATCGACAACCACATCTACTGGGGCAATAGCCTTGAGATCGACGAGCGCCGCGTGACCTGGAAACGGGTCATGGACATGAACGACCGCGCGCTGCGCGATGTCGTCGTGGGGCTTGGCGGCGTGTCGAACGGCTTCCTGCGCCAGACCGGGTTTGACATCACCGTGGCTTCCGAGGTCATGGCCTGCCTGTGCCTGTCGCGCGATCTCGAAGATCTGCAAGAGCGCCTTGGCCGCATGGTTGTGGCCTATCGCCGCGACCGCAGCCCGATCACCTGCCGCGATATCGGCGCGGACGGGGCGATGGTGGTGCTGCTCAAGGAGGCGATGCAGCCCAACCTCGTGCAGACGCTCGAACACACGCCCGCCTTCGTGCATGGCGGGCCGTTCGCCAATATCGCGCATGGCTGCAACTCGGTCATGGCAACCTCGACGGCGCTGCGGCTGGCGGACTACGTGGTGACCGAGGCCGGCTTCGGCGCCGATCTGGGGGCCGAGAAGTTCTTTGACATCAAGTGCCGCAAGGCCGGGCTGACGCCTGCGGCGGCGGTCATCGTGGCCACGATCCGTGCGCTGAAGATGAATGGCGGCATCACCAAGGATAACCTCGGCGCGGAGAACGTGGTCGCCGTGACCAAGGGCTGTGCCAACCTTGGTCGCCATATCGCCAATACCAAGGGCTTCGGTGTGCCGGTCGTGGTGGCGATCAACCATTTCTCGACCGATACCGCCGCCGAGATCGAGGCCGTGCGCGCCTATGTCGCGGGGCAGGGCTGCGAGGCGATCGAGTGTCGCCATTGGGCCGAGGGAGGCGCCGGGGCCGAGGATCTGGCGCGCAAGGTCGTGCAGATGGCCGAGGGCGGGAGCGCCTTCGCGCCGCTGTACCCCGAGGACATGAGCCTGTGGGACAAGATCGACACGATCGCGCGCCGCATCTACCACGCTGGCGATGTGATCGCCGACAAGGCGGTGCGCGACCAGTTGCGCCAGTGGGAGGCCGCAGGCCACGGTAAGCTACCGATCTGCATGGCCAAGACGCAATACTCGTTCAGTTCGGACCCGGCGCTGCGCGGTGCGCCCTCGGGGCATACGCTGCCCATCCGCGAGGTGCGCCTGTCGGCGGGCGCGGGGTTCGTGGTGGTGATCTGCGGCGAGATCATGACGATGCCGGGCCTTCCACGCCATCCGGCAGCAGAGAACATCCGGCTGAATGCGGAAGGGGAGATCGAGGGCCTCTTCTGAGGCGCGGGGTTGAGGCGGGCGGCGCGCTGCGCTAGGGAGCATGTGACCCAAGCGGAGGCACCCATGAAAGAGCCCGCAACACTCAGCACGATGGAAGAACTGCGCGTCGAGATCGACGCGCTGGACCGGCAACTGATTGCGTTGCTGGCGCATCGCACACGGCTTGTGGCCCGCGCGGCCGAGATCAAGCAGGTGGTGGGTTTGCCCGCACGAATCCCGGAGCGGGTCGAGGACGTAGTGGCCAAGGTGCGGGCGCGCGCTGCCGAGGCCGGTGTCGATGATGGGCTGGCGGAACGGCTCTGGCGCGACATGATCGAGCATTTCATCGCGCAGGAAGAACGGGTTCTGGGAAAAGGGGACGGGCAATGAGTGCCACGATCATCGACGGGAAGGCCTTTGCGGCGGGCGTGCGCGCGCAGGTGGCAGAGCAGGTTGCGCGGCTGAAAGAGGTTCACGGGATTACGCCGGGCCTCGCGGTGGTTCTGGTGGGCGAAGACCCGGCCTCCGAGGTCTATGTGCGCAACAAGGGCAAGCAGACCGTCGAGGTCGGCATGAACAGCTTCGAGCACAAGCTGCCTGCCGAGACCTCCGAGGAAGAGCTGCTGGCGCTGATCGACCGTCTGAACAAGAGCCCGGCGGTGCATGGCATCCTCGTGCAACTGCCGCTGCCGGGGCATCTGAACTCGGACCTGGTGATCAATTCGATCGACCCGGCCAAGGACGTGGACGGCTTCCACATCTCGAACGTCGGGCTCCTCGGCACGGGCCAAAAGGCCATGGTGCCCTGCACGCCGCTTGGCTGTCTGATGATGCTGCGCGATCACCTCGGCAGCCTCTCGGGGCTGAACGCGGTTGTCGTGGGGCGCTCGAACATCGTCGGCAAGCCGATGGCGCAACTGCTTCTGGGCGACAGCTGCACGGTGACCATCGCGCATAGCCGCACCAAGGATCTGGCGGCGGTGTGCCGCAGCGCCGATATCCTTGTGGCCGCAGTGGGCCGCCCCGAGATGATCCCCGGTGACTGGGTCAAGCCCGGTGCGACGGTGATCGACGTGGGCATCAACCGCATCGAGCGCGACGGCAAGACCAAGCTTGTGGGCGATGTCGATTTCGCCAGCGCGGCGTCTGTCGCCGGTGCGATCACCCCGGTTCCGGGTGGCGTCGGGCCGATGACCATCGCCTGCCTGCTGGCCAATACGCTCACCGCCTGCTGCCGTGCCAATGGCTTGCCCGAGCCCGAGGGCTTGACCGTCTGATCAAAAACGTGTCTGCGCGGGTGTGCGGGAAGCCACAGCGCGCAGAAAATATCTCGACAATCGTAGGTTGACCTCACGTTTGCCGCTTTGCGGCATTGCACGAAAATCTCGGGTTGGTTAGCAAGCCACAGTGTGTCGTGCAGTTTGGGTCGGGTTATGACCTCGTGGATGTTTTCTTATAAGAGAGCGCTCTGCTCCCCGGCTTTTCCGGTGGCTTGGGCCGCGCTTTCGATTTTCTTGGTGGTGAGCGGTCCTTTCGGGACCGGGGCTGCGCTATCGCTTGGCGCACGCGCCGTTTTCTGGCCGCTCATTGTTGGCGTCGGCATCCTGGTTGGCGTGGCGATACGGCTTTACGTGACGCGGGCCATGGGGATCCGCGCGGTCTGGCGCGTGGCGCTGAATATTGCGGGCCTGGCGACACTGGTTCTGAGCCCGCTGGCCTGGGCCTTGCAATCGTGGCTGACGGATGCGCCCGGTGCCGCTCCGCAACAGCCCGCGCTGATCGCGCTCTATGTCTTCGTCGCCTCGCTGACCACGACCGCGCTGCGCCATGCCTTCCGTGTGCGCCCAAAGCGCAGGGCCGTCTTCGCACCGCAGCCGGAACCTCCGGCCGAACCGCCGCGCCTCCTGCAACGTCTCGCGCCTGAACAGCATGCGCCCATTCTGCGGATGCAGGTCCGTGATCACTATGTTGATGTTGTCACCGAGGCGGGCACGCACAGCCTTCTCATGCGATTTGCCGACGCCATCAGCGAACTGGAGGAAGCCGATGGTTTGCGGGTGCATCGCTCGCACTGGGTGTCGGGGGGCGCTGTCTCGGGTCTGAGGCGTGACAAGGGGCGCTTGCGCCTTGTCACGCAGGATGGGGCAGAGGTGCCGGTCTCGAAAACCTATCAGGACGATGTGATCGCGCGCTGGGGCGACGCCGCCGAATAGGCTTAGTGGACGATCGCTTCCTCGCGCACGAACATGTTCGACCAGGCACGGTCGATCAACTCGGGCGTCATCTGATAGGGGATGCCCTCGAACTCGCAGATCGAGATCATCTGATCGACCAGGAAGACCGGCTGATAGTTCGCATAGATATTGTCGATCGTCGGGTATTTCACCTTCAGCAGGTGTAGAAGCGCGTTCTCGTCCAGCGGCATGCGCTTCTTCTTCGCCACCAGCGAGAAGATCTTGAGGAAGTCGGCCTGGTTCGGCCCGTCGATCTTGATCTTGAAGAAGATCCGGCGCAGCGCGGCCTTGTCGAAGATCTCGTTGGGGTGGAAGTTGGTCGAGAAGATCACGAGCGTGTCGAAGGGCACCTCAAACTTCTCGCCCGATTGCAGCGCAAGGATGTCGCGGCTTTCTTCCAGCGGCACGATCCAGCGGTTGACCAGCTTCTGCGGCGGCTCGGCTTGACGGCCAAGGTCGTCCACGATGAAGACCCCGCCCGAGGATTTCAGCTGCAAGGGTGCGGTATAGGTGCGCGCCGTGGGGTTGTAGGTCAGGTCGAGCATGTCGAGCGACAGTTCGCCCCCGGTGATCACGGTCGGGCGGTCGCACAGCACGTAGCGCGTGTCGAACCGGTTCGAAGAACGGCGCAGCGAGTTCGGGTCTTCCACCGACTCGGTCGCGGCGGCATGAACGATCGGGTCATAGACGGTGATCACCTGGCCCGCGTATTCGATGGCGCGCGGGATGTAGATCTTGTCGCCAAGCGCGTCGCGAATACCGTTCGAGATCGAGGATTTCCCGTTGCCGGGCGGGCCATACATCAGGATCGAGCGCCCCGAGGAGACCGCCGGGCCAAGCTGGTCGATCAGTGTCGGCGGCAGGATCAGGTGCCCCATGGCGCCGGTCAGCTGATCGCGCGTCAGTTGGATATTTCGGATCGACTGGCGCTTGACCTGTTCGCGATACATATCGAGCGGGACGGGCAGGGCGCCGTAGTATTCCGACTGCGACAGCGCGTCGAGCGCGCGCGCCTTGCCCGAGTCGGTCAGCTGGAAGCCCATCTCATTGCCCGAGTTGGCGTGGAGCGTGCCTGTAGCCTCGACCAGCCGCTGGCTGCGGCACATGTCGATCAGTTCCTGCGTCAGCGTCGGCGGCAGGCAGATCTGGCGCGAGATCAGCGTGACCGTATCGGTATTGGTGCGGAACATCGTCTTGAGCAGCATGTCGCGCATCATGACCGGGTTCAGCCCGGTCTCCTGCAGCGATTTGGGCGGCACAGGGGCTACGACATTCGAAGCCATCATATTCATTCGCGTCTCCGTCTGCTGCGGTCCTGACTTTGCCGCTCAGCGGCCCCATCGAGGGCGCAATTGTCCCCTATTGGGATTCACTCGGGCAGGATGCGCGGTTAATGTGGCTAAAAATGGGAAAAAACGCGGAGAGGCTGGGATGTCGGGTGTGAAACAGGCGTCGCTGAAGCGGCTGGCACTGGTCGTGGGTGCGGTGGCGCTGATGCTGGCGGTCCTGCCTTTCGTGAAGGGCGCTCTGGTGCTGCGGATGCATGAGGGTGACGCGCTCCACCTAAGCGACATTGTGCTGCGCATGGCGATGCAAGGGCAGGTGCCGCACCTCGATTTCATGACGCCCATCGGCATTCTGGCGGTCTGGCCCATTGCCTTATTCGCAAAGCTTGACCTTGGGCTGGGGCACGCTTTCTTTGCCGCTCAGGCGCTGGTTGCCGCGCTGTTGTTCGGACCCGTGCTGTGGGTAGCGCGCTCACGCTTTCCGGGTCATTTCGCGCTGCTCTATGCCGTCTATATTATGCTCTTGTGCCTTACGTTGGTCCATGCCGAGGCGAAGGTACTGACTTCGGTTTCCATGCATTACAACCGTTGGGCCTGGGCACTGGCCTATGTCGCGCTGCCGCTGGCGATTATGAATCCTCTCGGGCGGAGCCGCCCGCTGCTTGAAGGTGCGCTGATCGGCCTGGCGTTGGCGGGGCTGGTGTTGATCAAGGTGACTTATTTCGTCGCCCTTCTTCCGGCGATCCTTGTCGGCCTTGTCATGCGCCGCGCCTGGGGTTCGCTGTTCGCGGGGGCCATCGCGGGGCTGCTGGTGGCGGCATTTGTGACGCTCGCCTATGGCGCCGATTTCTGGCTGGCCTATATGCGCGATCTTCTGGCCGTTGCGACGTCGGAAACGCGCTCGCAGCCGGGTCTGTCTTTCCAGGAAAACGCCACGGCTCCGCCCTATCTTCTGGGGAGCCTTGCCGCGCTCGGGCTGGTGGTGCTGCTGCGGCAGTCGGGCCGCATGACCGAGGGGCTGGCGATGCTGCTGCTGCTTCCCGGTGCGATCTACATCACCTACCAGAACTGGGGCAACGATCCGCAATGGCTGGTGCTCGCGGGCGTCATGGCCTTCGCCTTGCGCCCGAGCGATGAGCGCAAGAACGCCCTCGGCTGGCCGTTGGGGGGGGCATTGGCGATCTGCGGGGTGGTCTTGCTCAGTCTCGCGTCGCCCTCGGCCTTTAACCTGCTGCACAGCCCCATCGCCGCGTTCAAGGCCAAACCGCATGGGGAGTTGCCGATGGTGCGCAAGCGCAGCGTCGATGACGATCTGCTGGTTGAGCCCGATCGCCTCATCGGTGTGCGGCTGGCCATTCGGGGCGACGCGCCCGGGCAACCCTACGAGGCCTATGCCGAGATGGCGAAGGCAAAACCCGAGCCGGACGAGGAGGGCGAGGACAAGAAGGACGACGAGCCTGCTTTGCTGAACGGAGAGGAGCTACCCTCCTGTGAGGTCAATTCGGGCCATTATGCGGTGTTCGACCTGATGGCCAAGGATCTGACGGAGGCGGGCTATGCGGGGCAGTCGATCCTGGTCGGGGATCTGTTCACTTCGCTCTGGCTCTTTGGCGATTTCAAGCCGGTCGAGGGGGCGGCGCCCTGGTATTACTCGGGCACGCCGGGGGTGGCCGCGGCCGATCGTATCGTTTTGCTGCAATGCGCCTTCGCGCGAGATCGGCGCAATGCGATGATCAAGGCACTGGCCAAGGAAGGCTGGCAGCTTGAAGAAGAGCGCCGCACCGAAACCTACATCGTGCTGCGCCCGATCAAGGGCCAACCCTCAAGCGACGGCTGAGACCAGCGCGAGATAGGCCCAGAGCGTCCCGGCTAGCGCCAGACCCAAAGGGAAATCCTTGCGCGTCCAGCTGACCCAGTCGGGCGCCATGGCGCGTATGGCCGGGATTGCGCGCATCAGGCGGTGCGTGGTGAAGGCCGCAAGCAGAAAGGCCGCCAGCAGGAAGATCATCAGTTGAATATGCGTCGGTGCGGATGAAAAGAACGGCGCGGCGGCGGCGGCGAATTTCGCGTCACCTGCCCCGAAATGCGCGATCATGTTCAGCACGAAGCCGATTGCCAGCACCACGACGAAATGCACCCAACGCCAGGCCCATTCGTCGAGCGGCAGCACGAAGGGGCCGACCACGGCGAAGACCGCCAGAAGGGCGGCGACCGATGTGTTGCGGATTTTCATGTATTTCAGGTCGGTATAGCAGACCCATGCGCAGATCGGCGTGACCGCGATCAGCAGGACAAGCGCCGCCGCGCCTGGGCTGAGGCCGAGCATCCGCTTACCCCTTCGCGTCGAGCGCGGCGAGCGCGCGGGCTGCCTCGTCGAAATGCTGCGGATGGGTGTCGATCGCGTCTTGCAACAGGCCCTTGCCGATGGTGACATCGCCCTGCTTGATCGCCGAAAGCGCGGCCGTATAGAGCAGCTGAGCGCGCTCCGTCTGAGTCATCTGGATGACGGGCATCTCATATTTGCGCTGCGCCGCGCGGGCGAGAACCAGGTTGTTCTTGGTGGTGAAGTTGCCCGGGTCATAGGTCAGCGCCTCGGCGAACAGGCGCTCTGCCTCTTTCGTGTCGCCGCGCGTCAGCTTCGAGAAGCCCCAGTTATTCAGGACACCTGAAGGTTTCGTCGTCAGGCCCGCAGCGATGTCATAGAAGGTATCGGCCTTTTTCCAATCCTTCTTCGAGTCCGCCACCATCGCCTCAAGCTTGTAGCGATCGAAGGTCTCATGCGTTGGCGGGATCGAGTTCAGCGAGGCCTCGGCCTCTTTCCACTGACCCGCGCGGATCTGCGCATCGGCCATGTCGACCTTGTCATCCAGGGTCGAGTCAGGCATCGCCACGACATCGGCCCAGACCTTGGTCGCCTCGGTATGGCGTCCCGCGCGCACGAGCGACTTCGCAAGGCCCCGGCGCAGGTCGATCCGATCGGGGTTCTCAAGCGAGGAGCGTTGGAAATAGGCCACGGCCTCTTTCGGGTCGCCGACGGTCAGCATGATGTCCGACAGGTTCGCACCGTCGATGGCGTTGACACTTTTCAGCGCCTCTTCGACCTCATCGTCATTGTTGTTCGAGCAGGCAGAGAGTGCGACGAGCCCCACAAAGGCAGCGCAGATAATCGGGTGGCGCATATTGGAGTGCGTCCTCTTGATGGCCTTATTGCTGGGTCAGCAGGAGATATTCACCCACACCCCGCCGGACCAGCGTGAAAGTTTTTTCCTCATCCTCAGGATAGTCAGGTTTGTCCATCTTTGCGAGGGCGAGCCTAAGGTTATCGCGGATCGCGTCAGATTCGCCACTGTCGAGCGCATAGGCTGTCTGGAAGACGCGGGCTGCCTCGGCGATATGGCCGCGCTCCATCAGGACCACGCCAAGGTTGTTCCAGGCGGGTACGAAGGTTTCGTCGACCTCGATGGCGCGGCGCAGCACCTGTTCGGCCTGGCCAAGGCGCCCGAGCTTGAGATTGGTCGACCCGATGGCCGAAAGCACGTCAACCGTAGCGCCCTGCTTGGCGGCGGCGCGGTAATAGGCCTTGAGCGCGAGCTCGTACTCGCCCGCCTCAACAAGGCGGTGCCCGACGATCAGGCCGTCCACGCCATCGCCGCGGGCGGTGCCGGGGGCATAGGGGCCCCCATCAGAACCCGAAAGGCCGCCGCCGCCGAAACCGGACGAGCAGGCGGCCAGAAGGGCCAGTGAGAAGACCACGACGAGGCGGCCACCGAGCTTATTTGGGATCATGGTCCAATTTTGATCATCTTGAAGTTCTCGATCATATCATGGACCGAGGGACCGACAAGGATGATCAGAAGGGGCGGCACCGTGAACAGCATCGTGCCAAGCGTCATCTTGGTGGGAACCTTGTTCGCCGCTTCCTCGGCGCGCATGATGCGCTTGTCGCGCATGTCGGCGGCGTAGAGGCGCAAGGCCTCGGCGATCGAGGTGCCGAACTGCTGCGACTGGATCATCACGGTGACGAAGCTTTGTACATCGGGCACACCGGCGCGTTCGCCGAAGGCGCGAAGAACGGTGGTCTTGTCCTTACCGGCCTTGATCTCCTGCGCGATGACCTCGAATTCCTGCGAGATCGCCGGGTAGGAGGTGCCGAGTTCCTTCGACACGCGGATGATACCCTGGTCGAGCGACTGGCCGGCCTCGACGCAGACGAGCAGCATGTCGAGTGCGTCGGGGAAGCCGTTCTGGATTTCCTGCGAACGGGCCGAGACACGCTGGTTCACCCAACGCTTGGGCGCGTAGTAGCCAAAGACGCCCGGCATCAGAATCGCGACCAGCATCTTGGTCATCGGCAGGGCTTCTTCGTTGGTCGAGTTATGAATGACCACGTAGAGTGCGCCGAAGAACATCAGCGTCAGGCCCATCGCGAACTGGATCGCGTGGAAGGTGCGCACGATATTGCGGCCGCGATAGCCGGCGCGCTCCAGCCATTTGCGCGACTCGGACATCTCGTCCTTGTTCTTGGGCTCCAGGAAGCCCGCAAAGCGGTCGAGCTTGTCGGTGCCGCTATTGTAGCGCAGCCCCTTGCCCGGCTTGCCCTTGGCAGGCGCCCCGCCACCCGCTGCGGCGGCAACCGCCGCCTCGGCGCCCTTTGCGGCGCGCAGCTTGTCGAGCGGGTCGATCTGCTTGCGCAGCAAGACCGGCAGCACCGCGAGGATCAGCAGCATCGCCACGCCAGCCAGTGCGATCACCGGTCCCAGGGGGCCCAGCTTGTCGGTCAGCAACTCGAATATCTTGTTCTGGTCCATGGTGCGCCTCAGACCTTGATCGTGGTCATGATTTTCATGAAGAGGACGTTCAGCCCGAGCAGCACGAAGACGAGCAATGCCATCGGCATGAAGTACTGGGTCGGCTTGACGGTGTCATAGTAGTCGGGCGAGACGATCTGAATGATGATCAGCACGACGATCGGAAAGGCCGACAGGAAAATGCCGGACCAGCGCGGTTCGGCCGTAATCGCGCGCACCCGGCGGAACAGGCGGAAGCGCGAGCGGATCACCTTGGCCAGACCTTCGAGCACCTCGGCAAGGTTACCACCCGAGGTCTGCTGGATAGAAACGGCCACGGCAAGGAAGCGCAAGTCCTGCATGTCCATGCGCTCGGCCATTTCGCGCAGCGATTCGGCGACGTTGCGGCCATAGGCGGCCTCGTCGGCGATGATGCCGAACTCCGAACCCATCGGATCGGGGATCTCGCGCGCCACCGCCTGGATGGCCGACGAGAAGGGGTGACCCACGCGCAGCGAGCGCACCATCAGTTCGACCGCGTCGGGCAGTTGCTCTTCGGCCAGCGAGATGCGCTTGCGCGCCTTCGAGGAGATCCAGAAATAAACGCCGCCCACACCCATCAGCAGCGACAGTGCGATACGCACGGGCAGCCCCGCCTGCGTGGCGATAGAAAGACCACCGAAGGCCACCATGCAGACCAGCGCCATCACGCCGATCAACGCCTTGGGCGAGAAGGCGATATTGGCCTTTTGCGCCTTGTTGGCCAGGATCGAGTAGAGCGGGATCGAGCGCACCTGCATATGCTGGGTGGCTTCCTTGCGCAGCATCTCGAGCACTTCCTCGCGCCGGGTGCCCTTTTCGAGCATCTCGAGGCGACGGTTGACCCGGTTGTTAAGCGAGATCGACTTGCCGAAGGCCAGCAGGTAGATGCCCTCGACGATCAGGATGACCGCCAGGAAGATCAGGCCGTAGATGATCGGGGTAGAGGAGATGATCATTTGCTGCCCTCTCAGTCTTGCACGGGTTCGTAGATCGACGCCGGCAGGTCATAGCCCCACTGGCGGAAACGGTCGGCGAAATGCGAGCGCACGCCGGTCGCTGTGAAGCGGCCAATGATCTTGCCATCGGGCGCAAGGCCGAGGCGCTCGTACTTGAAGATCTCCTGCATCGAGATGACCTCGCCCTCCATGCCGGTGATCTCGGTGATAGACACCATGCGGCGCGAGCCGTCCTGCAGACGCGAGGCCTGCACGATCAGGTTCACAGCCGAGGCGATCTGCGAGCGGACGGCCTTGATCGGCATCTCGATTCCCGCCATGGCGATCATGTTCTCCAGACGCGAGACACCGTCGCGCGCCGAGTTCGCGTGGATCGTGGTCATCGAGCCGTCGTGGCCGGTGTTCATGGCCTGGAGCATGTCGATGACTTCCTCGCCGCGCGTTTCGCCGACGATGATGCGGTCGGGGCGCATCCGCAGGGCGTTGCGCAAACAGTCGCGCTGTGTCACGGCACCCTTACCCTCGACGTTGGCCGGGCGGCTTTCCATCCGGCCCACGTGGGTCTGCTGCAGCTGAAGTTCCGCCGTGTCTTCGATCGTCAGAATGCGTTCCGAATTGTCGATGAAGGACGAAAGCGCGTTCAGCGTGGTCGTCTTACCCGAACCCGTCCCGCCCGAGACGATCACGTTCAGGCGCGTGGCGACGGCGGCCTGAAGGTAGACCGCCATCTCTTCGGTGAAGGCGCCGAACTTGACGAGATCGTCGATGCCCAGCTTGTCCTTCTTGAACTTCCGGATCGAGACGAGCGAGCCATCGACCGCAATCGGCGGCACCATCGCGTTGAAACGCGATCCGTCGGCCAGACGGGCGTCGACATAGGGGTTCGATTCATCGACCCGCCGGCCCACGGCCGAGACGATCTTGTCGATGATGCGCAGCAGGTGCTTCTCATCCTTGAAGGTGATGTCGGACAGGTGCAGCTTGCCGCCGCGTTCGACGAAGATCTGCTGCGGGCCGTTCACGAGAATATCCGAGACGGTCTCGTCCTTGAGCAGCGGCTCAAGCGGGCCGAGGCCCATGACCTCGTCGTAAAGCTCCTGGTTGACCTGCGCGCGCTCGGTTGCGCTCAGCGCGACGGCCATTTCGGTCATCGCCTCGCTGGCGATGGCGGCGATCTCGGCCTTCAGATCGGCTTCGGTCGCGCGCTCCAACGCGGCAAGGTTGAGGTTTTCCAGCAGGCGCTTGTGCAGTTCGACCCGCAGGTCGCTCAGCCGTTCCTTGCGCTTCTTCTCCTTGTCGGCGGCGATCACATCCGCCGGAGTGCCGGGCTGGCCGGTCGTCGGACGGCGCTGAACAAGAGAACGCACCGGCTCCGCGGGGGCAGCCGATGAAACCGGGGAAGGGGCGCGCGACTCGCCAGCGGGCGGCGGCGGCGCGTTGTTGGGTCCGGGTGTCGTCTTCTTGTAGCGCGAGAACATTGCGACCTCTTACCTGAACAATTACGCCTGCGCGGCTTCGAGCGAGCGGTTCAGCTCGGCGATGGACTGGGCAAGCTTCTGAATTTCCTTGCGCAGCGGCAGCTTGCCCGCTGTGCTGGCCAGCGGAACGCCATGGTCGTTCGACTGGGTGACCTGCTTGCCGCCATCCGACAGCTGAACCTCAATCGAGATGTCCAGGCTTTCGGCCAGCCGCTTGACGCGGGCCTTACCGGTCAGGTCGGTGAATTTCGGAGCGCGGTTCAGCACGTAGCGCAGCTTCTCGACCGGGAGGCTCTCGGATTTCAGCGCGCGGATCATGCGCAGCGTGTTCTGCGCCGAGCGCATGTCGAGCTCCATCAGCGCGAAGTAAACATGCGCCAGGTTGAGCACCGTTTCGGTCCAACTGACCACGGTCGAGGGCATGTCGATCACAACGAAGTCGAAATTCTGGCGTGCCAGTTCGACGATGCGCGTGATATCCTCGCCGCTGACGATATCGAGCGGCAGCATATCCGCCGGGGCGGTCAGGACGTGCAGACGATCCTCGAAGGTCACGAGCGACTGCATGAAGGTCTCGGCGTCGAGATGGGTCGCGTCCGAAAGCATCTCGAACACATTCTCGCGGCGCTGCAGATCGAGATAGGTCGAGGTCGAGCCATATTGGAAATCGAAGTCGAGCAGGCAGACGCGCGGCGACTGCGCACCGGTTTTCTTGGCTGCCTCGCCCATCGTGGCCAGTTCCCAGGCCAGGTTGACCGCGAAGGTGGTGGCGCCCACGCCGCCGGCAAGGCCGTGCACCGGAAGCACGACACCGTCATGGCCGCCTGTCGCGCTTGGCTTGACCGAATCGGCCGAGCCAAGGACGGGCTTCTCCACCTGGCCGAGGCGGATGATCGCCTCATGCAGGGCGCCCGAGGGAAGCGGGTAGGGCACGAAATCATCCGCGCCAAGGCGCAGAAGCTGGTGCAACGCGATCGGGCTGACCTCCTCGGCGATCAGAATCACCCGGATGCCCTTGGCCTTGGCGGTCGAGATGATCGAAGAAATCCGGGGGATCTGCGCCTCGTCCTCGGCGTCGATCGCGATCGCGATGAACTCAAGCTTTTGTGCCTCGGGCTGCGAGAAGAACAATATGGCGTCATCAAAGCTGATGTCGCCCCAGTTCTCGCCAAGCTCGACCTCCATATCCTCGATGAGGAGGTCGAAGTTCGAGACATCCCGGGACACCGTGCACGCGACGATGGGTGCGGGTTCGGTATTCAGAAGAGGAGCTGCACTCATTGCCTCTGGTCCTTTAATGCGCGGGCTGCGGCCGATCTCCTGGGAGAGATGACGTGGGATGCCCAGGTTCTTACGCAAACCCGGATACGACTCGCTGGTCGCACCTGTCCTGCTAGAGGCTAAGATCGCGGCCAATCTTGGCGACATTTGGGCCGGATTGTTCCAATTGTGGGGTAATCCGAGACGATGAAACGCAATGGGCGGACCCTGTTTCCAAGGTCCGCCCAAAGCTTTTCAATCCTGTCTGGCGCGCTTAGCCGCCCGAGCCGGAAACCTTCGGCTGCACCGTTTCCTGAGCCGGAATGGCGCTTCCGACGTATTCGCGGAAGATGATCTCGGCATATTTGCCGTGCAGCTCGGACGGTTTGCCCTTGCCCACGAAGCCCGAAACCTCGGTCACCGTGCGGCGGTTCTGCTCGTTCGGTGCCTGAGTAAAGACGAGGGGCTGTGTTTCGCCGAAGGAAACGACCGCCTCGAGGCGCGAGCGCGAGATGCCCTGCGACGAGAGATAGGCGACAACCGCCTGCGCGCGGCGCATCCCGAGGCTCTTGTTGTAGCCGCTCGAGCCGACAAGGTCGGTGTGCCCGTAGACGCGGAAGCGAATCTCGGGGAACTGGCGGATCCAGTCGGCCTGCTTGCGCAGGGTCGCTTTGGCGCTTTCGTCGAGGACCGACGAGTCGAAAGCAAAGTTGACGGTGTTCTGCACGTCGGCGGCGAACTTCTTGGTGAGGCTGATCGCGTAGTCGCGTTCACCCGACATCACCAAGGTGTTGTTCATCGTCGCGTCACCGAAGCCGCCGGTGTCGTATTCAGACCCCGCCTCGGCGTAAAACCGCTGCGTGCCGCCCGCACAGGCGCCAAGCACCAGAACAGTGGCCATGAGCCCCGCAATCCGCATCTTTTTCAAATCCTGCATCTGCATAGCTCACTCCATCACATAGCCGTAGGAGCCCGAGAAGTCCTGCTTGGCCACTTCCGCAGCCGCACCGGTCTTCGGCGCCTTGTCACCGGCAGTCTTGCCGAAGAGAAACAGCTCTGCCTCGGACGGCAGGCGCACACGATCCGTCGGCAGGGCAAGGGCCTCACCGCGGGTCGGGCTGACCAGATGCGGAGTGACGATGATCACGAGTTCCGACTGCGCGCGCTTGTACTCGGCCGAGCGGAACAGCGCCCCGAGCACCGGCACATCGCCAAGCCACGGGATCTGGTCGTTCAGGTCGGTGAAGTCATCCTGCAGCAGGCCCGCGATGGCAAAGCTCTCGCCGTCGCGCATCTCGACCGTGGTCGAGGTTTCGCGGCGCTTGAACGCGTTGACCGAGAAGCCGCCCGACGACATCGTCACCGTGGTGTCGATCGCCGAAACCGCGGCCGCGATTTCAAGGTTGATCAGGTCGCCATCGACGACGCGCGGCGTAAAGGCCATCTCGACGCCGAAGGGTTTGTATTCAATCGACACGCCGGTGTCATCCACGACCGGGATCGGATATTCGCCGCCCGCGAGGAACTTGGCCTGCTGGCCAGAAAGCGCGGTCAGGTTCGGTTCGGCCAGCGTGCGCACGACACCTTTGGATTCAAGGGCTTCGAGCAGAACGGCGAATTCGAGGTTGCCAGCGGTGAAGCCAAGGCCAAGCGCGCCGGTCTTGTTCGGGTCGACCGGCAGGATGCCGTTGTCAAAGGCGTTTTCGAGGGCGCCCTCGGCGGTAAAGTTGCCGGTGCCGATGATCGTACCGGTCTGGGCCGAGCCGCCGCCGACCGTGCCGCGCACGCCAAGCGAGGCGGCGAGGTTTTTCGACACGGCGCGCTGCATTTCAGCGAAGCGCACCTTGAGCATGACCTGCTGGGTGCCGCCGACCATCATCAGGTTCGACACGCGGTCGCCCGCATAGCGACGGGCCAGGTCCAGCGCACGATCGAGCTTGGTGATCGAGGACACCGTCCCCGAAAGCACGATGCCGTCATTGGCGGTGCGCACTTCGATCTTTTCGCCGGGGAGGATCTGCTGCAGACGCTCTTTGAACTCGGCGATGTCCGGGGTCACCTGAACCTCGACGTTCGAGATCAGCTTTCCGTCCGGCCCGAGGATCGTCATCGTGGTCCGTCCCGGCACCTTGCCGAGCACATAGATCGTGCGATCCGAAAGGGTGGTAATGTCCGCAATGCCAGGGTTGGCGATGGAGAGTTCAGCAAAGGGCTGATCGCTTTCCACCACGACGGCGCGGTTCATGGGAACATTGAGCGGGCTCGACGCCGAACCCGACATGACACGCAAAGTTTCCGCGTTGACAGGCGCAAGAATTGCGACGCCAAGCGCGGTCCCCAGCAGGCATGCCTTAACAAAGCTTTTTATATTCATTGTGATCCTGCCTCTCCGATCACGCACCTGCCACAGGTCTTGTTGCCCGTTTTGGGTGAGTTGATGTCAAGTTTTCCCAGACCATGCGGCACTTCACGAAATTTTGCAATAATCAACCCATTGCAGGCCGAGATTCATGTGGATTCGTGTGTTTGTGCTGCATGGAACCCACACCAACAGGGTATTTTTACCTCAGTTGGTGCAGGGAATCGGGGTCTCGACGATTTCGTTGCCGCGACGGGTCTTGACGGTGCAAACCTTGGGCGCGTCGACTTTCACCACCTCGGCTTGCTCGATTCCGAGAAGGCTGTCGCGGTCGATTTCAATTGGGCCCGCCGATGCGGTGTTGTTGCGGCCAAGCAGCGACAGCGTCAGCCGCCCGGTCGATTGCGCCAGCGTCAGCGCAGCCACCTGCTCGGGGGTGACTTCCGCAGTGACGGTGCGTGCAATGAGGGTCTCTTCGGAGCGGTCGGCGTCCGCGCTCTGGTCGATGGCGATCAGGCGCAGGTTCGGATGGATCAGCTTGGTCACCGGCTGATCGCCGATTGCGCCCGACCAGTAAACGTCAACCAGGTCGCCGGGGCGCAGGAAGCCTGACACGCCGGAGCTGACATCGACGCGGATCGTGAAGGCGCGCATATCCGCCGACAGATTCGCGAGGATCCCGGCATCCGTGCCGGCGTCGGTAACCTTCTTGGCCAGAAGCGGCTCATTGGCCTCATAGGTACGCATCGCTGAGCGCGGGCGGGTTTCGCCGTCGAGGAAAACAGCGGCCGCGGCCTCGGGGGTTCCTTGCGGAGCCGAGATGCGGCTGAAGGTTCCTTCGGGCGTCTTGCCGGCTTGCACCTTGATTACTTCGAGATCGGCCGCAGAGAAGCGCTCGCCATATTTGAGCTGGCGCTTGACCACGACGACGTCGGCAAGCCTGGGTGCCTTAGCCTGTGCCGCGACAAGGTAGTCGCGCTCCTGTTGAAACTGGGCGATCTGCCCCTGCGCCATGTAAACGGCAACGCCTCCCAGACCCACGCCGGCGGCCAGAACAAGACCAACGATCAGACGCATATTCCGTTCCTCTCTTGGTGGGGGCGCTCGCGGTGCCCCCGAATACTACTCAGGCCGCCGCGCGACCGATACTGAATGGCCCGTTCAGCCGTTGCTGTTCGCCGAGGGAACCTCGACCGAGCCGATAAAGCTGCCGATCGCATTCCCCAGAATGCCGGTCTGCTTGCCGATCATACCTCCGAAGACGCCCCCGAGCGCCACGATGGCTGCCGTCAGCACGACCCAGTCGACGGTGACCGCACCATCTTCGTCGCGGCTCCGGCGGCGTAGGCTTTTCAAGATGACATTGGTCATCACGGTTAACTCCTGCCAAATGGCGTTCATCAGGGTTGTTCGATCGGTTCTAAAGGTAATTGAGGGCGAAAATGGGGCGTATATGAGGAAAAGACCGCGCAAAGCGCCGCTCTGCCCTGCTGCTCCGATCACCCATCCGCCCACGCAGGAATAGAGAAGGCCGCGCAGATGCGCGGCCTCTCCGAGGTAATCTATGCGAGCGAATTACTGGCTCGAGACGCTCTGCGAACCGATGTAGTCGGCGATGTTGGTGGCCAACTCACGGGTCTCGGTGCGGATCAGCGAAAGGGCGAAGGCGCCGATGCCGACGATGGCGGCGGTCAGCACAACCCAGTCAACGGTCACAGCGCCGTCTTCTTCGTTGTGGAACTTGCGGGTCAGTTTGAACAGTTTCATAGGTCTCTCCTTGGGTCTGGTTCCTTCCGCGCCACGCTGGATCCACCTCTGAACTTGGTCCGTTGCATCGCGGTATGGGCTAATAAGGCCCCCGGATCGTGGCGGGATTTGGGCGGACTTTTGGTCATTTTGCGAAGTGTTAATCTTCTCGTGATCATACGTCTAAGCAATTGAAATATAACGTAAAAAAAATACAAAAAACACGTTTGATCGCAGTTGGATACTGTTGCGAAAACGCAGAATCACCCGTCGAATCGTCGTTATTCGATGCCTTTTTCTGGATTTTGCCGGCAGATTCTTGAATAACTCTTGCAAAGACTTGATTGCGGGCGGGGCAGGGTGGCGCACATGCGCATCTTAGGGGCAATGACAGTGGCGATCTGCACGGCCCTTGCGGCCGCCCCGATGCATGCCGAAACGGCTCCGGCCCAGGTCAATGAGATCAAGCCCAAGCGCGTCGTGCCGCCGGCGCCGGGAACGAAACGCTTCATCACCATCCAGATCGACCCCGAGGAGCAGCGCCGCGCGCTTGAGGTGGCGGCTGCCAAGCCCTTCGTTCCGGTGCGCCGCCCGCCGCCGACGGGCGACGGGGCATCCGGCAAACCCAAGGGGCCGACCAGTTATGCCTGGTTCTGGAACGCCATTTCGCCGCGCATCAATGAGCGGGACGGGCGCTTTCCGCAGGCGCTTGATGTGCTGAGCGCGGGTCCCGACGGGCAATCTGTTCGCGCGCCGCGGCTGGCGCATCTTCAGGACATCGCGCAACGCCACGGGCAGGATATTCTGGCCGCCACGATCGGCACCGAGGTTTCGCCTGCGCTGGTGCTGGCGGTGATCTCGACCGAATCCGGTGGTCGGGCCGAGGCGGTCTCGAAGGCCGGGGCCGTGGGCCTGATGCAGTTGATCCCCGCGACGGCCAAGCGCTTCAACGTGGCCAACAGCAAGGACCCGATGCAGAACATCCGCGGCGGGGTGGCCTATCTCGACTGGCTGATGAAGGAATTCGACCGTGATCCGCTGATGGTGATCGCCGCTTATAACGCGGGCGAGAATGCGGTGAAGAACAACGGTGGTGTGCCGCCCTATGCCGAGACGCGCGATTACGTGCCCAAGGTGCTTGCCGCCTGGCAGGTGGCCCGGGGCCTGTGCCTGACGCCGCCCGAGCTTGTGACCGACGGCTGTGTGTTCGCCGTGAAAGGATAATAATGGCCGATCTGAAGCCGTTGGTGCTGGATATCGACGGCACATTTTTGAAGACCGATCTTTTGTTCGAGGCATTCTGGGCAGGGCTTGGGCGCGACCCGATCGCGACCCTCAAGGCGCTGCGATTTTTGCGCGATCCCGCGCGGCTGAAGGCCGAGCTGGCCGACATTGTGCATCTGCGCCTTGATCTGATGCCGGTCAACCCGGCGGTGGCCGAGCTTGCGCTGCATTCCACGAGCGAGGGGCGCGAGGTTGTTCTGGCCTCGGCCTCGGATCGGCGGCAGGTGCAGGAACTGGCCGAGCACTACGGCCTGTCGGCACGGGTTTTCGCGTCGGACGGGGTGACCAACCTCAAGGGCGCACGCAAGGCCGAGGCACTGGTCGAGGCTTTCGGCGAGGGCGGCTTCGACTATGCCGGCAACGAAGCCACCGATATGGCGATCTGGTCCCATGCCGAGAATGCGCTGGTGGTTGGCGACGTGCCTGCCTCGCGCCGTCTGGCGGAGGAGGGCAAGAATATCGTCAACCTGCCCGGCGCCTGGTCGGGACAGGCGTTGATCAAGGCGCTGCGGCCGCACCAATGGGTCAAGAACATCCTGCTGTTCCTGCCGCTGATCGCGTCGCACCGCTTCGATCTGGCGACCTTCGGGCTGATCCTTCTGGGGATCGTGGCGTTCTCGGCGGCAGCCTCGTCGATCTATATCGTCAACGATCTTCTCGATCTTGAGGCTGACCGGCTGCACCCCACGAAAAAGCGCCGCCCCTTCGCGCGCGGCGCGGTGCCCATATCGGTGGGCATGATGACCTGTCTGGGGCTGGCGACGCTGGCCCTTGGGATCGCGGCGGTGCTGAACCCGTGGTTCCTGGGGGTGATCATCCTGTACATGATCACGTCGCTGGCCTATTCGCTCAAACTCAAGCGGATGCGGTGGGTGGATATCACGACGCTGGCTGGGCTTTACACGATCCGTGTGGTGGCGGGCGCCGCAGCGGCAAAGGTCGATGTCTCAAGTTACATGCTGATCTTCGTCTTCCCGGTGTTCCTGACGCTTGGTTGCGTCAAGCGCCTGACCGAGCTGACCCTTGCCACCAGTGACGAACGCCTGCCGGGCCGTGGCTATGGCCGGGCGGACCGGGGCGATCTGCTCAACGTAGCCGGGATCGGCGTTTTCGGCGCGCTCCTGATCTTCTTCCTCTATTCGTTCTCGGATCAGGCGCGGCTGCTTTACCCCGACACATGGCTCTTGTGGGTCGCGCTGATCCCGATTGCCTGGTGGCTGATCCGGATGGTCGCGCTTGGCTGGTATGGCAGGCAGGATTACGATCCGATCGTTTTCGCGCTGCGCGACAAGTTCGGGCTCGGGCTTTTGATGATCACGCTCAGCCTGATGCTTTGGGCGGCGGGCCTGTGGCAGGTCTGGTTCGGCGGCTGATCTCAGAAGGACATCTTCTTGAAGATCGGCTCGGGGATGTGCTGGATCACCAGCATGACAAGCCGCCAGATCGGCGCCGTGTAGATCACGTTGCGGCGGCGGCGGATGCCCTTGAGGATATCCTCGGCCACGGCCTCGGGCGTCGTCATGAAGGGCATCTTCATGCCATAGGTCATTGGCGTGTCGACCGGGCCGGGCTTGACGGTCATCACATGCACACCCTTGCGCCCGCAGCGGTTGCGCAGACCCGACATGTAGGTCGAGAACGCCCCCTTGGCCGCGCCATAGACGTAGTTGTTAAGCCGACCGCGATCCCCCGCGACCGAGGAAATGCCGACGATCGTGCCGGAGCCGCGCTGCTCCAGCAGCGGGGCAAGCTGTTGCAGGAAGGTGGCCGGGCCGGTGAAGCTGTCGGCGATGACGCCCTTGATCAGCTCGGGGTCGGCGTCGATCGCGGATTGATCGGGCATCGAACCAACGAAGGAGATTGCGTTGATCTCGTCCTCCTCGGCGGCGAGGCGATCGATGAGGGCAGCGTAGTTGCCATGGTTGCGCGCGTCGAACTGCATCACCTCGACCAGCCGCGCGCCGCGCAGGCGGCAGTCGGCGGCCAGCGGCTCCAGCGCATCTGTGTTGCGACCGGCCAGGAACAACGCGCAACCCTCGGCGGCAAGGCGGCGGATCAGCGGGCGGGCCATGGCGGAACCCGCGCCCAGAACGATCCAGCTTTTCATCATGTCGTGGTCCTCAGTTGCAGTCGGCGGATCAGGTCGGTGACATAGGCGCCCTCGGGGTCGGCCTTCGCCACTTCCTGCTGCCAGTCGGAAAGTTCGGGATACATGGCGCGGATCTGCGCGCCCTCGGCCAGGCTGTCCTTGGCGAAGTAAAGCCGCCCGCCCGCGTCGGCGGTGCGCGCCTCAAGCCGCTTGATCAACGCGCGCGCGGCATCGCGGTTGGGGAAATCGACGGCAAGGGTGTAACCCTCCATCGGGAAGCTGAGATAACCCGCGCGCCCCGGCCCCATGCGCTTGAGCACCGCGAGCGGCGAGGCAAGGCCAGAACTGGCGATCTCTTCGAGCATCGCGCGCAACTCATCCACGGCGGCGAGCGGCACCACGCATTGGAACTGGTGGAAGCCGCGCCGCCCGTAAAGCCGGTTCCAGTCGTGGATCTTGTCGAGCGGGAAGAAGAAATCCGCCATCGGCTTGACCAGCGTGCGGCCGCGCGCGGGCACGCGGTGGTAATAGGCCCAGTTAAAGACCTGCACGATGGGCGCGGCCAGCGCGAAATGTGGGGCATCCATCGGCACGCGCCGCGCCTTGTCGCGTTGCCGCACAAGCCCCGCGCCGCTTTCACCTTCCTCGACGATACCGCGGCCAAGGGCGGCACTGGTCGCGGTGGCGTCGATCCAGCCCACGGTATAGGTCGCGCGCGAGGCATCGAGCAGGGCGACGTGTTCATCCCAATCCGCCGCGCGGCGCTTGGTCACGATCATTACATCGCCCTTGCAGGGCCGCATCCGCAGCTTGGCCGAGGTGATCACCCCGGTCTGGCCAAGCCCGCCCGCCGTGGCGCGAAACAGCGCCGATCCGGGGGTGACCCGCACGGGGCCGCCTTGCTGGATCAGCGTGATCTCCGAGACATGCTCGGAGAACGAGCCCAGAAGATGGTGGTTCTTGCCATGCACGTCCTGACCGATGCAGCCGCCGACGGTGGCAAAGCCGGTGCCTGGCATCACGGCGGGCAGCCAGCCGCGCGGTGCGAAGGCCGCGGCGATATCGCCGATGCGCGCGCCGGCCTCGACATGCAGCTCGCCGCTCTCCGGGTCGAACGACAGCATCCGGTCAAGCTGGCTCATGTCGATGGCGCGCCCGCCCGAGTTCAGCGCCGCATCGCCATAGGAGCGCCGCATCCCGAAGGCGGGCGCGGTTTCCGAGGCCAGAAGGTCATCGGGGTTCTGGGGGCGGGCAACCTCGCCCCTGGCGCGCAGCGCGCGTCCCCATCCGGCATATTCCTGCGGTGTCCAGCGCATCGTGTTACCCTTGGGCCTTCAGTGACAGGCGCTCGGCCAAGGGGAACACCATAAGGCCGATGCCGATGGCAAACCATAGGGTCGTCAGTCGGATCACCGCCGTCGCGGGGACCGAGACCTCAAGCGGGATGCCTTCGAGGCTAAGGAGCGCGACCATCGCGGCCTCGGCCCCGCCCAATCCGCCCGGCGCGCCCGTCAGCCCGCCCGCGAGCGTGGCAAAGACAAAGATCGCGACGGCTTTCCACAGGCCGATATCGGCGCCCATCCAGACCAGAAGCAGGTGGAACGAGACGCCCTCGGCCATCCAGCCCGCAAAGCCAAGCGCCAGCGCGAGCGCCATCGTCGGCCCGTGCGAGAAGCGCGACAAGAGCCGTGCGGCTCCGCGTGCCCGCGCAAAGAGGCGCGAGAACCGCCCGACGGCGCGGTGGCTCAGCGTGATCAGCGCGCTCAGCAGGCGCGGACGTGTCGCCACGATAGCGGCGGCAAGGGCAAGTATGACAACCGGCACCGCCCCCGCAATGCCCCCGGCAGCGAGCGAGATCGAAAGCGCGAGGATCAGCGCCATCACCGCCAGATCGCCTGCGCGATCCATCAGCACAAGCGGAGCGCTGCGTTCGACCGGCCAGCCGGTCTCGCGACGCAGCCAGCGCATCCGCACCAACTCGCCCACGCGGCCCGGCGTGACTGACATGGCAAAGCCGCCCAGATAGTGGCGCAGGTTCTGGAAAAGCCCGGTGCGCAGCCCAAGACGCTGCGCCAGCAGGTGCCAGCGCGCGCCGCGCAGGACGTAATTCGATAGCGACAGCGCCAGAAGGGCGGCGACCTGCCATAGATGCAAGGCGCGCATCTGCGCCCAGGTCTCGGCCCAGCCGGTGGCCGAGGCAAGGCCCGTCAGCCCTGCGCCCACCAGCACCAGAAGGCCGCCCAAAAGCGCCCAATCCCGCCAGCGGCGGGATTTGGGGGGCGCGGATCTGTGCGGGCTCATGCTCATCATTGATGTGAACTTAGCGACAGAATTGGGCGGGATTGTGGAGTTGTTGAGGATGGGGCGACAATTTCCGGCCCTCATAAGTCGGGTGCCGAGCACGTGCGGCAGGCGAAAGCCCCGCCGAATGGGCGGGGCTTTCGGTCATTCTCAGTCGACGATGGTCGCCTCAGTGGCGGCGCGCAGCTCGGCCTCGGTCACGCCATCGGCGAGCTCGACGATCTTCAGGCCGCCCGGCACCACGTCCATCACGCCCATGTTCGAGATGATCCGGTCCACCACGCCCTTGCCGGTCAGCGGCAGGGTGCATTCCTTGAGCACCTTCGATTCACCGTGCTTGTTGGCGTGATCCATGACCACGACGACGCGCTTGACGCCCGCCACCAGGTCCATCGCGCCGCCCATGCCCTTGACGAGCTTGCCGGGGATCATCCAGTTCGCCAGATCGCCATTCTCGGCCACTTCCATCGCACCCAGGATCGCCATGGCGATCTTGCCGCCGCGGATCATCCCGAACGAGGTCGCGCTGTCGAAATAGGCGGTGTTCGGCACTTCGGTGATGGTCTGCTTGCCCGCGTTGATCAGGTCCGGGTCCTCATCGCCCTCATAGGGGAAGGGGCCCATGCCGAGCATGCCGTTTTCCGATTGCAGCGTCACCGTCACCCCCTCGGGGATGAAGTTCGGAACCAGCGTCGGGATGCCGATGCCGAGGTTCACATAGGTGCCGTCTTTCAGTTCCTTGGCGGCGCGGGCCGCCATTTGGTTACGATCCCACATGGGTTAGGCCTCCCGCTTGCGCACGGTGCGCTGTTCGATCCGCTTCTCGTGCTCGCCCTTGATCAGGCGGTGCACATAGATGCCCGGCAGGTGAATCTGGTCGGGGTCGAGCGAGCCTACGGGCACGATCTCTTCGACTTCCATCAGGCAGACCTTGCCGCACATGGCCGCCGGCGGGTTGAAGTTGCGCGCGGTCTTGCGGAAGATCGCGTTGCCGCTTTCGTCGGCCTTCCAGGCCTTGACGATCGAGACATCGGCGAAGATCCCGCGCTCGAGGATATAGGTCTCGCCGTTGAAGTCCTTGTGCTCCTTGCCCTCGGCGATGACGGTGCCCACACCGGTCTTGGTGTAGAAGCCGGGGATGCCGTGGCCGCCCGCGCGCATCCGCTCGGCCAGCGTGCCCTGCGGGTTGAACTCCAGCTCCAGCTCGCCCGAGAGGTACTGGCGCATGAATTCCGCGTTCTCGCCCACGTAGGACGACATCATCTTTTTGATCTGCTTGGTGTCGAGCAGCTTGCCCAGGCCGAAGCCGTCAACGCCGCAGTTGTTCGAAGCGATGGTGAGATCCTTCACCCCGCTCTCCACCAGCGCGTCGATCAGCAGTTCGGGGATGCCGCACAGGCCAAAGCCCCCCGCAGCGATGAACATGCCGTCGAACAGAAGCCCGTCGAGGGCCTCCTTCGCCGATCCGTAAACCTTCTTCATGGGATCCTCCCGTTTCCGTCGGAAGAATTTGTGACGAAGGGGGGCGCAGGTGTCAATTGCGGCGTTGCAGCGTGGAGGATTTGTTTGCGCTCACCGCCGCTTCGCGGGGCAAAAAGGGCGCGTCCGGGCGGGCCGCACCCTTTTCTTGCCGGGTTCAGTCCGCGGCGGTCTTCTTCGCGGCGGCTTTTTTCGGAGCCGCTTTCTTGGCGACCGGCTTTTTCGCAGCGGCTTTCTTGGGGGCTGCTTTCGTGGCCTTGGCTGCCTTGGCGGGGGCTTTCTTCTTGCCGCCCTTCGATGCCTTGGCCTCGATCAGGGGCAGGGCCTCTTCCAGCGTGATCGCCTCGGGCTCGACGTCCTTGGGCAGGGTGGCGTTGATCTTGCCCCATTTGACATAGGGCCCGTAGCGGCCGGGCATGACCTGAACCGGCCCGCCATCAGGGTGCTCGCCGAGTTCCTTGAGCGGCTTGGCGGCGGCGCCGCGCCCGGGGCCACGCGCGGCTTTCTGCGCCAGAACCTCGATTGCGCGGTTCATGCCGATGGTGAAGACCTCATCGACCTCGGGTAGGTTTGCGTAGGTGGAGTTGTGCTTCACATAGGGGCCATAGCGGCCGATCCCGGCCTCGACCAGCGCGCCATCCTCGGGGTGGATCCCGATTTCGCGCGGCAGGCTGAGCAGCATCTGCGCGCGCTCAAGGTCGATCGACTCGGGCGACCAGCCTTTGGGCAAGCTGGCACGCGGCGGTTTCGGGGCCTCTGTGGTGGCCTCGCCCTTTTGCACATAGGGGCCGAAGCGGCCGATGCGCAGGGTGATCTGCTCGCCGCCATCCTCGCCCAGGATCTTGCCGTCAAGGTTTGCGCCGTCCTCGTCCGAGGGTGCCGAGAGCGGGCGGGTGTAGCGACATTCGGGGTAATTGCCGCAACCGATGAAGGCCCCGCCTGAACGCGCGGTCTTGAGGTGCAGACGCCCGGCCCCGCAAGTGGGGCAGGCGCGTGGGTCGCCGCCATCGGCGCGCGGCGGGTAAAGATGCGGCCCCAGCACCTCGTCGATCTTTTCCAGCACCTCGCCGATGCGCAATTCGGCGGTTTCGCCAAGCGCGGCCGAGAAATCGCGCCAGAACCGCGCCAGCACCTCTTTATACGGCCGGTCGCCCGCCGAGATGTCGTCGAGCTGATCTTCAAGATCGGCGGTGAAATCGTATTCGACATAGCGGCGGAAATAGTTCGTCAGGAAGGCAGTCACCAGCCGCCCGGTATCCTCGGGGATCAGCCGGTTCTTGTCCTTGCGCACATAGCCGCGGTCCTGGATCGTGGTGACGATCGAGGCATAGGTCGAAGGCCGCCCGATGCCGAGCTCTTCCATCTTTTTGACCAGCGTCGCCTCGGTGTAGCGCGGCGGGGGCTGGGTGAAGTGCTGATCGGGCGTGATCTGGCCCTTTTTGGCCTCTTCGCCCTGCATGATCTGGGGCAGGCGCGCGCCGTCATCGCCCTCGTCATCGTCGCGGCCCTGGTCATAGATCTTGAGGAAGCCGTCGAAGGTCACGACCTGACCGGTCGCGCGCAACTCGACCTCGCCATCCTTGGAGCCGACATCGACGGTGGTGCGCTCCATCACTGCGGCAGCCATCTGGCTGGCGAGGGTGCGCTTCCAGATCAGATCGTAAAGTTTCCACTGATCGTCGGCGACCTTCAGCTTTTCTGGCCCTAGGTTCATATCGGTCGGGCGGATACATTCGTGCGCTTCCTGCGCGTTCTTGGCCTTGTTCTTGTACATCCGCGGCGAGGAGGGGACGTATTTCTCGCCAAAGCGCGTCTTGATTGCGTCGCGTGCGGCCATCACAGCCTCGGGCGCCATGTCGATGCCGTCGGTCCGCATATAGGTGATGTAGCCCGCCTCATAGAGCCGCTGCGCCGCCGACATGCAGGCCTTTGCGCCCATGCCGAACTTGCGGCTTGCCTCTTGCTGGAGGGTCGAGGTCATGAAGGGCGGGTAGGGGTTGCGACTGGCGGGCTTGGCCTCGACCGACTTGACCGTCAGATCGCGCGAGGTGACCGCATGCACGGCGATCTCGGCATCGGTCGCGGTGGCAAGGTCGAATTTCTCAAGCTTCTTGCCGCCCAGAACCGTCAGACGCGCGGTGTAGGTCTGACCACGCGGAGTGCTCAGCTCTGCCGTCACCGTCCAGTATTCGCGGGCTTTGAAGGCCTCGATCTCCATCTCGCGCTCGACGATCAGGCGCAGACAGACCGACTGCACGCGCCCCGCCGATTTCGCCCCTGGCAGCTTGCGCCAGAGCACCGGCGAGAGGTTGAAGCCCACCAGATAGTCCAGCGCCCGGCGCGCAAGATAGGCCTCGACCAGCGCGGTATCGACCTGACGGGGGTGCTGCATCGCCTCGGAGATCGCGGCCTTGGTGATCGCGTTGAAGGTCACGCGGCTGACCTTCTTCTTGGTCAGCTTGCTCGCTAAGGCCTGCTCAAGGTGCCACGAGATTGCCTCCCCCTCGCGATCAGGGTCGGTTGCAAGGATCAGTTCGTCATCGTCCTTGAGCGCGTCTGTGATCGCCTTGATGTGCTTTTTCGAGTCGCTCGCGACCTCCCATTTCATGTCGAAATCATGCTCGGGGTCCACCGAGCCGTCTTTCGCGGGCAGATCGCGCACATGGCCGAACGAGGCCAGAACCGTGTAGTCAGAGCCCAGATATTTGTTGATTGTCTTGGCCTTGGCGGGGGATTCGACAACAACAACGGCCATGAGTTCCTCTTTATCGGTCCAGAAATGCACTTGGGGGCGGACCATGTGGGGCATCCGGGTCGAATGTCAATGATACTTGGCGGTCGTGCCGAGAACGCCCGAAAGGCGTGGCGCGGGCGCTTGGGGCGCCACCCTGCGCGCGATCGGCATGGTTGATTTCTAGGCGCGCGCGATCATCGCGCCCGGTTGGCGCAGGATCAGCCCGTCGAGTTCCAGGCCCATCAGCGCCCGCGCAAAGCTGGCCGCATCGCAACCCAGATCGCGGATCAGCGCGTCTTCGGGGGTCGGGCTTGGCCCGAGCCGTTCCAGGATCGCACGGCCAAGCGGTTCGTCACCGAGGGGGAGCGGCGACGTCTGCTTCGGGGCGGTCGAGATGACGCGCGGCTTCGGGGGTGCCTTGCGCGGCGTTTCCGGCGCTGCGCCGAGAACCTCAAGGATATCGTCAATCCCGCGCACCAGCGTCGCGCCGTCGCGGATCAGCGCGTTGCAGCCGCTGGCGCGTTCATCCATCGGATGGCCCGGCACGGCCATCACCTCGCGCCCTTGATCAAGTGCCATGCGCGCCGTGAGCAGGCTGCCCGAGCGCGCGGCGGCCTCGATCACGATGGTTGCGATCGACAGGCCGGCGATGATCCGGTTGCGCTGCGGGAAGTGGCGTGCCTGCGGGCTGGTGCCGGGCGCGTTCTCGGCCAGCCGCAGGCCCGAGACGGCCATCTGTTCGGCCAGTTCCGCGTTCTCGCTGGGGTAGATGACGTCGATCCCGCCCGCCTGCACCCCGATGGTGCCTGTGGCCAGGGCGGCGCGATGGGCCTCGGCATCGATGCCGCGCGCCAGCCCCGAGACGACAGAATACCCCGCCTCACCCAGATCCTGCGCCAGCCGCCGCGCCATGCGCCCGCCAAGCGATGAGGCATTGCGTGCGCCGACAAGCGCCACGCAGGGACGTGCAAGCAGCGCCACATCGCCAAGCGCCCAAAGCACCGGGGGCGGATCGGCGATATCGTGCAGGGCCGATGGGTAGTCTTGCTGCCCCCAGATCAGCAGCCGCGCGCCCGCCTTGCGACCCGCCCGCAACTCGGCCCGCGCGACACCTTCGGGGCAGGGCTCATAGCCCGCGACCCCGGCGAACTTCGCGACCTCGGGCAAGGCCGCCAATGCGGCACGGGCCGAGCCATGCTCGGCCAGCAGTCGGTGAAAGGTCGCGGGCCCGACGCGGCGCGAGCGAATGAGCCGGAGGAACGACAGTTCGTCTTCTACCTTGGTGGGTGGGGTGAAGGGGGTGTGGCAGGAAAACAGATCTGCTTTCATCCGCGCCTCCGTCTCATTCGCCCTCCCTGTTTGCACGAGGAGGGTTAACAAGACGTTAGCGTCTCCCGCTTCGCGCCGAAATCAGGTGGCCGAGCCACCCACCGTCAGCCCGCCGATCATCAGGGTGGGCTGACCCACACCGACCGGTACCCATTGCCCCGCCTTGCCGCAATTGCCGATGCCGGGATCCAGCGCCATGTCATTGCCGATGGCGCGGATCTGGCGCATGGCGGTCGGGCCGTCGCCAATCAGCGTGGCACCCTTGACCGGCGCGCCGACGATGCCGTTCTTCACCCGGTAGGCCTCGGTGCAGGAGAAGACGAATTTGCCGTTGGTGATGTCTACCTGACCGCCGCCGAAACCGACCGCATAGATCCCGTCCTTCAGATCGGCGAGGATCGAGGCCGGGTCGGCCTCGCCCCCGAGCATGTAGGTATTGGTCATGCGCGGCATTGGGATATGGGCAAAGCTTTCGCGCCGCCCGTTGCCGGTGGGGCTGACCCCCATCAGGCGGGCGTTCTGGCGGTCTTGCATGAATCCCACGAGCACCCCGTCCTCGATCAACACGTTGCGGCCCGAGGGCGTGCCCTCGTCATCGACGGTGATCGAGCCGCGCCGGTCGGGGATGGCGCCGTCATCAAGCACGGTCACGCCCTTGGCGGCGACTTGCTGGCCCATCAGCCCGGCAAAGGCCGAGGATTTCTTGCGGTTGAAATCGCCTTCAAGCCCGTGGCCGACGGCTTCATGCAGCAAGACGCCGGGCCAGCCGGGGCCAAGCACCACGTCCATCTGCCCGGCCGGGGCGGGCTCGGCGCGCAGGTTGACCAGGGCGATGCGCAGCGCCTCGCGCGCGACGGGTTGCCAATGGGCGGGCTCGATCAGGCCGGCAAGGCCGAAGCGGCCGCCACCGCCATGCCCGCCGCTCTCGCGCCGCCCGTTCTCTTCGACGATGACCGAGATGTTGAGCCGCGCCATCGGCCGGATGTCCGACACGAGGCCGCCCTCGGGGCGCAGGATGAAGACTTCTTGCAGGCTCGCGGCCATCGAGGCCGAGACCTGCACGACGCGCGGATCAAGCGCGCGGGCAAAGGCGTCGATCTCGCGCAGGATGTCGATCTTGGCGCCGAAGCTCGCGTCGGTCATCGGATCGGCGTCGGTATACAGATGTCGGTTCGTGCCGGGCGGGGGGGCGGCCATTGCCCCGCCACCATCGCCCACGGCCAGCCGGGCGGTCTCGGCGGCGCGCTTCAACGCGGCCTCGGAAATCTCGGTCGAATGGGCGTATCCGGCAACCTCGCCATTGACCGCGCGCAGGCCGAATCCCTCGGAGGCATCGTAAGAGGCGTTCTTGACGCGCCCATCATCGAACACCAGCGCCTCGGAGCGGCGCCGTTCGAGGAACAGCTCGCCATCCTCGGCACCCGCGGTCGCTTCGCGCAATATCCGCAGGGCGGCGGCCTCGTCGATCTGGCTTTCGAAGGGGGCGAAACGGTCCTGGGCCATGTGGCGTTCCTTTCGTAAGATCAAGGAAAAGCGACAGCTTGTCGCACCTTTTTCTTGCCGGGGCGAAATGAATATGTATCTGTTGGATACATACAGCGCGAGCCGGTGAAGGGAAGCATCGGTTTTGTGCAAGCGGCAGGGAGAGCCGCAAGAGGGAGATAAAATTCGTATGCGCTTTGCGTCAATCCGCCGCGGTTTCGCGGCATCTATCACTTCGGCCATGGTGGCCGGGCAGGTTTACGCGCAGGATATGATCACGGGGCTGCCGGTCATCGGCAAGCCGAAGGACATGGGGCTTGGCTTCCAGCCCGCCGCGTCCGAACTGGCGCATGATCAGCAGTGGCTCGATGGGATGCTTCTGGCGATCATTACCGTGGTCACCCTGTTTGTCTTCGCGCTGCTCATCTACGCGATGCTGCGCTTCAACCAGCGTGCCAATCCCAAGCCGGCGCGCTTCACCCACAACACGCCGCTCGAGGTCACCTGGACGCTGGTGCCGATCGTCATTCTCGTGGTCGTGGGCGCGTTCTCGCTGCCGACGCTGTGGAAACAGCAAGAGATCCCGGCCGCCGACATCACCATCAAGGTCACCGGCTACCAGTGGTACTGGGGCTATGAGTATCCCGACGAGGGCGTGGCCTTCGACGCGCTGATGCTGGCCAAGGAAGACCTTGCCACCCATGGCTATGCCGAGGACGAGTATCTGCTGGCGACGGACAATGCCGTGGTCGTGCCGAAGGGCAAGACCATCGTGATGCAGGTCACCGGTGCCGACGTGATCCACAGCTGGGCGATGCCCGCCTTTGCCGTCAAGCAGGACGCTGTTCCGGGGCGCATCGCGCAGCTCTGGTTCAACGCCGACAAGGAAGGCGTCTATTTCGGCCAGTGCTCGGAACTGTGCGGTCAGGCCCATTCCTACATGCCGATCGTCGTGAAGGTCGTCTCGGATGAGGTCTATGCTCAGTGGCTTGAACGCGCCAAGAACGGTTTCGCCGCGGTCGAGACCGACTCGCCGGTGAAAGTCGCTTCGAACTGAGGCGGAACAGATGAGCGACATCTCTTATATCGACCGCTCCGGTGAGGCTCAGTTCGGCGATTTCGTCGCCCTGCTGAAGCCGCGCGTGATGTCGCTCGTCGTCTTCACCGCCTTTGTGGGGCTGGTGGTGGCGCCGATGCCGGTGCATCCCTTCGTGGCCTTCACCGCGATCCTGTTCATCGCCCTTGGCGGCGGCGCCTCGGGCGCGCTGAACATGTGGTATGACGCCGATATCGACCGCCTCATGCGTCGCACCGCAAACCGTCCGATCCCGGCAGGGCGCGTGAGCGAGGGCGAGGCGCTTGGCTTCGGCCTGGCGCTGGCGGGGATCTCCTGCGTGATGCTGGCGCTGGCCTCGAATATCTTCGCGGGGGCCTTCCTGGCCTTCACGATCTTCTTCTACGTTGTGGTCTATACTGTCTGGCTCAAGCGCCGCACGCCGCAGAACATCGTTATCGGCGGTGCAGCCGGTGCCTTCCCGCCGATGATCGGCTGGGCCGCGGCGACGGGGGGAATCAGCCTCGAATCCGTAGCGATGTTCATGATCATCTTCCTCTGGACCCCGCCGCATTTCTGGTCGCTGGCGCTGTTCATGAAGGATGACTACTCGAACGCGGGCGTGCCGATGCTGACCGTGACGCATGGCCGCCGCGCGACGCGCACGCAGATCCTGATCTATGCGCTGATCCTTGCGCCGGTTGCGGTTGGTGCGGCCTTCACCTCGATCGGCGGGCCGCTCTATCTGGCCGCATCGCTGGTGCTGAACGCGCTGTTCATCCGCGGTGCCTGGCGTTTGTGGCGGCGCGACGAAGACGTGGCGCTGGCGGAAAAATACAGCGCGGAGAAGCGCTACTTCTATTTCTCGCTGCTCTACCTGTTTGGCCATTTCTCGGCCCTGCTGGTCGAGAAGGGGCTGGGTATCTTCGGGATGGGGGGCTGGTAATGCCGATCACGCAAACGCATGAGCTGCATCAGCGCCGCTTATCGCGCAACCTCGGGCTTGGCGCCGTGCTGCTGGCCTTCGTCGTGCTGGTCTTCGGGCTGACGGTGGTCAAGGTCAACCGTGGCGGCATGATGGAAGCCTACGATCACCAGCCGCGCGCCTCGGTGCTTCCGGTTGCCCCGGAGGCCAAGCAATGAGCGCAGCCGCCGCCAATACCCGGATGATGCGTCGGCTTCTGGCCGTCGTTGTCATCATGGGCGCATTGGCATGGGCGGCCGTGCCGTTCTACAGCTGGTTTTGCCGCACCACAGGCTATGGCGGCACCACGAACACCGCCGATGCGGCGTCGGATGTCATCCTTGATCGCACCGTCGAGGTGCGCTTCGACGCCAATGTCGGCAAGGGCATGGATTGGGAATTCCGTCCGATGCAGAACACCATGACGTTGCGCATCGGCGAAACGGGCTTGGCCTATTACGAGGCCTATAACCCGACCGACCGCGTCATCGCGGGCACCGCCGCCTATAACGTGGCCCCCGACCTGGCGGGCTACTACTTCGACAAGATCCAGTGCTTCTGCTTCACCGAACAGGTGTTGCAGCCCGGCGAGCGCGTCGAGATGCCGGTTTCCTTCTTCGTCGATCCCGAGATCGTCGATGATCCGGACGCCAGCCGCATCCACTCGATCACGCTTTCCTACACTTTCTACGAAACAGATCTGCCTTCGCAGCAGGCCGCAGCCGCGCCCGCAGCGAAGCTCCCCGTAAACTGAGGCCGACAGGACGACACCCATGGCGCATGCAAAGAACCACGATTATCACATCCTGCCCCCTTCGATCTGGCCGCTGCTGAGCGCGCTTGGTGCCTTCATCATGCTCTTCGGGGCGGTGATGTGGATGCAGAAAGTCACGCCCTTCATCTTCGTCGCGGGCCTGCTGATGGTGCTTTACTGCATGTACGGCTGGTGGGCGGATGTCGTGCGCGAGGGCGAAAACCAGGAGCACACGCCGGTCATCCGTATCGGCCTGCGCTACGGCTTCATCCTGTTCATCATGTCCGAGGTGATGTTCTTCGTCGCCTGGTTCTGGAGCTTCATCAAGAACGCCATGTATCCGCTCGGGCCGGAATATCCGGCGGTGGATGGTGTCTGGCCGCCCGCCGGCACCGTGCCCTTCGATCCCTGGAGCCTGCCGCTGATCAACACGGTGATCCTGCTTCTGTCGGGTGTCACGCTGACCTGGGCGCACCATGCGCTGGTGCATGACAACAACCGCAAGGACGCCAAGATCGGCCTGACGCTGACCGTGATCCTGGGCTTCATCTTCACCCTGCTGCAGGCCTTTGAATACAGCCATGCTCAGCAGGCGATCGGCACCGGCTCGATCTTCTGGGACAACTTCTTCATGGCGACCGGCTTCCATGGCGCGCATGTGATCATCGGCACGATCTTCCTGCTGGTTTGCCTGCTGCGCCTCAACAAGGGCCACTTCACCCCGAGCGAGCATGTCGGTTTTGAGGCCGCCGCCTGGTACTGGCACTTTGTCGATGTGGTCTGGCTTTTCCTCTTCGCTACGATCTATCTGTGGGGCGCTGCATAAGCCCCCTCGCGCGACAGGAAACGCGCTCGGCGCGGGGGGTGACCCTCGCGCCGTTTTCTTGAGGCTCCGATGAAACGCTATATCTTCCCGCTGATCCTTGGCCTTGGTGGCTGCGCAATCCTGCTGAGTCTCGGCTTCTGGCAATTGCGGCGGCTGGAGTGGAAAGAGACCAAACTGGCGCAGATCGAGGCGCAGATCGCGGGCGCCTCGCAGGAGCTGCCCGCGTCAGGCACCCCGAGCGAGCCGCTGAAATACCAACCCGTGCAGATGGCGGGCGGCACGACGGGGCAAGAGATCCTCGTGCTCTCGGGGCAGAAGGGCGTCGGCGCCGGCTATGAGGTGATCGCCGCCTTCGAGACCGGCGAGGGGCGGCGAGTGCTGCTTGATCGCGGGTTCATTCGTGAAGAGGGGCGTGATGCGGCCCGCCCGCCCACCGCGCTGATCGTCACCGGCAATCTGCACTGGCCCACCGAGACCGACAGCTACACCCCGGCACCCGACGCCAAGACCGGTATCTGGTTTGCCCGCGACGTACCCGCCATGGCCGCTGCGCTTGGCACCGAGCCGATCATGGTCGTGGCCTCGGCCCTCGAGGGCGATACGCAGGGCGTCGAGCCCCGCGCCATCACCATCAGCGGCATTCCGAATGACCATCTGAACTACGCGATCACGTGGATTTCGCTCGCTCTTGTCTGGGCGGGGATGACAGCGTTCCTGATGTGGCGTATCAGGCGGCAACAGATCTGAGGAAGACCCATGCGCTATATCTCGACCCGGGGGCAGGCCCCCGTGCTGACCTTCGGAGAGGCGATGCTGACCGGGCTTGCCCGCGACGGTGGCCTCTATGTTCCGCAAACCATCCCGAGCTTCACGGCCGAGGAAATCGCGGCGCTGGCCGGTCTGCCCTATGAAGAGGTCGCCTTCCGCGTGATGTTCCCCTTCGTGGGCGAGACCTTCACCGAGGAAGAGCTGCGCGGCGCCATCGCGCGCGCCTATGCGGGCTTTGGCCATGTCGCACGCGCGCCGCTGGTGCAGCTCGATGCCGGGCATTTCCTGCTGGAGCTGTTCCACGGCCCGACGCTGGCCTTCAAGGACTTCGCAATGCAGATCATCGGTCAGCTGTTCCAGCTGGCCCTTGCGAAGGAAGGCAAGCGTATCACCATCGTCGGCGCGACCTCGGGCGATACCGGCTCGGCCGCGATCGAGGCGTTCCGCGGCCTCGACAATGTCGATGTGTTCATCCTCTTCCCGCATGGCCGCGTGTCTGAGGTGCAGCGCCGTCAGATGACGACGCCCGCTGAGGAAAACGTCCACGCACTGGCGCTTGATGGCACGTTCGACGATTGCCAGAACCGCCTTAAGGACATGTTCAACCACTTCGACTTCCGCGATGAGGTCGGTCTGGCGGGCGTGAACTCGATCAACTGGGCGCGGGTTCTGGCGCAGGTCGTCTATTACTTCACCGCCGCCACGGCGGTGGGTGCGCCGCATCGCAAGGTCTCGTTCACCGTGCCGACCGGCAATTTCGGCGACATCTTCGCGGGCTTTATCGCCAAAGAGATGGGCCTGCCGATCGAGCAACTGGTGATCGCCACCAACCAGAACGACATCCTGCACCGCTGCCTGACCACGGGCCGCTACGAGATGGACGGGGTGAAGCCCTCGATCAGCCCGTCGATGGACATCCAGATTTCGTCGAACTTCGAGCGCGCGCTGTTCTGGGCCTACGGCAAGGACGGGGCCGCCGTAGCGCAGCTTATGGACGAGCTGAAGACCAAAGGCGGCTTTGCGGTCAGCCAGGGTGCGTTGCAGGCGCTGCGCGAAACCTATGTCTCGGGCCGTGTATCCGAGGAAGAGACCTCGCAGACGATCACCGAGGAACTCAAGCGTTCGGGCGAGCTGCTCTGTCCGCACTCGGCGGTCGGCGTGCGCGTGGGCGCGGCCCATGTCGCGGCGCCGGTGCCGATGGTGACGCTGGCCACCGCGCATCCGGCCAAGTTCCCCGATGCGGTCGAGGCCGCCACCGGCATTCGCCCCGGCCTGCCGCCGCGCATGGCCGATCTGTTCGAGCGCGCCGAGCGTGTGACCCGCGTGCCCAACGATCTTGCCGCGCTTGAGGCGCTGATCCAGGAAAGGCGCCGCAAGTGATTCAAATCACGACGCTGTCGAACGGGCTGCGCATCGTCACCGAGCGGATGCCGGGGCTGGCCTCGGCCACCATCGGCATCTGGGTCACGGCAGGCGGGCGCCACGAACGCCCCGAGCAGAACGGCATCGCGCATTTCCTTGAGCATATGGCCTTCAAGGGCACCAAGACGCGCAATGCCCTGCAGATCGCCGAGGCGATTGAGGACGTCGGCGGCTATATCAACGCCTATACCTCGCGCGAGATGACGGCCTATTACGCCCGCGTTCTGGGCGCGGATGTGACCCTCGCGCTCGACGTGATTTCCGACATCGTGCTGAACCCGGTCTTCGATCAGCGCGAGATCGAGGTCGAGCGTCACGTGATCTTGCAGGAAATCGGTCAGGCGCTGGACACGCCCGACGACATCATCTTCGACTGGCTGCAAGAGGCGGCCTACCCCGATCAGGCCATCGGGCGCACGATCCTTGGCCCGGCCGAACGGGTCTCAAGCTTCGGCAAGCCCGATCTCGCAGGCTTCGTGGCCGAGCATTACGGTCCCGACCAGATGATCCTGTCGGCGGCGGGCGATGTCGATCACGAGGCCATCGTGCGGCAGGCCGAGGCGGTCTTTGGTGGCCTGCGCCCGGTGGGCGCGCCCTCGATCCAGCCCGCGCTTTGGGCCGGACAGGAGCGGCGCGAGGTCAAGGACCTTGAGCAGGTGCATTTCACGCTGGCCTTCGAGGGGCCGGGCTATCGCAGCCCCGATCTCTATACCGCGCAGGTCTATTCGACCGCGCTTGGCGGCGGCATGTCCTCGCGCCTGTTCCAGAAGATCCGCGAAGAGCGTGGCCTGTGCTACTCGATCTTCGCGCAGGCCGGGGCCTATGACGACACCGGCATGATCACGATCTACGCGGGCACCTCGGAGGAGGAGATCGGCGCGCTGGCCGACCTGACCGTCGAGGAGCTGCGCCGCGCGGCCGAGGATATGTCCGAGGCCGAGGTGGCGCGGGCGCGGGTGCAGATGAAGGCGGGGATGCTCATGGGGCTCGAAAGCGCCTCGAGCAGGGCCGAGCGCATGGCGCGCAACCTTGCGATCTATGGTCGGGTGCCGGGGTTGGAAGAGGTTTCGGCCCGGATTGACGCGGTCACCCGCGAGGCGGTGCGCGAATATGCCGGGCGGCTCGCCGCCTCGGGGCGCGCGGCGATGGCGGTTTACGGACCGGTCGCCGGGGCGCCGCATCTGGCCGATCTGCGCGCAAGGCTTGCCGCCTGATGCTGGGGCGGCGTCGGAAGCCTCGGGTCGAGACGGAGCGGATGACGCTCCGCCTGCCGATGCATTCCGACTACCGGGACTGGGCGCTCCTGCGTGAGGAAAGCCGCGACTTCCTGATGCCATGGGAGCCCGCCTGGACCTCGGATCACCTCAGCCGCAAGGCCTTCACCAACCGTGTCTACTGGTCCGCCCGGGCCGAGGCCGCGGGCACCGCGCTGCCGTTCTTTCTGATCCGGCGTCAGGATGCGCGGGTTCTGGGTGCGATCACGCTTGACAGTGTCCGGCGCGGACCGGCGCAGGCGGGCACGCTTGGCTATTGGGTGGGCGAGCGTTACGCCCGTCAGGGCTACATGCGCGAGGCGATCCGCGCGGTCGTGCATTACGCCTTCACCGCGCTCGACCTGAGCCGGATTGAAGCCGCCTGCCTGCCCGAGAACATGGCCTCGCGCGGGGTGCTGGAGAAATCGGGCTTCAAATATGAAGGCGTCGCGCAGGCCTATCTTCAGATCAACGGACGCTGGCGCAACCATGTGCTTTACTCCAACCTGCGGGCCGACCGGCGCGGACGGACCGACGCGGGCTAGGGCCATCCCGGCAAGGGGAAGATAAGATGCTGAACGCCGCAGATGACGCTTTCGCCGAACGCCTTGCGCAGGCGGTGCCGGGGCTGTGGATCGGCGCGCCCGAGCCGCGCTATCTCGAAGAGCCGCGCGGGCGCTGGTTTGGTCAGGGTGGCCTGCTGGTCAAGCCCGCCGATACCGCGCAGGTCTCGGCTGTACTGCGCGCCTGCAACGCGGCGCGGGTCGGCGTGGTGCCCTATGGTGGCGGAACGGGCTTGGTCAGCGGCCAGATTGCGCCGGACGGCCCCTTGCCCGTGATCCTGAGCCTTGAGAAGATGGCCGCGCTGCGCCAGATCGACAGTCACGCGATGCAGGTCGAGGCCGGTGCCACGCTGCAACAGGTGCGCGATTGGGCCGAGGAGGCCGGGCGGCGTTTCCCCTTGGGGCTGGCCAGTCAGGGCAGCGCGCAGATCGGTGGCTGTCTGGCGACGAACGCGGGTGGCGTGAACGTGCTGCGCTACGGCAATGCCCGGGCGCTGTGTCTGGGGCTTGAGGTCGTGCTGGCCGATGGCACGATCTGGTCGGGTCTCAAGGCGCTGCGCAAGGACAATACCGGCTATGATCTGCGCGATCTGATAATTGGCGCCGAGGGCTCGCTTGGTGTCATCACCGCCGCCAGCCTGCGCCTCTTCGAACCTCCGGCCGTTGAGGGCACGGCCCTGTTCGCCGTCCCCTCGCCGCAAGCCGCAGTGGCACTCTTGGAACTGGCGCAGCGTCAGATGGCGGGCTGCGTTTCGGCGTTCGAGCTGATCGCGGGGCAGGGGCTTGCCTTCCTGCGCGAGGTCGGCCCCGAGGTGCAGATGCCCTTCGCGCAAGACCCCGAATGGTGCGTGTTGATCGAACTGGGCCTGCCCGCTGGCATGGAGGCGGAAGAGGCCTTCGGCGCGCTTTACGAGGCCGCCGAAGAACTGGTGCTCGATGCCGTCGTCGCCCAGTCCGAGGCACAACGCGGCGCGCTTTGGGAATTGCGCGAAAGCCTTCCGCTGGCGAACCGACGGATCGGGGCGATCTCAAGCCACGATATCTCGGTCCCGGTCAGCGCGATCCCGGAGTTCATCGGCGCCGCGCAGGGCAAGCTGACAGCGATGGGCGATTTCCGCATCAACTGCTTTGGCCATGTCGGCGATGGCAACCTGCATTTCAACGTCTTCCCGGCCAAGGGCCGTCAGCGCGACGACTATGTCGCACAGCGCGACGCGGTGAAGCGCGCGGTGCATGATCTGGTGGTGCAGGGTTTCGACGGCTCGGTCAGTGCCGAGCATGGCGTGGGCCGCCTCAAGGTCGAGGATCTGGAGCGCTACGAGGCGCCCGCCAAGCTCGCGATGATGCGCGCGATCAAGGATGCGCTCGACCCGAACGGAATTCTTAATCCGGGAGCGGTTTTGCGGGCGAAGGCCTAGGGGCGCTCAGAGCCCCTCGAACTCGCACAGCACGCTGACCGACATTCCGAGGCTTTTGAGCAGTTCGCGCCCGCCAAGCTCGGGCAGATCGACGATGAACGAGCAGCCGACGATCTCGCCACCCAGGCGCTCGATCAGCTTGATGCCCGCGCCGCAGGTGCCGCCAGTGGCCAGCAGATCATCGACGATCAGCACCCGCTCGCCGGGCTGGATGGCATCTTCGTGGATCTCCATGATCGCCTCGCCATATTCCAGCTTGTAGGCTTGGCTGAGTGTCTGACCCGGCAGCTTGCCCTTCTTGCGGATCGGCACGAAGCCCTTGGAGAGCTGGTGCGCGATGGCGCCGCCAAGAATGAAGCCGCGTGCCTCAAGCCCGACGACCTTGTCGATCTTTTCGCCCGCCCAGGGGTGCAAAAGCTGGTCGATCGCCATGCGAAAGCCGCGCGCATCCGCGAAGAGGGTGGTCACATCACGGAACATTATCCCCTCATGCGGGAAATCGGCGATGGTGCGGATGTAATCCTTGACGGTTTTCATGGAGTCAGCCTTTTAGAACGCGGCCCATCACGGGCATGCAGCGGGCGATCACCTCGGGGTCGCGCTTTGCGGGGGCGGTCATGATCGCGCTGTCGAGCGCATGGCCGCAGCCCTCGGTGCAATCCACTGCCGGACCAGCCAGAAGGCCCGGAAGCGCCGCTACCAATCCGCGTGCCTTGTCGGCATTTTTCATCGCGGTCGCAACCACTTGCGCAACGTCAACGGCATCGTGGTCGGGGTGCCAGCAGTCATAATCGGTGATCATCGCGACGCAGGCATAGCAAAGCTCGGCCTCGCGGGCGAGCTTGGCCTCGGGCATCCCGGTCATACCGATGACATCGGCGCCCCAGCTGCGATAAAGGCGGCTTTCGGCGAGGGTCGAGAACTGCGGCCCCTCCATGGCGACATAGGTGCCGCCCTCATGCACTGTCATCCCCTGCGTCCGTGCCGCCGCCACGCAGGCCGCCGACAGCCGCGCGCAGGTCGGATGCGCGACCGAGACATGGCCGACGAGGCCCGGCTCGAAGAACGTCTTTTCGCGTGCGAAGGTGCGGTCGATATACTGATCCACGACCAGGAAATCGCCCGGCGCATAGGCTTCCTTGAGACTGCCAACGGCCGATACCGCGACCAGATCGGTGACGCCGAGCATCTTCATCGCGGCGATATTGGCGCGGTAGGGGACGGTCGTGGGTGTGTGGACATGGCCGCGCCCGTGACGCGGCAGGAAGGCCATGCGAACGCCGTTCAGAATACCAGTCAGGACCTCGTCGGAGGGCGCACCCCAATGGGTCTCCACCCTTTGCCATCGTGCATCTTGCAGGCCCGAGATCTCATAGACCCCCGAGCCGCCAATGATCCCGATCATTCTGTCCATGCTACCCTCCGATTTCTGCTCTGCGGCGAGATTAGGCCCGCGCGCTCGCCCTGAAAAGCGGATATTGGGGATGCAGAGGGCGATGCGCCTGCCTGTATCAGGAATCGGAGCGACAATGGATAATATGCGCGGCGCCGTGCTGATGACGGTGGCGATGGCGCTCTTCGCGGTCGAGGACATGTTCGTCAAGAGCGCAGCGAGCGCCTTGCCTGTGGGCGAGGTCCTGGCGCTCTTTGGGTTGGGCGGTACGATCGCTTTCGCCGTGCTGACGCTGCGCGAAGGGCAAAAGCTGTGGCATCCGGCGGTGGCAAGTCCGCTCTTGCTGACCAAGGCGGGGTTCGAGATGGCAGGGCGGTTGGGATACACGATTGGTATTGCGCTGACGCCTCTGTCGAACGCATCGGCCATCTTGCAGGCGACGCCCCTGGTCGTGGTCGCAGGCGCGGCGCTGTTCTTTCGAGAGAAAGTCGGTCCGCGGCGCTGGACGGCCATCGCCATAGGCTTTCTGGGTGTTCTGGTGATCTTGCGCCCGGGGCTTGAGGGCTTTGTGCCCGCTGCGCTCTGGACTGTGCTGGGGCTTCTGGGGTTTGCCGGGCGGGATCTGGCAACACGGGCAGCGCCCAAGGTGCTGTCGAATCTTCAACTTGGGATCTACGGCTTTGCGGTGCTGATCCCGACAGGTCTTATCATCCTCGCCTTCACCGGCGGCGCGCGCGTACCGGCGGCGGTCGAACTGCTTCCAGTCGCTGGCGCAACCGTTTTCGGGGTTGCTGCCTATTGGAGTCTGACCGCCGCGATGCGGGTGGGTGAGGTCTCGGTCGTCACCCCATTCCGCTACACACGGCTGATCTTCGCGCTTTTCCTTGGCGTTCTGGTTTTCGGAGAGCGTCCCGACGCCGCGACCCTCATGGGCGCGGGGCTGATCATCGCCTCGGGTGTCTATACCTTGTGGCGTGGGCGGAAGTAGGGGGCGCTGCCCCCTCGCGGCCTCGGCCGCTCACCCCCGAGGTATTTCTACCAAGAAGAAGGGAGCGGTAAGCGCAGCCCCATTCGGCTTTGAAAAAATATCCCGGGGGAGGCGAAGCCGGGGGCAGAGCCCCCTCAGGTGTCTTCAGGGCGGGCGAGTTCGAATGTTTCGGTGACGCTACAATAGTCTCGATAACCAAGGCGCGCGAGCCGATCGGGCGGGCTGAAGTGCCCGTCTTGCAGGCAGTCCGGGCGAATGTGGATTCCGATGACTTCGCCGTGGATCAGGTAGTTCGCCTTGCCCAGCAGGGGGATGATCTGCACCAGTCGGCATTCAAGGCTCGCCGGAGCCTCGGCTGCGCGGGGGCAGGAGATGGTTTCGCATTCGGCTTTCGCCACGCGCGCGTGTTCAAACTCATCGGCTCCTGCAGGCAGGGGCGCGCTGGTGGCATTCATTGCCTCGATCAGGTCATGCGAGACGATATTCACGCAAAACACGCCAGTTTCGCGGATTTGGGCCGTCGTGTCCTTGGTGCCTTCGCGATCTGCTTTTGCGGAGGTCGAGGCAAAGACCAGTTGCGGCGGGGTATAGGCCACGGCGTTAAAAAACGAGTAGGGCGCAAGGTTGTCGCCCATTGTGCCGCGCGTTGAGATCCAGGCGATGGGGCGCGGCGCGACGATCGCATTCCATGGATTATGGGGCAGGCCGTGGCCTTCGGAGGGGCGGTAGAACATATCTGCATCGGTCCTTTGATTTGAACCCGACTTTACAGCGTGTTAGGCGCGAAGGGCGAGGGATTCGGGAGGCCGGATGTATCAGCTTGCTGTAGAAAGCGATGCCGATTGGTGGGAAGTGGAGGCGCTTTACGACCTCTGCTTTGCGCCGGGGCGCACTGCGCTGTCTTCCTACAGGCTGCGTGACGGCGTCGAGAAGGTGCACGCGCTGTGCCTGACTCTGCGTGAGGATGGCGTTTTGGCGGCCGTGATCCGTTACTGGCCTGTGCGCGTGGGCGGCAAGCGCGTGCTATTGCTTGGGCCTGTCGCTGTGCACCCGACCCGGCAGGGCGAAGGCCTGGGTGGTCTTTTGATGCATGAAAGTCTGAGCAAGGCCCATGAGCAGCGCTGGGAACGGGTGTTGCTGGTGGGCGACGCGCCCTACTACCAGCGCTTTGGTTTCGAGAAGATCGACGGTGTGATCATGCCGCCGCCGACCAACCCTGACCGGGTGCTGGCGCTGGAACTGGAACCCGGGGCCTGGCAGGGTGTGCGCGGCCATGTTCGGAAATGGGTGGAAAAATCTGCCTCGTGATCTGGCGCGCAGCCGCTTGCTGCCCATATTGGGTAAAACGGAGGCCCAGATGCAGCCAGAAATCCTTCTGCCCGTGACCGATCCGGCCCTCAAGGCCGCGCTGGACCAATTGGCCAAGCGCCACCGCGCGGCGGGCGGGATCGGGATGCAGGTCATGGCCTTTGTCGGCGGTTCAGCCGAGAATCTGATGAGCAAACTGCCCCAGCCGGTGCGTGACGGGCTTGAGGGTGCTACATCGCGTGCGCTCGAGACGGCATTTGATGCGGCGGCGCGTACGCGCGGCGCGGTCTCGGACCGGCCCGACTGGGTCAACACGGCGCTGACCACCGCCATGGGCGCGGCAGGCGGCGTGGGCGGCTTGCCCGGTGCGCTGGCCGAGTTGCCCTTTACCGTCACCATGCTCTTGCGTGCGATCCAGGGGATTGCCTCCGAGCATGGCTTCGATCCGGCCTCGGACGAGGTAAGGATGGAGTGCCTGAGGGTTTTCGCGAGCGCCGGTCCGCTGGAGGCGGACGACGGAACGGACATGGGCTTCCTGGCCGCCAAGGTGACGATCACCGGGCCGGGCCTGAACAGTCTGATCGCCAAGGTGGCGCCAAGGCTTGCCGCAGTTCTGGGCCAGAAACTTGCCGCGCAGGCCGCGCCAGTTCTGGGTGCCGTGGCGGGAGCGGCGGTGAACTATGCTTTCACCAGCTACTACCAGGAGATCGCGCGCGTCCATTTTGGCCTCAAGCGGCTCGCGCGCGAGTCGGGCGAGGACGAGGGCCTGCTGCGCGAGGAACTGGTTGCCCGGATCGCGCCGAAACCCAAGGTCTAGAGATTGGCGAGATAGGCGGTGACCGCGGGGCGCAGCGATTGCGCGCCGGCGTCACGGGCGTTCACGATGATCTCGCGCAGCTCACGCAGATCGGCGCGGCGGATCAGGTGCTTGACCGGGCCAATCGAGGCCGGGCGCATCGACAGCGTCGGCACACCAAGCGCGGCCAGCGCCAGCGCCTCGACCGGGCGGCCGGCATCCTCGCCGCAGAAGCTCAGGGCGGTGTTGTTCGCCGCGCAGCGCGCGATGATCTGTTCGATGAAGGTCAGGAAGGCCGCATCGAGCGTGTCATAGCGCCGCCGTACGCGTTCATTCTCGCGATCGGCAGCGAAGAAGAACTGCTTGAGATCGTTCCCGCCGATCGAGATGAAATCGCAGGCCTTGAAGAAGCTCTCGGGCGCGAAGCCAAGCGAGGGGGTTTCCAGCATGGCGCCGATTTTCAGATCGCAGGGCACGGTGCGGCCAAGCGCGGATTCGCGCTCCATCTCGCGCAGCAGCGAGTCGCGGGCGGCGTGGAATTCGTTCGGCGTGGCGATGAAGGGGAACATCACCGACAGCGGCCGCCCCTCGGCCCCTCGGATCAGAGCCTGCAACTGCATCCGCAGCACGCCCGGCTTGTCGAGCCCCACGCGGATCGCGCGCCAGCCCATCGCGGGGTTCGGCTCGTCTTGCGGCTTCATATAGGGCAGGACCTTGTCCGAGCCGATGTCGAGCGTGCGGAAATGCACGCGCTTGTCGCCCGCCGCATCCATCACGCGCTTATAGAGCGCCGCAAGCTCCGAACGGCGCGGAACGCGGGTGCGGGTGAGGAACTGCAATTCGGTGCGGAACAGGCCCACACCATCGGCCCCCGATCCGTTGAGCGAGGGTAGATCGGCCATGAGTCCCGCGTTCATCATCAGAGAGATGGTCTGGCCGGATTGATCGGTGGCCGGCTGCTCGCGCAGATCGGCATAGCGCTTTTGCGCCTCGGCCTGCATGGCGATCTTGTCGCGGAAGGCGGCGGCGACGGTTTCCTCGGGCCGCAGATGGACGAAGCCCTGATCGCCATCGACCAGAATCAGATCGCCGTTCAGCGCCTCGGTGGTAATGCGCGCGGCATGAATCACCAGCGGGATCGACAGCGCGCGGGCCACGATGGCGGCGTGCGAGCCGACCGAACCCTCTTCAAGCACCACACCCCTGAGCGCGCGCCCATACTCCAGCAACTCCGCCGGGCCGATGTTGCGAGCGATCAGAACCGGGTCGGGGGGCAGCTCGGCCCCTGTATCCTTGCCCTGACCGGTCAGCAGTCGCAGCAGCCGGTTCGACAGATCGTCGAGGTCATTGAGCCGCTCGCGCAGATAGAGGTCGGGTGATTGCTCCAATCGCGCGCGGGCGGTGGATTGCTCTTTCTCGACGGCCGCCTCGGCCGAAAGGCCAAGCCCGATATCCTCGGACATGCGGCGGAACCAGCCGCGCGAATGCGCCAGCATCTTGTAGGTTTCGAGCACCTGGCGGTGCTCTTTGTCCATGGCGGCCGAGCCCTCGAGCATGTCCTCGATCTGCGCCTGCAACGCCTGGATCGCCTCTTCGAGGCGCTTGAGTTCGGCGTCCGGGTCGTCGCCGACCGGGTTGGTGACGACCACGCGCGGCTCATGCAGCCAGACGCGGCCCTCGGCGGCGCCTTCCTGGCCGGTGGTGCCCCGGAACATGACCGTGAAGCGATGTGCCGCGCCGATGCCGTTATTGTTGTCGCCTATGAAGGCGCCAAGCTCGGTCATCTCGGCCAGCACCATGGCCACGACCTCAAGGCCGTAAACCTCGTCTTCGGAAAACTCGCGTGCCTCACGCGACTGCACGACCAGCACGCCGAGTTTCTCGCCCACGCGCTGGATCGGCACACCGAGGAAGGAGGAGTAAATCTCTTCGCCGGTCTCGGGCATGTAGCGGAAGCCCGGCTCGGAGGGGGCGTTGCCGGTGTTCACCGGCTGACCCGTGCGCGCGACGCGCCCCACCAGGCCCTCACCCAGCCGCATCCGCGTCTTGTGGACGGATTCGGGGTTCAGGCCCTCGGTCGCGCAAAGCTCAAGCGTTTCGGGGTCGCGGAAGAGGTAGATCGAGCACACCTGGGTGCGCATCGAATCGGCGATCAGATGGGTGATGCGGTCAAGCCGATCCTGACCGCCGCCGGGGGTGGCCAATGTATCGCGCAGGCGCCGCAGCAAGCTGCGGCTGTCACTTTCGCTGCGTTCCACCATTGACCTCGCCCAGTCCTCTCCCTCTGGGCCTGAGTGCCTCAGGCCGCTTTCTCCAGTTCGAAGGCATCATGGAGGGCCTGCACGGCCAGTTCCATATATTTCCGGTCGATCAGCACCGAAATCTTGATCTCGGAGGTCGAGATGACCTTGATGTTGATGTTTTCTGCGGCAAGTGCCTTGAACATGGTCGCTGCGACGCCAGCGTGCGAACGCATACCGATGCCGACGACCGAAACCTTGGCGACCTCGGTGTCGATGATCAGGTCGTCGTAGTTGATCAGGCCAGCGGCCATCGCATCTTCCATCGCCTTCTTGGCGCGGGCCACCTGGTTGATCGGGCAGGAGAAGGTCATATCGGTGACGGCGCCCGAATGGGCTTCATCATAGTCTTTTTCCGAGATGTTCTGAACGATCATATCAACGTTCACGCCCGCATCCGACAGCGGCCCGAAGATGGCCTGGGCTACGCCCGGACGGTCTTCGATGGTGAAGAGCGTGATCTTGGCTTCGTCACGCGAATAGGCCACGCCCGAGACGACTTTCGATTCCATGATTTCATCCTCACCGCAGACAAGGGTTCCAGAGTTTTCGTCGGTGTCCTCGAAGGACGACAGCACCCGCAGGCGCACATTATAACGCATTGCCAGCTCGACCGAGCGGGTTTGCAGCACTTTCGCACCAAGCGAGGCCAGTTCGAGCATCTCCTCGAAGGCGATCTTCTCGAGCTTGCGCGCTTTCGAGCTGATCCGCGGGTCGGTCGTGTAGACGCCGTCCACGTCGGTGTAGATGTCGCAACGCTCCGCGCCGAAGGCGGCGGCGAAGGCCACCGCGGTCGTGTCCGAACCGCCACGGCCGAGCGTGGTGATGCGGCCCTCGGCCGACAGGCCCTGGAAGCCCGCGACAACCGCGACCTTCATGCCCTCGGCGAACTTGGCATCGATATTCTCGCGCGGGATCGACACGAAACGCGCGGCCGAATGCGCCGAGGTCGTGTTGATCGGCACCTGCCAGCCCTGCCAGCTGCGTGCGGGCACGCCCATCTCTTGCAGGCGCAGCGCCATCAGGCCGGCGGTCACGTTCTCGCCCGAGGCCACGACCGCGTCGTATTCGCGCGCGTCGTAGAGCGGAGAGGTCTGCTCGACCCAACCCACCAGTTCATTTGTCTTGCCCGACATGGCCGACACGATGACGATGACATCGTAACCGCGTTCAACCTCGCGCTGGACCTTCGCGGCCGCATTCTGGATACGGTCGAGGTCGGCTACCGAGGTGCCACCGAATTTCATGACGAGAAGCGGCATCCTACCCCCCTGAAGCGCCGGAACCGTCCCGGCAAAAATCCTGCCCCAGCTAACGCAAGGGGGGCGCGCTTGCAAGGGTTTGCTGGGTGTTTGGGCGCGACATCGTAACCGCGCCGTCACAGGGATGTCACCGGTTTGTCGCATCGGCGCTGTAGCGGACTTTGCGGGTGGTCTACAGGAGGTTGCAATGAGTCTTGCAGAGGTCGAGGCACGCGAGCGGCGTGCGCAGGCACGGGGCCTGTATCGGGCGCTGGAGGTGCTTCGGGCCGACATGGCGCGGCGCGCAGCGGCGACGATGGAGCATTGGGACGGGCTGATCCTGCGCCCTGAATTCGTAGCCTCGGCGCGTAACCTGGCTGATTATCTGGCGCTGCGGCGGGGCGATCTGGTGCCGTTTCAGGCGCCTTTGGCGTCGCTGGGGCTCAGCTCGCTGGGTCGGGCGGAAAGCCATGTGCGGGCGTCGATCGATGCGGTTCTGGCGTCGCTAGCCTTGATCGGCGGCGAGGGCGAGGCCGAGTACCCGCCGGTCGAGGTCTTTGCGGCCGGGCCGGCGCGGCTGGCGGCGCGGCGCGATCATCTGTTCGGAGCGCGTCGGGGTAACCCGCAGTCGCGCATCATGGTCACCCTGCCCACAGCGGCTGCCGACGGCCCCGAACTGATCGCGCAATTGCTGGCGGCGGGCGCCGATTGCCTGCGCATCAACTGCGCCCATGACACCCCCGAGGAATGGGCCGCGATGATCGGCCATGCCCGCCGTCTGGGGGCCGAGACGGGCCGTCGTGTGCCGGTGCAGATTGACCTGCCCGGCCCCAAGCTGCGGATCAAGGCGGTCTCGGGCGAGGAAGAGCGCCTGCATGTGGGCGAGAGTTTCGAGATCGTGCCCGCCCTGCCGCGCGGCAAGAAGAAGCTGCGCAAATCGGGCCGGGTTCAGGCGGTGCTGAGCCACCCGGCGCAGCATGCCGCGCTGACCGAGGGCGCGGCGATCTGGATCAATGACGGCAGGCTGCGCGCCCGCGTGACCGACGTGTCGCCGGAGCGCGTGATCTGCGAGGTCGTCTCGACCCCCGGCAAGGGTGCCCGCATCCGCCCCGAGAAGGGAGTAAACCTGCCCGGCACCGATCTGCGCGTGCCCGCCCTGACCGAGGACGACATGGCTCCGCTCGACTTCGCGCTGCGCCATGCCGACATCATCGGCTATTCCTTCGTGCAGACCGGCGCCGATCTGCGCGCGCTTTTCGCCGCGATCGAAGAGCGGCTGCCGGGGCGCAACCCGCAGGACTGGCCGGCGCTGATGCTCAAGATCGAGACGCCGCTGGCGCTGCGCAACCTGCCCGCGCTGATCGTTGAGGCAGGCGGGCGCATGCCGGTGGGCGTGATGATCGCGCGCGGCGATCTGGCGGTCGAGATCGGCTTTGAGCGGCTGACCGAGATTCAGGAGGAGATCCTGTGGCTCTGCGAGGCCGCCGAGGTGCCGGTGGTCTGGGCGACGCAGGTGCTTGAGGGGCTGGTCAAGGACGGTCAGGCCAGCCGCGCCGAGATGACCGATGCCGCCATGAGCCAGCGCGCCGAATGCGTGATGCTGAACAAGGGCCCGCATCTGGCCGAGGGCGTCGAGGTGCTGCATGACGTGCTGACGCGCATGGACCGCCATTCGAACAAGAAGTCCCCGCGCCTCGGTGCGTTGGGGCTGTGGCACGACTTCTGAGCTACTGAGCGAAGGTCTTGCGCCAGTCGGAGAGGAAACGCTCCGACGTGGCGCGGTCCATCGCCACCAGCAGGGCGGGGGCCAGCGGGATCAGGCGGCGCGCGCTGTCGGGCGCGTCGGCCTCGGTGTTGATCGCCGGGTTGTCGGCGCTGATCGCCAGATTGTTCGCGGCCAGCGACAGTTGCCCTGCGGGCGAGAGCAGGAAATCGAGGAAGGCCCCGGCCTCGGGGCGCACCCGGCTGCCCGGAAAGATCAGCGCGCGCGACAGAACCAGCGTGTAGTCGCGCGGCGCGACGATGCCGAGGGTCGGGTCGCGCAGCGCCTCGGTCACGGCGTAGGAGCCAAGAATATTGTAGGCGATCAGATAGTCGCCGCGCTGCACCCCGTCGATGATCTCGGCCGAACAGCAGGTGGCGACCGCGCCCGAGCGGGCGAAGGCTTCCATCAAGGCGCCGAAGGTCGTGGCCTCTTGCGAGTCCATATAGGCAAAGAGGTAGCCAAGCCCCGATTGGGAGATCTCATAGGTGGCGATGCGCCCGGCGTAGCGCGAATCCTCGGGGCGCAGCAGGTCGAGCAGGTCGAAGCGGGTGCGCGGCACCTGATCGGGCGGCACGAGGCTGCGGTTATAGACCATTACCGCCGGTTCGCGGGTCACGCCCCAGATCTCGTCTCGCCAGCGCAGCGTGTCGGGCAGGCCGGTGCTGAAGGACGACTGCCACGAGGCGGCGCAGCGGTCGTTGACCAGTCGGATCATCTGATGGACGGCCGAACTGATCACGATGTCGGCGCCACTCTCGCCCGTGGCGCATTCATCGGAACTGCGCTGGTAAAGCGCGTTCGAGCCCCATTGCTCGTAAACGATCGCAAGACCCGGATGCGCCGCGAGGAACTCTTCGACCGTGGGCGCGAGGATGTCGACATCGGTGGTGGTGCGCAGGACCAGCCGTGTCAGGGCGTTTTCCGGCCCGAAGGCGCGCACGACCTCTTGCGCGTGGGCGGGCAGGGCGAGGCAGAGTAACAGAAGGGTCAGGCGGATCATCAGCGCTCTCCCGACCGGGGCAGGGTAATCGCGACGCGGAACCCCTCGGCGCTGTCTTCAAGGGCGAGATGGCCGCCAAAGGCGCGCGCGACCGAGTCGGCGATCGAGAGGCCCAGACCGGCGCTGCGTCCATCGGCGGCGGCGCTGCGCACAAAACGGTCGCCGAACTGCGCGCGGACGGCGGCCGAGGGGCCAGGGCCGGCATCTTGCACCCAAAGCCGCGCCTGCGCGCCCTGCACATCAGCCCCCAACACGATGGGCGCGCGCCCATGCGCCAGCGCGTTGCGAAACAGGTTCTTGGCAGCCTCGCCGAGAGAAAGAGGATCGCCCAGCACGATCACCGGCGTCTCGCCAATCTCAAGGCGGACCTCGGCCCCGGGGGCGATCAGCTTGTGATCGCCCGCCTCAACGATATCGAGGGCGATGTCGCGCAGGTCCACCGCCTCGCGCCGGGCCGAGTCGATGCGGTGGATGACAAGCGCCCGACTGAGCATCTGATCAAGCAGCCGCCCAAGGCTGACGCTGCGGTCATGGATGCGCCCGATCAGGCGGTCGCGGCGGTCGGGGTCGGTTTCCTGCGTCGCAAGATCGGCCTGCGCACGCAGCGCGGCAACCGGGGTGCGCAGCTGATGCGCGGAATCGGAAATCAGGTTGCGCATCGCATCGAACTGTCGCTCCAGCCGTCCCATGAAGCCGTTGACCGCGCCCACGAGGCTTGCGACCTCGCGCGGGACGGCGGTGGAAATCTCTGTCAGGTCTTGTGGATCGCGCGCGGCCAGCGCCAGTGCCAATTCGTCCAGCGGGCGCAGCGCCGAGCGCACCACCAGCACCGCCAGCAGCACCACGGCGGCCCCGCCGATGGCCAGCCCCATCAGGGCGTTGAGCGCGATATCCTCGGCCAGGGCGTTGCGCTCGCGCAGGGTCTGTCCGACGATCACCTCAATTGTGCCTGACAGGTCGCGCTCGGCGAAGCGGCGGGTCAGGCGGATGAAGCGCGCAGGCTCGCCGGTGAAGGGGGCGTCGTAATAGACCGGCCCGCTGGTCACGAGACGTGCGGCTGGCGGCTGTGGCAGGTCCGCGTAGCCCGTCAGCACGGCCCCGTCGACGCCGCGCACCTGATAGGCGATGCGGTCCTCGGGGGCGAGGGCGAGCAACTCGAACGCCGAGACGGGAAGGTCCACCACCGCCGCGCCCTCGATCACCGAGACCGAGGCGGCGATGGAACTGGCGGCCCCCACCAACAGGCGGTCGAAGGCCTCGCGCGCGGCGGCACGGCCGTAGGCGAAGGTGGCAAGCGACAGCACGACCCCGCCGACGACGAGCAGCACAACCAGACCGCCTGCAAGCCGGGCGCTGAGCGACAGGGTCGAGGCGCTGCGGGGCGATTCAGTCATCGGCGTCAAGGCTGTAGCCCTGCCCACGAAGGGTGCGGATCTCGACGCCGCTGCCCGCAAGCTTCTTGCGTAGCCGCGCGATATAAAGCTCGACCGCATTCACCCCGACGATGGCGTCGTCAAAGGAATAGAGCCCCTCGTGCAGGCGCTCTTTATTCACCACCTGCCCGCGATGCTTGAGTAACATTCCCAGAAGCGAGAATTCGCGCCGCGTCAGGTCCAGCCGCTCGCCCGCCACGCTCGCCACGCCCCCGGTGGCATTGTAGCTCAGCCGCCCCAGTGTGATCTCGCTCGACCGCTCGGCCTTGTCGCGGCGCAACAGAGCGTGCAGCCGTGCGGCCAGTTCGCGGTGATCGAAGGGTTTGGTGAGGTAGTCATCCGCGCCAAGGCCGAAGGCCGAGAGCTTGTCATCCACCGAAAACTGCGCGGTGAGCATCAGCACCGGCATCGGTAGCTTGCGTCGGCGAATGTCGCGCAAAAGGTCCGTCCCCGAGCCGTCGGGTAGGTTGATATCGAGCACCGCCGCATCGTAGCGCTGCACGTCGAGGCAATCCTCGGCCTCGCGCAGGGTCATGGCGAGATCGCAGGCAAACCCGCTCTGGCTGAGTTGGCGTTGCGTCGCCTCGGCCAGATCCGGAGCATCCTCGACCAGCAAGATTCGCATTGCGCCCCCCTCCCAAGGGTGTCGGCGATCCTGTGACAGGTTCGTGACAGGTTCAACTCGTAAGTTCCTTGGCACAGACCCGGCGGCGTGACCGCAGGGGTCGGAACGTGGAGGAGAACAATATGGCTTTCAAAGCAATCCGCACGGCGCTTGCCGTGGTCGGTTTCGGTCTGGTCGGCACGATGGCTGCCGCGCAGGAAAACCCCGAGTGCATCGCGCCCGCGAACCCGGGCGGCGGCTGGGACTTCACCTGCCGTCAGGTCGGCAAGTCGCTGCAGGATCTGGGCATGATCGGCAAGACCATGCAGGTCGTGAACCTCGCCGGTGGTGGCGGTGGCGTGGCCTATGCCGAAGTGGTCAACAAGCGCAATGACAGCAACGACCTGATCGTGGCTGCCTCGTCGGCAACCGCGACTCGTCTGGCGCAGGGTGCCTATCCGGGCAACTCGATGGATCAGGTGCGCTGGGTCGCTTCGGTCGGTGCCGATTACGGCATGATCGCGGTTGCGGCCAACAGCCCGGTCAACACGCTCCCCGAGCTGCTGGACATGATCAAGAATGACCCGACCTCGGTTTCGGTGGCAGGCGGTTCTGCCGTCGGCGGCTGGGACCACCTCAAGGTGCTGATCGCAGCCAATGCCTATGGCATCGACGATGTGCGCTCGGTCAAATACGTGGCCTTCGATGGTGGCGGCGAGGCGGTGACGCAGCTTCTTGCCGGCTCGGTTCAGGCCTTTACCGGCGATATCTCGGAAGCCAAGGGCTTCGTCGATTCGGGCGATATCAAGGTGATCGCGGTGCTCGCCCCCGAGCGTCTGGAAGGCGAATTCAACAAGTTCCCGACCGCGAAAGAGCAGGGCGTCGATGCGCTCGGCGCGAACTGGCGCGGGTTCTACGCCCCCAAGGGCATGTCGGATGACGCCTACAACATGTGGGTCGAGAAGATCGGCAAGCTTTATGCCTCGCCCGAGTGGAAGGCCACGATGGCAGCCAACGGTCTGGCGCCGCTCGATCTGCAAGGGGCGGAGTTCGAGGCGTTCGTCGCAGACTCGGTGGCGCAGATCCAGTCCATCTCGAAAGAAATCGGGATCATCAAGTAAGGGCTACCCCTTTCCTCACCCTGCTTGATCCCTGGGGCGGTCTGGGCCGACCGCCCCAACCAATTCCTGCCGCATAGGAGAGTTCACATGAGTGATCGTATCTTCGGTGCGTTCGGCGTGTTTCTGGCACTCGGCTACGCATATGCCGCGCTTCAGATCGAAGAGAGCTTCCTGTCGGACGCCGTCGGACCCAAAGCCTTCCCGCTTATCATTGCAACGATCTTCGGTCTCAGTTCGGCCGTGATCTTCCTGCGCCCCGACGCCGAGCCGCACTGGCCCGCCTTTGGGCGCCTGGCCGAACTGGCCGCTGCCGTCGTCGTCATGGTGCTCTACGCCGAATTGCTGCCGGAGGCCGGTTTCGTCATCGCGACCGCGTTTGCCGCTGCCTACCTGTCCTGGCGCCTCGGATCGACACTGATCGGTGCCGCGCTGACCGGGGTGGGCACGTCCGTCGGCATCTATGTCGTCTTTCACCTGGTTCTGGGGCTGTCGCTGGCCCGCGGCCCGCTTGGATTCTGAGGAGGAACCATGGAACTCCTGTCTTCCCTTGGCGACGGTTTCGCCGTCGCGCTGACCTGGCAGAATCTGGGTCTGGCCCTTCTGGGCTGTTTTCTGGGCACGATCATGGGCGCTCTGCCCGGCCTCGGCCCCTCGAACGGTGTCGCGATCCTGATCCCGCTGGCCTTCTCGCTGGGGCTCGGGGCCACGCCCGCGCTGATCCTGCTGACCTCGGTCTATTACGGGGCGATGTATGGCGGGCGGATCTCGTCAATCCTGCTGAATATTCCGGGCGATGAGCCTGCGATGATGACCTGTCTTGACGGCTACCCGATGGCCCAGAAGGGCATGGCGGGCGAGGCGCTGGCGATTTCGGGGATTGCGTCCTTCGTGGGCTCGTTCCTTGCGACCTGGGGCCTGATCCTGCTGGCGCCGCAGCTGGTCAAGATCGCGCTTCTGTTCGGTCCGGCCGAGTATTTCGCGCTCTTCGCGCTGGCCTTCATGACGCTTGGCGGGGTCAGCTCGACCAATCAGGCGAAGTCGGCCTTTGCCGCGGCGCTTGGCCTTGGCTTGGCGATGATCGGCGTCGATACGCAAACGGGCGTGCCGCGCTTCACCTTCGGCGAGGTGCACCTGTACGACGGGCTCGACTTCCTCGTCGCCATCGTCGGTCTGTTCGCGCTGTCCGAGGTCTTCATCTTCCTCGAAGAGCGCCACGGCGCCGCCGATGCCGCCGGACGCAAGCTGACCGTCGGACGCCTGACGCCGCCCGCCGCGATGGTCAAGGAATGCACGCCGACCATGCTGCGCTCGTCCTTCCTGGGCTTCCTGGCGGGCGTTCTGCCGGGCGCGGGCGCGTCGCTTGGGTCGTTCATCTCCTATTCGATGGAGAAGCGCCTGGTGGACCGCAAGGGCACCTTCGGCAAGGGCGATCCGCGCGGCGTGGCCGCCCCCGAGGCGGGTAACAACGCGGCCGCCGGTGGCGCGCTGGTGCCGATGCTGGCGCTTGGTGTGCCGGGCTCAGGCACTACGGCGGTTCTGCTGGCGGTTCTGCTGTCGCTCAACATCACGCCGGGGCCGCTTCTGTTCGCCAACAACCCGGATGTGGTCTGGGGTCTGATCGCGGCGCTGTTCATCGCGAACTTCATGCTGCTGGCGATGAACATCCCGATGGTGGGCATCTTCACCCGCGTGCTGATGGTTCCGCCGCGCATCCTGATGCCGATCGTGGCCATGGTCAGCTTCGTCGGGATCTACGGGATCTCGGGTTCGACCTTCGATCTGCTGGTGATGATCGGCTTCGGCATCATGGGCTGGGGGCTGCGCAAACTCGATGTGCCGCTCGTGCCGATCATCCTGGGGACGCTGCTTGGTAACGCGATGGAGAATAACCTGCGCCGCGCGATCACTATCGACAACGGCAACTGGTTCACCCTCATCGACAGCCCCCTGTCGATCGCGCTCTGGGCCTTCGCGATCCTGGGCTTCCTGCTGCCGATCTTCGTGGGCCGCATGGTCAAGATGCGGATGCGTCAGCGCGGCGATGCCGAGGGATCCGTGATCGACTGATGCGCTGAGCCAGGTCTCCGAAACCAATGAAGGGCCGTGCTTTGCGCGGCCCTTTGCTTTGCGTGGGGGAATGATAAGATCTTGCGTAAAAACAAAAAAACGCCCTTGCGGGCGCTATCGTGTCATCTTGAGGAGATTTGGTGGAGCCAAGGGGAGTCGAACCCCTGACCTCTTGAATGCCATTCAAGCGCTCTCCCAACTGAGCTATGGCCCCACCGGAGGTCTCGCGCAGCGGTGTGTGCCGCCTTGCGTGGGGCGTCGTATACGGCGCGCACCGGACGGGCGCAAGAGGAATTTCGCGGCTTCGTCGGAAAATTTTTGGCGCCTCGATTGCCCGCAGCGGGGCGCAAATAGACAAGGCGCGAGGCAAAGCCCCGCGCCTGTCAAAAGCCCTCGAAACGGCTGATCAGCTGTCGTCGTCGCCTGCGCTGACGTCGGCGATATCGTCGAGCGAGACGTTATCGTCCTCGTCATCCTCGAGCAGATCGTCGTCGATATCGACGTCACCGGCATCATCGTCCAGATCGTCGTCACCCAGATCGTCCACGTCGATGTCACGCTCGCGGTTCGCCGTCTTGTCGGCGACCAGAACGCGGCCACGTCCGGCAGTCAGGCTTTCCAGCGTGAAGCTGTTCGAGCAGACCGGGCAGGTCATGGGATCTTTGGTCAGGTCGTAGAACCGGCTCGCGCAATGCGGGCAGAGGCGCTTGACGCCCCATTCCTCTTTCGGCATGGAATTCTCCTAGCATCGCTCTGATTAGAGAGTCGACGCCACGTGCCATACTAGGCGCGGGGTGTCAAAGCCTTTTCGCGCCAAATTCGACAAGGCGCGCTCACAGGCGTGACAGAGCCGCACGGAGTCGCCGATGAGCCGCCTGATCCTGCCCGAGATGCCCGAGATCGCCTTGCAGCTGCGCCGCTCGGCGCGGGCGCGGCGATTCAGCCTGCGGGTCTCGCGGATCGACGGGCAGGTGACCCTGACGCTACCCGCCCGCGCGCGCGAGGCCGAAGCGCTGGCCTTTGCCCGCAGTCAGGCCGAATGGCTGCGCCGCACACTGGCGGCCATGCCGGATGTCTCGCGCCCGGTCTTCGGCGGGACCATCCCTTTCGAGGGCCGCCAGATGGTTCTGGTTCCGGGCACCGTGCGCGCGCCGAAGCTAGAGAGCGACAGGCTGATCGTGGCCGCAGGCGAGGATCGGCTCGGTGCCCGGCTGGAGGCTTTCTTCAAGCATTGCGCCCGGCGCCGCCTGCAGGCCGCCACCGAGGGCTACGCGGCCGCGCTTGGTCGCCCCTTCAAGCGGATCACCCTGCGCGACACGCGCTCGCGTTGGGGGTCCTGTGCGCATGATGGCTCGCTCAGTTATAGCTGGCGACTGATCATGGCTCCGCCCGGCGTGCTCGACTATGTGGCGGCGCATGAAGTGGCGCATCTGGCCGAGATGAACCACTCGCAAGCCTTCTGGGATGTCGTCGAACGGCTGCGCCCCGGTTATGGGGCGGAGCGCGCCTGGCTCAAGCGTCACGGTGGCGCGCTGCACGCGATCCGCTTTCGCGATTGACCTCTGCGGGATTTGTGATCACAAACGGCAGATGACCACGATTACCTCACGCCCGATCGAAACCGCCGCGCATGATCGGCTGTACCGCAGCCTGCGGCTACAGATCATGCATGGTGAGTTGCTGCCGGGGCAGGCTCTGACACTGCGCGGTCTGGGCAAGCAGTTCGGCGTGTCGATGACGCCCGCGCGTGAAGCTCTGCGGCGGCTGGTGGCGGAGGGGGCGCTGACGCTGTCATCCTCGGGGCGGGTGACCACGCCCGAGCTATCCAACGACCGGATCGAGGAACTGGCGGCGCTGCGCGCGCTGATCGAGCCGGAACTGGCCTCGCGCGCCTTGCCGCGGGCACATCTGGCGCTGATCGACCGTCTGGGGGCGATCAACACCGCCAATGCCGAGGCCGTCGCCAAGCACGATGCCGTGGGCTACATCCGCACGAACCTCGAGTTTCACCGCACGCTCTACCTGCGCGCTCAGGCCCCCGCGATGCTGGCGGTGATCGAGACGGTCTGGCTGCAACTCGGGCCGACCATGCGCGCGCTCTACGGCAAGATGCAGCGCAACGAGCCGCCGCGCCATCACCGCATGATCCTTGCCGCGCTGCGGGCTGGAGACGAGCCCTCGCTGCGGCTGGCGGTGCGCACGGACGTCACGCAGGGCCTGCGGCACCTGGCGCAGTAACGGCGCTTGACGCGGCGCCCCATGCGATCATGCTGCTCCAAAGCAAGGCATGAGGGGCCAATGACCAGTGAACTGACCGAAGCCGAGCGCAAATCGCTCGAGATGACCGTGCTGATGACGCCGGATCTGGCCAACTTCTCGGGCAAGGTGCATGGCGGCGCGCTACTGAACTGGCTTGACCGCGTGGCCTTCTCGCTGGCCTCGCGCTACTCGGGGCGCTACGCGGTGACGCTGAGCGTGGATCAGGTGACCTTCAAGGAGCCGATCCATGTGGGCGAGTTGGTGCTGTTCCGCGCGGCGGTGAACCATACCGGGCGTAGCTCGATGGAGATCGGCATTCGCGTCGAGGCAGAGAACATCACCAAGGGCACGCGGCGGCATACCAACAGCTGTTACTTCACCATGGTCGCCGTGGATGAGACGGGCCGCCCCGTCGAGGTGCCAACGCTTGACCCGCAGACCGAGATTGAACGCCACCGCTGGCAGGCCGCCGAGGTGCGCAAGAGCCTGCGGCGCGAGTTCGCCGCGCGGCTGGATCTGGCCGCAAAGCGCGCGGAATGAAAAAGGGCGGCCCGGGGGCCGCCCTTTCGATGCTGTGGGGTCGATCAGGCGTGGATCGCGCCGTCGCCGCAGGCCAGTGCCGCTTCGCGCACCGCTTCCGAGTAGGTCGGGTGGGCGTGGCAGGTCAGCGCGATGTCCTGCGCCGAGGCGCCGAATTCCATGGCCACGCAGATCTCGTGGATCATGTCGCCCGCGCCCGGGCCGATGATGTGGCAGCCAAGGATGCGGTCGGTGCCGGCATCGACGATCAGTTTGACGAAGCCATCAGCCTGGAACACCGCCTTGGCACGGCCGTTGCCCATGAAGGAGAACTTGCCGACCTTGTAGGCGCGGCCCTCCTGCTTGAGCACCTCTTCGGTCTTGCCGACCGAGGCGACCTCGGGGGTGGTGTAGATCACGCCGGGGATCACATCGTAGTTCACGTGGCCATGCTTGCCCGCGATGACCTCGGCGACCGCCATGCCCTCATCCTCGGCTTTGTGGGCGAGCATCGGGCCGACGATCGCGTCGCCGATGGCGTAGATGCCCTTGACCGAGGTTGCCCAGTGGGCGTCGGTCTTGACCTGGCCGCGCGGCAGCATCTCGACGCCGAGCGCCTCAAGGCCGAGACCTTCGGTGTAGGGCTTGCGGCCGGTCGCGACCAGCACGACCTCGGCGTCGAGGGTGTGCTCGCTCTCGTCCTTGCGCAGCTTGTAGGCGACGGTGTTCTTGTTCTTGCCCTTGGTCACGCCCTGAACGGCGGCGCCGAGCACGAACTTGATGCCCTGCTTGGCAAGGATCTTCTGGAAAGACTTGGCGATCTCGCCATCCATGCCGGGGGTGATCGCGTCGAGATATTCGACCACGGTCACCTCGGCGCCGAGGCGGGCATAGACCGAGCCCATTTCGAGGCCAATGACGCCCGCGCCGATGACGACCATCGATTTGGGCACCTTGGGCAGCGAGAGTGCGCCGGTCGAGGTGACAACGGTGTCCTCGTCGATCTCGATGCCGGGCAGCGAGGCGGGCTCGGAGCCGGTGGCGATGACGATCGACTTGGCGGTGTGGACTTCATCGCCGACCTTGACCTGACCGGCGGCGGGGATCGAGCCCCAGCCCTGCAGGTAGGTCACCTTGTTCTTCTTGAAGAGGAACTCGATGCCCTTGGTGTTGCCGTTGATGACGTCTTGCTTGTAGTCCTGCATCTTCGCCCAGTCGACTTTGACCTTGGCGCCCATCAGGCCCATCTTCTCGAAGTTCTCGTGAACCTCGTGCAGGTGGTGGGTGGCGTTCAAGAGCGCCTTGGAGGGGATGCAGCCCACGTTCAGGCAGGTGCCGCCGAGGGCGCCGCGACCCTCAACGCAGGCGGTCTTGAGGCCCAACTGGGCGCAACGGATCGCGCAGACATAACCACCGGGGCCGCCGCCGATCACGATAACGTCGAAATCTGCCATTGGAATTTTCCTTTGACTGGTGTCGGGGGGCGCTGCCCCCCGCGCCCCCCGAGGTGTTTGCACCAAGAAGAAGGGGCGGGATGGAAGAAGGGGCGGCGCAGGGGCCGCCCCGTGATCTGATCAGAGATCCAGCAGCAGGCGGCGCGGATCCTCGAGCGCTTCCTTGACGCGGACGAGGAAGGTCACGGCGCCCTTGCCGTCGACGATGCGGTGGTCGTAGCTGAGCGCGAGATACATCATCGGGCGGATGACGATCTGGCCGTTCACGACCACGGGGCGGTCCTGGATCTTGTGCATGCCAAGGATGCCCGATTGCGGCGGGTTCAGGATCGGCGAAGACATCAGCGAGCCATAAACGCCACCGTTCGAGATGGTGAAGGTGCCGCCCTGCATCTCGGCCATCGACAGCTTGCCGTCACGGGCGCGCTTGCCCTTTTCGGCGATGGCTTTCTCGATGTCCGCGAACGACATCTGGTCGGCGTCACGGATGACCGGAACCACGAGGCCGGTCGGCGTGCCGGCGGCCACGCCCATGTGGACGTAGTGCTTGTAGACGATGTCGCCGCCGTCGATCTCGGCGTTGACCTCGGGGACTTCCTTCAGCGCGTGGCAGCAGGCCTTGGTGAAGAAGGACATGAAGCCCATACGCACGCCATGCTTCTTCTCGAACTGGTCCTTGTACTCGTTGCGCAGCGCCATGACGCCCGACATGTCGACCTCGTTATAGGTGGTCAGCATGGCGGCGGTGTTCTGGCTGTCCTTGAGGCGCTTGGCGATGGTGGCGCGCAGGCGGGTCATCTTGACGCGCTCTTCGCGGGCCGCATCCTCGGCGATCGAGGGCGCGCGCGGGGCCGTGGCCGGGGTGGGCGCGATCGAGACGGCAGCTGCGGCGGGCTTGGCGGCGGCTGCGGCGACGTCTTCCTTCATGATGCGGCCATCGCGGCCCGAGCCCTGGACCTGAGCGGGCGTGAGACCGGCTTCGGCCATGGCTTTCTTCGCCGAGGGCGCATCCTCGACATCCTTGCCTGCGGCTGCGGCGGCCGGTGCCGGCGCTGCGGCGGGAGCGGCGGCCGGCGCTGCGGCGCCAGCCGAGGCGCCTTCGGCCACGACGGCGAGTTTCGCCGAGGCGTCAACGGTGGTGCCTTCGGGCGCGACGATCTCGGTCAGGACGCCCGCGACCGGCGAGGGAACCTCGACCGACACCTTGTCGGTTTCGAGCTCGCAGAGCATCTCGTCCTGGGCGACGGTATCGCCGACCTTCTTGAACCAGGTGGAAACCGTGGCTTCCGACACGCTTTCGCCCAGGGCGGGCACCATAACGTCCGTCATTTTGACCTCATTGGATTGCGGCGCGGTTGCAGAGGGGCTGGCGCCTTCGGATTTCGGTTGCGAAGGGGCGGCGGCCGCGCCCGCTTCGGAAAGGATGGCAAGGAGAGCGTTGACGCCGACCGTCTCGCCCTCGGCGGCGACGATCTCAGTCAGAACCCCGGCCGCGGGGGCCGGGACCTCGACGGTCACCTTGTCGGTTTCAAGCTCGCAAAGCATCTCGTCGACCGCGACCGTGTCACCCGGTTTCTTGAACCAGGTGGCGACGGTCGCCTCGGTCACGCTTTCGCCCAGAGTGGGGACGCGGACTTCGGTCATGGATCAGCCCTCCAGCGCGTCGTTGACGAGAGCTTCCTGCTCGGCCTTGTGGCGGCTGGCGAGACCCGTCGCGGGCGAGGCCGAGGCGGCGCGACCCGCGTAGCGCGGACGACCGTGCTTGGCGTCGATCTTCGAGAGCACCCATTCGATGTTCGGCTCGACGAAGGTCCAGGCGCCCTGGTTCTTCGGCTCTTCCTGACACCAGACGATCTCGGCGCCCTTGAAGCGGCTGAGCTCGTTGACCATCGAATGCGCCGGGAACGGGTAGAACTGTTCGAGGCGCAGGATGTAGACATCCTCGAGGCAGCGCTTGTCGCGCTCGGCCAGCAGGTCGTAATAGACCTTGCCCGAGCAGATCACGACACGCTTGACCTTGGCGTCGTCCGCGAGCTTGAACTCCGAGTTGCCCTTGTGCTGCGGATCGGCGTCGTCCCACATCACGCGGCGGAAGAACGAGCCGGTGGTGAATTCCTCGGCCTTCGACACGCAGAGCGGGTGGCGCAGAAGCGACTTCGGCGTCATCAGGATCAGCGGTTTGCGGAACTTGCGGTGAATCTGGCGACGCAGGATGTGGAAGTAGTTCGCCGGGGTCGAGCAGTTCGCCACGATCCAGTTGTCTTCCGCCGACAGTTGCAGGAAGCGTTCCAGGCGTGCCGAGGAGTGCTCGGGGCCCTGACCTTCGAAGCCGTGCGGCAGCAGGCACACGAGGCCCGACATACGCAGCCACTTGCGTTCGCCCGAGTTGATGAACTGGTCGAACATGATCTGCGCGCCGTTGGCGAAGTCGCCGAACTGGGCTTCCCACAGGGTCAGCGCATTCGGTTCCGCCAGCGAGTAGCCGTATTCGAAGCCCAGAACCGCGTATTCCGACAGCGCCGAGTCGATGACCTCATAGCGGGCCTGACCGGGTTTGATGTGGTTGAGCGGGTAGTAACGCTCTTCGGTGGTCTGATCGACAAGGCCCGAATGGCGCTGCGAGAAGGTGCCGCGGGTACAGTCCTGCCCCGACAGACGCACACCAAAACCTTCCGAGAGCAGCGAACCGAAGGCAAGCGCCTCGGCGGTTGCCCAGTCGAAGCCGGTGCCGGTCTGGAACATCTTCTTCTTGGCCTCGAGCTGGCGCGAGACGGTCTTGTGGATGTCGAAACTGTCCGGGTAGCTGGTCAGCGCATTGCCGACCTCGGCCAGCAGTTCGGGCGCGATCGGGGTGGTTCCCGCGTCGTAATCCTCATGCTCGCGTTCGAGGTGCTTCCAGCGTCCGTCGAGCCAGTCGGCCTTGTTCGGCTTGAACTGCTTGCCGGCCTCGAACTCTTCGTTGAGGCTTGCCTGGAAAGCGGCCTTCATGTCCTCGATCTCGCCTTCCGGGATCAGCCCGTCGGCAACGAGGCGCTCGGTATAAAGCTGGAGCGTGGTCTTGTGGCCCTTGATGTTCTTGTACATCTGCGGGTTGGTGAACATCGGCTCGTCGCCTTCGTTGTGACCGAAGCGACGGTAGCAGAACATGTCGATGACGACGTCCTTGTGGAACTTCTGGCGGAACTCGATCGCAACCTTGGCGGCGTGAACCACGGCCTCCGGGTCGTCGCCGTTCACGTGGAAGATCGGCGCTTCCACCATCAGGGCGATGTCGGTCGGGTAGGGCGAGGTGCGCGAGAAGTGCGGCGCCGTGGTGAAGCCGATCTGGTTGTTCACGACGATATGGATGGTGCCGCCGGTGCGATGGCCCTTGATGCCCGAAAGCTGGAAGCCTTCGGCCACGATGCCCTGGCCCGCAAAGGCAGCGTCGCCATGCAGCAGGATCGGCAGAACCGCGATGCGGTCGACGTCGCCCAGTTGGTCTTGCTTGGCGCGGACCTTGCCCAGAACGACCGGGTTCACCGCCTCGAGGTGCGAGGGGTTGGCGGTCAGCGACAGGTGCACGGTGTTGCCGTCGAAGGTGCGGTCCGACGAGGCGCCGAGGTGGTATTTCACGTCGCCCGAGCCGTCCACGTCATCGGGCTTGTACGAGCCACCCTGGAATTCGTGGAAGATCGCGCGGTAGGGCTTCATCATCACGTTGGCAAGCACGTTCAGGCGGCCGCGGTGCGGCATGCCGATGACGACATCTCGCAGGCCGAGTTGCCCGCCGCGCTTGATGATCTGTTCCATCGCCGGGATCAGCGCTTCGCCGCCATCAAGGCCAAAACGCTTGGTGCCCATGTACTTGACGTGCAGAAACTTCTCGTAGCCCTCGGCTTCGACCAGCTTGTTCAGGATGGCGCGGCGGCCTTCGCGGGTGAAGGCGATCTCCTTGCCGTAGCCCTCGATACGCTCTTTCAGCCAGCCGGCTTCCTCGGGGTTCGAGATGTGCATGTATTGCAGCGCGAAGGTGCCACAATAGGTGCGCTTGAGCACGTCGAGGATCTGGCGCATCGACGCGATCTGAAGGCCCAGAACGTTGTCGATGAAGATCGGGCGATCCATGTCGACTTCGGCGAAGCCGTAGGATTTCGGATCAAGCTCCGGGTGCAGGCTGGCGTCGCGCATCCCCAGGGGGTCGATGTCGGCGATCAGGTGACCACGGATACGGTAGGCGCGGATGATCATCAGCGCGCGGATCGAGTCGAGCACGGCGCGCTTGACGGCCTCGTCGCTAACCTCGACACCGGCGGCCTTCGCGGCCGACTTGATCTTGTCGCCCGCAGCCTTGCCTTCCTTGGGCGCGGCCACCGGCCATTCACCGGTCAGCGCGGCGGTCAGATCGTCATTGGGCGACACCGGCCAGTCGGTGCGGTCCCAAGAGGCGCCCTGGGCGGATTTCTTCACATCCAGTTCGGGATCGCCGAGCGAGGCGAAGAAGGCGCCCCAACTGGGATCGACCGAGTTCGGGTCGGCGGCGTAGCGCGCGTAAAGCTGTTCGACATAGTCCGAGTTGGCGCCTTGCAGGAAGCTCGACGCGTGGAACTGGTCGTTGGGGGATTGGTCGTTCATGACGGTTATCCTTGGAAACGGCTGAGGGGCCAGTGAGGGGCGGGGGGCGGATCAGCTTGCGCAGTCCGCCGCGAAAGAGCGGGGCGATCGCCCGAGGTCGGCGGTGGAGCGAAGGGGAGGGGCAGCGGCAAAGCACCCAACCGGCACGAAACGCGCCGCGGCCAAATGGGCCATCTGGGACAAATTAGCGTCCATTATTCCTCCCGCTCCGGCAAAGCCGGCCTTTGAGCGTCACTCAGAAGGGCGAAAGAGGGCACACCCTCCTTGGCACTTGTGAGTGGGGTGGAGGTCGCGGTAGCCCGCGACCTCCGGCAGGGATCATTCGCCCTTGATCGCCTTCATCACGGCTTCGCCGAGATGTGCGGGGCTTTCCGCGACAACGATACCGGCCGAGCGCATCGCCTCGATCTTCGACTCGGCGTCGCCTTTGCCGCCCGACACGATCGCGCCGGCGTGGCCCATGCGGCGGCCGGGAGGAGCGGTGCGGCCGGCGATGAAGCCAGCGGTCGGCTTCCAGCGGCCTTTCTTCTTCTGCTCCTTCAGGAACTCCGCGGCTTCCTCTTCGGCCGAACCGCCGATTTCGCCGATCATGATGATCGAGGTGGTTTCCGGGTCGTCCAGGAACATGTCGAGCACGTCGATATGCTCGGTGCCCTTGATCGGGTCGCCGCCGATGCCGACAGCCGAGGACTGGCCGAGGCCAAGGTCCGAGGTCTGCTTCACGGCTTCATAGGTCAGCGTGCCCGAGCGCGAGACCACGCCGCACGAGCCGCGACGGTGGATGTGGCCCGGCATGATGCCGATCTTGCAGGCGTCGGGGGTGATGACGCCGGGGCAGTTCGGCCCGATCAGGCGCGACTTGGAGTCGATCAGCGCGCGCTTGACGCGCATCATGTCGAGCACCGGGATACCCTCGGTGATGCACACGATCAGTTCCATCTCGGCGTCGATCGCCTCGAGGATCGAGTCGGCCGCGAAGGGCGGCGGAACGTAGATCGCGGTCGCGTTCGCGCCGGTCACGGCTTTCGCCTCATGGACCGAGTTGAACACCGGCAGGTTCAGGTGCGAGGTGCCGCCCTTGCCGGGGGTCACGCCGCCAACCATCTTGGTGCCGTAAGCGATTGCCTGTTCCGAGTGGAACGTGCCCTGCGAGCCGGTGAAGCCCTGGCAGATGACTTTGGTGTTTTCGTTAACGAGGACTGCCATCTGGCGTTCTCCTATCCTAAATGACTGCGTTGGCGATCTGCCAACAAGTGAAGCAGTAGGCGGCTACGGTTGCGAGGCGGAGCGCCCAGACCTGCGCCGCCAGCATGGCGGGGGACTGGGCCAGGCGTTCATGTGCGCCGAGGCCGAGACGGCCTGCAATCTGGCGTCGACCTTGGAGCAGGCTGCTTTCGCTACGCGTCTTCCGCATCGTTTCTGCCATCAGCAGAAGCAGCGTCGTGAAAACGCAAAGCGCGCAACCGATCGCAGCCAAGGCGACGTGATTGACCAAAGGCTTACCCCTTCACCGCTTTCACGATCTTCTGGGCGCCGTCGGCGAGGTTGTCCGCCGCGATCACGTTCAGACCCGAGTTCTTGATGATCTCTTTGCCGAGCTCGACGTTGGTGCCTTCGAGGCGCACAACGAGCGGAACCTGCAGGCCGACTTCCTTCACCGCGGCGATCACGCCCTCGGCGATGATGTCGCAGCGCATGATGCCGCCGAAGATGTTCACGAGGATGCCTTTGACGTTCGGATCCGAGGTGATGATCTTGAAGGCCTCGGTCACTTTCTCTTTCGTGGCGCCGCCGCCAACGTCGAGGAAGTTCGCCGGCTCAGCGCCGTAGAGCTTGATGATGTCCATGGTGGCCATCGCCAGACCCGCGCCGTTCACCATGCAGCCGATCTCACCGTCGAGCGCGATGTAGTTCAGGTCGAACTTCGACGCTTCGAGTTCCTTGGGGTCTTCCTCGGTGGTGTCGCGCAGCTCCATGATGTCCTGGTGACGGTAGAGCGCGTTGTTGTCGAAGCCCACTTTGGCGTCGAGCAGCTTGAGGTTGCCGTCGGTCATCACGATCAGCGGGTTGATCTCGAGCATCTCCATGTCCTTGTCCATGAAGGCGCGGTACATGTTGCCGAGGATCTGGGTCATCTGCTTGACCTGACCGCCTTCGAGGCCGAGGGCGAAGGCCACGCGGCGACCGTGGTAGGGCATGTAGCCCACGGCCGGGTCGATGGTCAGGGTCAGGATCTTCTCGGGGGTCGAGGCAGCGACCTCCTCGATGTCCATGCCGCCTTCGGTCGAGCACACGACCGAGACGCGCGACGAGCCGCGGTCAACCAGCAGCGCGAGGTAAAGTTCGCGCGAGATGTCCGAGCCGTCTTCGATGTAGATGCGGTTGACCTGCTTGCCGGCCGGGCCGGTCTGGTGCGTCACCAGGGTCTTGCCAAGCATCTGGCGGGCCAGTTCGGCCGCCTCAGCAACCGACTTGGCCAGGCGCACGCCGCCCTTCTCGCCGGCTTCGGGCTCTTTGAACTTGCCCTTGCCGCGGCCACCCGCGTGGATTTGCGACTTCACGACCCACAGCGGGCCGTCGAGTTCGCCCGCGGCGGTCTTGGCGTCTTCCGCCTTGAGAACCACGCGGCCGTCGGAGACCGGGCAGCCGTAGCTCTTGAGGAGCTGCTTCGCCTGATATTCATGAATGTTCATGGCAGTTGTCCCATGCTGGTGCGATTTGGAGGGTTTAGTGGCATATTCGGCCCCCGTAACAAAACGATAAATGCGCCTCGAAGCCCTGTATCAGCAGAAAATTGCACTTTGTGATCACAGGCTGAAAAAGTGTGATCACAAATGCCGCAGTGCAGCATTGCCTGCGAGCGATAGCGACTCGGGTTGCGCCTCTGGGCGGGCGGTGCGAAAGTCGCCGTGGCCAAGAAATGCACGAGAAAACGATGCCCGAAACCGCTGTTCTGCCCAGTTGGGGAGTGGTTGCCACGATCGACGAACCTCCTGCGCTGGCGGCTGCATTCGTGGCGCATCACCTCGCGGTCGGCGCGCGAGAGGTGCATGTTTTCCTGGACCGGCCGAACCCCGAGACCGAGGCGCTGCTGCGCGGTGTTCCCGGCGTTGTGCTGCGCCATTCCGGCGATGATGGATGGGTGCGCGGCTGGAAAGCGCTCCGGCCCGCGCGACACGAAACGCGGCAGAAATACAATGCAACGCGTGCGCTGGCCGAGGCGGGGCTGGACTGGCTGGTTCATTGCGACGCCGACGAATTCGTGCATCCACACCGGTCCTTCGCGCTTGATCTGGCCTCCGCAGGCCCCGAGAAGGCCTGGATCAAGCTTGAGGTAGAGGAGCGTTGCTTTCTGCACCGCCGCCCGCGCGCTTTGTTCGAAGGTGTCTTCCGTTCGCCTTGGCCCGATTTCGAGGATGACGGCGCCGAGATCTACGGCGACCGGGCGCGGTTTCTCAACCGAGGCGTGGCGGCGCATTCGGCGGGCAAAAGCTGTACTCGCGCCGCCGAAGGGCGGGTGATCGGCGTGCATTATCCGCTGGCCCATTGGGATGATAGCCGCAACACACTGCCTTATCGGCCCTCGTATAATGCGCGGCTGCGCCATTTCGACGGGCTGACGCCGCTGCATTACATTCTCAAGATGCTGCGACGGGCCACGACAGAGGTCCGCGGTCAGCCAATCCCCCATGGCGCGCCGCGTCTGGCGCAGATGGCGGCGGCCGCGCGGCGGGTGCGCAACCCCGAGGGGCTGGCGCGGCTATGGTGGAAGGTGCTCGGGCTGCGCAAGCCCGAGGCCGAGGCTCTGGAAGCGCGCGGGATGCTCACGCGCGGCGAAACGGGGATCGAGGCAACGGTGACGGAACTGTTCGGCGCGCGCGTGGATCTGAGCCCTGCGGCTTTCGACCGCGCGCTGGTGGTTCATCAGGCCGAACTGATCGACCAGTTGCACGACCGGCTGGGCTTCGACCCCGCGCCGTTGATGCTCAGTTCAGAAACACCATGAACAGCGGTGCCTCGCCCGACACCAGGCGCTCGAATTGCAGCATGTTCTGCGCGGTGACCTGGGGGGCATCGCTCAGATAGGGCAGGGCGGCCCAACCTTGGAACCAGCCGACGATATCGACCGGGCGCGGCTCGGTGAAGAGCTTCGATATATCGAGGCCGGGTGGCACCTGCGTGGTGGCGCGGCCAAAGAAGATGTCTTTCGGATAGGGCGCGGCAAGGCGGCCGGTCAGCAGCCCCTCGGCATCGTCGAGCACCGCAAGCCAGCTGGCGCTGATCCCTTTGGGGAAGGTCAGCCCGGTAGCCGAAACTTGGGCGTCATTCGGGATCCATTCGCGGTCATTGTCCGTCTCCTGCGCCACCAGCGCCCAGAAGCGGCGGTTCTCGGACACCATCGACAGGTAGTGATCGCGCGCGGCGAGGGTGCGCGTAGCGTCAGGTTCGTGCCGCAGCGTGCCATCGACGATCGCGAACATGTCGATAAAGTTCGAATAGCCGTAGGGATCGGACTCGTTGTCTTTCTTGCGCAAGATCGCGCTTGCCTCACCTACCCGGGCAATCGCTGGGGCGGGGTCATAGGCCCGGATCATCTGCGTCGTGCCGGAGATGAGATGTGTATAGGCTGCAAGCCAGGGCGCATCGGCGGCGTCGAAACGCACGGCGGGCAGCGCGCCTTGGGTCTGCTGGCGCTCTTGCCATTGCCAGCCAAAGAGTACCGGCCCCGCGATGTCGCTGAGCGATTCCGCCAGACCGCGCTTGCCGTCGCCATCCGCATCGAGCCACAGATCGGCGAAATCAAGCTCGAACCCGAAGGCGCTGTCGTCGGGAAGATCGGCCAGCGCGGCGCGGGCGCGCTCCATCCCGGCAAGCGTGTCGTCGAGGATCGCGGTGATCTCGGCAGGGTCGAGTTGGCGCGGGTTGGGGTTGTTGCCAAGCTGCCCGGCCATGCCGAATATCATGTCCATGCCGCGCCCCATGCCGACCTGCCAGCGCAGCTGGTAGACGCGCTCCAGCGCGGCCAGAAATTCAAGCCCGCCGATGGCAAAGCGTTCCTCATCGGTGGGCGTGGGCAGGGCCGAAAGGCGGGCGAGTGTGGCGGTGATGCCGGTTTCGCCGATCTCGGCGCTCAGGCCGGTGCCCGCGAGGGCCGGAATGGGCAGGATGGCAAGGGCCGTGGCGAGCAGCAGGCGGCGCATGGCGGGTTCTCCTCACGAAATGCAAAGGCTTAAATGCAAAAGGCGCACCCGGGGGGTGCGCCTTCCACTGTAACCGCTGATCGGCGATCAGGCCAGCGACGGGTCGATGCCCTTGCAAGCCGCGACGAGGCCTTTGACCGCATCGACCGACTTGTCGAACATCACCTGCTCGTCTTTGTTGAGCTTGATGTCCACGATCTTCTCGATGCCGCCGGCGCCGATGATGGTGGGAACGCCGACATACATGCCGTTCAGGCCGAAGGCGCCATCAACATAGGCCGCGCAGGGCAGCAGGCGCTTCTGGTCTTTCAGATAGGCTTCCGCCATTTCGATGGCCGAGGTGGCCGGGGCGTAGAAGGCCGAGCCGGTCTTGAGCAGGCCGACGATCTCGGCGCCGCCGTCACGGGTGCGCTGGATGATCGCGTCGAGCTTCTCTTGCGTGGTCCAACCCATTTCGACCAGGTCCGGCAGCGGAATGCCGGCAACGGTCGAGTAGCGGGCCAGCGGAACCATGGTGTCGCCGTGGCCGCCCAGAACGAAGGCGGTGACGTCGCGCATCGAGACGTTGAATTCGGTCGCCAGGAAGTGGCGGAAGCGCGCGCTGTCCAGAACGCCGGCCATGCCGACGACTTTCTCGGCCGGCAGGCCCGAGAACTGCTGCAGCGCCCAGACCATCGCGTCGAGCGGGTTGGTGATGCAGATCACGAAAGCGTTCGGGGCGTGCTTGGCGATGCCTTCGCCAACCGACTTCATGACCTTGAGGTTGATGCCCAGCAGGTCGTCGCGCGACATGCCCGGCTTGCGCGGAACGCCCGCGGTCACGATGCAGACGTCGGCGCCGGCGATGTCGGCGTAATCGTTGGTGCCTTTGAAGGTGCCATCGAAGCCTTCGGACGGACCGGATTCGGCGATGTCGAGGGCTTTGCCCTGGGGCGTGCCTTCGGAGATGTCGAACAGAACGACGTCACCGAGTTCTTTGATCGCGGCGAGATGGGCGAGCGTGCCGCCGATCTGACCGGCACCGATAAGGGCAATCTTGGGTCGGGCCATGGAATTCCTCCAAAGTCAGGTGGGTTGGGTTGAGCTGACGCGGCATGGGTTAGCCCTTTGCGACCAGTCTGGCAAGGGCGGGGTGGGCAGCTGCGGCGCTAACGGTGCAATTGTATGCCATTGTGCACCGAAATATTCGTTCGTGGTGGCGCTAAAATTTTTAAGAAAGCCCCCTGTCAAACCGCTCCCGGTCTTTTACCAAACCAAAAGACCCCGCGTTTCGGGGCCGATTCTCTGCGGGGGCCGATGGATCTGGACAGTTGGGGATGGGCGATGGCGGTGCTGGCCGCCATCTCGGTCGGCATGGCCAAGGGCGGCCTGCCGATGGTCAGCTCGCTTTCGGTGCCGCTGCTGGCGGGGGTGATGAACCCGGTTGCGGCGGCGGGCCTGCTGCTGCCGGTCTATATCGTGTCGGACATGTTCGGGCTGATCGCCTACCGCAAGGAATTCGACAAGCGCGTGCTGAAGATCATGGTTCCTGCCACGGCGATCGGGGTGGGGATTGGCTGGGCCACGGCATCTTATGTGCCCGAGCGCGTCTCGACCGGCCTTGTCGGCCTCATCGGTGTGGTCTTCGCGCTGAACGCGATCCTGCGGCCAAGACTGGGCGCAGCGGCCGAGCCGAAGGTTGGGCCGGGGATGTTCTGGGGCGCGATCACCGGCTTCACCAGCTTCATCAGCCATTCCGGCGCACCGCCCTATCAGGCCTATACGATCCCGCTGAACCTGCCGCGCACGGTATTCGCCGGCACCTCGACCATTCTCTTTGCATGGGTCAACGCAATCAAGCTGATCCCCTATGCGGCCCTTGGGCAGCTCAACCTGGGCAGCCTGAAACTGGCGCTGGTGCTGGCGATCCCGGCCGCGGTCTCGGTCTTCCTGGGAGTGCGCCTTGTGCGGATCATCCCGCATGAGATGTTCTACAAGCTGGTCACCTGGGCGCTCTTGCTGATCTCTGCCAAGCTGCTCTGGGGCGCGATTCTGGCCTGAGATGCTGACGTAATTCTGCATTGCGGCATTTCTGGGCTTGCCGATTCTGTCTCGTGTATGCTCTTTGGCGAAAGATTGTTGCGAGGAGAGAATCATGACTGCCCGCCCCTACCGCTCGGTTCTGTATATTCCCGGCTCGAAAGAGCGCGCGCTGGAAAAGGCGACCGGCCTTGCCTGCGACGCGATCATCTTCGACCTCGAAGACGCCGTTGCGGTGGATGAGAAGGTCAATGCGCGCTCTACCCTCGCCAAGGCGCTCAAAGAGGCCGACTATGGTCAGCGCGCCCGCATCGTGCGGGTCAACGGGCTGGATACCGAATGGGGCCGCGATGACATCCTGGCCTTTGCCGCCGCGATCCGCGAGGGCGCCAAGGTCGATGCGATCCTGATCCCGAAAGTGTCGAAAACCGCCGACCTCGATGCCGTCGCCGATCTGATCCAGGGCGTTCCGCTCTGGGCGATGATGGAGACTGCGCTTGGCATGATCAACGCCGCCGAGATCGCCGCGCATCCGCGGCTTGAGGGCATGGTGATGGGCACCAATGACCTCGCCAAGGAACTGCAAAGCCGCTTCCGCGCCGACCGCCTGCCGATGATGGCGGGTCTGGGTCAGTGCCTGCTGGCCGCCAAGGCCTATGGCAAGATTATCGTCGATGGGGTCTTCAACGCCTTCAAGGACGAAGAGGGTCTCAAGTTCGAGTGCGATCAGGGCCGCGACATGGGCTTTGATGGCAAGTCGCTGATCCACCCGGCGCAGCTGGAGATCGCCAACACGGCCTTTGCGCCCTCGGAAGCCGAGATCGACCTGGCGCAGCGCCAGATCGCGGCGTTCGAAGAGGCCGAGAAACAGGGCCTTGGCGTTGCGGTCGTGGATGGAAAGATCGTCGAAAACCTGCATATCGTGACCGCGCGGCAGGTTCTCGCGAAAGCGGAGGCGATTGCCGCTCTGAGCAACTGAGGGGCAAATTATGGCTATCCTGATCCTTGGCGTCCTGCTGTGGGCGCTGCCGCATCTGGCAAAACGTATCGTTCCGGGCTTTCACCGCAACCTCAAGGGGGCCGAACGCCCGATGGTCGCGGGGCTGGTTCTGGTGGGCGTGCTGCTGATGGTGGTGGGCTACCGCGCGGCCGACGGGGCGATCTTCTGGGGGCGCTCGGCGCCGCTTGCGGGGATCAACAACCTGCTGATGCTGGCCTCGGTCTATCTGTTTGCCGCGGCGGGAATGCAGACGGCGGTGGCGCGCAAGATGCGCCACCCGATGCTGAGCGCGATGATCCTGTGGTCGGTGGCGCATCTGCTGGTGAACGGCGATGTGCCCAGCTTCGTGCTGTTCGGCGGCCTCGCCCTCTGGGCTGTGCTGGAGATGGTACTGATTAACCGCGCTGCGCCCGGCTGGACGCCGCCCAAGCCGGTTCCGGCGAAGAAAGAGGCGATGGCCGCCATCGGCGCGCTGGTCGTCTACGGCGCTATCGCCGGGGTGCACTACGCTCTTGGCTATCCTGCATTCGGGTGATGCGATGAAACTCTACCGCCTTCTGACCGACGATGACACCTCGGCCTTCTGCCACAAGGTCTCGCTGGCCCTGTCCAAGGGATGGGAGCTGCATGGCGACCCGTCCTATGCCTATGACGCGGGCAAGGGCGTGATGCGTTGCGCGCAGGCCGTCACCAAGGTCGTGCCGGGGGACTATCACCCCGACCTCAAACTGGGAGAACAATGATGGCTAAGACCAATCCGGGCCGCTTTTTCGAGGATTACAAGGTCGGGCAGGTGATCCGCCACGCCGTGCCGCGCACCGTCTCGGGGGGCGAGCGGGCGATGTATCACGCGCTCTACCCGGCGCGCAGCGCGCTCTATTCAAGCGACGAGTTCGCCCGTGTCAGCGGTCTGCCCTCGGCCCCGATCGACGATCTGGCGGCCTTCCATGTGGTCTTCGGCAAGACCGTGCCGGATGTCTCGCTGAACGCGGTCGCGAACCTTGGCTATGCCGAAGGCCGCTGGCTGCGCCCGGTCTATCCGGGCGACACGCTGCGCTCGGAAAGCGAGGTGATCGGCGTCAAGGAGAACTCGAACGGCAAGTCGGGCGTGGTCTATGTCCGCACCACGGGTCTTAATCAGTATGACCACAAGGTCATGGAATATGTTCGCTGGGTCATGGTGCGCAAAGGCGATCTGTCGGCCCCTGCGCCCGAGGCGGTGGTGCCGAACCTCGCCAAGGTCGTGGACCCTAAGGATCTGGTGGTGCCGACCGGGCTCGATTTCTCGAACTACGATTTCGAACTGGCGGGCGAGCCGCATCGCTGGGGCGATTACGAGGTGGGCGAAAAGATCGACCACGTCGATGGCGTCACCATCGAAGAGGCCGAGCACATGATCGCCACGCGCCTGTGGCAGAACACCGCCAAGGTGCATTTTGACGCGACCTTCCGCGAGGATGGCAAGCGGCTGATCTATGGCGGCCATGTCATTTCGATGGCGCGCGCGCTGTCGTTCAACGGGCTGGCCAACGCGCAGATGATCGTCGCACTGAACGGCGGCGCCCATGCCAACCCGTGCTTTGCGGGCGACACGATCAAGGCCTGGTCCGAGGTGCTCGACAAGGCTGAGACGGGTGCGCCGGGCGTCGGCGCGATCCGGCTGCGGCTGGTGGCAACCAAGCAGGGCGCCGCGCCTTTCGCCTACAAGGGCGAAGATGGCAAATACGCCCCCGAGGTGCTGCTTGACCTCGATTATTGGGCGCTGATGCCGATCTGATCGCGAGGCGCGGGTTTTTCGGGCTTTTTCGGCGTCCGTTTCCGGCGGGCGCCGTTCTCTTGCCGGGTCGCGGGGGCCAGAGACTCACCCTGCGGCGCCGTCGGGTCTGATAGCGGCAACATGTGATCACGGCCTGAAAATTCGTGATCACAAATGCCAATTTTCCGCATTCAATGCACCGAAATGGGCATTTCCTCTATTCTCTTTGCGTGACTTGCGCAAAAATTGCGTTATTGAGAAAGCGCAATTCCGGCCAACCCCGACCGCGCAGCCACCTCAGGCAGCGCCTCAGATCGGGGCCTAGCGACAGAGGGACCCAAAATGGCTGAAGTGAAACGGGTTGAACGGCCCCTTTCCCCCCATCTGCAGATCTACCGCCCGCAGCTGACGTCTTTCACCTCGATCCTGACGCGGATCACCGGCAATGCGCTCATCGTGGGCGTTCTGCTGGCAGTGTGGTGGCTGCTCGCGGCGGCGACGAGCCCTGCATATTTCGAAATGGCGAATGCCGTGGCCACCTCGTGGTTCGGCGACCTGATCTTCACCCTGTCGGCCTGGGCACTGTGGTATCACTACCTCGCCGGCCTGCGTCACCTGTATTTCGACGCCGGTAAAGGCCTCGACATCGAGACGGCCGAGAAGCTCGGCATGGGCATGATCGTCGGTTCGGTCGTTCTGACCATCATCACTCTCATTCTGGTCTGAGGAGCATCCCCATGCGTTACCTGACCGCCCGCAAGCGCGCCGAAGGCAAGGGCGCGGCCCACACCGGCACCGAGCACCACTGGTTCATGACCGTGACCTCGGTCGCGCTCGCTTTCCTGATCCCGGTTTTCGTCATCGTGTTCGGGCGCGCGCTCGGCCAGCCGGCCGAAGGCGTGATCGCGACCTTCTCGCATCCCTTCCCGGCGATCCTGACCGCGCTGACCGTGTTCGTCGGCATGCGCCACTTCGCCAAGGGTGCGCAGATGATGATCGAGGACTACGCCCAGGGCCCCACCCGCAAGGCGCTGATCATCCTCGCTTCTTCCATTTCCTACATCGTCATCGCTGTCGCGCTCTACGCGCTGGCCAAGCTGACGATGGTCGGCTTCCTCTTCGAAGCCATGCACTGAGACAGGACCAGACAGATGGCAGCTTACACTTACGAGACGCATGAATATGACGTCGTGGTCGTGGGCGCGGGCGGCGCGGGTCTGCGCGCTACCCTCGGCATGGCGGAACAGGGCCTGCGCACGGCCTGTGTAACCAAGGTCTTCCCGACCCGCTCGCACACCGTGGCGGCGCAGGGCGGCATCGCCGCCTCGCTTGGCAACATGGGCCCGGACAGCTGGCAGTGGCACATGTTCGACACCGTCAAGGGGTCGGACTGGCTGGGCGATACCGACGCGATGGAATACCTCGCGCGCGAAGCTCCCAAGGCGGTTTACGAGCTTGAGCACTACGGCGTGCCGTTCTCGCGCACCGAAGAAGGCAAGATCTACCAGCGTCCGTTCGGTGGCCACACCACCGAATTCGGCGACGGCCCGCCCGTGCAGCGTACCTGCGCCGCGGCCGACCGCACCGGTCACGCGATCCTGCACACGCTCTATGGCCAGTCGCTCAAGAACAACGCCGAGTTCTTCATCGAGTACTTTGCTATCGACCTGATCATGTCGGATGACGGCGTGTGCCAGGGCGTGGTCTGCTGGAAGCTCGACGACGGTACCTTCCACGTCTTCAACGCCAAGATGGTCGTTCTGGCCACCGGCGGTTACGGCCGCGCCTATTTCTCGGCGACCTCGGCGCATACCTGCACCGGCGACGGTGGCGGCATGGTGGCCCGTGCGGGCCTTGCGCTGCAGGACATGGAATTCGTGCAGTTCCACCCGACCGGCATCTACGGCTCGGGCTGCCTCATCACCGAGGGCGCGCGCGGCGAGGGCGGTTACCTGACCAACAGCCAAGGCGAGCGCTTCATGGAGCGTTACGCTCCCCACTACAAGGATCTGGCGCCGCGTGACTATGTCTCGCGCTGCATGACCATGGAAATCCGCGAAGGCCGCGGCGTGGGCGAGCATGGCGACCACATCCACCTGAACCTGTCGCACCTGCCGGCCGAAGCACTGGCCGAGCGTCTGCCGGGCATCTCGGAATCGGCGAAGATCTTCGCCGGTGTGGACGTGACCAAAGAGCCGATCCCGGTTCTGCCGACCGTGCACTACAACATGGGCGGTATCCCGACCAACTACTGGGGCGAGGTGCTGAACCCGACCGCAGCGAACCCGACCGCAGTCGTTCCGGGCCTGATGGCCGTGGGCGAAGCCGGTTGCGCCTCGGTGCACGGTGCGAATCGTCTCGGTTCGAACTCGCTGATCGACCTCGTAGTCTTCGGCCGCGCCGCCGCGATCCGCGCCGGTCAGGTTGTCGATCCCAAGGCCCGCAACGGCGCGCTCAACCAGGCGTCGGTGGACAAGGCCTTCGATCGCTTCGACGGTCTGCGCAACGCCACGGGTTCGATCCCGACCGCCGATCTGCGCCTTGAGATGCAGAAAACCATGCAGGCCGACGCCGCCGTGTTCCGCACCGACAAGACCCTGGCCGAAGGCGTCGAGAAGATGACCGCCATCGCCGCCAAGCTCTCGGATCTGAAGGTCACCGACCGTTCGCTGATCTGGAACTCGGACCTGATGGAGACGCTGGAGCTGACGAACCTGATGCCGAATGCGCTGGCGACCATCGTTGGCGCCGAGGCCCGTAAGGAATCGCGCGGCGCCCACGCTTCGGAAGATCATTCGACCCGCGACGACGAAAACTGGCGTGTGCACTCGGTGATGCGCGTGGACGGCAACAAGGTCGACCTGACCTACCGTCCGGTCATCGTCGATCCGCTGACCACCGAAGCCGAAGGCGGCATCAGCCTCGCGAAGATCGCGCCCAAGGCGCGTACCTTCTGATGGCGAAAGGGCTGGCATATGGGCTTTTGGCCGCGGGGGCGCTTGCGCTCGCGGCCTGTGGGCCGATCCCGGTGGATCAGGCCGAGGCCCAATGCCGCGACATGCTCCGCCCGGTCAGCGGCGAGGCCAAGATCGGTGTCAACCAGGACCGCGCGGTCTACGACATCGACATGAAGCTGCAGGTCTCGACGATGATGGGCGGCGATCCGTCCAACGCCTATAACCGCTGCGTATATAACAAATCCGGCCAGTTCCCGACGCGGCCGTATTATTCCCGCTAGGATACGAAGGGATCGAAAATGGTTCAGTTCACGCTTCCCAAGAACTCGAAAATCCGCGTCGGCAAGACCTGGCCGAAGCCGGAAGGCAAGAATGTCCGCAAGTTCCAGATCTACCGCTGGGACCCGGACACCGGTGAAAACCCGCGGGTCGACACCTATTTCCTCGACATGGACAAGTGCGGCCCGATGGTTCTGGACGCGCTCATCAAGATCAAGAACGAGGTCGATCCGACCCTGACTTTCCGCCGCTCGTGCCGCGAGGGGATCTGCGGGTCCTGCGCGATGAACATCGACGGGATCAACACGCTGGCCTGTATCTACGGCCTCGACGAGATCAAGGGCGACGTCAAGATCTACCCGCTGCCGCATATGCCGGTGGTCAAGGACCTGATCCCGGACCTGACCCACTTCTACGCGCAGCACGCCTCGATCATGCCCTGGCTTGAGACCAAGACGAACCGTCCGGCCAAGGAATGGCGCCAGTCGATCGAAGACCGCAAGAAGCTCGACGGTCTTTATGAATGCGTTATGTGCGCCTCGTGCTCGACCTCGTGCCCGAGCTACTGGTGGAACGGCGACAAATACCTTGGGCCGGCGGCTCTGCTGCACGCCTATCGCTGGATCATCGATAGCCGCGACGAGGCCACCGGCGAGCGTCTGGACAACCTTGAAGACCCCTTCAAGCTGTATCGCTGCCACACCATCATGAACTGCGCGAAGACCTGCCCGAAGGGCCTGAACCCCGCCAAGGCGATCGCCGAAATCAAGCGCATGATGATCAACCGCCACGTCTGATCTGGCGCTCGGACACAATATTTAGGCCCCGGAGCGTCTCCGGGGCCTTTTTGTTGCGTTATGGCCTTTATGCTGCATTGCAGAAAATTCATATCACGCTTGCGGCATCAGGGCTTTCCTCTCGCGTCAAGCGGTCCTAAATGGGCGGTAGGGAGGAACTCGTGCAGCAAGGAGTTCCAAGATGACTGTCCTTAAGTTCGTGAAGAAGTCGGAGCGTGACCTCGCACAGGAAGCCCTGCAGGTCCTCGAAGAAGCCTACGCGTATTACACCCCCGAGGCCAAACTGGTGAGCGCCGGTTCCGATCTGCCCGGCGAAACCCCGCTTGAGCAGATGTATGGCTATTACTCGGCAGCCTGAGCCCTGAACGAAATTCACGGAAAGCCCCGGAGCCTCGGTTCCGGGGCTTTTCTTTTCCGAGGCGACGGGCACGATGGCGCAAAAGGAATCGCCATGAAACTTGTCCATCCCGAACATGCTCCGCCCGCCGATGCCGAGGCGCGCCGTGCCATCGCCCCGGTGATCTGTTATCCGGTGGATGCGCTGCCCGGCCCCGATCTTGCCGCCTATCGCGCCGCGCGAGCGGGTTGGGAGAAGACGTCCGAGGTGATCGTTCCGCCGCGCGAGGCAAGCTGTTTCGAGGTTCCCGCCGGGAATTTCTTTCGCATCGTTTCCGTCGAGGGACCGCAGGTGGGCGATCTGAACCTATGGTCGGCGGATCTGTCCGAGCGGTTCTATTCGGGCAAAACGCGGGCGCTGCATGGCACGCATCTGAGCACCGGGGATAGGCTCTGGTCGTCCTTTCCGACCCTGCGGCCGATGGCGACGATCACCGAGGACACGCTGGATTGGTATGGTTTCGATGCTTTCGGCGGCTCGGTCCATGACGTGATCGGGACGCGCTGCGATCCCTATACGCATTGCCTGCTGTCGGACGGCGGGCAGTATCATCATTGCTGCCATTCGAACCTCACCCGGGCGCTGGCCGATGCGCGTGGGCTGTCCTTGCCCGAGGCCGAGCGCCATGTGCATGACGTGCTCAACGTCTTCATGTGCACGGGCTTCACACGCGAGACCGGGCAGTACTTCATGAAGGCCTCTCCGGTGCGCCCTGGGGATTATATGGAGTTCTTCGCCGAGATCGACCTGTTGGGTGCACTCTCGGCCTGCCCGGGAGGGGATTGCTCGGCCGAGCACTCCTCGGACGCGGCGCACTGCTATCCACTGCTGGTTGAAGTGTTTCGGCCATCAGCGCCGCCAGCAGGTTGGGCGCAGCCAGCGACGAGCGGATATGGCCGTAGCCACGGGCGGTAAGCGGGGCAGGGGGCTGTCTGCCCCCTCTTCGGCTGCGCCGAATTCACCCCCGAGGATATTTTACCCACATTGAAGGGTCAGGGGCTATCGGGACTGCCCAGTTCGGCTTCGAGGAACCGCTCGAACGCGTCGAGGTCGATGGGTTCGAACTGGCCAAAGCCCTGGATCCAGATAGTCGCGTCGCGCAGGGCGTGGGGCTCTAGCTTGCACCATTTCACCCGCCCGCGCTTTTCCTGGGTGATCAGACCGGCGTCGGCCAGGATCGAGAGGTGCTTGGAGATCGCGGCGAGCGACATCGAGAAGGGCTCGGCCACGTCGGTGACGGCCATGTCGTCTTCGAGCAGCATGGTCAGGATGGCGCGCCGTGTCGGGTCCGCAAGGGCGGCGAAAATGGCATCGAGCGGGGAGGCGGCGTCGCTGGTCATGCACAAGTCATGGGGCAGGCTTGAAAAAACGTCAACCAATCGGTTGAATGTGCGATTTTGGCCGGATTTGCTTGGTGGCCGGCAGTTGCGCGATGAAGGCATTTTGAAATTCTTTTAATATCAGTGGGTTGGATAGCTTTCGCGCTGGCGCTAACGGCGTTGACTCACGCGGGTGTGACGTCTATCAAGCTCGAGAGTTTAAGCGGGGGCCGCCCATGTCCGATCGTCCCTCTGACGAGCCTGATCCCGACCGCCTTGAGGCGCTGGAGAAACGGCTGGCAGAGGCGAAAGCGGCGCGGGCGCCCAAGCCGCGGGTCGATACCAAAGCCGCGCAGGCGAACCTTGCCTGGCGAATGGTGATCGAGATGGTTTCGGGGCTGGGGATCGGCTTCGGCATCGGATATGGGCTTGATGTGCTGATCGGCACGCAGCCCTGGATGATGTTGCTGTTTACGATCCTTGGACTCGTGGCGGGGGTGCGGGTGATGCTGCGATCCGCCGAAGAGATGAACAAGGAACGCCCGGCTGCGAATGCAGCCGATGAAGAGGGAAGATAGACGTGTCGGAAGCTAGCGGCGAAGGCCTGATGTTCCACCCGATGGATCAGTTCATCGTGAAGCCTCTCTTCGGTGAGGGGCCGGTCCACTGGTACACCCCCACCAACGCTTCGCTTTGGATGGTTCTGGGTGTTGTCGGCATCATTCTGATGCTGGTCGTGGGCACCCGTGGCCGAGCCATCGTGCCCTCGCGCGGTCAATCGGTCGCCGAGCTTGCCTATGGCTTCATCCACAAGATGGTTGAAGACGTGGCTGGCAAGGACGGGCTGAAGTTCTTCCCCTACATCTTCACGCTGTTCCTCTTCATCGTGTTCTCGAACTTCCTCGGGCTGCTGCCCAAGGCCTTCACCCCCACCTCGCACATCGCCGTGACGGCCGTGCTGGCGGTTCTGGTTTTCGTGACCGTGACCGTGGTGGGCTTCGTGAAGAACGGCGCTTCTTTCCTGAGCCTGTTCTGGGTCAGCTCGGCGCCGCTGGCGCTGCGCCCGGTGCTCGCGCTGATTGAGGTGATCTCCTACTTCGTGCGTCCGGTCAGCCACTCCATCCGTCTTGCGGGTAACATGATGGCCGGCCACGCCGTTATCAAAGTGTTCGCGGCCTTCGCTCCGCTGATCCTCATGTCGGGTATCGGCATTGTCGTGACCCCGCTGTCGATCCTGGCGATCACCGCGATGTACGGCCTCGAAATCCTGGTGGCTTTCATCCAGGCCTATGTCTTCACGATCCTGACCTGCGTCTACCTGCGCGACGCTCTGCATCCGCACCACTAAGGTCCGGGATCCTCGAAAACCAATTCTGCCAATTCCAACCTCAAGGAGTACGAACATGGAAGGCGATATCGTTCAAATGGGTGCTTACATCGGCGCTGGCCTGGCCTGCATGGGCATGGGTGGGGCTGCTGTCGGTGTGGGCAACGTTGCCGGCAACTTCCTGTCGGGCGCTCTGCGTAACCCGTCGGCCGCCGCTGGCCAGACCGCCACGCTGTTCATCGGCATCGCGTTCGCGGAAGCCCTGGGGATCTTCTCGTTCCTCGTCGCGCTTCTGCTCATGTTCGCCGTCTGATCCCTTTTCGCATCCTTGCGGTCGGATGGACCTAATGGGTCCATCCGGTAATTGAAGGGTCCAGGGGGACGACATGGCTAACGAACACGAAGCGGCCAACATGGCGCATGACGCGGGTGCCGTTGCAGCGGAAGCTGCGGGTCACGCCGCTGAGTCCGCTGGCATGCCGCAACTCGATTTCTCGACCTTCGGGAACCAGATCTTCTGGCTCCTGGTGACTCTGGTCGTGATCTATTGGGTGCTGTCGCGCATCGCCCTGCCGCGCATCGCTGCGGTTCTGGCAGATCGTCAGGGGACCATCGCCGGTGATCTCGCGGCTGCGGAAGACTACAAGCTGAAGGCCAAGGACGCCGAGGCAGCCTATGAAAAGGCGCTCGCCGATGCCCGCGCCCAGGCCCAGAAGATCGTTGGGGAAGCCCGCGCCGAGATCCAGAAGGAACTCGATGTGGCGACCGCCAAGGCAGATGCCGAAATCTCGGCGCGTGCTGCGGAATCCGAAGCCCGGATCACCGAAATCCGCGCCGGTGCGCTGGAGGCGGTGGAAGCCGTCGCCCGGGACACCGCTGCCGAGATCGTGTCGACTCTGGGTGGCAAGGCTGACGCGTCCGCTCTGGCCGAGGCTGTCGGCGCACGGCTGAAGGGGTAAGATGATGAAGAAACTTTCGTTCCTCCTCATTCTCGCCGCGCAGCCCGCTCTGGCCGCATCCGGTCCGTTCTTCTCGCTGCGCAACACCGACTTCGTCGTCACGATCGCGTTTCTGATCTTTGTTGCCGTGGTCCTGAAGGCCAAGGTTCCGGGGATGCTGGGCAAGCTGCTCGACAAGCGCGCCGCTGGCATCAAGGCCGACCTCGAAGACGCGCGGGAACTGCGTGAGGAGGCTCAGTCGATCCTGGCCACCTATGAGCGCAAGGCCCGTGAGGTTCAGGCGCAGGCCGACGAGATCGTGGTTGCCGCCAAGCGTGACGCCCAAGCCGCGGCCGAGCAGGCCAAGGCCGATCTGCGCAACTCGATCGCGCGTCGCCTGAAGGCGGCCGAGGATCAGATCGCCTCTGCCGAAGCTTCGGCGCTGAAAGAGGTCAAGGACCGTGCCGTGCTGGTGGCGATTGCCGCTGCGGGCGAGGTCATGGCCAAGCAGATCTCGGCGAAGGACAAGGCTGGCATGATCGACGCCGCCATCGCCGATGTCGAAACGCGTATGCACTGAGCGACAGATACATGAATGAAAAACCCGGCCTCGTGGCCGGGTTTTTTTTTATGTCTTTTCGGACTGATGTCTTAGGCGCAACTGCGCCAGCGCCTCGTGGCGTTCGGCCTTTCGCTGATCGTGCAGCGCGGTTTCGACGAACTCCATATGGGTTGCCACCGCTGCCCGCGCCGCCGCGCCGTCGCGCGCCTGGATGGCCGTGTTGATGGCGCGGTGTTGTTCCAACAGCGCATCGCGCGTCGGGCGATTGCGGAACATGACCTGGCGGTTATAGAACACCCCCTCCTGCAGCAAATCGAACATCGCGCGCATCATGTGTAGCATGATGACGTTGTGGCTGGCCTCGACGATGGCCATGTGAAACAGCGCATCCAGCGCGGCCTCATCGGCAGGGTTGCGCTTGGAATGCACTGCCTCCATGCGCCGGAACAGCGTGTCGATCACTTCGAGATCGGTGTCGGAGCCGAGCCGCGCCGCGCGTTCGGCGGCCATGCCCTCGATATCCTTGCGGAAGGAGAGGTAGTCGAAAACCGCCTGATCGTTCTGGGCAAACAGGCGTATCAGCGCGGGGGAGAAGGCCGACCCCAAGACATCCGCCACGAAAATCCCCGATCCGGCGCGCGTGGTCAGCAGCCCGACCTCTTGCAACTCTGCGACGGCTTCGCGCAGCGACGGGCGTGAGACGTCCAGCCGCTCTGACAGTTCGCGCTCGGATGGCAACCGTTCGCCGGGCCGCAGGATACCCTGCAGGATCAGGCCTTCGATCTGCCGGACGACGGCAGAGGCCAGCTTCTCGGACTCGATTTTCTGAAATGGCATCTTTCCCCCCTGTGGTCAAAATGTATGACCGCATTTCGGGGCGGGCAATGAAAATCGGTAAAATAGTAAGGCCGGGCAAAGCCCGGCCTTCAAGGTTGTCGGTCCGCCGCTTACCTGTTCGGGCGGATAATGAACTCGACCCGACGATTCTGGGAACGGCCCTCGGGGGTCAGGTTCGAGGCGATGGGCTGATCCTCGCCACGGCCATAGGCCACGACGCGGTGGCGCGGCACTCCGGCCCCGATCAGGATATTCGCGACCGAGTTGGCGCGATCCTGCGACAGGCGCTGGTTGTAGCGCGCATCGCCCGTGTTGTCGGTGTGGCCGATGACCTCGACGGTGGTGTCGGGATAGCGGTTCAGGCTGCCGGCGAGCGTGTAAAGGTCGCGCTGCAGGTCGGGGCGCACGGCCGAGCTGTCGATGGCGAACAGCACATCCTGCGGCATGGTCACGACCAGCTCCGAGCCGGTGTTGACGACGGAAACCCCGTTGGTGTCGAGGTCGCGGCGCAGCTCTTGCGCCTGCTTGTCGAGTTGGTTGCCGATCACGCCGCCGATCATGCCGCCCACGGCCGCGCCCGCCAAAGTCTTGGTCAGGCGCTCGTCACCGTCGGCCGTTGCGCCGAGAACGCCGCCGATCAGGGCGCCGGTCACCGCGCCGGTGTTGCGGTTCTGGTTGGGATTGTAGGTGCCGTCGGTCGGCGTACAGGCGCTGAGGGCTGCGATGCCGGGAACGCCGAGAAGCAGGAGGTGTGATTTTTTCATGTAACTGCCTTCGTCTTGGCCCCGCATGGGGGCGTCTCCGACTTATTACGCGAAGCGCGAAGGATTGTTTCATAATATCTGCGCGAGCGGCGGTATTCTGCGCATCACAACTGGGCGAGTGCGGGTTCCGCAGCCTCGGCGCGCGCGGCCTCCCAGGCCAGCATGGCGCGCTTGACGGGCAGGCCCCAGTGGTAGCCACCAAGCGCGCCGGATTTGCGCAGGGCCCGGTGGCAGGGGATCAGGAACGAGATCGGATTGCGCCCGACCGCCGTACCCACGGCCCGCACCGCGCGGGGGGCGCCGATCGCCTCGGCGATGTCGGAATAGGTCGTCACCTGCCCCGAGGGGATCGAGAGCAACGCCTCCCAGACCTTGATCTGGAAGGGCGCGCCGATCAGCGTCAGCGGTGCGTCGCCGCGCCCCGAAAGCGCTGCCTCGACCCAGGGCCGGATCGCCTCGGGGTCTTCGCGCAACTCGGCGCCGGGCCAGCGCTGGACCAGATCGGCGAAGGCGCCCTCGAACCCCATCTCGGCGGTGAAGGCCATCCCGCAGAGGCCGCGCTCGGTCGCCATGGCGATGAGTTCGCCGAAGGGCGAGGGGAAGCGGCCCCAGCGGATCGTCAACCCCGCCGCGCCGCGCGCGAACTCGCCCGGTGTCATCGCTTCCCACCGCAGGATCAGGTCATGCAGCCGCCCGGTGCCCGAAAGACCCGCGCCCTCGGCCACCTGATCGAGGGGCAGTCGGCGGGCCAGCATCTCGCGCGCGAGCGATAGGCTGAGATATTGCTGGTAGCGTTTGGGCGACACCCCGACCCAGGCCGAGAAGAGGCGCTGGAAATGCGCCTCGCTCATTCCCAGTCGCGCGGCGAGGGCGGCCAGCGGCAGGGGTTCGCCCGACGCCTGTGCGCAGTCTATGGCCTCAAGCGCGCGGGCGATGACGCGATAGTGGTAGCTTTGCTCTTCGGACTGGGCGTGGGTCATGGGGCCTCCTTGCCCCTATTCTAGGGCGCGCGTGGCCGCCTTGCGACCCGAAAGCTGCGGTTTCGCGCGCTCCACCTCTTGCCCGAGACGGTCGGGGCGGGCATAGCAAGGCCATGGTCAGACAGCTTGAATATAGAGACATGCAAGAGGTGTTCCGCCGGTTTGAGGCGGGCGAGCCCCACCCGAAAGGGGAGCTTGAGCACACCAATGCCTTCACCCTTCTGGTCGCCGTTGCGCTTTCGGCGCAGGCCACCGATGTGGGCGTGAACAAGGCCACCCGCGCGTTGTGGCCCATTGCCGATACGCCCGAAAAGATGCTGGCGCTTGGTGAGGAAGGCCTGACCGAGCATATCAAGACCATTGGCCTCTTTCGGCAGAAGGCCAAGAATGTCATCAAGCTGAGCCGGATCCTGGTCGAGCGGTTCGATGGTCAGGTGCCTTCGTCGCGCGCCGCGCTGGTCAGCCTGCCGGGCGTCGGGCGCAAGACGGCGAATGTGGTGCTGAACATGTGGTGGGGCCATCCGGCGCAGGCGGTGGACACGCATATCTTTCGTGTCGGCAACCGCTCGGGCATATGCCCGGGCAAGGATGTCGATGTGGTTGAGCGCGCCATCGAGGATAACGTGCCCGTCGAATACCAGCGCCACGCGCATCACTGGCTGATCCTACACGGCCGGTATATCTGCGTCGCGCGCAAGCCAAAATGCGGTGCCTGTCACATCCGTGACCTGTGCCAGTTCGAGGAGAAGACCCTGTGAAGAAGTATCAGGTTGTCGGGATCGGCAACGCCATCGTCGATGTGATCGCGCAATGCGACGACAGCTTTCTCGAGATGATGGGGATCGAGAAGGGCATCATGCAGTTGATCGAGCGCGAGCGCGCCGAAACGCTTTATGCCGCGATGAAGGATCGCACGCAGGCGCCCGGCGGCTCGGTCGGGAACACGATCGCGGGGCTGGGGAATCTGGGCCTGAGCGCTGCCTATATCGGCCGTGTGCGTGACGATGCACTGGGTCGGTTCTACGAGGTTGCGCTGAATGGCGAGGGGACGGATTTCCCGAACCGCCCGGTGCCCAAGGCCGATCTGCCCACCTCGCGCTCGATGATCTTCGTGACGCCGGATGGCGAGCGGTCGATGAATACCTATCTGGGGATCTCTGCCGAGGTCTCGACCGAGGATGTGTCGCTGAACGTGGTCGAGAACGCCGAGCTTCTGTTCCTTGAGGGCTATCTGTTCGACAAGGATCACGGCAAGGCAGCGTTCCTGAAGGCCGCGCAGGGGTGTCACCGCGGCGGCGGCAAGGCGGGGATTTCGCTGTCGGACCCGTTCTGTGTGGATCGGCACCGCGCCGATTTCCGTCGCCTTGTGCGCGAGCAGATGGATTACGTGATCGGGAACGAGCACGAATGGGCCTCGCTCTACCAGACCGATCTGGAGAGTGCGCTGGCGCAGGCAGCCTCGGAATGTGGGCTGGTGGTCTGCACGCGCTCGGGCGCCGATGTGCTGATCCTGCGCGGAGATGAGCGGGTCGAGGTGCCGGTGCATCGCATGGTCCCGGTGGATACGACCGGGGCGGGCGATCAGTTCGCGGCCGGGTTCCTGTATGGCTACGCGACAGGGCAGAGCCTTGAGACCGCCGGGCGGATGGGCTGCATCGCGGCGGCCGAGGTGATCAGCCATTTCGGCGCGCGGCCCGAGAGCGACATCAAGGCACTGTTCCGCGATCAGGGGTTGATCTGAGAAGAGGGGGCGCTGCCCCCTCACCCCCGAGGTATTTGGGCCAAGAAGAAAGGGTCAGGGCGCGAGCAGTTCGGCAAGCACCAGCGCCATGACCTTGGCCGAATCCGCCATATCGGTAATGCCGACCCATTCGTCGGGCTGGTGCGCGAGTTCAAGCAAGCCTGGGCCATAGGCGATGCAGTTTTTCAGCCGGCCGATGCGGTCGATATGTTTCTGGTCATAGGTGCCCGGGCTGACGACATAGGCAGCCTCACGGCCCAGCACGGCCTCGATCGCGGCGGCGGTCGAGCGCACGACCGGGGCGTCGCGGTCAGTCATGGTGGGTTGCACTTCGAACAGGTCGCGAATCTCGTAGCTGAAGCCCGGGCGGCGGGCGCGGATGCGCTCCATCATCGCCGTGATCTCGGATTTCACCTCGTCGATCTGTTCTTCGATCAGGAAGCGGCGGTCGATGACGATGCGGCAGCGGTCGGCCACGCAGGGGGCGGGAAGGCCGGTGAAGTCGGGCGCTTGCTCGGGCGCGCCGCCGTGGATCGCGTTGACGTTGAGCGTGGACTGGCGCGCGCCTTCCGGGATCACCGGCATTTCGGTGCGTTTGGAGGCCAGGAGCGGGTAGAGCGTTTCCTCCATTTCCGTCAGAACCGCGCTCATATGCCGGATCGCGCTGTCGCCGAGGAAGGGCATCGAGCCATGAGCGATACGACCGTGCGTTTCGATCTCGGCCCACCAGACCCCGCGATGCCCGAGGCAGATCTGATCCTTGTGCAGCGGTTCGGGGATGATGACGTGCTGGACGCGCTCGGGGGCGAAGTAGCCTTTGGTTGCGAGGTAAGCTACGCCGCCGTAGCCGCCCGATTCCTCGTCGGCGGTGGCCGAGATCTCGATGGCGCCGTGATAGTCGGGGCAGGCGGCGATGAAGGCCTCTGCGGCGATGACCGAGGCGGCGAGGCCCCCCTTCATGTCGCAAGCGCCGCGGCCGTAGATTCGGTCGCCCTCGATCTCGCCGCCAAAGGGATCGCGGGTCCAGCCGTGTCCGAGTTCGACCACGTCGTGATGCGAGTTGAAATGCACGCAATCGCCCGGTGCCGCGCCTTCGCGGCGGGCGACGAGGTTCCAGCGCGGGTAGGTGTCGCTGTCGCCCGGCGCGTCATGGGCGCGGATCAGCTCGACCTGGAAGCCCTGCCGCGCGAGGCGCTCGGCGAGGTAGTCGCAGATCTCGCGGTAATGCCGGCCCGGCGGGTTGAGCGTGGGAATGCGGATCAGGTCTTGCGTCAGCGCGACAAGCTCGTCGCGGCGCGAGTCGATCTCCAGTTTGATCAGGGTGTTCAGGTCCATGGCGCAAGGCTAGCTGCGATGAGGGCGGAGGTGCAACCGAAAGCTGTGGCGGGGCGGAGCGGTTTTCGGTAGCCTTTCGGTGGCGGGGTCTGGAAATTGCGGCGAGGCCTCCCCAGATTTGTGAAAGTGATTAACATCGGAGGGTGCGATGGCCGGTTTCGACGCGCAGATTGAGCAAAGCCAGAAGCAGGTGGCGGAGGCGCAGGCGCGCATTACCGAGATGACCTCGCGGATCGAGGCGGCGAAAGCCAAGGCCGACGCGGGTGAGCAGTTTGCGCTGGATATCGAGAACGCGACGCTGGCGGATGTGCAGGCCCATGCCGATGCGATGAACGCCAATATCGCCGAGCTGATCATGGGGCTCGACGATGTGACAGCCGGTTTCTCGCGCGATTTCGAGGAGTTGCGCACCAAGACCGGCTGGGAGAGCTTTGTCGGCATGTTCGCCCGGCAGAAATCCGAGGCGATGCGGGCAGAGCGTTTGCGGGCGGCCTCGATCGACGCGAAACTGCAGGATCTGATCGCCAAGTCCGACACGATCGTCAAGTTGCTTGAAGGGCAGCTGGCGGTGCTGAACGATCAGAAGGGCAAGGTCGAGACCAATCTGTCGGCAACGCTGGCGGATCGCGAAACCACCGTGGCCGATCTGGAGACCGTGCGCGCCGAGATTCTGGCGATTGACCCGAAAATCATCGAGTTGGAGAACAAGATCTCGGTCGAGCAGGACGCGGCGGCGCGCACCCGGTTGGAGACCGAGCTGGCTGCTTTGAACCAGCGCTACAACGCCATGGTGCAGGACGAGCAGGTCAAACTGGCCAAGTCGCAGACGCTGGAGCGCTATATCGAGAAGGGCAAGACCTGGGTGGACAGCCTGACCAACCAGGCCGCCACGCAGATGGTGCTGATCAACAAGTTGGCCACCGACACGCAGCAGCGCGTGGTGCTGTACGATGCGCTGACCAAGTCGCTCAAGACCGCGCAGCAGCAGGACATCGCGCACCGGATCAATGAGATCGGTGTGCAGACCGATCAGGAGGCGCAGACCGCCATGGCCGGGATTGGCGCCGCGACCAATTCGAAGATGGCCGAGATGCTGGAGGCGCATGAGGGCCATATGGTCTTTGCGCGCAAGGTGCTGGAGCAGAAGGCGAAGGCAGACGAGCGGTTCGCCCGTCGTTTCGCCGAGATTGTCGAAAAACACGACAAGAACCTCTACGGTGGCTAAGTGCCCAAGACCGATCTGACCAACGATCATCACGTCCTGAAGGACGAATTCGCCGCCCGGCGTTACTTTGCCAAGTTCGAGCGTATCACCCGGATCATGTCGGGTGTGGCCCGGCAGATGGAGGGGGAGTTGCCGGGCTCGGATACGGCGATCCTTGCGGGCTATGCCGAGGCGGTGGCGGCGACGTTCCGGGCGCTTTCGCTGAAATACCTGATCGCGGGCCGGATTGTCGGGCCCGCGCGGCGGCACCTGACGATTGACCTGCATGAGAGCGGCTTTCCGATCTTTCAGGAACTGGTCTCGATGGCCAATGACGCAGCGCAGGCTGCCGGGACGCTGGCGGGAATGGCCGGGGTCGAGGATCTGAAGGATCGCATGGTGCGCCGCATCGTGGGAGAGCGCGCGGTGCCGACCGATCTGCAATTCGCCCTGAGCCAGCGGCTTTACTACGAGGCGCTGGCAGCAGGGGGGCAGTTCTGGGCGCAGATGCATCCGGTGGCCGAGTGGCGGGGCGATCTGCCGCGCGGGCGGCGCGCCTACAAGCTGCATTGGGCGGTTTATGACAGCCAGCTTAATGTGCCGGTGGTCTATATTCTTGATGTCGAGGATAGCGGCCGCACCGCCCTGCCCAAGGACATTGGCCGGTGGGAGCAGGTGCGCGCGCATCTGATGGCGCAGTCGGTGGGCGGGTTGAAGCTGATCACCATTGCCAAGGGCTTTGATGCCGATTTCGGCGATCTGCACCCCAAGGGGCTGCGCCGGATGCATCTGGGGCCGATGTATTCCTCGGCCTATACCTTGCAGAGCGGGCCGATCCGGGAGGTGCTGGAAGATGCCCGTGCGCCCGCCGGCGAGGATTGGGCGCTGGCCTGGGCCATCGAGGAGCTGGAGGCCGAGCGGGTCGAGGTCGAGAAGGGCTGGTTCAGTGAGACCGAGCGGCAGGTGTTCCGGCTCGATCCGTTCTCGGGGGCGGGAGAGGATCATGGGGCGACGCGGTTGCGCCGTGCGCTGATCTTGCCGCAGCGGCCGTTCCAGGTGCTGGCCGAGAAAGATCCGCCGGGGTTTCGGAATGTGCGCAAGTTCGTGGTCGGCGCGGGCGACCGGGTGATGGTTTACGGCTGAGGCCGGGGAAAGGGGGCGCTGCCCCCTCGGGCCTGTTGGCCCTCACCCCCGGGATATTTCGGCCACGTTGAAAGGATAGAGTGGGATGAGCGGGATGCGCGATGAGATGGAGCTTCGGGAAGAGGCGATCCGGGCGCATTACGGGGCGGCCTCGGCGCTTCTGGTGGGCCTTGACCATGCGCCGCGCCTGGCGCAGGCGCGGGAGGTGGCGCGGGTTGAGCGCTCACCCGGCGTGACGGGGACGGGGCGGCGGTTTCGTTCGACCACGCCGGGATTGGTGACGCGCGCGACCGTGCGGGCCGAAGGGGTGCGCTTGACCGAGCGGGTGCAGGCGGTGGGCGGCGACGATCTGCCGACGCCCGCGCAGGCGGCGGTCTTGCAGGCGTTGCGCCGAGGGCTGGCGATTGCGCTTGCCATGGGCGAGGCGGTTTCGGACGCGAGTGGCCTTGTCGAGTTGAAGAAAGCCAATCTGGAGGGGCGACTGCCCGAGGCACGCCGCGCGGAATTTACCGAGTTGCTGGGGGCCGAGGCGCTTGCGGTGCTGTCGGTCTTTGCCAATGCCAGCGGGTTTCTGTTGGGGCCGCAGGCCGGGGAGCAATCCGTCGAGATTGGCGAGGTTGAGGAGGTGCTGACCGACAATGCCCCGCTAGCGCTGCATGGCGCGCTGTGGGAACTGGATCAGGACATCGCCCTGCATGCAACCGACGAGGGCGCGTTGATCGCCACAGTTCTTGCCTTTGTCGAGGCGCTGAGCGCTAAGGTTCGACTGCGTGCCGAGAATGCGCCCCGGATCGGTGCCTTCACCGGGGCGGCCTGGCGCGTCGAGGCCGACGATCTGCCGATTGCCGGTTTTACGCCTTCGCGCAAGGCGCGGGGCTCTAGCCTCGTGATGCAGTTCAAGAAGCCCGAGGAGGTCGTCGGCAACCACATCGCCAAGTATCAGGCGATGCGGCTGGCCAAGATGCTGATGGCCTATGATTTCGAGCGCAAGCTCAACCCCTTCGCCGAGCTTGGGGGGTTCATCTTCACCTTCTTGGGGGATGGCAAGCCGGGCACGGGCAAGACCACGCTGATCCAGATGATGGCGGGGTTGCTGAACGACTACTGCAAGGTAGCGGGTTACCCGTTCCGCTACCAGAACTTCGGCATCGACAATATCGACAGCTATCAGGGCAAGTCGGGGCAGAATGCCAAGGCCTTCATCCAGAATGTCATGGACCCGGCGGTGATCGGTTTCGGCACGGTGGACGATATCGACCAGATCGCGGGCAAGCGCGGCGACCGGCAATCGAGCGCGGGTCAACAGGAGGTCACCGCCGTTCTGATGGAGGCCTTTGCCGGCGCCAACACGGTCGTGCGCGGCAATTGCACCTTCGGTATGTTCTCGAACTACCCCGAGAATGTGGACGATGCGCTGCGCCAGCGCGCCGGGGCGCGGTTTCTGGTGGACGGGCCGCAGACACGCGCGGATTACATCGACATCCTCGCGCTGCTTCTGGGCAAGCGGCACGAGATCCCCTTGGGCGATCACGACCTCTTCGCCGCGCAAGAGATCAAGCGGGCCGTTGCCCACAGCTTTGCCAATCACAACACCCCGCAGGAGGCCGGTCTGCGCGCGGTCTTTGCCGAGGTCAACGCGCGGGTGGGGGCGCTTGATACGATCGAGAAACTGGGGGCCTATCTCAAGGCGATCCAAGAGGCCGATCCGCGCTTTACTGGGCGTGCGATCAAGAACATCACCGATGCGGTGAAAGTGCGCGCGATGGATTTCGAGCTGCCCGATGAATGGATGGAGAGCCCCGATCTCTTCCTCTTCAAGAGCTATGACGAGAAGGTGTCGATGATCGGAGCGTTGCGCCGCCCGATTACCGCCGAGATGGTCATTCAGGAAATCAACCGCTATGCCGACAGCGAGTTCCGCTATGCGGACAAGTCGGACGAGGCCGCGATCGAGGCCATGGTGCGCGACATGAAGCGCGCCGAGGAAGCCAAGCGGCGCTATTTGGAGGAACGCGAATGACCCAGTTTCTGGCCTTCGGGCTGATCATCTGCCTCGCAATGGGCTTTTGGCTGTCGAACAATCCCTGGGGCAAAATGCTGGCCATTCTGCCGCTGGGGATGCTGGTTCCGGCCTTTTACGGTGCTGCGGTGGATTGCGGCCTAGGGTTCGTGACCGAATTCTTCGGTGCGGGGCAGTGCCAAAGTGGCAACACGCCGCAGCAGGTGTTCGCGGGCATGTATGTGCTGAGCTTTGTGCCGGTCGTGGTCTTTGCGGTCCTCTCGAAGATCGGTCGGGGTATCTGGGCCGGTCGCGGCGCGTGATCGGGTGCCGAGTAGCTATCGGGAGCGTTGATGAAACGTCTGATCGAAAAGGGGCTGATGTTCGGCAATCTGGTGCGGGTGGACAGCCCGGCGCTGGTCGAGCGGTATAACCGCGGCCTGCGCCAGCTTGCGCGCAAGGAAACCGCCCTGACCGAGTTTCACATCGACCTGTCGGGCTATTCGCCCGAGGTCGGCGAAGAGCTTGGCGATCACCTGTATCTCAACCCGAACGGCTGCAACCGGCAGTTCATCCTGCTCTCGACCGAGCAGAAGTCGGCCCCGTTGCTGAATGCCAAGTTCTCGATGTCGCGCTTCATCCTGCGCCGGTTCATCGAAGAAAACGAGGAGCAACTGTTCAGCCTGACCGCCCGCGATGCGGTGGTGGGCGAGCTTGAGGACACGGTCTATGAGCTTGGCTCGGCTGTGCATCTCTTCGACATTCAGCGCATTACCGTGGTGGCCGACACCACCGGCAATCATGTGGCTGAATCCGAGAAACTCTCGGGGCTGATCACACGGTTTCGGACGGATCCCGAGGGCTGGTATGACGATGCGCTGATCGGGCAGATGATCGGGCTGGCCGAGCGGACCGGCGATGTCACCCGCAACCCGGTCGCGCTGCGCGCCACAAGTTTCGAGACGCCCGATTTCTGGACGGCGCATTTCGGCGGGCTCTACATCTTTCGCTCGGTTCCGCATCCGGCGGCGATTGCCATGGGCGACCGGATCGCGCTTGGGGCGCTGCCCATCGACTATGTCTTCGCGCATGAGCAGCGCAACGAGATCGCGAAGTTCCTGGAAATGAACGCGCTGGTCGAGCCGATCGTTCGGGCGCGCGGGGCGGATGCGGGGGCGATCCTGCGCCAGAAGATGGACTTCATTCTGGTCGAGGCGGCCAGCCGCCTTGGTCTTGATGCCGGCAGCGGCTCGCGCCGCGAGTTGCGCGCGATTGCGCAGAATCTGGGCTCGACCCTGCCCGAGGAGTTTCAGGCGCTGGCCGCCATCTTGCGCTGGCTTGAGGCGGGCGGTCCCTGGCCCCGAATCGACAGCCGCCACCCGGCCTATTTCTACACTCTGCGCGCCGCGCAGGGACCGCTGCGTGATCTGGTCAACATGTTGCTGGCCGAGCTTTGCCCGCTGGACGTGCGGCAGATGTTCATCTGCCACAAGGAGCTGTTCTACCACCTCTATGCGACATGGCCCGAGGCCAAGAAGGCCTATGTGGCGGATTTTCTGGAAAGGGAGTATCAGATCGACAAGGCGGGCGCGCGCCGGGCGCTCTTCGGCGCGGAGCCGGGGATGGAGGATGTCCCTGCTCCCGGCCCCTGGGATGCCGCGCCCGTGCCGCCCAAGGCGCCAAGCCCGCGTGACGCGGTCGATCTGGTCGGACCCTGGGGCGCTGTGTTGCGAGGTCGGCGATGATCGGTTTTCTGAGGCTTGCAATTCTCGGGGCGGTGGGTGCGGCGGTGGCCTATTGGGTGCTGCTGATCTATTCGCGCTCGTTGCGCCGCGAGGCGCTGGAAAAGGAATGGGATGCGAACCCGCCCGAGGGTGCCACGCCCGAAGGCCGCGATCTCTTTATCGAAGAGGGGATGGCCGAATATGAGCGCAGCCTGCGGCGCAAGCTGATCTGGCTGGTGCTGGTGCTGCCCGCGGTGGTCGTGGGCGTGCTGATCTATCTGGTGAATTACGCGTGAGGCCGTGATGAAATACGTCAAATGGACATTCTGGGCGCTTCTGGCGCTGATCGTCGGGGGCTTTCTGCACTACACCTTGCCGCAGCACGATATCGTGCGCGTGGTGAATACCTATCAGGAGCGGCAGGACCTGGGCGACTGGACGCGGATCTTCTGGTCCGATCCGGACGACCAGTCCAGCACGCTGACCAATCGCGATGTGCAGTTCATCTCGACCATTCGCGCCAATGGTAAGCCGATGGTGTATCGTAACGAGGATACCGGCTGGAACTGGCCGCCCTATTTCAAGTTCGACACCGCCAGCCTTCAGACCGAGGCGGACGACCTGAAATCCTCGCCAGAGAGCCCGAAATGGGCTGTGATCACCCATTACGGCTGGCGTAACCAGCTGTTCTCGATCTTCCCGAATGCGGTCGGGATCAAGCCGGTCGCCGGGCCCGATGTGCGGATCATCCCCTGGGTCAATATCTTCCTGCTGGTGGTTCTGCTGATCATCGTGCTGACTGTCCGCGCCATCTGGCGGCAGTTCCGCGAACGTTCGATTGACCCGCTGGTCGAGGATGTGGGCGAGGCCTGGGACGAGGTCGAGGAACGCGCCGATGCCGCGGGCGATCGCGCGCGGGGCGTCTGGGGCCGGTTCATGGATTGGCTCGGAACCTGGTCGGGCAAACCCCGGAAATGAGTTGGGCGGCGCGGGGCAAGCCCCGCGCCGTTTTCATTCGCCGTAGGGCACCCAGATCGTCTTGATCTGACTGGAGCGGTCAAGGAACTCTCGCCCCTGCGCGGCGTTCCAGTCGCGGTTGGGTAGCGTCCAGGTGGCCTTGAGATTGGCCGCGCTTTCCGCCTCGACCATCGCGGCGCCCTCGCTGCCGCCACAATACCACATCGCGGCGACGTCATCGTGCTGTGCCAGTGTCTTTGCCAACTCGTCGCGCGGGCCGGTGACGATGTTTACGACCCCGCCCGGCAGGTCCGAAGTGTCGAAGACCTGGTAAAGATCGGTCGCGGCGAAGGGCATCGAGGCGGCGGGGATCGCCACCACCCGGTTGCCCATCGCGATGGCGGGCAGCACCAGCGAGGCAAAGCCCAAGAGGGGCGCCGCATCCGGGCAGGCGATGCCCATGACGCCCCAGGGTTCGTTCATGGCGACGGTCACATTGCGCGTCTTGGTGGATTTTACCGCGCCGTCGAACTTGTCCGCCCAGGCCGCGTAATAGAAGGCGCGGCGGATCGTGGCCGCGACCTCCTTGGGGCTGTGGCCGGCGTCGTGCAGACGGGCCTCGAATTCGGCCTGACGCGCGGCGAGGTTTTCAGCGATGTAATACAGCACCTGCGCCCGATTATGGCCGGTCACCTTGCCCCAGCCGCTGGCCTTATGGGCGGCCTCGACCGCGTTGCGGATGTCCTTGCGGTTGCCAAGGGGGGCCAGGCCGATCTCGCGGCCCTTGTAGGTGACGGTGTAGGAATAGCCGCTGTCGGGGCGGCTTTGCTTGCCGCCGATGTAAAGCTTGGCCGTGCGGTCGATGCTGCTGGCGGCGGGGGAACCCGTCTGCGGCGCGGCATCGAGCCGCCCCGCAGCCGCCTCGGGCTGCGCCTTCGGGGCCGGGCGGCGCAGGTAGGCGGCCATGCCCTCGCGCCCGCCTTCGCGGCCAAAGCCGCTTTCGCGCATCCCGCCAAAGCCTGCGGCGGCATCGAAGACGTTGGTTGCGTTGATCCACACCACCCCTGCCTTGACCTTGGCGGCGATGTCCATCGCCAGCGTCAGGTTCTCGGACCAGATCGAGGCCGATAGGCCGTAGCGCGTGTTATTGGCCAGTTCGACCGCCTCATCCGGCGTGCGGAAGGTCGAAAGCGTGGCGATCGGGCCGAAGATTTCCTCGACCATTGCCGGGTTAGCGGGGTGAGCGTCCAATAGGATGCCCGGCGCGTAGAAGCTGCCCTTGGGGGGCAGTTGACACTCGGCCTGGATCAGGCGCGCGCCTGCAGCCTCACCCGCGCTGATGAGGTCATGGATGCGGCCCAGTTGCACCGGATGCACGATCGCGCCCATGTCGGTGCATTTATCGAGCGGGTCGCCAACGCGCAGCTTGGCCAGCCGCGCGGTCAGGCGGCGGGTGAAATCCTCAGCCACAGATTCGGCGGCCAGAATGCGCGACCCGGCGCAGCAGACCTGGCCCTGGTTGAACCAGATCGCATCCACCACGCCCTCGACCGCCGCATCCAGATCGGCGTCGGCGAAGACGATGAAGGGCGACTTGCCGCCGAGTTCCAGTGTCAGCGCCTTGCCGCTGCCCGCCGTGGCGCGGCGGATGAGGCGGCCAACCTCGGTCGAGCCGGTGAAGGCGATCTTGTCGACTTCGGCCGCGACCAGGGCCGCACCGGTGCGCCCGTCCCCGGTGACGATGTTGACCACGCCCTTGGGCAGGCCGACCTCGGCGCAGATTTCGGCGAAGGCCAGCGCGGTCAGGGGGGTATACTCCGCGGGTTTGAGCACCACCGTATTCCCGGCGGCAAGCGCTGGCGCGACCTTCCAGGCCAGCATCAGGAGCGGGAAGTTCCACGGGATGATTTGGCCGCAGACCCCGTGCGGGGTGTGGCCGGGGAACTCGTCCTCGATCAGTTCGGCCCAACCGGCGTGATGGTAGAAGTGGCGGATCGCCAGCGGCACATCCACATCGCGGCTTTCGCGGATCGGCTTGCCGTTGTCGAGGGTTTCGAGCACCGACAGGAAGCGCTCGCGCTTTTGCAGGTGGCGGGCGATGGCGTAAAGCCACTGCGCGCGCTCATGCCCGCTCAGGCCCGCCCATTTCGGCAATGCCTTGCGCGCGGCTTTCACGGCGGCGGTGATGTCATCCTCGGTGCCCTGCGTGATCTGGGCCAAAGGCTCGCCCGTCGCCGGATTGTCGGCGGCGAAGGTCTCGCCCGGCTTGTTGAAGGCACCGTTGATGAAATGGCCAAAGCGCCCGCGCGCGGCCAGCCAGGCGATCACTTCGCCGCTGGCTTCTGGGGCGGGGCCGTAGTCCATGGTCTCGAGGATCTCTTTCACGGTCGGCATCTTTCCCTCAGGCGATCGCGTGGCGGGACGAGGACGCGTAGCGCCCGGTGACATGGTGTTCGAGCTGGCGTTCAATGTCGGCCAGCATGGACGAGGCACCAAGGCGGAAGAGGTCGGGGCGCAGCCAGTCGGTGCCCATCTCCTCTTTCATCAGGATCTGCCAGGCCAACGCGTCCTTAGCGGTCTTCATGCCGCCTGCGGGCTTGAAGCCGATCCGGTAGCCCGTGCGCGCGCCATAGTCGCGCAGCGCGCGCACCATGGTCAGGCTGACGGGCAGGGTGGCGTTGACGCCTTCCTTGCCGGTCGAGGTCTTGATGAAATCCGCCCCCGCCTGCATCGCCACCATCGAGGCCTTGTAGACATTGCGCAGCGTCTTCAGATCGCCCGTTGCAAGGATCGCCTTCATATGCGCGGCCCCGCAGGCCTCGCGCATGGCGGCGATTTCGTCATAGAGCGCCTGCCAGTCGGCGCGTAGCACATGGGCGCGGGTGATGACGATGTCGATCTCCTGCGCGCCCTGATCGACGGCATAGCGGATTTCGGCCAGCCGCAGGTCGAGCGGCATTAGCCCGGCCGGAAAGCCAGTAGCGACCGAGGCCACGGGGATCGAAGTGCCCTCCAGCGCGCGTACGGCGGCGGCGACCATGGTCGGATAGACGCAGACCGCGCCGGTCGTAACGCCGTCAAGGCCAAGCCCGGCAAGGATATGATCGGCCAGCGGGTCGCGCGCCTTGGCGCAAAGCCGCGCGACCCGGTCCTCGGTATCGTCGCCCGCCAGCGTCGTCAGGTCCATGCAGTGGATCGCGTTCACGAGCCAGGCGGCCTGATAGTTCTTTTTCAGGCTGCGGCGCGTGGTCAGCTGCGCCGCGCGCGCCTCGGTCGCGGGGGTATTGACGGCGATCCGGTCGAACCAGGACAGGTCGAGCGGCACGCCGGGATTGCGGTCAGTGGACATGATGGATCCTGAGCTGGTCCGGTTACGCGCAGGCTAGCGCCAGATCGGGGTTGCATCAACGGGCGCTGCATGGATGGCGCAAGAAATATGACCATTTGGTCCAAAAACTTGCTGCGCCCAATAGAAAACCCCGCGCGGAGGGCGCGGGGTCCGAAATACTTGGCGTGGCCCGATCAGGCGTTCGCGGCGCGGATCTGGTCGGCGGCGTCTTTGTTGTAGCTCACGCCCTTTGCGTCAAAGAGCTGGTCGAGCTCACCCGACAGGGTCATTTCGGTGACGATATCGCAGCCGCCCACGAACTCGCCCTTGACGTAAAGCTGCGGGATGGTCGGCCATTCCGAGAAATCCTTGATGCCCTGGCGGATTCCTTCGTCGGCCAGCACGTTGACGTCCTTGTAGGTGACGCCCATGAAGTTCAACACGCCCGCGACGCGGCTGGAGAACCCGCATTGCGGCATTTCCTTGGTGCCTTTCATATAGAGCACCACGTCGTTGGCGTCGATGTCTGCCTTGATCTGGTCGATAGCGGTCATGGAGAGGTCCTTTGTTCGCGCATGAGCGATACACGCTCTGTCAGTCGGTCGGTTTGGGCGCCTTGACCGAAGTCAGGTGCCCGCCGGATATCACTCGGGGGCCTTGGTCGTAAGAGCCAGCGCATGCAGCGGCGCGTTCGGCCCGTCCATCGCGCCTTTCAGCGCGGCGAAGACGGCGCGCTGCTGCTGGACGCGGTTGAGACCCTTGAACGAGGCGTCGATCACCTCGGCTGCCCAATGGTTCCCGTCGCCCGCAAGATCGGTGATGGTGATCTGCGCGTCGGGAAAGCCCTCACGGATCAGGGCTTCAATATCATGGGCTTCCATCGGCATCGGTATCTCCTCGTGCTTTGCGGTCAATCTAGGCTGACTGCGGCGGGGCGGCAAGGGGCGCGCCGGTCGCATCCGCGCCGTGGGGCCAATTGCCCCGGCGGGCGATGGCCCCAAAAGAAAGGCGCGCGGGTGGCCCCGCGCGCATATGCTTTCAAGCGGTTGTCTCAGCCTTCCACGGCTACGGCGAAGGCCGAGCGGTAAAGCGCCGACAGATCGGCCATGGGCGCCTTGGCGCTGCCGAAGGCCACATCGCTGCCCCCGAAGACGCCGACGCGCTCCAGCGGCACATTGGCGGCTTTCGCAGCGGCTTCGAGCGCATTCGCGCCCTCGGCGTCGCAAGCCACAAGGTAGCGCGCCTGGTCTTCGCCAAAGAGCGTGCCGATAGCCTGCGCATCGAGCGCAACGCCCAGACCGGCGCCCTCGGCCATCTCGAAGGCCGCCAGAGCCAGACCGCCATCGGACAGGTCCGAGGCCGCTTTCACCAGCTTGCCATTGGCGCGCAGGAACTCGCCGTGCTTGCGCTCGTCATCGAGATCGACTGACGGAGCGTCGCCTTCCTCAATGCCGAAGGCCTCGTAGGCCAGCGCCGACTGGCCGAGGTGGCCATGGGTCACGCCGATCACCAGCGCGATGTCGCCCTCAGCAGGCTGGCCACCGATCAGATCGTCGAGCGATTTCAGAAGGCCCACGGCGCCGATGGTCGGGGTGGGCAGGATGCCCTTGCCGTCGGTCTCGTTGTAAAGCGAGACGTTCCCCGACACGATCGGGAAGTTCAGCGCAAGGCAGGCCTCGCCAATGCCTTTAATCGCGCCGACGAACTGACCCATGATCTCGGGCTTCTCGGGGTTGCCGAAGTTCAGGTTGTCGGTCGTGGCCAGCGGCAGGGCGCCCACGGCCGAGAGGTTGCGATAGGCTTCGGCCACGGCCTGCTTGCCGCCCTCATAGGGGTTGGCACGCACATAGCGCGGCGTCACGTCCGAGGTGAAGGCCACGGCCTTATCGGTGCCATGCACGCGCACGACGCCGGCGCCCAGACCCGGACGCACCACGGTATCGGCCATGACCTGCGTGTCATACTGCTCGAACACCCAGTTCTTGGCGGCATAGTTCGGCGAGCCGATCAGCGCCTTGAGTGCCTCGATCGGGCCAATGGCGGGCAATTCGGTCAGCGGCTTGGCGGCCGGGGTCGGCACCCAGGGGCGGTCGTATTCCGGCGCGGCCGAGCTAAGCTTGGACAGCGGGATGTCGGCCTTGACCTCATTGCCGTGGATGATCAGGAAGCGGTCCTCGGCGATGGTCTCGCCGACGATGGCGAAGTCGAGATCCCATTTCTCGAAGATGGCGCGGGCCTCGGCCTCTTTCTCGGGTTTGAGCACCATGAGCATCCGCTCCTGGCTTTCCGAGAGCATCATCTCATAGGCGGTCATGTTGGCTTCGCGCTGCGGCACGGCGTCAAGCTGCAGCTTGATGCCCAAGCCGCCCTTGTCGCCCATCTCGACGGCCGAGCAGGTCAGGCCTGCCGCGCCCATGTCCTGGATCGAGATGACGGCGTCGGTGCGCATCAGCTCCATGCAGGCTTCCATCAGGCATTTCTCGACCAAGGGGTCGCCGACCTGAACGGTGGGGCGCTTCTCTTCGATGGTGTCGTCGAACTCGGCCGAGGCCATGGTGGCCCCGCCGACGCCGTCGCGCCCGGTCTTGGCGCCGAGGTAAACCACCGGCATGCCCACGCCCGAGGCGGCGCAGTAGAAGATATTGTCGGTGTCTGCGAGGCCCGCCGCAAAGGCGTTCACAAGGCAGTTGCCGTTATAGGCCGCGTGGAAGCGCACCTCGCCGCCCACGTTGGGCACGCCGAAACAGTTGCCGTAGGAACCCACGCCCTCGACCACGCCCTTCACGAGGTGAGGGGTCTTGGGATGCGAGGGCAGGCCGAAGGACAGGCTGTCCATCGCCGCGATCGGGCGCGCACCCATGGTGAAGACGTCGCGCAGGATGCCGCCGACGCCGGTCGCAGCGCCCTGATGCGGTTCGATGTAGGAGGGGTGGTTGTGGCTTTCCATCTTGAAGATGACCGCCTGACCGTCGCCGATATCCACGACGCCCGCGTTCTCGCCCGGACCGCAGATGACCTGCTCGCCGGTGGTGTGCAGGGTGCGCAGCCATTTCTTCGAGGATTTGTACGAGCAATGCTCGTTCCACATGGCCGAGAAGATGCCGAGTTCGGTGAAGGTGGGCTCGCGGCCCATAATGTCCAGCAGGCTCTGGTATTCGTCGGGTTTCAGGCCGTGGGCAGCGACGAGGTCGGGGGTGATCTGCGGCTCGTTCATGAAACTCCTCCGAAGGCGCGGGTTTGCGCGTTCTTTAGGACATGTGGGCCTGCGGGAAAAGGGGCGATGGCGCGCAAAAGCGGGCGGAAACACGGTTTGCGCGCGGTGCATGGCATCAAACCGCCGTGCGGTGCGATCCGTTGCGCCGCCCGCCCCTCTGGCCCACCGTTTTCGCGCGCAAATGATCGAGGAAAGCGATGGGCGAAAAAAAAAGGCCGAGCAAAAGCTCGGCCGTAGTCCAACAGGGAGGTAAAAGGTGATGAGAGTTTCCTCAAATCATCGCCTTCGAAGCTCGATTTATGTGCAGAGTTAGAATCGATCAAGGAGAATCATGCTGCAAGTGCAGCATTCCCGCTATGCGCTCAGGTAATAGCTTGCTATTCGGCGCTCATGTCGCCCATTTGCTGGCGGCGGTAAGCTAGGATTTCTTCCTGAACGAAGTCCCTGAACGCGGTGACGCGGCGCGACTGGCGCAGCTCTTCGGGGTAGGCCAGGAAGACCGGCACCTCGACCGACTCGACATCGGGCAGGACGCGTTCGAGTTCGGGGAAATCCACCGTCAGATAATCGGGCAAGACCCCGATTCCGATGTGATTCAGCACGCCCTGAAGCACGCCGAAATAGTTGTTCACGGTTAGCGTCGAGTGGACCTCATGCGACAGGATCTGCTGCACGAGATGCGCGCCCGCCGAGACCTGAGGCGTCACAGGGTTTTGGCAGATCAGGCGATGTTGGCGCAGATCGGCCAGGCTTTCGGGGCGGCCGCAGCGTGCGAGGTATTCCGAGGTTGCATAGAGCCGCATCCGGATATTGAGCAGCCGCTTGCGGATCAGGTCGGCCTGGGCGGGTTCCTTCATGCGGATGGCGACGTCGGCCTCGCGCATCGGCAGGTCCAGAACGCGCTCTTCCAATAGCAGGTCGATCTTCAGCTCGGGGTAGCGTTCGTAAAGTTTGACCAGACGCGGCGCGAGCCAAAGCGTGCCGAAGCCCACGGTCGTGGTTACGCGCAACTCGCCGAACACCTCTTCTTCACTGTCGCGGATACGCGCGGCGGCGGAGTCGAGCTTCTTCGCCATGGTCGAGGTGGCGTCGAACAGAAGCTCTCCCTGCTCGGTGAGAATCAGCCCCCGTGCATGGCGGTGGAACAGCGTCGTTCCGAGCGACTCTTCTAGGGCTCGGATCTGCCGGCTGACCGCCGATTGGGACAAATGCAGCGCGTCCCCCGCATGGGTGAGGGAGCCTGCATCGGCCACCGCATGAAAGATTCGCAACTTGTCCCAGTCCATCGGGGTCACTTTCTGATCACTGTAAGCCTTCTACACTTATATTCATTCGCCGAATTTAACAAACGACTTTGCCCCAAAATTGACTTGGTAGGTCAGCTTTTCCGACCTATCATTCCCTTAGGCCTTTGGCGCAAGGGGAGGTGCACAATGGGCGGGCAGGAAGTGTCCCTTAGGGATCGTTTCGACCTATCCAAGAATCCAGTTCTGTTGAACGGGACGCAGGCGTTGGTGCGGCTGGTCCTGATGCAGGCCGCGCGCGACCGCGCGGCGGGTTTCAATACGGCGGGCTATGTGACGGGCTATCGCGGCTCGCCGCTTGGCGCGGTGGATATCCAGATGAGCCGTGCGCGGCGCGAGCTGGAGGCCGCGCAGGTCCGCTTTCAGCCCGGTCTGAACGAAGACCTGGCCGCGACAGCCCTTTGGGGCACGCAGCAGGCCGAGTTGCGCGGCGAGGGCGCCTATGATGGCGTTTTCGGCCTGTGGTACGGCAAGGGGCCGGGCGTGGATCGCTCGGGCGACGTGATGCGCCACGCCAATATGGCGGGCACCTCGCGGCTTGGCGGCGTGCTGATGGCGATGGGCGATGACCACACGGGCGAAAGCTCGACCGTGCTGCACCAGTCCGACTGGGCGCTGGTCGATGCCTATATGCCGGTGCTCAGCCCCGCAGGCGTGCAGGAAATCCTCGATTTCGGGCTTTATGGTTGGGCACTGAGCCGCTTCGCCGGGGTCTGGGTGGGGCTCAAGACGATGAAGGATACGGTCGAGGCGACGGCAGTCGTCGATGGCGACCCGCTCCGGCTGAGCTTTGTCACCCCCGATTTCAGGATGCCGCCGGGTGGATTGAACATCCGTCTGGGCGACACGCCCGTCGCGCAGGAAGCGCGGATGATCGACTACAAGCGTTTCGCCGCCGAGGCCTTCGCCCGCGCCAACCGGATGGACAAGCGGATGCACGGCCGCGCTGGCGCCAAGATCGGCTTTGTCGCGGCGGGCAAGAACTGGCTCGACCTCGTGCATGCCTTCAGCCTGCTTGGCCTGACCGAAGCCGAATGCGAGCGCCTCGGCATCACCACCTGGAAAGTCGCGCAGACCTTCCCGATGGACATGCGCTCGTTCAACGAATGGGCCGAGGGGCTCGAACTGATCGTCGTGGTCGAGGAAAAGCGCAAGCTGATCGAAGTGCAGGTCAAGGAGGCGATCTTTGACAACCGCAAGGGGCGGCGCGTTCTGGGCTGGCACCATGACCGCACCGGGGCCGAGCTGTTCCCGACCCGCTTTGCCCTCGATCCGATGACCATTGCCGAGCGTATCGCCGGGATACTCTCCGAGGAAGGCCGCGCGACCGAGGGAGTCAAAGCCGGATTGGCGCGGATCGAGCAGGCTCGGCGCGCCGACAACGCCCCCGAGATCGCGACTCGCGTGCCGTGGTTCTGCTCGGGCTGTCCGCATAACAGCTCGACCCGCCTGCCTGAAGGCGCGCGGGCCTATGCCGGGATCGGCTGCCATTACATGGTGCAATGGATGGGGCGCGAGACGACCGGCTTCACCCAGATGGGCGGCGAGGGCGCCAACTGGGTCGGCGAGGCGCCGTTCTCGACCCGCCCGCATGTGTTCCAGAACCTCGGCGACGGGACGTATAACCACTCGGGCAGCCTTGCGATCCGGGCGGCCTTGGCGGCGGATGTGAACATCACCTACAAGATACTCTTCAATGATGCTGTCGCCATGACCGGCGGGCAGCCGAACGAGGGCGGGCTGACCGCGCAGCAGATCGTGCGCGAGATCCTTGCCATGGGCGTGAAGCCGGTCGTCGTTGTTTATGACGCGAAAGAGGATCTGGATCTGTCCAGCTTCCCGCCCGAGGCCGAGAAAGTCGAACGCGCGGGGCTGATGGTGGTGCAAAAGCGCCTTGAGCAAACCAAGGGCGTCTCGGCCATCGTCTATATCCAGACCTGCGCCGCCGAGAAGCGCCGCCGCCGCAAGCGCGGCTCTTTCCCCGATCCCGACAAGCGCGTCTTCATCAATACCGATGTCTGCGAGGGCTGCGGCGATTGCGGGGTGCAGTCGAACTGCGTCTCTATCGTGCCGGTCGAGACCGAGCTTGGCACCAAGCGTGCCATTGACCAGTCGAGCTGCAACAAGGACTTCTCCTGCCTGAACGGGTTTTGTCCGTCTTTCGTGACGCTCTCGGGTGCGAAGCTGCGCAAGGTCCAGCCCAAGGCGCTGGATCTGCCGGACCTGCCCGAGCCCACGCTGCCTGCGATCCGGGGCACCCATAACGTCGTGATCACCGGCGTCGGCGGCACTGGCGTTGTCACCGTGGGTGCGGTGCTGGCCATGGCCGCGCATGTCGATGGCAAAGGTGCGGGCATGATGGAGATGGCCGGCCTCGCACAAAAGGGTGGGGCGGTGCATATCCACCTGCGACTGGCGAACCGGCCGCAGGATATCTCGGCCATTCGCGTGGCGGTGGGCGAGGCCGATTGCGTTATCGGCGGCGATCTTGTGGTCAGCGCCGGGGCCAAGACCCTGGGTCTGATGACCGCCGGGCGCACCGGGGCCATCGTCAACGCGCATGAGATCGTGACCGGCGAGTTCACCCGCAACCGCGATTTCCAACTGCCGGTGGGGCAACTCCGGCTGGCGCTGGAAGCACGGCTGCACGACCGGGTGAGCTTCTTCGACGCCTCCGAACTGGCCCGCCGCGCGCTTGGGGATTCGATCTACTCGAACATGGTCGTGCTTGGGGCGGCCTGGCAGGCGGGTTATCTGCCGCTGAGCCATGCTGCCATCCATCGCGCGATCGAGTTGAACGAAACCGCGGTAGACGCGAACAAGCGCGCCTTCGAGCTTGGCCGTTGGGCCGAGGCGCATCCCGAAGCGGCCGCGAAGCTTATCGCGCATGACGAACCCGCGGCGGAAGCTGATCCAATCGCCTTCCGCGCAGCGCATCTGACCACTTATCAGGGTGCCGCGCTTGCGACGCGCTTCTCGGCGCTTGTTGCCCGCGCTCCGCAAGAGCTGCGCCTGTCCGTTGCCAAGGGCTACCATAAGCTCTTGGCCTACAAGGACGAGTACGAGGTCGCGCGGCTGCATCTGGAAACGCTGGAAAAGGCGCGCGAGGAATTCGAGGGCGATCTGAAACCCACCTTCCATCTCGCGCCGCCCTTCCTGGCGGGCGAGGGGCCGAACGGGCGCCCGATCAAGCGCAGCTTTGGCGCCTGGATGATTCCCGCCTTCCGGCTGCTGGCACGGATGAAAGGGCTGCGCGGCACGGCACTCGACCCGTTTGGGCGGTCCGAGGAACGCCGCACCGAGCGCGCACTGATCGCCGAATACGAGGCCGATATGGCGCGGATTTTGCCTCTGGTGCGCCCCGAGACGCTCGAGATCGCGCGCGAATTGGCCGAGCTGCCGCTTTCGATCCGGGGCTTCGGCCCGGTCAAGGTCGAAGCGGTGGCGCGTGCTGCCAAGCGCCGGGCCGAGCTTCTGGCGGCCTTCGATCAGGGCGCTCCGCCGTCACAACTCGCGGCGGAATGATTTCAGGCGTTTATTTCCGCGCGCGGGGGGCTTATTAGGGGCCAATTCCCCGCCGCGCGCGGGGCACCCTGAGGGGCGGGAGGCAGGCATGGCTGTTGGGGTTTTCGATAGCGGGCTCGGCGGGTTGACGGTGTATGATGCCGTCTCCAAGCGGCTGCCCGATGTGGCCTTCGTCTATTACGGTGACAATGCCCACGCCCCCTATGGCGTGCGCGATGCCGATGATATCTTCAACCTGACCTGTAGGGGCGTGGAACGCCTTTGGGACGAGGGCTGCGATCTGGTGATCTTGGCCTGTAACACCGCCTCGGCCGCCGCGCTCAAGCGCATGCAGGAAAGCTGGGTGCCCAAGGACAAACGGGTTCTGGGCGTCTTCGTGCCGATGATCGAGGCCCTGACCGAGCGCAAATGGGGCGACAACAGCCCGCCGCGTGAGGTTGCCGTCAAACATGTGGCGCTGTTTGCCACCCCCGCGACCGTTGCGAGCCGCGCCTTCCAGCGCGAGCTGGCCTATCGCGCGATCGGTGTGGATGTCGAGGCGCAGCCCTGCGGCGGCGTGGTCGATGCGATCGAGATGGGTGACGAGATCCTCGCCGAGGCGCTGGTGCGTAGCCATGTCGAGGCGCTCAAGCGCCGGATGCCGCACCCCGAGGCCGCCATTCTGGGCTGCACCCATTACCCGCTGATGCAAACGGTTTTCCAGGAGGCGTTGGGCCCCGACGTGACCGTTTATAGCCAGGCGAACCTCGTGGCGGAAAGCCTGACCGACTACCTCACCCGCCACCCCGAGTTCGAGGGGCCGGGCAAGGTGTCGAAATTCCTGACCACGGGCAAACCGGCCTCGGTCTCGACCCACGCGACGCAGTTCCTGCGACGCCGGATCACTTTCGAAGCCGCCTGAACTCATTCGATTTGCAGGGAGATTCCCATGACGCAGAACATCGCGATCCTTGGCGCCTCGGGATATACCGGCGCCGAACTGGCCCGGATCATCGCCACCCACCCCTCGATGAAGATCACCGCGCTGTCGGGCGACCGCAAGGCCGGCATGAGCATGGGGGATGTCTTCCCGCACCTGCGCCACCTTGGCCTGCCCGATCTGCAAAAGATCGAGGAGATCGACTTTTCTCAGGTCGATCTGGCCTTTTGCGCTTTGCCGCACGCGACCTCGCAGGCGGTGATCGCCGAGTTGCCGCGCGATCTGAAGGTCGTCGATCTGTCCGCCGACTTCCGTCTGCGCGACCCGGCCGAGTATGAAAAGTGGTATGGCAAGGCGCATTCGGCGGTCGATTTGCAGAAAGAGGCCGTCTATGGCCTCACCGAGTTTTACCGCGACGAGATTCGCGGAGCGCGGCTGTGCGCGGGCACGGGCTGCAACGCCGCCGCAGGCCAATACGCCGTCCGGCCGCTGATCGAGGCGGGTGTGATCGACCTTGACGAGATTGTGATCGACCTCAAGGCGGGCGTCTCGGGCGCGGGTCGGTCGCTTAAGGAGAACCTGCTGCATGCCGAACTGGCGGGCGGCACCATGCCCTATTCGGCGGGCGGCAAGCACCGTCACTTGGGCGAATTCGATCAAGAGTTCAGCCTCTTGGCGGGCCGCCCCGTGCGTATCCAGTTCACGCCGCACCTGATGCCGTTCAACCGCGGCATCCTTGTGGACGCCTATGTCCGCGGCGAGCCGGAGGCGATTCATGCAGCATTGGCCGCACGTTACGCCGATGAGACCTTCCTCGAGGTGCTACCTTTCGGCGCACTCCCCTCGACGCGGTCGATCGCAGGCTCCAATTTCGTCCATGTCGGCGTGATCGGTGACCGTATCCCGGGCCGAGCCGTGGTGATGGTGGCGCTGGACAACCTGACCAAGGGCTCGTCGGGGCAGGCGATCCAGAACGCCAACCTGATGCTGGGTCTTGAGGAGACGGCGGGTCTGATGCTCGCGCCGGTCTTCCCTTGATTTAAGTCAGGGAACAGGAACGGCGGGCGGCCGATAAGGCCGCCAGCAGATTGAGGAGGAAACGCGAATGAAGAGCCTCAAGAAAAAGCGCCGCATCCAGGTGCTGCTGGTGGCCGCTGTGGCGCTGGCGGTTTCGACCGCGATGATCGGCTATGCGATGCGCGACGGGATCAACTTCTTCCGCGCCCCGGCGCAGCTGGCCGAGAACCCGCCCGAACCGGGCGAGGTGTTCCGTCTGGGCGGTCTGGTCGAGGCCGGCACCATCAGACGCGGCGAGGGCGAGACCGTCACCTTCAGCGTCACCGATGGCGGTGCGAGCGTTCCGGTGCGGTTCACCGGCGTTCTGCCGGATCTGTTCGGTGAGAACCAGGGCATGATCGGCACCGGTACGATGGAGGGCGATGTCTTCGTCGCCAGTGAGATCCTTGCCAAGCATGACGAAACCTACATGCCCAAGGAAGTCGTGGACGCGCTGAAAGAACAGGGCGTCTATCAGGAACCCAGTTCCTGAGCGCGCGCTGCCTCGGCGCGGCGTTAACCTGATCGCGTGACCATCCCCCGGCCAAGTCTGGGGGATGTCCATGAAATCAGTCACCGAAATCGCCACCGAGATCGTCGCCCGCGAGGGCGGCTATGTGAATGACCCCGACGATCCCGGCGGGGCCACGAAATACGGCGTGACAATCGGCACGATGCAGCGCCTCGGGATCGACCTGACCGGAGATGGCCGGGTGACCGGGGCCGATGTGCGCGCGCTGAGCCGCGAGAAGGCGGTCGAGATCTTCGTGCAGCATTACTACGAGGGGCCGGGCCTTGCGCGCCTGCCCGAGGCGCTGCGCGCCAGCGTCTTCGATATGTATGTCAATGCCGGGGCCAACGCGATCCGCGTTCTGCAAGGCCTGCTGACCCGCATGGGCCATGCCGTGGCGGTCGATGGGGTGCTGGGGCCGCAGACACTGGGCGCAGCGCAGGCGGCCGCCGACAGTGCGCCCGACCTGATCGCGGATGCCTATGGCATCGCGCGGCGAAATTATTACTACCAACTGGCTGACCGCCGTCCGGCGTCGCGCAAATACGCCACCACCCGCAAGGGCGCCAAGGGCGGCTGGATCCTGCGCGCGGAAGAGTTCATCTCGCCGCGCTTTCACCTGAGCGACGCGGATCACAAGGCACGGGTGGCGAAATGGGCCTGATCGAGAAAGTCGTCGGTGGCTCGGCCACCACCACCGCGCTTGGCAATGCCGCCGCGACCGTGGCCGAGGTCTTCGTGCCCAATGCCACCAAGAAGATGGAAGCGGCGCATGATGCCTACCGCGCCGCGCTGGATGAGCACGGGGCCGAGTTCCAATACGTCCGCCCGGGCCTGTTTGATCGTTTCGTCAATGGGTTAAACCGGATGCCCCGGCCGATGCTCGCGCTCGGCACGCTTGGGCTTTTCGTCTATGCGATGATCGACCCCGAGGGGTTCTCGCGCCGGATGGTGGGCCTCAACCACGTGCCCGAACCGCTTTGGTGGCTGTTGGGCGCGATCGTCAGCTTCTATTTCGGTGCGCGCGAGGCCTATTACTTTCGCACCAAACCCGTTGTGGCGGCTGCCCCGGCGCCCATGGATGACAACCCGGCGCTGAGCGAGATCGAGGCCCGCCGCGCGGGCGCCTGAGCCTTAGAAACTGCGGGTGGGCCGGTCGAAGACCTTCCGGCCCATCAGCGAGCCAACCAGATCGACCATCAGCCGCGCGGTGCGCCCGCGATCGTCGAGGAAGGGGTTCAGCTCGACCAGGTCGAGCGAGGTCACCAGCCCCGATTCATGCAGCAGTTCCATCACCAGATGCGCCTCGCGGAACGTCGTGCCGCCGGGGACGGTGGTGCCCACGGCGGGCGCGATGGTCGGGTCGAGGAAATCGACGTCGAGCGAGACATGCAGCAACCCGTTCACGGCTTCAACGCGGGCCAGGAACTCGCGCAGCGGCGCGCCGATGCCGCGTTCATCCAGCACGCGCATGTCGTTGATCTCGACCTCTTCGGGCATCAGTGCCGATTGCTCCGCCTCATCGACCGAGCGGATGCCGAACATGCAGATATTGGCGGGCGGCACCGGGGCGGGGAAGGGCGGGAAATCGTCAAACCCGGGGCGCCCGGCGATATAAGCCACCGGCGTGCCGTGCAGATTGCCGCTTTGCGTCGTCTCGGGCGTGTGGAAATCGGTATGTGCATCGAGCCACAGAACGAACAGCGGCCGCCCCACGCGTACTGCGTGCCGCGCTACCCCGGCAACCGAGCCGAGCGAGAGCGAATGATCGCCCCCCATGAAGATCGGAAACCCGTTGGCCATGGCGTCCGAGCCAGCCTCGCTCAGCGCCTCGGTCCAGCCGATGGTCTCAGCCAGATGATGCACCGCCGGGTTGGCATGGGGCACCGGATCACGCGGAGCGGGGCTCACATCGCCCCGGTCCTCGACCCCGTGGCCTAGCGCCAGCAACGTCTGCGCCAGCCCGGCAACGCGATAGGCCGCCGGGCCCATCAGGCAGCCTGCGCGTTTCTGGCCGCTGTCCACCGGGGCCCCGATCAGGATGCAATGGGTCATTTACGCCTCCGTTTTCCCGATGATGGGGCAAAGGGGCGGGCGATGCAAAGGGGGCGGGGCAAAAAGCAAGGGGGCCGCGTGGCCCCCTTGCTCGATCACTCGCGCTTGCCGGCGAAACGGACCTGCCAGTCCTCGCGTTCCTCATCCGTGATCTTGCGGAAGAGAACTTCGGGCGTGGTGAAGGCATGGCCTGCGGGCAGGGCCTCAAGCGCGGCGCGCACATCGGTGGGCCAGCAGCGATCCTCGGTCTGCATGGCAGCAAGCATCGTGTCGGTTGCGTCCGGGATGAAGGGCGCGGAAAGCACCGCGTAAAGCCGGATCAGGTTCAGCGCGAGGCGCGCCTGCGCTGCGGCCTGCTCGGGCTCGGTCTTGAAGACGGTCCAGGGCGCGGCCGATTGCAGGTATTCGTTGCCCGCCACCCAGATCGCGCGCAATTCGGTCGCGGCCTTGCGGACCTCCTTGTCGTCCATGTGGCGCTCATACTCGCGCACGCGGGTGGTGAGTTCCACGATCAGCGCCTCTTCGCGTTCGCCCCAGGTGCCGCCCTCGGGCAGGGCCTCGCCGAATTTCGAGCGGGTGAACTTGGTGATGCGGCTGACGAAGTTGCCCAGAACGTCCGCCAGATCCTTGTTCACCGAGGTCTGGAAGTTCTCCCAGGTGAATTCGCTGTCGGCGCTTTCGGGGGCGTGGCTCAGCAGCCACCAGCGCCAGTAGTCCGAGGGCAGGATTTCGAGCGCCTGATCCATGAACACGCCGCGCCCGCGCGAGGTCGAGAACTGGCCGCCGTCATAGTTCAGGTAGTTGAACGACTTGATGTAATCGACCAGCTTCCAGGGCTCGTCCGAGCCAAGGATCGTCGCCGGGAACGAGAGCGTGTGGAAGGGCACGTTATCCTTGCCCATGAACTGGGTGTAGGTCACATCTTCGGCGCCCTTGTCGGTGCGCCACCAGCGCGCCCAGTCACCGCCGGTCTTGTCAGCCCATTCCTGCGTTGCAGCGATATATTCGATGGGGGCGTCGAACCAGACGTAGAAGACCTTGCCCTCCATGCCTTGCCACGGCGCGCCGTCGAATTGCGCGGGCACGCCCCAGCTGAGGTCGCGGGTGATGCCGCGGTCTTGCAGCCCGTCACCGTCATTGAGCCATTTCTTGGCGATAGAGGTGGTCAGCACCGGCCAGTCGGCCTTGCTGTCGATCCATTCGGAAAGCTTGTCCTTCATCGCCGACTGGCGCAGGAACAGGTGCTTCGTCTCGCGCATCTCAAGCTCGGTCGAGCCCGAGATCACCGAATGCGGGTTGATCAGATCGACCGGGTCAAGCTGCTTGGTGCAATTGTCGCACTGATCGCCGCGCGCGCTTTCATAGCCGCAGTTCGGGCAGGTGCCCTCGATATAGCGGTCGGGCAGGAAGCGGCCATCGGCCACCGAATACATCTGCTTTTCGGTGACTTCGCGGATCAGCCCGTTCTCGGCCAGAACGCGGGCGAAATGCTGGGTCAGCGCGCGGTTCTGCGCGCTGGACGAGCGCCCGAAGTGATCGAAGGACAGGCGGAAGCCGCGCGCGATCTCGGCCTGCACGTCATGCATCTCGGCGCAATAGTCGGCGACATCCTTGCCCGCCTTGGCGGCGGCGAGCTCGGCCGGGGTGCCGTGCTCGTCGGTGGCACAGATGTACATCACCTCATGCCCACGCCCGCGCAGATAGCGCGCGAACAGGTCGGCCGGCAACTGCGAGCCCACAAGGTTGCCCAGGTGTTTGATGCCGTTGATATAGGGAATTGCCGAGGTGATCAGATGGCGCGCCATTTTCCCGTCCTTTTACCGGTTTTGCGGGGGTTTAGCGCGCTTGGGCGGCCAAGGCCAGAGGCTTCACGGCCCGCTCAGAACGGAATCTGGGTTCCGTCGTAGCTCTCGAAGCATCCCGTCGTGGAAATGTCGAGGGCGGCGAGGCGCGCCGCAAGGCCGCTCACGGATTGCGCCAGGCTGATCTCGGCGCCGGGGCCGCCCATGTCGGTCTTGACCCAGCCGGGGTGATAGATGCCGACCGCGATGCCCTCGGCGCGCAGATCGGTGGCCAGGTTGCGCCCGAGGTTGAGCGCGGCGGCCTTCGAGGCGCGGTAGATATAGCTGCCGCCCGGCGCACGCTCGTCCGAGCCCATCGCCGAGGAGATGATCGCGATCTTGCCCTTGGCGGCGCGCAGGTTGGGCAGCAGGCTCTGGATCGTCAGGAAGACGCCGGTGACATTGGTCGCGAAGGACTGCGACCAGAGCGCGGTGCGATAGCCCGTGTCCAGCGTCTGGCCCTTGTCGGAGTAGATCCCGGCGTTGCACACGAGCAGATCGATCGGCAGCCCGTTCAGCCGCAGCGCAAGCGCCTGATGGCTTTGGGGAAGCGTGACATCCAGCGGCAGCAAATCGCCCGAGGGATTGCGCGCGGTGCCGAAGGCAGCCTTTCCGATATCGCGGTAATGCTCCAGCAGAGCGGCGCCGATGCCGCGGCTTGCTCCGGTGATCAGAACGCTCATTACAGTTGCTCCCCTGTGCCGGCCGCATGGTGATTTCCTCCGAAGATGACGCAATCGCTCGGAGGTTCAAGTCAAATCATAGGGTTGCAGGTCAGTTCGTCTTGCGGCGTGGCAGGAAGGGCAGGGGCGCAACGGGGATGCCGTCCTCCAGCAGGGCCTTGGCCTCCTCTAGCTTCGCCTCGCCATGGATGGCGCGCTCGGGCGCGTCGCCGTCATACATCGCGCGCGCCTCGGCGGCGAAGTTCATCCCGACATAGTCCGAGTTTTCCTCGACATGGCGGCGCATGGCCGCCAGCGCCTGCTCGACCTCGCCCTGCGGTGCGGATAGTGGTGCCTCGGGCTTTTCGGCGGCCTTGCGGGCGGGCTGAACCGAGGGTGCCATCAGCGCCTTGGAGACCTTGGAAGATCCGCAGACCGAGCACGCAACCATGCCCGCGGCCAGAAGCTTGTCGAAAGCCTCGGCCGACTGGAACCAGCTGTCAAAGCTGTGATCGGTCTCGCATTTCAGCGTGTAGCGGATCATTGGGCACCTATCGCTATAGGCTACCACATAAGGGATGGGGGCACGAATGCAAGCTAGCCCTGCGCCGAGCCGATCCGCCCGAGCACGCTTTGCGCCAGCCGCGTAGCGCCGTCGGTCGTGCTTAGCGCGCCAAGCGCAGCGGTGGCGGCCTGCGCCATCTGGGCTTGTCGTGCGGCATCCAGGCTGACCAGCGTATCGGCAAGGGTGTCGGGCGTGATCAGAATGGCAGCGCCTGCGGTATCGAGCGCTGCGAAGGCCTCGGCATGGTTCGCGATATCGGGGCCGTGCAGCAGGGCGCAGCCATAGGCCGCGGGCTCGAACGGGGTATGGCCGCCCTTGGGGGCCAGCGTGCCGCCGATCAGGCAGATGCCCGCGCTCGCGTACCAATTGGCCATCTCGCCCATCGTATCGGCCAGATAGACCGGCTGCACCGGGGCCCCGCCTTTCGATCGTTGCGCGTAGGGCAGCCCGGCGACCTCGATCGCGCGGGCGACCTCGGCGGCGCGGCGGGGGTGACGCGGTGCGATGATCAGGCGCAGTGCCGGGTTCAGCGCGCGGGCCTTGGCGAAGGCGGCCAGGGCGATCTCTTCCTCGCCCTCATGGGTCGAGGCCGCCAGCACGGTCGCCGCGCGCGGCCAGTCGAGGCGTTCGCGCGGGGGCGGGGCCGCGACGGCGGTTTTCAGGTTCAGCCGCGCCAGCGTGTTGCGGGCCGGGAGGCCGAGCGCGCGGAACTCGGCCTCGCTCGCGGCATCCTGCGCCGAAAGTGCGGTCAGCGACTTCATCAGGCGCGGTCCCAGCCCGATCTTGCGCCAGCGCCGCGCCGAGCGGGCCGAGATACGCGCACCCACCGCGATGATCGGCACGCCGCGCTGCGCCGTCAGGGTCAGGCGGTTCGGCCACAGCTCATTCTCGACCACGATCAGTGCCTCGGGCTGAAAGCGCCCCAAAAACCGCTTCAGCATCCAGCGCGCATCGAGCGGCGCAAGCCGCGCCGAGACGCGGGGCAGCCCCCATCCCTGCGCGAGCGTGCGCGCGGTAACGGTGTTCGTGGTGATCAGGATCGCACTGTGCGACTGCGCCAGCATCGCCTCGACCAGAGGCTTGGCCGAGGCCAGTTCCCCGTTCGAGGCGGCATGCAGCCAGATCGCCCGCGTGGGGCTGTCGGGGCCGCCCCCCAGACGCTCGTTCAGGTCCGAAAGGCTCTCCTGACCGCGCAGCACGCGCCAGACCAGCCGCATCAGCAGCAGCGGCAGGGCAAGGGCAAGAAGCAAGCGATACAGAAACATCGGGTCCGGGGCCTTTGGGTCGCGCCATAATGCGAGGGGGCGGGGGGGATGCAAGGGGGCGCGGCCCATGCTGCGCCTGCATTCGCCCGGTTCTGCAATGGGTGTTTTGCATTATTGTGTGTATGGGGTGCGGTTGCCAACGCGTTATCCATTGTAAAAGTCAAAGCGTCGTCGCTTGACGGATGCGACCGGGGGAAGCGATGGAGCGTTACGATTACATCGTCGTAGGGGCCGGCAGCGCGGGTTGCGTGCTGGCAAATCGCCTGTCCGAGGATCCGCGCAACCGTGTCTTGCTGCTCGAGGCGGGGGGTAAGGACAATTACCATTGGGTGCACATCCCGGTGGGCTATCTTTACTGCATCGGCAATCCGCGCACCGACTGGGGTTTCAAGACCGAGGCAGACCCGGGCCTGAACGGCCGTTCGCTGATCTATCCGCGCGGGCGGATCCTGGGCGGGTGCTCGTCGATCAATGGCATGATCTACATGCGCGGGCAGGCCCGCGACTATGATCATTGGGCGCAGCTTGGCTGTAGCGGCTGGGGCTGGGACGACATCCTGCCGCTGTTTCGCGCACAGGAGGATTTCTACCGCGGCGCGTCGGATCTGCATGGCGCGGGCGGCGCGATCCGGGTTGAGGAGGCGCGCGTGCGCTGGGATGTGCTCGACGCCTTTCTTGCGGCGGCCGAGCAGGCCGGCATTCCGCGCACCGACGATTTCAACCGGGGTGATAATGAGGGCGGCGGGTATTTCCATGTCACGCAGCGGCGCGGCTGGCGCTGGTCGGCCTCAAGCGCGTTCCTCAAGCCCGCGCTTGGCCGCCCGAACCTGCGCGTCATCACCGAGGCGCAGGTCGAACGCCTGCTGATCAGCGAGGGACGCGTGACGGGGGTGCGCTACCAGCGTGACAACGCGCCTTATGAGGTTGAGGCAGGCGAGGTTGTGCTGGCGGCAGGCGCCATCGGCTCGCCGCAGATCCTTGAGCTGTCCGGTATCGGGCGCGGCGATGTGCTGGCAGCGAACGGTATCGCGCCGGTGGCCGAGGTCGAGGGCGTGGGCGAGAACCTGCAAGACCATCTGCAACTGCGCCTGATCTTCAAGGTGAACGGGGTCAAGACGCTCAATACCATGGCGAATTCGCTGTTCGGCAAGGCGATGATCGGGGCAGAATATGCGCTCTTTCGCTCGGGCCCGATGTCGATGTCGCCGAGCCAGGCGGGGATCTTTACCCGCTCCTTCCCCGAGAAGGAGACGGCGGATCTGGAATACCACCTCCAGCCGGTCAGTCTGGATAAGTTCGGCGATGCGGTGCACCCCTTCCCGGCGATGACGGCCAGCGTGTGTAACCTGCGCCCCGAAAGCCGTGGCCATGTCCATCTGCGCGGCCCGGATTTCCGCACGGCGCCGGTGATTGCGCCGAACTACCTGAGCACCGAGGGCGACCGCCGCGTCGCTGCCCGCGCGATCAGCCTGACGCGCGAGATTGCAATGCAGCCCGCATTTGCCCGGTTCTCGCCCGAGGAATACAAGCCCGGTCCCGACTACCGCACCGAGGAAGACCTCGTGCGCGCGGCGGGAGAGATCGGCACCACCATCTTCCACCCGGTGGGCACCTGTCGCATGGGCTCGGACACGGGTGCGGTGGTCGATCCGCGCCTGCGGCTGAAGGCACTGCGGGGGCTGCGCATCGCCGATGCCTCGGTGATGCCGACGATCACCTCGGGCAACACCAATGCGCCCGTGATGATGATCGCCGAGAAGGCCGCGCAGATGATGCTTGAGGATGCGAAAGGCTGAAAGGAAAAGGGCGGGGAGTTCCCCGCCCTTCGTCCTTATCCTGCCGCGATGCGCTTTTCGCGCGCCGTGCGCATGGCTTTGTCGGAGGGCGCGATGAAGCTGTAGAACATCGGCACCACGAACAGCGTGAACATCGTGCCGATGATCAGCCCGGAGAACATAACGATCCCCATGGCCTGACGCGCTGCAGCGCCTGCCCCCTCGGCGATGACCAGCGGGATCACCGCAAGCGCCATCGCGGCGGTGGTCATCAGGATCGGGCGCAGTCGGGTGCGTGCGGCGGCGACGATGGCCGCGCGGCGGGTGGCGCCGTGCTCCTCGCGCTGCTGGTTGGCGAATTCGACCATCAGGATGCCATGCTTGGTGATCAGCCCGACCAGCGTGATCAGACCCACTTGGCTGTAGATGTTCAGCGTTCCAAGCCCGAGGTTGAGCGGCAGAACTGCACCGAAAATGGTCAGCGGCACCGACATCATGATGATGAACGGGTCGCGCAGGCTCTCGAACTGGGCCGCCAGCACCAGGTAGATCACCAGCACCGCCGCGCCGAAGGCCAGCAGGATCGTGTTGCCCTGCGTGACCTCAAGCCGTGACTGGCCCGAATAGTCGAGGAAGAAGCCCTCGGGCATGGCCTCCTTGGCGATGCCGACGATCTCGGCCAGACCGTCGCCGGTTGAGACACCGGGCAGCGGCAGGGCCGAAAGCGTGGCAGAGTTGAGCTGGTTGAACTGCTCGATCGCGGCGGCGCGCACGCCGGTCTCGATCGTCACCACCGAGGATAGCGGCACCATGTCGCCCGCTGAGGCGCGCACGAAGTAGCTGCCAAGCTGTTCGGGGTTGGAGCGGAACTCCTGCGGGACCTGGGTGATGATGTCATAGCTGTTCGAATCGCGGTCGAACTGCGCGACCGAGCCGCCACCGACAAGCAGCCCCAGCGTGGTGCCGATATCCGAGACCGAAACGTTGAGCGAGGCCGCGCGATCGCGGTCGATCGTCACGCGCACCTCGGGGGCGTCGAAGCTGAGCGAGTTCTGCACGACGATGAACTTGCCGCTGGCTTGTGCCTTGAGGCGGATTTGCTCGGCCACCTCGGCCACGCGGTCCGCCGGATGGATCGATTGAAGCACGACCGAAATCGGCAGTCCGCCGCCCGAGCCGGGCAGGGTGGGCGGGGCGAAGGCAAAGCCCTGCAACCCGGTCGATTGATCCAGCGCGGCCTGAATCTCCGCCTGAATCTCGGCCTGCGAGCGGTCACGCTCGGACCAGTCCTTGAGCGCCCAGATATAGATCCCCTGCGCATCGTCCCCGCCGAAGCCGGCGACCGAGAACTTTGTGCGCACCTCGGGGATACTGTCGGTCAGCGCGCCAACCTCCTCGATATATTTCGAGGTGTAATCCGAGGTCGCGTAGCGCGGCCCGTTCAGGATCGCGAAAAGCGCGCCCTGATCCTCGTCTGGGGCAAGCTCGGTCGAGGTGTTGATGAACATGAAACCCATCACGCCGACAAGAACGCTGACCACCAGCACGGTGATCGAGCGATAGCTGAGCGAGCCGTCCACGCGGCGCTCGTACCAGCCGGCGATGCGCTCGAAAGTGCGATCCACCCAGGCTTGAAAGCCCTTGGCGTGCCCCGAGGTCAGGATGCGGCCCGACATCATCGGCGTGATGGTCAGCGCGATCACACCCGACAGGATCACCGATCCGGCGAGGGTGAAGGCGAATTCCTTGAACAGCGCGCCGGTCAGCCCGCCGGTAAAGGCCAGCGGGGAAAGCACGGCGGCCAGCGTGATGGTCATGGCGATCACGGGGCCGGTGATTTCCTTCATCCCCTGCACGGCGGCGGGGATCGGCTTCATGCCGTCCTCGATGTGGCGGTGGATGTTCTCGACCACGACGATGGCGTCATCGACCACAAGTCCGATGGCCAGCACCATGGCCAGCAGCGTCAGCAGGTTGATTGAATAGCCAAGCGCCAGCAGCACGGCCATCACACCGATGAGCGACAGCGGAATGGTGACCAGCGGCATCAGCACCGAGCGTACCGAGCCGAGGAACAGCAAGATCACGATGACCACGATCACGACGGCCTCGCCGATGGTCTTGAACACTTCCTCGATCGAAGCCGAGATGGTCTCGGTCGAGTCGTAGACCAGCTCGATCTCCATCCCCTCGGGCAGGGTGTCGTTGATCGCGGGCAATTCGGCCACGACGGCGGCGGCCGTATCGAGCGGGTTGGCAGAGGGCGTCGGGTAGATGCCGATGAAGGTGCCGCCCTGACCGTCGAAGGTCACGATTTCGCCCTCGCCATCCGAGGCCAGTTCGACCTGCGCCACATCGCGGAGCCGCACGACCGCATCGCCATCCGCGCGGATCGGCAGGGCGCCGAAGGCCTCGGGGGTTTGCAGGGTCGATTTCAGCGTGATCGACTGCGTGAAGTATTCATTCTCGGTCTTGCCCGGGGCCGAAAGGAAGTTCGACGCCTGGATCGCGCCCAGAACCTCGGCGGCGGTCACGCCGCGCGCGGCCAGCTTGTTGGGGTCGATCCAGACCCGCATGGCGTAGTTCGAGGCGCCGATCACCTCGATTTCGGCCACACCGGGGATGGTGGACATCTGCGGCCGGATGACGCGCTCGAGGTATTCGGTCAACTGCTCGGCGGTCATGTTCGGGTTGATCGCCGCAAGATACATCAGCGCGAAGGCCTGGCCCGTGCCCTTGACGATGACCGGATCCTCGGCATCCGAGGGCAGCACGCTGCGCACCTGCTGCACCTTGGCCAGAACCTCGGTCAAGGCCACGTCAGGATTGGCGCCCAGCTTCATGTTCACCGACACGACCGATGCCGAAGGGCGCGAAGAGGAGGTCACATAGTCGATATTCTCGGTCGTCGCGACCGCAGCCGCGATGGGCGCGGTGATGAAGCCCTGGATAAGCTCGGGCGCGGCGCCGGGGTAGACGGTGGTGATCGTCACCACGGTTTCGTCCACCTCGGGGTATTGACGCACGGGCAGGGTGAAGAACGCCTGAATGCCCAACAGCAGCATGAAGGCGCCGACCACGGTCGAAAGCACGGGCCGGCGAATGAAGATCTCGGTGAAATGCATCGTGCGCCTCTCAGTTGCCGGCCGGGGCGTCGGCCAGCGTGACCGGCGCGCCCGAGCTGAGGCGGTTCTGCCCGGCGTTGACGACCTTGTCGCCGACGGCAAGCCCCTCCGAGATCTCGACCAGATCGGCACTGCGCCGACCCAGTTTTACGAAGACCTGACGCACGACCAGCGACGGCTCGGCGCCCTCGGTCTGCTCCGCGCGCACGACGAAGACGGAATCGCCGTAGAGGGTTGAGGAAACCACCGTCTGCGGCAGGGCGATCACGCCATCCTCGGCCGGAAGGTCGACACGCACCTGAAGGAACTGGCCCGGCGTCAGCTGATCGGCCGCGTTGGGCACGTCCGCGCGGATCGTCACGAGGCGCGAGTTCGGGTCGATCTTGGGCTCGATCCCCACGACAGAGCCGGTCAGGGTCAGATCGCCGACTTCCGAGGTTACGGTGACCGGAAGCCCGGCCTTGACCATCCCGGCCTGCTGCTCCGACAGCGAGAAATCGACACGCATATGGCTGCGATCCTGCAAGGTCGCATAGGTGGTTCCGGCGGTGACGAACTGGCCGATCTCGATCTGCGGGATGCCGATGGTGCCGCCGAACGGGGCGGTCAGCTGCTTGGTCTCAAGCGCGGCCGCCAGCTTGGCGACGTTGGAGCGGGCCGCGATTGCCTCGGCCTCGGCAGTGTCGAGCGTGGTCGTGGCCGAAACGCCGCGCTCTAGCAGTTCCTGCGCGCGCTTGAGCGTGATCTCGGCCAGATTCAGCGCGGCCTTGGCGGCGTCCAGATCTGCGCGCTCCTCTCGGTCATCGATCTGAACCAGAACCTGCCCCTTCTCGACCCGATCGTTGGCGGCAAACCGAACCTCACGCACCACGCCCGCGGCTTCCACGGCCAGATCGGTGCCCTGCGCGGCATTGGCGGTGCCGATGGCCGCGATCCCAGGCATCCAGTTTATCGGCACAACCTCGGTCACGGTCACCGGCAGCGGCGCCGGCGCCATGGTGGCAAAGAACTGCGCGATCATTTTCGAGCGGAAAAGGTTGAAACCGACGATCCCGCCACCGACGAGACCAAGCAGCAAAATGGCGATGATAAGGCGCTTGATCATGAGAACTCCGGAACGCGCAGTGTCTATTGGCTTGCCGTAAGGGCAGGAAAATTTCTGAACGAGTGAGTTCAGAATGGGGCTGAAAAGTCAATTACCATTAGGTCAGGATTTGGTGGAGAGAGATCGGAAATCAAGCACGATAGCCAGCACGGTCTGTGCCTGAGCGCACAAAGGGGATTGGCGACTGAGGTTTTTGCAACACCATCGAGCGGTCGAAGCAAGGGAGCCATGCGTTTTTCGCCCTTCCTACGGCGCCGGAATGCACCCATAAACGCTTGGGAATGCGATCTGATTTTGTTTCGGGGCGCGAAATGGCCGGTTCGCACCGGTACAACAGAAAGCTTCGAATGTTCTTTGACCCACTCTCCCCGTTCTCGCTGACCCTTCAGGCCGCCCGCATCGGAGTGGAGGCGCAGACCATCATCGCGCTGCGACTGGCGGGGATGGCAGGGCTCTGGGGAACGCCCAATTCCGAAGTGCTGCGGATGATCGCCGAAAAGCCGCAAGCCACCGCCGAGGCCGTCGAGGCGGCAACCTGCGCGGTGCTGCGCGGCGAAGGGGCGGGCAAGGCGATGCAGGCCGGAATGCGCGAAATCGGCCGTTACACCTCTAGCAACCTCGCCCGGTTGAGCGAGATGGGTCCGGCTTTCGCGCCTGACCGCGATTAACATTCCGGTTAAGGCTTCATTAACCTCGATCCGGCAGCATACCCCAAACGGAGGGCTTATGCGGCGCGTGTCTATCTGGATCCTGGCCATGGTGCTTGTGGGGGGCTGCGGAGCCTCGCCCGCGCCGCGGTTCTTTGGCGCCGCGCGCCACGAAGTGATGGCGCAGGGGCTACGCTACGCGGTCTTCGCCAAGGGTGACGCGGTCGAGGTGATCCGCCTGGATACCATCAAACGGCAGCATCACGACCGGGCACGGGCAGGGCTGATCGAAGCAGCGGAATCGGTCACCGGCTGCCGGGTCGCGGGGCCGCTTGGCGGATATGCGCGTTCGCCCTCTCTGCCCGGGGACAGCGGCGAGGCGCGCTACCTGATGGATTGTTAAGCACTTGATATCGCGGTGCGCCTGCGACCGACTGCCGCGGACGACCAGTCAGTGCAGCTGACTCAGATCAAAGTTCGCATGCACGAAACGTGATTCATCAATATATGAAACGCGCGCTTATGGAGGCTCTTATGTTCCGTCTTTTCGGCATTATCTATGCTCTCGCCGGACCCACGCTTGCCGGCATCATCATCACCGCCGCGCTGACGATGAACAAGTTCGACACGATGACGATGATCTATTCGGCCGCGATCGGCTTTGTCGTTGCCGTTCCCATCGCATGGATCATCGCGAAGCAGATCAACGAGAACGCTTGACCAGCGCCGGAACTCCCGGCCTGCTCCGTTCAATGATCGACCGGCATTATGCCCGTGAATGGAGGCGACTCAAATGGCTGAGGTAAAAGGCTATTCCGCGACGCAGATCGCGTTGCACTGGATCGTAGCGCTGCTGATCGCGGCGCAGTTCCTGCTGAATGACGCGATTGGCGACGCATTCCGCGCGGCCACACGCGGCGAGGAAGTGGGCTTCAATCCGCTTGTCGCGGCGCATGTCTTTGGCGGCATCGCGATCTTTGTTCTGGTTCTGTGGCGGCTCGTGCTGCGCAAGACCCGTGGCGCGCCACCGCCGCCCGCCGAAGAGGCGCCGCCGCTTCAACTGCTGGCGAAGCTGACACATGGCGGGCTTTATCTGCTGATGATCGTTCTGGTGCCCGCCGGCGGCGCGGCCTGGTTTCTTGGCAGCCGCGGCGCGGCCGAAGTGCATGAGGCGCTGACCGGCGTTCTGTTCGTGCTGATCGGCCTGCATGTGGTCGGCGCGCTTTATCATCAGTTCGTCCTCAAGACGAACCTGATGGAGCGGATGAAGCGTCCGGAGGCCTGATCCTCAACCGAGGAAGGCGGCCACGACGGCTTCAAAGGCGCGGGGTTGTTCGGCGTGCAGCCAATGCCCCGCGTTCTCGATCTGCGCGAACTCGGCCTGCGGGAATTGCGCCAGAATGGCGGGGTGATACTCGGGCTTGACGTAATTCGACAAGGCCCCAGACACGAACAGTGCCGGGCCTTCGAAAATACCCGAGGTGCCCGGCCAGCCGAGGATCGTGTCCATCTCGGCGCCCAGAATATCGAGGTTCAGCTTCCAGCGCGGCGGCGTCGCCTTGAGATCGAGCGATTGCAGCAGGAAGGCGCGGGTTGCGGGATCGGGGATCGCTTGGGCCAGCCGCTTGTCGGCCTCGGAGCGTAGCGTGAGATCCTCGACATGCAGAACCTTCATCGCCTGTTGCAGCGCCAGATGCGCGGGGCCGTGGCTGTAGTTGACCGGCGCCATATCGGCAACGACCAGTTTGCGCACCATCTCGGGCCGGGTCAGCGCCAGTTGCATCGCGGCCTTGCCGCCCATCGAATGCCCAAGCACATCGGCGCGCCCGCCGTGCTCGTCGATCACATGCGCGAGGTCGGCGGCCATATCCTCGTAGGTGTGGCTTTCCGTCCAGTAGCTGTCGCCATGGTTACGTTGATCCACGGCGATAACTTCGCGGTCCGCCGAGAGATGCTTTGCGATCACGCCCCAGTTGCGCGCCGAGCCGTAAAGCCCATGCACGATCAGAAGCGGCGGGTGCTCGGTCGGCGAGCCATGAATCTGCAGGTTCAACATATGTCTTTGCTAACCCGAACGCGTGGCCTCTTCCAGAGGTCTTGTCGCGGGGTTAGCCTGAGCGGGAAGGGGATCAGATGACGCCAGCACAGGTCCAGACCATGATCGCGCATATCTCCGAGCTTCTGGCCGACCGGCTGGGGGCGACGGGGCATAGCCTGTCGCAGCGGCTCGACAGCCGCGCACGGGCGCTGCCGCGCCGTATCCGGCAGGCGGTGCGTGTTCTGGCGACGGCCGAGGGGGTGGCGGCCTCGCCCAAGATGGTGCGCCATCTCGACCTCGATGCGCTTCAGACCGCCTATGACACCAGCGCGCATTATCTGGAGCATCTGAACGCCGGGCGGCGTTTCTGGGGGCGGGCGCGCGATGCGATCACCTCGACGGTTTTTGGGGTTGTGCTGATGGCGGCGGCGCTTGGTGCGCTGGCGCTGTGGCTGAAATAAAAAGGGCCCCGGAAGGGGCCCTTTCGGAATCTGATCGCTTCGATCACATGCCCGGATAGAGCGGGAACTTGGCGCAGAGTTCGGCCACTTCCTTGCGGACCTCGGCCTCGACCGCGTCGTTGTTCTCTTCGCCATTGGCGGCGAGACCATCGACGACCTTGATGATCATGCGGCCGATCTGGCGGAACTCGGCCTCGCCGAAGCCGCGGGTGGTGCCCGCCGGGGTGCCCAGACGGATGCCCGAGGTCACGGTCGGCTTTTCCGGGTCGAACGGGATGCCGTTCTTGTTGCAGGTGATATGCGCGCGGCCAAGCGCCTTGTCGGTCGCGTTCCCCTTCACGCCTTTCGGGCGCAGGTCCACCAGCATCACGTGGGTGTCGGTGCCGCCGGTGACGATGTCGAGGCCACCCTTCATCAGCTCATCCGCCAGCGCCTGCGCGTTGGCGATGACCTGCTTGGCGTAGACCTTGAACTCGGGGCGCAGGGCCTCGCCGAAGGCGACGGCCTTGGCGGCGATAACGTGCATCAGCGGACCGCCCTGGATGCCCGGGAAGATGGCCGAGTTGACCTTCTTCGCAATCTCTTCGCTGTTGGTCAGGATCATGCCGCCGCGCGGGCCGCGCAGGGTCTTGTGGGTGGTGGTGGTGGCCACATCCGCATAGGGGAAGGGCGAGGGATGCGCGCCGCCAGCCACGAGGCCCGCAAAGTGCGCCATGTCCACCATCAGGAAGGCGCCGACCGAATCCGCGATTTCACGGAACTTGGCGAAGTCGATCTGGCGCGGAATGGCCGAGCCGCCCGCGATGATCAGCTTGGGCTGGTGTTCCTTGGCGAGGGCGGCGACCTCATCGTAATCGATGCGGTTGTCCTGCTGGCGCACGCCATATTGCACGGCGTTGAACCACTTGCCCGACTGGTTCGGGGCCGCGCCGTGGGTCAGGTGACCGCCCGAGGCGAGGTTCATGCCCAGAATGGTGTCGCCGGGCTTCAGAAGCGCGTTGAACACGCCCTGGTTCGCCTGCGAGCCCGAGTTCGGCTGCACGTTGGCGAATTCACAGCCGAACAGCGCCTTCGCGCGGTCGATGGCCAGGTTTTCCGCCACGTCCACGAACTGGCAGCCGCCGTAGTAACGCTTGCCCGGATAGCCCTCGGCGTATTTGTTGGTCATCACCGAGCCCTGGGCCTCCATCACCGCCTTCGAGACGATGTTTTCGGAAGCGATCAGCTCGATCTCGTCGCGCTGGCGGCCAAGCTCGTCGGTGATCGAGTTGAACAGCTCCGGGTCACGGGTGGCGAGGCTTTCGGTGAAGAAGCCGGCATCGCGTTGATCGGTCATGGACGTCTCCTATGGGGAAGTTTGCCGGTCGTTTATCGCAGAAAGAAAGGCTTCGGAAGCGTCCAAAGCGACCAAAAGCCATTTTGGCGCGGCAATTTGGGGCGGCATTGGTGCTTGTGTTTCCGATCGTCGCTTGTCACACCTTTTCCAGAAACAGGGAAAACGCGCGTGAACAGGCCCAACCACATCCATTTCGCCGCATCGAACAGCGAGATCGCGCAAGAGGCGCTGGTCGAACTGACCGGGCGCTACGGGCAGGTGCCGCGCTATGCGGCCGATGTGATCGTGGCTTTGGGCGGCGACGGGTTCATGCTCCAGACCCTGCATGCGGGCACGGGGCTGCCGGTTTACGGGATGAACCGCGGCACGGTGGGCTTTCTGATGAACGATTACGCCCCTGATGAGCTGCCTGACCGGCTGGCCGCCGCCGAAGAGGCGGTGATCCACCCGCTTGCGATGCGCGCGGTCACGGTGGATGGTGTCGTGCATGAGGAGCTGGCAATCAATGAGGTTGCGCTGCTGCGCGCGGGCCCGCAGGCGGCCAAGCTGAAGATCTCGATCAACGGCAAGGTGCGGATGGACGAGCTGGTTTGCGATGGTGCGATCCTATCGACCCCCGCCGGGTCCACGGCCTACAACTACTCGGCCTATGGTCCGATCCTGCCCATCGGTTCCGAAGTGCTTGCACTGACCGGCATCGCCTCGTTCCGGCCACGGCGCTGGCGCGGCGCGATCCTGCCCGCTTCGGCGGTGGTGCGGTTCGATGTGCTTGAGCCCGACAAGCGCCCGGTGATGGCGGATGCGGATTCGCGTTCGGTCAAGCCGGTGAAATCGGTCGAAATCCGTTCCGAACCCAAGGTCGCCCACCGTATCCTGTTCGATCCGGGGCACGGGCTGGAAGAGCGCCTGATGCGCGAACAATTCGCCTGACAGTCCAGGCAAATGCAAAGGGGGCCGATGATCGGCCCCCTTCTTCGTCTTACTTCGCTGCCGGGAAGCCGAGGGCTTTCAGCGCCTCGGTGATCTCGTCTAGGATCGCCGGATCGTCGATCGTCGCGGGCATCTTGTAGTCTTCGCCATCGGCAATCTTGACCATGGTCGCACGCAGGATCTTGCCCGAGCGGGTCTTGGGCAGGCGATCCACAACGGTGGCCAGCTTGAAGGCCGCAACCGGGCCGATCTGGTCACGCACGAGGCCCACGCATTCCTTGACGATGGTCTTGTGGTCGCGATCGCAGCCCTTGTTGAGGCACAGGAAGCCAAGCGGCTGCTGGCCCTTGAGGTCGTCGGCAATACCGATCACCGCGCATTCGGCGACATCGGGGTGCGAGGCCAGAACCTCTTCCATCGCGCCGGTCGAGAGGCGGTGGCCCGCGACGTTGATGACGTCATCGGTGCGCGCCATGATGTAGAGGTAGCCGTCCTCGTCCATGTAGCCCGCGTCGCCCGTCTCGTAGTAACCGGGGAAATGCTCGAGGTAGCTCTTCTTGAAGCGCGGCTCGGCGTTCCACAGCGTGGGCAGCGTGCCCGGAGGCAGCGGCAGCTTGATCGCGATGGCGCCCAGCTCGCCCGCCTTGAGCGGATGGCCGCCCTCGTCGAGGACCTGCACGTCATAGCCCGGCATCGGCACCGAGGGCGAACCCACCTTGGTCGGCAGCACTTCAAGCCCGATCGGGTTCGCGGCGATAGCCCAGCCGGTCTCGGTCTGCCACCAGTGGTCGACCACCGGCACGCCGAGGTGCTGCTGCGCCCATTTCACGGTGTCGGGGTCGGCGCGCTCGCCGGCCAGGAACAGGGCCTGAAGGTCATGCAGCTTGTAGCGCTTGATCCACTCGCCGGTCGGGTCTTCGCGCTTGATCGCGCGCAGCGCGGTGGGGGCGGTGAAGAACGACTTGATGCGGTGGTTCTGGATGATGCGCCAGAAGACGCCCGGATGCGGCGTGCCGACCGGCTTGCCTTCGAAGACGACGGTGGTCGCACCGGCGATCAGCGGGCCGTAGCAGATGTAGGAGTGACCCACGACCCAACCCACGTCCGAGGCGGCCCAGAAGCGGTCGCCCGCCTCGATGTTGTAGATCGCCTTCATCGTCCAGTTCAGCGCGACAAGGTGCCCGCCGGTGTGGCGCACGACGCCCTTGGGCTGGCCCGTGGTGCCCGAGGTGTAGAGGATATAGGCGGGGTGGTTGCCCTCGACCGGAACGCAGTCGGCGGGCTTCACGCCATACTGGAAGCCGTGCCAGTTGAAGTCGCGGCCCTCGATCAGCTTGGCCACTTCCTGCTCGCGCTGGAAGATGACGCAGAACTCGGGCTTGTGCTGGGCCTGTTCGATCGCCGAGTCGAGCAGCGGCTTGTAGTGCACCACGCGGTTCGGCTCGAGCCCGCAGGAAGCCGCGATGATTGCCTTGGGTTTGCAGTCGTCGATACGCACCGCAAGTTCGTTCGCGGCAAAGCCGCCAAACACGACCGAGTGGATCGCGCCAAGGCGCGCACAGGCCAGCATCGCTTCCAGCGCTTCGGGGATCATCGGCATGTAGATGATGACGCGGTCACCTTTCTCGACGCCGCGCATCCGCAGCGCGCCCGCCAGCGAGGCCACGCGGGTTTGCAGTTCCTTGTAGGTGATGCCCTTGGTCGAATGGGTGATCGGGCTTTCGTGCTGGATTGCGATCTGATCGCCGCGACCCGCCAGCACATGGCGGTCAACCGCGTTCCAGCAGGTGTTGACCATGCCGTCCGAGAACCACTCGTAGAGCGGAGCGTTCTCGGCGAACAGTGCCTTCGAGGGTTGCTCGACCCAGTCGATGCCCTCGGCTGCCTGCATCCAGAACCCGTTCGGGTCGGCCTTCCAGGCAGAGTAGATCTCTTTGTATCCCATAGTATGCCTCCTCCAAGCTTGAGAGCTTGTTAGGCAGCCTGAAAGATTCGAGCAAGAATGTTACCGCCCGTCATAATGTGAAGGTGAAAAAAATTTGCAGAATCGTGCCGATTCAGGTGGCAAATTTTTGCAAAGCCGTTTTATCTATGCAGACGTGTGTGTGTCTGGTGGCGGCTTTGCAAATTTGCGAAGTTTGCAGGGCGGGCGGATGTCTCCGCCCGTCCCTGTGTCAGCTGTAATGCGCGACCGGTGTACCGGCGATGGCGGACATGTTCAGCAGGCCGCGCGCGGTGATCGAAGGCGTAACGATATGCGCTTTGTTGCCCATGCCCATCAGAAGCGGGCCAACCTCAAGCCCGCCGGCCTTGGCCTTGAGGATGTTGCGCACGCCAGAGGCCGCGTCGGTATTGGCGAAGACCAGAACATTGGCGGTGCCTTGCAGGCGGCTGTCGGGCAGCAGGCGACCCCGGATGGCGGGATCGAGCGCGGCGTCCAGGTGCATTTCGCCCTCATAGATGAAATCGGGCTCGGCTGCGTCGAGCATCTCAAGCGCGGCGCGCATCCGGCGGGCCGAGTCGGTGTCGAGGTTGCCGAACTGGCTGTGCGAGCACAGCGCGATCTTGGGCGTCAGGCCGAAGCGGCGCACATGACGCGCGGCGCCCATCACGGTTTCGGTGATCTCCGCCGGGGTCGGCTCGTGGTGCACATGGGTGTCGGCGATGAACAGCGGCCCGTCCTCAAGGATCATCAGGCTGAGCGCGCCGACCGGGTGCAGCCCGTCATGCGCCAGCACCTGGCTGATGTAGTTGAGGTGCCACAGATACTGCCCGAAGGTGCCGCAGATCATGCTGTCGGCGTCGCCGCGATGGACCGCGACCGCGCCGATGGCGGTGGTGTTGGTGCGCATGATCGCGCGCGCCAGATCGGGCGTCACGCCGCGCCGCGCCATCAGATGGTGGTAGGTTTCCCAGTAATCGCGGTAGCGCGGATCGTTCTCGGGGTTCACGATCTCTAGCTCCGAGAGCTTGAGCGGCAGGCCGGCGCGTTCGCAGCGGCGCTCGATGACCTCCGGGCGACCGATCAGGATCGGGCGGTCGGTGGTTTCCTCCATCATCGCATTCGCGGCGCGCAGGACGCGTTCGTCCTCGCCCTCGGTGAAGAGGATGCGGCGCGTCGCCGTGGCAGCGGCCTCGAAGACCGGGCGCATGAGCAGGGCCGACTTGAAGACCGAACCATCGAGCTTGCGCTTGTAGGCCGACAGATCCTCGATCGGGCGGGTGGCGACGCCGGTCTCCATCGCGGCCTTGGCCACGGCCGAGGCCACGACGCCGATCAGGCGCGGGTCGAACGGCTTCGGGATCAGGTAATCCGCACCGAAGGTCAGCTTTTCGCCGCGATAGGCGGCGGCGGCTTCGGCCGAGGTGGTGGCGCGGGCAAGCGCCGCGATCCCCTCGATACAGGCCAGCTGCATCTCGTCGTTGATGGTCGTCGCGCCCACGTCCAATGCGCCCCGGAAGATGAAGGGGAAGCACAGCACGTTATTGACCTGGTTGGGGAAGTCCGAACGCCCCGTGGCGATGATCGCCTCGGGGGCAACTTCGCGCACCTGGTCGGGCAGGATCTCGGGGGTGGGGTTGGCCAGCGCGAAGATGATCGGGCGATCGCTCATCTTGGCGACCATCTCCTTGGTCAGCACGCCGGGGCCGGAGAGGCCCAGGAACATGTCAGCGCCCTCGGCTACCTGGTCGAGCGTGCGCAGATCGGTCGCCTGGGCATAGGCGGCCTTTTGCGGGTTCATGTCCACTTCGCGGCCTTCGTACACGAGGCCGTGGATGTCGCACAGCCAGACGTTCTCGCGCTTGACGCCCAGCTTGAGCAGCATGTTGAGGCAGGCGATGCCAGCCGCACCGCCGCCGGTCGAGACGATCTTGATCTCGTCGAACTTCTTGCCCGCGATCCGCAGCGCGTTGGTCGCCGCCGCGCCCACCACGATGGCGGTGCCGTGCTGGTCGTCGTGGAAGACCGGAATATTCATCCGCTCGCGGCAGATCTTTTCGACGATGAAGCAGTCGGGGGCCTTGATGTCCTCAAGGTTGATCGCGCCGAAGGAGGGTTCCATCGCGCAGACGATCTCGGCCAGCTTTTCGGGATCGGGCTGGTCCAGTTCGATATCGAAGCAGTCGATATTGGCGAACTTCTTGAACAGGACGGCCTTGCCCTCCATGACGGGCTTGGAGGCCAGCGCGCCGATATTGCCAAGGCCCAGTACGGCCGTGCCGTTGGTGACCACGGCAACAAGGTTTCCGCGTGCGGTGTAGCGGGCCGCCGTGGCCGGATCGGCCTTGATCTCAAGGCAGGCCTCGGCAACGCCCGGAGAGTAGGCAAGACTCAGGTCGCGGCCGTTGGCCAGCGGCTTGGTCGCCCGGATTTCCAGTTTTCCGGGTTTGGGGTACTCGTGGTAGTCCAGCGCGGGATGGCGTCCCGCTTCGTGTCTTGCGTCGGTCATCAAAGCCTCCCATGGAATTGGTTTAGCCTTAAACTATTTTTTGACGTAGGGGAATAGGCTGGTAGCGCCATCACCATGGCGTGTGGCTGTGTGGGCTGTATCCCGCTTGCATCGCGCCCGCGCAGGGCGCAGGATCGGGAAAACTGAACCGCTTGGACAAATCATGCAGGAGGGAAGGCCGATGTCGCTTCTGGAGGCCGCGCGCGAAGTGCGCGAGAACGCCTACGCGCCCTATTCGCGCTTCAAGGTCGGTGCGGCGGTGCGCGGGCGCTCGGGCACGATCTATAAGGGCGTGAACGTCGAGAATGTGGCCTATCCCGAAGGCACCTGCGCCGAGGCTGGCGCGATTGCCGCGATGATTGCGGCGGGCGAGACCGAGCTGATCGAAGTTGCCGTCATCGCAGACAGCCCCGCGCCGGTGCCGCCCTGTGGCGGCTGCCGTCAGAAACTGGCCGAGTTCGGACGTTCTGACGTTCCGGTGACGCTGGCCACGACCGAGGGCGCACGGCTCGATACCACGATCGGCGAATTGCTGCCCGGTCGCTTCGATGTGAGCCATATGGACAAGTGCTGATGGACGCGCGTTCGGTCATCTTGGCGGTGCGCGATGGCAAGGGCCTCGCGCCCGAGGCGGCGGGCTGGTTTGCGCGTGGGCTGGCGGATGGGTCGGTCTCGGATGCGCAGGCCGGGGCCTTCGCCATGGCCGTGCTGCTGCGCGGGATCGGCACCGATGGCCGGGTGGCGCTGACCGAGGCGATGCGCGACTCGGGGCAAGTCATGACCTGGGATCTGCCCGGCCCGGTGGTGGACAAGCACTCGACCGGCGGGATCGGCGATTCCGTCTCGCTGCTGCTGGCGCCAGCGCTGGCGGCCTGCGGGGTCTATGTGCCGATGATCTCGGGGCGCGGGCTGGGGCACACCGGCGGAACGCTCGACAAGATGGAGGCGATCCCGGGCTATCGCGCGCTGCCGGGGATCGAGGCCCTGCGCCAGGTGGTCAAGGACGTGGGCTGCGCCATCGTTGGCGCGACGGACGAAATCGCCCCCGCCGACCGCCGCCTTTATGGCATTCGCGACATTTCGGGCACCGTCGAGTCGATCGATCTGATCACAGCCTCGATCCTGTCGAAGAAGTTGGCGGCAGGGCTTGGTGCGCTGGTGCTTGACGTGAAGGTGGGTTCGGGCGCGTTCATGGAGGATATCGAGGATGCCCGCGCGCTGGCGCAAAGCCTTGTGCGGACGGCGAATGACGCGGGCTGCCATACCTCGGCGCTGATCACCGACATGAGCCAGAGCCTCGGCCATTCCGCCGGCAACGCGCTGGAGGTGATCGAGGTGATGGAAACGCTGACGGGCACCTCGGTGAACGAGGCGCTGTGGGATGTGACCTCGGCGCTTGGCGGCGAGGTGCTGACGCTGGCGGGCAAGGCCGCCAATCTCGACGAGGGCGCGGCGCTGATCGACCATGCGCTGGAATCGGGTCGCGCGGCCGAGATCTTCGGGCGTATGGTTGGCGCGCTTGGTGGGCCGATGGATTTCGTCGAACGTTACCCCGACCGGCTGCCTTCGGCCCCGGTGTTCCGTATCGTTCCCAGTCCGCGTGACGGCTACGTCGCCCGCGTCAATGTGCGGGCACTGGGGGAGGCCGTCGTGCATCTGGGTGGTGGGCGGCTGGTGGGCACTGATCGCGTGAACCCCTCGGTCGGGCTGTCGGGTCTTGCCGTCATCGGCGAGGAGATGCAGCACGGCGAACCTATCGCAATGGTTCACGCCAGCACTGACGACAAGGCGGACGCCGCTGTGCAGGCCGTTCTGGCCGCCTATGAGCTGACCAGCAAGATGCCGGACGAGCCGCCGCTCATCCACGAACGCATCGGCCCGGAGGATGTGGTATGACGCGCGCTTTCCTGATCGTGATGGACAGCGTGGGTATCGGTGGGGCGCCCGATGCTGCGGGTTTCTTCAACGAAGGCCGCCCCGATACCGGCGCCAACACCGTGGGCCATATCGCGCAGGCCTGTGCTGCAGGGCGTGCCGATCTGGGGCGCACCGGGCCGCTGAACCTTCCCGCGCTCGATGCGCTCGGCCTCGGGGCGGCGGTCGAGCTTGCCTCGGGCCTCAAGGCGCCGGGGCTTGGTGCGCTGCCCAAGGGCATCTGGGGCGCCGCGACCGAGGTGTCGAAGGGCAAGGATACCCCCTCGGGGCATTGGGAACTGGCGGGCGTTCCGGTGCCGTGGGATTGGCACTATTTCACCGAGATGGAGAACAGCTTTCCTCCGGATCTGATCGCGCAGGTGGCCCGAGCGGCCGGAACCGAGGGGATCCTGGGCAATTGCCACGCCCCCGGCACCGCGATCATAGAGCGCCTCGGGGCCGAGCATATGCGCTCGGGCTGGCCGATCTGCTATACCTCGGCCGACAGCGTGTTCCAGATCGCCGCGCATGAAGAGACCTTCGGCCTTGAGCGACTGCTGACGCTGTGCAAGGAACTCGCGCCCGCCTTGCACGCGATGAAGGTGGGCAGGGTCATCGCGCGGCCCTTCGTGGGTGCGCCGGGGCATTTCACCCGCACGCCGAACCGGCGTGACTTTGCCATAGCGCCGCCCGCGCCGACGTTGCTCGACTGGGCATTCGATGCCGGGCGAGTGACCCATGCGATCGGCAAGATCGGCGATATCTTCTCGCATCGCGGGGTCAGCCATCTGCACAAGGGCAAGGGCGACGCCGACCTGATGGAGCATCTGATCCGCCTGGCCGACGAGGCCGAGGAGGGCAGCCTGACCTTCGCCAATTTCGTCGAGTTCGACAGCCTCTATGGCCACCGCCGCGACATTGCCGGATACGCCCGCGCGCTGGAGTGGTTCGACGCGGGGGCTGCGCGCTTCATGGCGCGGCTGCGCCCGGGTGATCTGGCGATCTTCACCGCCGACCATGGCAACGACCCCAGTTGGACCGGCACCGACCACACGCGCGAACGTGTGCCCGTGCTGGCCTTCGGCCCCGGCCTTGCGCCGCGCTGCGTGGGGCAGGTCGGGTTTGCCGATCTGGGCGCCACGCTAGCCCATCATCTTGGCCTGACCGAACGCGGCGCGGGCCACAGCTTTCTGACCGAATGAGAATGGAACAAGGGACATGACCGACCATCTGACCGTCGTCACACATCCGCTGGTGCAGCACAAACTGACCCTCATGCGCGAGAAGGATACCTCGACCGCGTCCTTCCGCCGCCTGCTGCGCGAGATCAGCCTGCTTCTGGCCTATGAGATCACGCGCGAGATGGAGCTGACTTCGAAATGGATCGAGACGCCGCTGCAAGAGATGAAGGCTCCGATCCTTGAAGGCAAGAAGCTGGCGCTGGTGTCGATCCTGCGGGCGGGCAACGGGCTGCTCGACGGTATTCTGGAACTGATCCCCGCCGCGCGGGTGGGCTTCATCGGGCTTTACCGCGACCCCGAGACGCTCAAGCCCGTGCAGTATTACTGCAAGGTGCCCGCCGAGATCGAGGACCGGCTGGTGATCGTGGTCGATCCGATGCTGGCCACCGGCAACAGCTCGGTCGCGGCGATTGACCTGCTCAAGGAGAAGGGCGCCAAGAACATCCGCTTCCTGTGCCTGCTGGCCGCGCCCGAGGGCGTTGCCCGTATGAAGGAGGCTCATCCCGATGTGCCGATTGTCACTGCGGCGCTCGACGAGCGGCTGAACGATCACGGCTATATCGTGCCGGGTCTGGGCGATGCAGGCGACCGGATGTTCGGCACCAAGTAGTCCGGGCGGCTTTACTGTCCGGCCAAGCTGCGGCATCTTCCGGGGAAACCATAAGGGGGCAGAGATGAGGCTTGGGCGCGGGATTGCATCGGCGGCGATGGCGGCATTTTTCTGCAGTCCAGCGGCTTGGGCTCAAACCATCGGTCCGGCCGAACTGCCGCCACCGGGTTTCGTCGGGCGCCAATATGTCGACTCCATGGGCTGCGTCTTTTTGCTGGACGGCGCGGGGGGCGAGGCGAGATGGGTGGCGCGTGTGACGCGCGACGGGTTGCCGCTTTGCGGCTATCCGCCGAGCCCCAAGGTCGTGGAGATCGCCGAACCGCCCGTTCAGGCAGTGCCGCCTGCGGCCTTGCCCGAGCAGGAACTGACGCTGCCTGCGGCCCCGCCGGTGTTGGCGGAACCCGCGCCCGTCGAGGTCGCCAAGCCCGCGCCTGTGAAGACCGCCGAGCCGGTGATCGACGCACCGCGCCCCGCCAAGCCCTCCAAGAAGAAGACCTCTGTGCGCAAAGACCCGCTGGCGGGCAAATATGTGCAGGTCGGGGCTTTCGGAATTGCCCAGAACGCCGAGCGTGCCAAGGCGCGGCTGCACGCCCTCGGTCTGCCGGTCTCGACCCAGCAGGTCAGCGGGTTGACGATCGTCTTTGCCGGTCCGCTGGCGCCGGTGGAGCTGCAAGAGGCCCTGCGCGCCGTGCGCCGTGCCGGCTTCTCGGACGCTTATCTCCGCTAGATCAGTCGCAAATCTCTCGCAACGCGATCCATTGCGCGTCGTCCAGAACCGGGCGCGGGGCGGGGGCGCCCTTGAACGGGTCTGCCTCGATCACCGACAGCACGCTTTCGCCCGAGGGATCGAGCGAATAGGCATAGGGGGTTGAGGAAACGCCAGCCTGTGCGAAGGCCGCAAGCAAGCTGTCGGTATCCGGCATCACGGGCGGGTTCGCGAGCAACACCTGACCATAGCCGCGCAGCGCTGAATCGGGCAGATCGCCCGTGGTCAGCAGGCGAAAGGCCGCGCTCGCCCCGGCCCATTCGAGCAGTGTCAGCAGCGGATCCTCGCCAGCACTGGCTAGTTCTGCCGCGATGATATGTCCTGCGGCGACCTCGGGCGTGTCGAGGCCCGAGATCGTATCGCGCCCGATTGCCACGACCTTGCCCGGCAGACGCCGCGCACCTTTCAGGGCCTGCGGCAGAACCACGATCTCTTCGGGGCCAGAAAGCCGCGTTCTCAGGGCATTCAACGCTCGTCGTCCTTGCCCGGTTGAGCAGGGCATTCCGGTTAGCGTGGTCAACTCGGCCAGCACCTGATGCCCGATCTCGACGCGCTTGGCCTGCGGGGCGACCCGCGCGGCCTGTGCAATCAGCGCGCCGGGTAGCCAGAACACCGCCAGCAAACCCGCCAAGGCCAGCGTGCCCCCCGTCAGCCAGCCGCGCAGACGTCCCGGATGGGGACGGCGCGACTCGAGGATCGAGTGCACCCGCTCGATCGCCTCGACCATGGTCTCGTCGTCGATCTCAAGTTCCTCGCCCGGCTCGTCCGAGGGGGCGTAGATCGCGGGCAGCTTGCCGGGGTTGCGCCGCACCAGTGCGGGCAGCGACCAATGCGCCAGCGCCGTGACCGAGCGGTCATCCGCAATCACCAGCGTCGCGTCACCAAAGGACACGATCACCTCTTGGCGCTGTGCCTCGGGGCTTTCACGCCAGATGCCGGGCGCTTCGAGGCGCTCGTATTGCGGGAGTGCGGTCATTTGGACCTTTGAACTGCTCTTGTTTGGCGCAGGATAGCCTAACGCGCCCCGGGGTCAATTGCGGCAAGGGATGGGAAAAGGGGGGCGCTTGGCCCCCCTTTGCAACTTTGTGCCGATCACCGACTCAGTCGAGCAGCTTGGCGACGGCGCGCAGCTCGAACTTCTGGATCTTGCCGGTCGAGGTTTTCGGCAGATCCGCGAAGACAACACGCTTGGGCGTCTTGAAGCCCGCCAGTCGTTCACGGCAGAACTTGACGATCTCTTCCTCGGTGACGCTGGCGCCTTCCTTCAGCTCGATGAAGGCGCAAGGCACCTCGCCCCATTTCTCGTCGGGCTTCGCCACGACCGAGGCCAGCAGCACCGCCGGATGCGCCGCGATCACGCCCTCGACCTCGACCGAGGAGACGTTCTCGCCGCCCGAAATGATGATGTCCTTGGCGCGGTCGGTGATCTTGATATAGCCATCCGGGTGCATGAAGGCGATGTCGCCCGAGTGGAACCAGCCGTCCTTGAAGGCCTCACGGGTGGCCTCGGGGTTCTTGAAATAACCCTTCATCGTGGCGTTGCCCCGGATCACGATCTCGCCCAGGTGCTGGCCGTCACGGGTGACCTCCTTGCCGTGGTCGTGGACCGTGATCTGTTCCATCATCGGCATCAGAACGCCGGTGCGGGCCTTGAGCTCTGCGCGCTCATCGCCGGTGATGCCTTCCCACTCAGGCTTCCAGGTGCATTCGGTCGCGGGGCCATAAACCTCGGTCAGGCCGTAGACCTGCGTGACGTTGAAGCCGAGCGGCTCGATCGCGGCAAGGGTCGAGGCGGGCGGCGGGGCGCCGGCGGTGAAGACCTCGACGATATGGTCGAAGGGGCGGCGGTCGGCCTCCTTGCAGTTGATGATCGTGTTGAGCACGATCGGCGCGCCACCAAAATGGGTCACGCCATGATCGGCGATGGCGTCGTAGATCGCCTTGGCGGTCACGTCGCGACAGCAGACCGTGGTGCCCCCCATCATCGGCATCAGCCAAGGGTGGGTCCAGCTGTTGCAGTGGAACAGAGGCACGATGGTCAGCAGCACCGGGTAAAGCTGCATCCGCCAGGAAATCGCGTTGCCCATGGTTGCCAGATAGGCGCCGCGGTGGTGATAGACGACGCCCTTGGGTTTACCCGTCGTGCCCGAGGTATAGTTCAGCGCGATGCTTTCCCATTCGTCCTGCGGCATGACCCAGTCGAACATCGGGTCGCCCATGGCGACCAGTTCCTCATACTCAAGGTAATGCCCGCCCGGCTGGAAGCCATGCTCGGGGTCCGCGACCTCAATGATCTGAGGCGGCGCGCCGTGCATTTGCTTGATCGCGGCCTCGGCCAGTTTCAGGAACTGGGTATCCACCAGCACCATCTTCGCGCCGGAATGCTCGAAGATATAGGCCACGGTGTCCACGTCGAGGCGCGTGTTGATCGCGTTCAGGATCGCGCCACAGGCGGGCACGCCGAAATGCGCTTCGACCTGCGGGCCGGTGTTGGGCAGGATCGAGGCCACCACGTCGCCCGACTGAATGCCGCGCGCTTGCAGCGCCGAGGCAAGCTGGCTGACGCGGGCATGGAACTCGACATAGGTCCGGCGGACCGAGCCATAGACCAGCGCGGTGCGATCGGGGAAAACCTCTAGCGCGCGGTTCAGATGCGAGAGCGGCGTCAGCGGCACATAGTTCGCCGCGCATTTCTCAAGCCCCGTTTCGTCAGCCAGCCAGCCCATAGCAATCCTCCCCAGTCGCGTGAAGATGTCGGAAAAAATGTCGCTTACGGGCGCGATAATTGGCCGGGGGAAGGCGAAAGGGAAGAGGGATCAGAATCCGCGCAAGGAAGTTACGTTACGTCATGATACGTGGAAATCACACCGTGCAGGCGGCTGCCGCAATCTGTGGCTATGCCGTGCTGATCGGGTTCACCGACAACTATGTGCGTGTGATCGCTAGCGAAATCGGCCTGTGGCAGTTTCACCTGATGCGCTCGTTGATGGTGGCGGGGCTTCTGGTGATCGCGGCGCCGCTGCTTGGGCTGCGGCTGCGGCCGGTGAACCTGCGCGGAGTCGTGGCGCGCTCGGCTGTGCATGGCAGCGCGATGCTGTGCTATTTCGCGGCGCTCGGGTTCTTGCCGGTGCCGCAGGTCGCAGCCGGGCTGTTCACGGCGCCGATCTTCGTGCTTCTGATTTCGCGTTTCGCCTATGGCGAGCGGATCGGGCCGTTTCGCATCCTCGCCGTGGCCGTGGGTTTCACCGGCATCCTGCTGATCCTCGGCCCCGAGAGCGCGCGCCTTGGCCCTGCCGCCATCGTGCCGGTGATCGCGGGTGCGCTGTATGCCATGGGCAATATCGCGACACGCCGCTGGTGCCCCGGAGAGGGCGCGGTGACGCTGACGGCTGGGTTCTTCACCGCGCTTGGCATCTTCGGGGCGGTCGGACTTGCGTTGACCTCGGCGCTGCCGCTGGAGGTACCGCCGGGCGCGGCCGGGTTTTTGCTGCGCGGAATGACATGGGCCTCGATGCCCGTCATCTTCTGGGTCTTCGTTCAGGCGGCGGGCTCGCTGGTTGGGGTCGGGCTGATGGTGCGCGGCTACCAGCTGGCAGAACCTTCGCGCGTTGCCGTGTTCGAATATGTTGTGCTGCCAGCGGCCGCGCTTTGGGGCTGGACGCTCTGGGGCGAGATCCCAGTGGCGCGCGAATGGCTTGGCATGGCGCTGATCTGGGTCGCCGGGATGCTGATCGTGATGCGCGGGCGCTAGGGCGCATTTCCTTGCCGGGCGCCGGGTGCTAGCCTTCCCGCAGGCAAGCAGGGAAGACGATGGCGGGTCTGTTCGACGAGGAAAGCGGTCCGGGCACCGAGGATGATGGCCTGTTCGAGCGCCCCCGGTCCGGGGAAGCCGCCGACAATCCCTATGGTGCCGGGTTGGCGGAGGGCATCGCGGCGGGCACCCGCATCGCCACCGAGGACGGCTGGCGCCGGGTCGAGACGATCAACCCGGGAGAGCGTGTCCTGACCTTCGATCACGGGCCGCGCCGGGTGCAGCAGATCATGCGCGCCACGCTGAGCGATGGGTGTGGCCACTGCCCGCCGCATATGCTGCCGCTTGAAATCCCGCCCGGCGTGTTGGGCAACGCCGAGGCCATGATGCTTCTGCCCGAGCAGATCGTGCTGATTGAAAGCGATCTGGCCGAGACCCTCTATGACGATCCCTTCGCTTTCATCCCCGCCGCTGCGCTTGAAGGCTATCGCGGCGCTGCGCGGATCGCGCCGCAGCAGCCCTTCGAGGTGATTTTCCTGCAGTTCGAGGATGCCGAGGTCGTTTACGCCAATGGCGCGGGGATGATCCTGTGCGGTGCGGCCGATGGAACGCCGCTCGATGCGCTGATGGAGGGGCGCACGGATTATCGCGTCCTGCCGCTCGACAAGGCGCGGCGGCTGGTCGAGGCGCTGATCGAGGATGAGCGAGCAGAATGAAAAACGCCGGGGTACATGACCCCGGCGTTGCGATGTCTGTCCCGTGATCAGGCGGCTTTCGCAGCCTGACCGCCGCCGAAACGGGCGTAGAAACCGTCGCCCTTGGCCGCGATGTCGCGCAGAAGCGCGGGCGTTTCGAACCGCGCGCCGAACCGGGCGGTCAGGTCGTCGCAGATCTCGGCTGCGCGGGCGGCGCCAAGGATGTCGAGCCAGGCGAACGGGCCGCCCGACCAGGGCGCAAAGCCCCAACCCAGGATCGCACCCACGTCGCCCTCGCGGATGTCTTCCAGCACGCCCTGTTCGAAGGCGCGCACGGCCTCGAGCACCTGGGCCATCAGCAGGCGATGCTGCACCTCGGCCAAGTCCGGCTGTTCGGCGGCTTCTGGGTATTTCGCGGCGATGCCATCCCAGAAATCGCCTCGCTTGCCAGCCTCGTCATAGGTGTAGAAGCCCGCCTTGTTCTTGCGGCCCAGGCGGTTCTGCTCGGCCATCCAGAAGACCACCTCGTCCACCGCGCCGTCGGGATAGGCATCGCCCATCGCGGCGCGGGTCGCCTTGGCGATCTTGACGCCGAGGTCGATCGAGGTCTCATCGACCAGTTGCAGCGGCCCGAGCGGCATCCCCACCAGTTTCGCCGCATTCTCGATAAGCGTGGGCGAGACGCCCTCGGCCACCATGCGGATACCCTCGTTGAGATAGGGGATGATGCAGCGGTTGGCGTAGAAGAAGCGCGCGTCGTTGACCACGATCGGGGTCTTCTTGATCTGCCGCACGAAATCGAGCGCCTTGGCGACAGCCACATCGCCGGTTTGTGCGCCCTTGATGATCTCGACCAGCAGCATCTTGTCCACCGGGCTGAAGAAGTGGATGCCGATGAACTGTTCGGGGCGCGACGAGGCGCGGGCCAGCATCGAGATCGGCAGGGTCGAGGTGTTGGTGGCGAAGACCGCATCGGCGGGGATCACCGCCTCGGCCTGTGCGGTGACACCGGCCTTGACGGTCGGGTCTTCGAACACCGCCTCGACAATCAGATCGCAACCGGCCAACGCGGCGTAATCGGTCGTCGCGGTGATCTTGGCCAGCAGCGCCTCTTTCTGCTCTTCGGTGGCTTTCTTGCGGCTGATCGCTTTGTCCATCAGACCGGTCGAATAGGCCTTGCCACGGTCGGCGGCCTCTTGCGCTGCGTCGATCAGCACGACCTCGATCCCCACCTTGGCCGAGACATAGGCGATACCCGCGCCCATCATGCCCGCGCCCAGGATACCCACCTTCTTCACCGTCTGGTCGGCGACCTTCGGGCGGTTCGCGCCTTTCTCCAGCGCCTCCTTGTTGATGAAGAGCGAGCGGATCATCGCGGTCGACGACGGGTTCATCAGAACCGAGGTGAACCAGCGCGCCTCGATGCGCAGCGCCTGATCGAAGGGCACAAGCGCGCCTTCATAGACCGCCGACAGCAGCGCCTTGGCCGCCGGATAGACGCCCATGGTCTTGCCATGCACCATGGCCGAGGCGCCGACGAAGGTCATGAAGCCCGCCGGGTGATAGGGCGCGCCGCCGGGCATCTTGTAACCCTTGGCATCCCAGGGCTTCACCAGATCGGCGTCCTTGGCGTTCAGCACCCATTCCTTGGCGGCGGCCAGCGGATCCTCGGCCACCTCGTCGATGATGCCGGCCGCGCGGGCCTTCTTGGGGTCGCTCAGCTTACCTTCCAGCAGGAAGGGGGCCGCGACCATCGCGCCCATCTTGCGTGCGAGGCGGGTGGTGCCGCCCGCGCCGGGGAAGATGCCGACCATGATCTCGGGCAGGCCGATCTTGGCCTTCGGGTTGTCGGCTGCAAAAATGCGGTGCGTGGACAGCGGCAGTTCCAGCCCGATGCCAAGCGCGGTGCCGGGCAGGACGGTGGCGATCGGCTTGCCACCCTTGAGGGTCTTCGGGTCCATGCCCGCGCGTTCGATCTTGCGCAGCACGGCATGCATCTGCATCACGCCGTCGAAGATCGCCTGCGCGCCGCCCGCCCGCATCTGCGCGATGACGTTCAGGTCCATGCCGCCGGCGAAATCCTTCTTGCCCGAGGTGATGACGACGCCCTTGCAGGCCTCGTCGGCCAGCGCCTTGTCGATGAAGCTGTCGAGAAGCGCGAAGCCCTCCAGGCTCATCACGTTCATCGACTTGTTCGGCACGTCCCAGGTGATGACGGCCACGCCGTCAGTGTCGAGCGCATAGGTAAAGTCAGCCATTGTTCTCTCCCTTCGGCGCGCGGTCGCGGTGCCCCGCCCAATCGCTGCCGTCTTGATAGGTGAAGCGAGCCTTTCCGCCCGCGATATGGATCTGCATGTCTACGTCGGAGTAGGTCGCCACCTCTTCGGGCGACTTGGTGCCGACGATCAGAAACTTGCCCGGCCGGTCCGAGCGGTTGACGAAGCGGTGGCCGTTCGCCACCCCCGCCTTCCACGCGGCGCAATCGCCCGGGCGCATGAGGGTTTCGCCCTCGTCCTCGATCAGGGTCAGCTCCCCCTCAAGGACCATGCCGAACTCGTCCTCGCGCAGGTGCCAGTGCCGCAGCGAGGCCACGGCGCCGGGTTCCAGCGTGACGATGTTGACGCCAAACTGCGTCAGACCCGCCAGCTCGCCCAGACGGATCGAGGACCGGCCCGCCATCTGCGCGGCATAGGGCTCGGGGTAGATCGAACCCGTCTTCACGGGTGCCTTGGCGAGATCGAGTTTCGGCATCACTGCCCCTCCACAAAGGGCGAGCCGTCGCGCCGGACCAACCGCCGGGCACCGTTCTCGCGGATCAGGATCTTGTCGATCGTCGAGTAATGCACGACGTCGCTCGTCTTGCGGGTGCCCACCACCAGATAGGAACATGGCGCATCGGAGCGGTTCTCGAGGTGATGCCCGTTCGCCACGCCTGCGGGCCAGCAGCAGGCATCGCCCGGTCCGATCGCGGCCTCGCCCGCATCCTCGATCACCGTCGCCTCGCCCGACAGCATGTAGAGGAATTCGTCTTCCTCCTCGTGCCAGTGACGGTCGGACGAGCGAGCTCCGGGTTCGAGCGTCTCGACGAAGGCGCCGAACTGCGTGAGCCCGCCGCTGTCGGAATACAGCAGCGCCTCAAACTGCCCGAGGGCGGCCGCCTGCGCGGGCGTGCCCCGGTCGATCTGCGCATCTGCCTTGCGAATGATCATGGCTCAGACGCGCTCGATGATGGTGGCCGCGCCCATGCCCGATGCGATGCACAGGGTGGCAAGGCCGGTGGACAGGTCGCGGCGTTCAAGCTCGTCGAGCAGGGTGCCGATGATGATCGCGCCGGTGGCGCCAAGCGGGTGACCCATGGCCATCGCGCCGCCGTTGACGTTGACCTTGTCGGGCGAGACGTCGAAGGCTTGCATGAAGCGCAGCACGACCGAGGCGAAGGCTTCGTTCACCTCGAACAGGTCGATGTCGCCAATCGACATGCCGCTGTCGCGCAGGATCTTCTCGGTCACCGGAACCGGGCCGGTCAGCATGATGGTCGGATCGGTGCCGATCTTGGCGGTGGCGCGGATGCGCGCGCGGGGCTTGAGGCCGTGGGCCTCGCCGAATTCCTTGTTGCCGATCAGCACGGCCGCCGCGCCATCGACGATACCCGACGAGTTGCCTGCGTGGTGGATGTGGTTGACGTGGCTCAGATGCGGATATTTCAGCATCGCAACCTTGTCGAAGCCCGGCATCACCTCGCCCATGTCCTTGAACGAGGCTTTCAGCTTGGCGAGGTCTTCGACCTGCGTGCCGGGGCGCATGTATTCGTCGTGGTTAAGGATGACGACGCCGTTCTGATCGACCACCGGCACGATGGACTTGGCAAAGCGGTTCTCGGCCCAGGCTTCGGCGGCGCGGCGCTGCGATTCAACGGCCAGCGCGTCGGCCTGCTCGCGGGTGAAACCGTATTCGGTAGCGATGATATCGGCCGAGATGCCCTGCGGCACGAAATAGGTCTTCATCGCAAGGCTCGGGTCAACGGCGATCGCCGCGCCATCCGAGCCCATGGCCACGCGGCCCATCATCTCGACGCCGCCGGCGATATAGGCCTGGCCCGCGCCGCCCTTGACCTGGTTGGCGGCCAGATTCACGGCCTCCATGCCCGAGGCGCAGAAACGGTTGATCGACAGGCCCGGAATACGCTCGTCCAGATCCGACAGCAGCACGGCCGAGCGGGCAAGGCAGCCGCCCTGTTCGCCAACCTGGGTGACGTTGCCCCAGATCACATCCTCGACGGCGTGGCCCTCAAGGCCGTTACGCTCCTTGACGGCGTTCAGCAGCCGCGCCGAGAGCGCGACCGAGGTTACCTCGTGCAGGCTGCCGTCCGGGCGGCCCTTGCCGCGCGGGGTCCGGCAGGCGTCGTAGATATAGGCTTCGGTCATCTTTCCTCCTCAGGCCCGGTCCGCAGGGTTGCCGGGCATCATGTCGTAAGGGTGTTTCCATCCGGGCAGCGCCGCGATGCGGTCGAGCCATGCCGAAATGGCGGGGAAATTCGTCCGCTCGAACCCGAAGGGCTCGGGGTAGTAAAGATAGCCGCAGCAGGCCGTATCGGCGAGGGTGGGGGCATCGCCCGCCATCCATTCGCGGCTTTCGAGGTGGCGCTCCAGCGTCTTGAGGGCGGCCTGAGCGCGCCCCGACAGCCACTGGATCGCGGCCTGCGGGCGTTTCTCCTCGGGCAGGAAGTTCATCATGAACCGCAGCGCGCCGAATTGCGAGCTGCCCTTGTGGTTGTCCCAAAACAGCCAGCGCAGGATCTCGTTGCGGTCGCCCTCCATCAGCTTGCCGGTCTTCTCGGCGATATGCATCTGGATCAGGCCCGACTGGGTCAGCGTCACGTCGCCCTCGACGAAGACGGGCGCCTCGCCCATCTCGTTGAGCGCGAGATACTCGGGCGAGCGCGTCTCGCCCCGGAAGAAATCGACGAAGACGGGCTCCCAGTCATAGCCCGCAAGGGTCATCGTCAACGCAGCCTTGTAGGCATTGCCGGACTCGCCAAAGCAGTAGAGTTTCGCCGTCATCCTCAGTCCTCCCGGCCCGAACGCGTCGGGCTCAACTATAGTTGTTCGACGTTGACGCGCAGGTAAAGACCTGCAGGGGGAAGTTGCGTAACGTCACGAGACGAAATGACCGCACGTCGCGGTGTGCGGTGAGTGGATCAGGCCTTGCGATCCTCCAGTTCGGCCTTGAACAGGCGCAGCCGGGCGGCAAGGTTTTCGTGATGCGTGACCGAGTTGAAATGCTCGAACAGGAAGCACAGCGACTCGTCCGGGCTCAGGCCCGCTTCGGCCGCGAAGCGGTGCAAAGTGCGGTAGGCGTCGTTCGTCAGTGCGACGGGAAAGCGGCGGGTCATGCGCAGGCGCTTGGGCATCAGGCGTCCTTCGATTGGTGGGAAATCACGTCGCGCTCAACAGTCGGCGCGCCGGGGATGTCCAGCCCGGCAAGCCAGTCGTGCCGCCCCTCGATCCCCCATTGTTGCACGGGGCGGAAGGGCACCGTCGGCGGTATCGAGCCTGAGGTAAGCTCGATCCACTCTCTGGCGGCCTGGCGATAGAAAAGGGGAGTGCCGCAGGCTCGGCAGAACCCGCGCTCGGCGATGTTCGACGAGGCGAAGACGCCCGGCGTGCCATGCCAGGTGACGCGGTCGGCGGCGACCTTCAAAAGCGCGGCGAAGGGGCTGCCGGTAGCGCGTTGGCACATCCGGCAATGGCAGATCGAGGCAAAGGAAGGGCCGGGCGCCACATCGTAGCGCACGGCCCCACATTGGCAGCCGCCGGAAAAGGCCGGAAGGGTCTGCCAGTCTTTCTCAAGGTTCATGAAATCCTCCGGGGCGGGAACGGTCCGCGCCCCGAAAGCTTAGAACTGATCGACGGAAAGCGCCATCACCGGATCGGCCCCGGATTCGATCCGCGCAAGGTGCATCGCGCAGGCCGGAAGCTGGCGCGCCATGTAATAGCGGCCGGTGGCGATCTTGCCCTCGTAGAAGGCCTTGTCAGACGCCCCTGCATCCAGCGCCGCATGGGCCGCCGCTGCCATCCGCGTCCACATCAGACCAAGGCAGACATGGCCCATCAGGTGCATGAAGTCATAGCTGCCCGAAAGCGCCGCGTTGGGGTTCTTCATGCCGCTTTGCATGAAGAACATGGCCGAGGACTGAAGCTGTTTCGAGGCACCTTTCAGCGCGTCGGTGAAGGGCTTCATGCGTTCATCCGCGTCATGCGCCTTGCACTCGGCCTTGATCATCTCGAAGAAGGCCATGACGTGCTTGCCGCCGTCCTGCGCCAGCTTGCGGCCCACGAGGTCCAGCGCCTGCACGCCGTTCGCACCTTCGTAGATCATCGTGATCCGGGCATCGCGCGCGAATTGCGACATGCCCCATTCCTCGATGTAGCCATGGCCGCCATAGACCTGCTGTGCGAGCACGGTCGTCTCGAAGCCCTTGTCGGTCAGGAAACCCTTGATGACCGGCGTCATCAGCGAGATCAGCCCCTCGGCCGCGTCGTCGCCCGATTTATGCGCACGGTCGATCAGCGAGGCGCCCCAGAAGGTGAAGGCGCGGGCGCCTTCGAGGAAGCTTTTCTGATCCATCAGCGAGCGGCGGATGTCGGGATGCACGATCAGCGGATCGGCCGGGCCGTTGGGGTTCTCGGTGCCGGTGACGGCGCGGCCTTGCAGGCGGTCCTTGGCATAGGCGAGCGCGTTCTGATAGGCGGCTTCGGCCACGGCGTAGCCTTGCAGGCCCACACCCAGACGCGCCTCGTTCATCATGGTGAACATCGCGCGCATGCCCTTGTGCAGATCGCCAAGCAGCCAGCCCGTCGCCCCGTCGTAATTCATCACGCAGGTCGAGTTGCCGTGGATGCCCATCTTCTCTTCGATCTTGCCGACCGAGACCGCGTTGCGCGCCCCAAGCGAGCCATCCTCGTTCACCAGGAACTTCGGCACGATGAAGAGCGAGACGCCCTTGGTGCCCTCGCCGCCGCCCGGCGCTTTGGCCAGCACCAGGTGGATGATGTTTTCGGCCAGATCGTGATCGCCCGCCGAGATGAAGATCTTCTGCCCGGTTACCTTGTAGCTGCCGTCCGCCTGCGGCTCGGCCTTGGTGCGCATCATGCCCAGATCCGTGCCGCAATGCGGTTCGGTCAGGTTCATGGTGCCGGTCCATTCGCAGGACACCATCTTGGGCAGATACTTGGCCTTCTGCTCATCGGTGCCATGGGCATGGATCGCCGAATAGGCGCCATGCGTCAGGCCCTGATACATGTTGAAGGCCATGTTGGCCGAGACGAACATCTCGCCCACGGCGCAGTTGAGCAGGTAGGGCATGCCCTGGCCGCCGAAGTCGGGGTCGCAATCGAGTGCGGTCCATCCCCCGTCCTTCATCGCCTCGAAGGCCGTGTCGAAACCCTTGGGCGTGCGCACGATGCCGTTTTCCAGCACGCAACCCTCGGTGTCGCCCACGACGTTGAGCGGCGCCAATACCTCGGTGGAGACCTTGGCCGCGGCATCCAGCACGGCGTCGGTGAAATCGCGGTCCATTTCCTCATAGCCGGGGATGCCGGCCTCCGAGATTTTCAGGACCTCATGCAGCACGAACTGCATGTCCTTGGTATTGGCGGTATAGCTGGGCATTTCTCTCTCCCTGAGTCACCTTGTTCAGGCGGCGGAAGACTCCGGGTTCTGCCCGGCCAGCTCCCGCTCGCCCCATTCGATCTGTTCCTGCAACTCGGCAATTGCCTCGCCAAGTTCGTCGCGTTGCCGCGTCATTTCCTCTTTGCGCCGACGCGCCACCTTGAGCGTCTCGGCAAGCTGCGTCTTCTGCTGGTCGCCCATCGAATACATGTCGAGCAACTGGCGGATGTCTTCGAGGCTGAAGCCGAAGCGCTTGCCGCGCAGGATCAGTTTCAGCCGCGCCCGGTCGCGCCGGGTAAAGAGCCGCTTTTGCCCTTCACGGATCGGGAACAGCAGTTCCTTGCTTTCGTAGAACCGTAGTGTGCGCGGCGTTACATCGAACGCGTCACACATCTCTCGGATCGTCATCACCTCTTCACTCATTGCACGAGCCTCTCGTTGTCCTGACGTAACGTTGAGGCGGCAGATTCAATTTCCACCCCCACATTACAAGCTAAGTTGACCTTAACGTCACTATAACGTGGCGTCACAAATTCTCTGACGTAATGTCAGTTCAAATTGACGTAGGGGTAAAGAAATTTTCGAACCCCGCGCGGTTATGGCGCAGGGTGCGTGGGGTCGGAATAAGCCCCAGGGTCAACTTTGATTCGAAGCGCTTTGAGCGTCAGGAATCAAGCGTTTTCGCGACATCGTCGCGCAATTGCTTGAGGTCGGCGATGGTCACTTCCAGCTCATCGCGCTCTTTGCACAGCACATCGAGCTGCCGGTCGGCCAGTTCGATCCAGACCCGGTTCTGCTCTTCCGTGCCTTTCTGATCGTAGATCAGCAGCCACTGGCGCAGCTCTTCCAGCGAGAAGCCGAAACGGCGGCCGCGCAGGATCAGGGTCATCCGGGCGATCTCGCGCGCGCCATAAAAACGTGAGCGACCAGACTTTTGCGGCGAGAGCAGCTCGATATACTCGTAATACCGGAGCGTGCGCGGGGTCACATCGAAACGTGCGCACATCTCTTTGAAGCTCAGAACATCCGCCATCGGTTCCTCCCTACGTGGGGGCAAGCTATCCGGTGACACCTTTGTCTTCAACTGGCTTTGCGGCCCGGACCGAGGGGCGCAAAGGCCAAATGCCGCTACGGCACTGCGCGACCTGCTTGCCTGTGTCAAAGAGGCGCAGGATAGTCGACTGAACAATCGGAGGACGCAAATGACTGAGTCTGGCGGAGTTTCCATGAGCCATGAGGATGCGGCAAAGCTGGATCTGGCGCGCCGTTTTATCGAGGCGATCCCGCACAGCCATGCGCTCGGGATGCATCTCGACATGATCGGAGGCGGCCGCGCGGTAATCTCGATGCCCTGGGATGAGCGTCTGGTCGGCGATCCGCGCACCGGCGTCATTCACGGCGGGGCCGTCTCGGCGCTGATGGACACCTGCTGCGGGGCAGCCGTCATGAGCCACCCTGACGCCCCGGCCGGCACTGCGACCATCGACCTGCGTATCGACTACATGCGCACGGCGACCCCCCGGCAGCGCATTACCGCCCGCGCCGAGGTCTATCACATCACCCGATCGGTTGCCTTCCTGCGCGCCACCGCCCATGACGAGGAAGAAGGCCTGCCCGTCGCCACCGCGACCGGCGCCTTCACCGTCGAACGTCTCGAAGGAGCCGCGAAATGAGCCGCCGCAAGCCCGAACCCGTTCAGGTCGTCAAGCAACGCCGCGACGCGGCCCTGCGCGCTCTGGTGGAAGGCGTGCCCTATATCGGCTTTCTGGGCATCGAGTTCGACCGCCGCGGCGATGAGCTGACCGCCGTTCTACCCTTTGACGAAAAGCTGATCGGCAACCCGATGCTGCCTGCCCTGCACGGCGGGGTGACCGCCGCCTTCCTTGAGGTCGCCGCCATCGTTGAACTGGGCTGGTCGATGCTGTGGGAGGATATCGAGGCGGGCCGCATCGAGCTTGGACAGGCCGACGAGGTGCTTCTGCCCCGCCTGCCCAAGACCATCGATTTCAGCGTTGATTACCTGCGCTCGGGCCTGCCGCGCGACGCCTATGCGCGCGCGCGGGTCAATCGCTCGGGGAGGCGCTATGCCTCGGTGCATGTCGAGGCGTGGCAGGACAACCGCTCGCGGCTATTCGCGCAGGCGACGGGTCATTTCCTGATGCCCGCCCTCGATAACGGCTGATCTTTGCATGGCCGAGATCACGCATCGGCGCGTTTTCAATATCGCAGCGCCGATCGTGCTGTCGAACGCGACCGTCCCGATCCTTGGGGCGGTGGATACCGGTGTGGTCGGGCAATTGGGGCAGGCGGCCCCGATTGGCGCCGTGGGTATCGGTGCGGTGATCCTCGCCTCGCTCTACTGGATCTTCGGCTTCCTGCGCATGGGTACAACGGGCCTTGTCGCCCAATCGGCGGGTGAGGGCGACCGTGGCGAGGTCTCGGCGGGCCTGATGCGCGCGCTGATCATCGCGGTCCTCGCGGGTCTTGCGCTGATCGTGCTGCAATATCCGCTCTTCTCGCTCGCCTTCCAAATCGCCCCCGCCAGCCCCGAGGTCGAACAGCTCGCCCGCGACTACCTCGGTCTGCGGATCTGGGGCGCCCCCGCGACCATCTCTCTCTACGCCTTTACCGGCTGGCTGATCGCGCTCGAACGCACCCGCGCGGTGCTGGTGCTCCAGCTCTGGATGAACGGGCTGAACGTGGCGCTGGATCTGTGGTTCGTGCTGGGGCTCGGGTTGGGCGTGAAAGGCGTGGCCGCGGCGACGTTGATTGCGGAATGGTCGGGCGTGCTGCTGGCGCTCTGGCTCGCGCGTGAGGCCTTCGCGGGCGGCCTGTGGCGCGCCGGGGCGATATTCGACCGTGCTCGCCTGACTCAAATGGCGCGGGTCAATACCGACATCATGATCCGCTCGGTTCTGCTGCAAGGCTCCTTCACCGCCTTCCTGTTCCTCGGCGCGGGGCAGGGGGATGCGAAACTCGCCGCCAATCAGGTTCTGCTGCAATTCCTCGGGATCACCGCCTATGCGCTCGATGGCTTTGCCTTCGCCGCCGAAAGCCTTGTGGGGCAGGCGGTCGGCGCGCGCTCTCCCACGCGCCTGCGCCGCGCGGCGGTGGTCAGCTCGCAATGGGGCGTGGGCGGCGCGGCACTTCTGGGGCTGGTCTTCCTGCTCGCCGGCCCCGCGATCATCGACACGATGACGACGGCACCCGAAGTGCGCGAGACCGCCCGGCAGTACCTGCCTTGGCTGGCCGTCGCGCCGCTCATCGGCATCGCAAGCTGGATGTTCGACGGGATCTTCATCGGCGCCACGCTGACGCGCGAGATGCGCAACGCCATGCTTGCATCGGTGGCGGTCTATGTCGCCGCGCTGGCAATCCTGCTGCCCGCATTCGGCAACCACGGCCTCTGGGCCGCGCTCATGGTGCTCAACGCGACGCGCGGCCTGACAATGGCCCGCCTCTATCCGCGCGCCGAGGCCAAGGCCGCCACTTCTTCTTGGTGAAAATACCTTGCGGGGGCGCGGGGGTGCAAAACCCCCGCCGCTACCCTCACCGCGAGCGGATCATCCCCATGATATCGAGCGTCTTGGCCAGGATCGGCTGCGCGATTGCATCGGCCTTCTCGGCGCCCACACCCAGGATACGGTCGATCTCGGCCGGGTCCGCCATCAGGCGGCTCATCTCGGTCGAGATCGGCTCCAGCTTCGACACCGCCAGATCGGCCAGCGCGGGCTTGAAGGTGCCAAAGCCCTTGCCGCCGAACTCGGCGATCACCTGCTCGGGCGAGATATCGGCCAGCGCCGCATAGACGTTGACGAGGTTGCGCGCCTCGGCGCGGCCTTCCAGCCCTTCCAGCGTCTCGGGCAGGGGCTCGGGATCGGTCACGGCCTTGCGGAACTTCTTGGCGATCGTGTCGGCGTCGTCGGTCATGTTGATGCGGCTCGCGTCCGACGGGTCGGATTTCGACATCTTCTTCGAGCCGTCGCGCAGGCTCATGACGCGGGTTGCGGCGCCCTCGATCAGCGGCGCGGGCGAGGGGAAGAAATCGACCTTGTAGTCATGGTTGAACTTGGCCGCGATGTCGCGGGTCAGCTCCACGTGCTGCTTTTGGTCCTCGCCCACGGGCACCATGGTCGCGTGATACAGCAAGATGTCGGCGGCCATCAGCGTGGGGTAAGCGAAGAGGCCGAGCGATTGCTTCTCGGCGTTCTTGCCGGCCTTGTCCTTCCACTGCGTCATGCGGTTCATCCAGCCCATCCGCGCCACGCAGTTCAACAGCCACCCCATTTCGGCATGGGCGGAGACCTGGCTCTGGTTGAACAGGATCGAGCGCGCCGGGTCGATCCCCGCCGCGATGAAGGCAGCCGCCGCCTCGCGGGTCTGGCGACGCAGCGCCTCGGGGTCCTGCCAGACGGTGATCGCGTGCAGATCGACGAGGCAGTAGATCGTCTCGATCCCCTCGTCCTGCTTTTGCACGAAGCGCTTGAGCGCGCCGAGGTAGTTGCCGAGCGTCAGGTTCCCCGAGGGCTGGATGCCCGAGAAAATGCGCTTTTGGAACTTGGCGTTGAGATCGGCGGGCTGGTCGGTCATGGACGGCTCCTGCGGGCAGGCTGGAAAAACTCTTGCCGAGGGCTTATCGCTAAAGCGCGCGGGGCGTCAACCGGACCCCGTCGAAACGGAGCAGGCCAATGCGCGAAGGTTACGACGAACATCCCATAAACCCGCTGCCGCCGGTGGTCTGGCTGCTTGCCGCGCCAATCATACTGGGCGAGCTGGCCTTTGGCCTAGGCCAATCCGGCGTGTTGGGCCCATTGGCGGCGGGATGGCGCATGGATGCGCTGCAACGCTTCGCCTTCGATCCGGGCATCGCGCGCGCCATGGTCGAGCAGGGGGTCTACCCGCCGCATCACCTGATCCGCGTGGCCAGCTATGCCTTCGTACATGGCACGGTCACCCATGCGCTCATGGCGCTCGTGTTCATCCTCGCGCTTGGCAAGATGGTGGGTGAGGTCTTCTCGGGCCTCGCGGTGGCGACGGTGTTTCTGGGATCGGTGATCTTCGGGGCGCTGGTCTATGCGATGATGCCCTTCGCCGATGTCGCGATCTACGGGGCCTATCCCGGCGCCTACGGGCTGATCGGCGCCTTCACCTGGATCCTCTGGCTGCGTCTGGGGCAGACCAACTCGAACCGGGCGCGGGCGTTTTCGCTGATCGGCATGCTGATGGCGATCCAGCTGATCTTCGGTTTGATCTTCGGCGGGCGCCCAGACTGGGTCGCCGATCTGGCGGGCTTCGTGGCAGGCTTCGGGCTGAGCTTTGTCGTTGCGCCGGGCGGCTGGCGCCACACGCTCGCGATCATCCGGCGGCGCTGATCAGCCGCGCCGCCGCCGCAGGTTTCGCTTGAGATCGCCAGGGCTGTAGGCGCCAAGCAGCGCGCCTGCGCCGAAGTACACGACAATCCCCGCGCCGCAGAGCAGCGCCAGCGCCAACCAGCGCGCACCGCCCTTGGCCAGCATCGGCGCAAGCCCCTGCGCCGCCAGCCACAGCGTTACGCCCATCAGCGCCGAGGCGAGCGCGATGCGCCACAGCCGCGCCCAGAAACGCGCATCGGGACGGGCGGCCTCGCCCATGCTGCGCGCGCCCCACCACAGTTGGGCCAGCATGACCCAACCGGAAACCGTGGTGGCCAGCGCGGCGGCCATGAAGCCCATCACGGGCATCATCCCCACGGCAAAGCCCGCGTTCACGATCATCGAGGCAACGGCGTAATAGAACGGCCGCCGCGTATCCTCGCGGGCATAGAACAGCGGCTGCACCACTTTTTGCAGCACAAAAGCGGGCAGGCCCAGCCCATAGGCCGCCAGCGCGACCGAGGTCGCCCAGGTGTCCTGATCGGTCCAGACCCCGCGATCATAGAGCACCGAGATCAGCGGCTCGGCGATCACCACCAGCGCGACCGCGGCGGGCAGGGTCAGGAACAGCGCGAACTCGGCCCCGCGCGAAAAGCTCTCGCGCCCGGCGGCATCATCGCCCGCGCGCAGCTGCCGCGACAGGGTGGGCAGCAGCACCGTGCCGATGGCGATGCCCACGACCCCAAGCGGCAGTTGGTAAAGCCGGTCGGCATAGCTCAGCCAGGCCACGGCCCCTTCGGTGAACGAGGCCACCTGCCGCCCGACCAGCAGGTTGATCTGCACAACCCCGCCCGCCAGCACCGCAGGCCCGGCGATGATCAAAAGGCGCTTGAGTTCGGGCGTCATGCGCGGGCGGCCAGGCAGCAGCGTGTAGCCCAGCCGATGCGCCGAGAACCATGTCCAGCTGAACTGCGCGATCCCGGTCAGCGGCACCGTCCAGGCAAGCGTCAGGCCCATGTCCCAGCCGAAGACCGAAGCCAGCCACATCGCGGCGATGAACATCAGGTTCATCAGCACCGGCACCAGCGAGGCCTCGGTGAAACGACCGAACGCGTTTAGCACACCCGAGAGCAGCGCGACGAGCGAGATGAACAGGATGTAGGAAAACCCGATCTGGCCATAAAGCACCGCCAGATCAAAGCGCGCATCGCCTGCAAAACCCGCAGCCATCGCCCAGACGAGCCAGGGCATCGCCAAGGTTCCGATCAGGGTAGAGACCACCAGCACCGCAGACAGCCCCTTGAAGGCGTCGCGCGCAAAGCCCTGCGGATCGTCGCCCGCCTCCAGCCGCTTGGCGAACATCGGCACGAAGGCCATGTTGAAGGCCCCCTCGGCGAAGAAGCGGCGAAACATGTTGGGCAGCGAGAAGGCGACCATGAAGGCCTCGGCCACAGGGCCCGCGCCTAGATAGGCGGCCATCATCATGTCGCGCGCGAACCCCAGCAGGCGGCTTGCGAAGGTCCACAGGCCGACCGTCAGGAAACCGCGCACCAAGCGAACGGGCTGCATCAGTTTCCGGCCCTTTTGGCGCCCGACACGATCGCATCGCGCAGGCGCTTCTCAAGCGCCTCCTGCTTGCCCTTGGCGTGCAGCTTCAGGCCGAACATGTCCTTGACGTAGAATGTATCGACCACCTGCGCGCCATAGGTCGCGATCACTGCGCTGGCGATGTAGATATTCGAGGTCGCCAGCGCCCGCGTCAGGTCATAAAGCAGGCCGGGCCGGTCGCGGGTATCCACCTCGACGATGGTGTAGATATCCGAGCCCTCGTTGTCGAAAGTGATATGGGTCGGGAAGGTGAATTCGCGCTCGCGCTTCTTGATCTTGTCGCGATCCTTGAGCGCGTCGCGCGCCACGACCTCGCCCTTGAGCGTCTTGTCGATCATCTGGCGCAGACGCGGCAGGCGGGTGGACTCGTAAGGGTGCCCCTCGGAGTCCTGGATCCAGAAGACCGCCGTGGCATAGCCGTCCTTCGAGGTATAGGTGCGCGCATCCACGACGTTCGCCCCCACCAGTGCCAGCGCCCCGGCGAGACGTGAGAAGATGCCCGGATGGTCGGCCAGCGCGAAGGCCGCGCGCGTCGCATCATGGTCGGGGTCGGGGTGCAGGTCGATGCGAATCTCGTTGTCACCGAGTTCGCGCAGCAGCGTGGCGAAGGCCATATGCGTCTCGGTCGAGAGGCCCTGCCAGTAGGGATCGTAATGGCGCGCCGTCTCGGTGCGCAGCTCCTTGGCTTCCCAGTCGGCCAACGCCTCGCGCAGCGCGCGTTTGGCGTCGGTGGTGCGCTGCTCGCGGTTGATGGCCTCCATGCCATGCTCAAGCGCGCGCGCCGAGTCGGCGTAGAGCCTGCGCAGCAGCGTCGCCTTCCAGTTGTTCCACACGTTCGGGCCGACGCCGCGGATGTCGCATACGGTCAGTACCGTCAGCAGGTCGAGCCGCTTGCGCGTCTTCACCATCTTGGCGAAGTCGCGGATCGTGCGCGGGTCGGACAGGTCGCGCTTTTGCGCCACGTCGGACATCAGCAGGTGGTGGCGGATCAGCCATTCGACCGTCTCGCATTCCTCGGCATTCAGCCCCAGGCGCGGCGCCACGCGGCGCGCGATCTGCGCGCCAAGGATCGAGTGATCCTCGGGCCGGCCCTTGCCGATGTCATGCAGCAAAAGCGCGACGTAAAGGACGCGGCGGTTCACCCCTTCCTTGAGGATATGCGACGAGAGCGGCAGTTCTTCGATCAACTCCTCGCGCTCGATCTGCGCAAGAGTTGAGACCACCTGGATCGTGTGTTCGTCCACCGTGTAGCTGTGGTACATGTTGAACTGCATCATCGCCACGATCGGTTCGAACTCGGGGATGAAGGCCGACAGCACGCCGAGTTCGTTCATCCGCCGCAGCGCGCGCTCGGGGTTGCCGTGTTTCAGCAGCAGATCGAGGAAAATGCGCTGCGCCTCGCGGTTTTCGCGCAGCTCGTCGTCGATCAGATGCAGGTTCGCGCTGACGATACGCATCGCGTCGGGGTGAATCAGCATCCCGGTGCGCAGGCCCTCTTCGAAGACGCGCAACAGGTTCAGCCGGTCGGCCAGGAAGGCGCGCTTGTCGGCCACGTTGATGCGCCCGTTGTCATCGACGAAGGGCGCCTTGAGCGGGCGGCGACGGCGGAACAGCCGCTTGAGCACCGGCGGGCGCTTGACGTGCTGCGCCTCGAGCGCGGTCAGGAAGATGCGCGTGACTTCACCCACCTTGGTGGCGTGGCGGAAGTAATCCTGCATGAAGACCTCGACCGCGCGGCGCCCGGCGGTGTCGGAATAGCCCATGCGGCGCGCCACCTCGACCTGCATGTCGAAGGTCAGCTGGTCGGCCGCGCGCCCTGCGATCATGTGCAGATGGCAGCGAACCGCCCAGAGGTAATCCTCGGCGTCGCGGAAATGCTGGTATTCGTCGGCTGTGAAGACACCAAGCGGCACCAGGTCCGCCGCGCGGTTCACATGGTGGATATACTTTGCGATCCAGTAGAGCGTCTGCAAGTCGCGCAGCCCGCCCTTGCCCTCTTTCACGTTAGGTTCAAGCACGTAGCGCTGGCCGCCCTGGCGGCGGTGGCGTGCATCGCGCTCCTCCAGCTTGGCCTCGGTGAATTCGGCGCCCGTGCCGCGGAAGAGATCTGCGCGCAGCCGCTCGGTCAGCTCTTCTGCCAGCGCGGCGTCGCCGCCGAGGTAGCGCTGTTCCAGCATCGCGGTGCGTATGGTGTAATCCTCGCGCCCCAGCCGGACGCAATCCTCGATCGTGCGCGAGCTGTGGCCGACCTTCAGCTTGAGATCCCACAGCATGTAGAGCATCGACTCGATCACGCTTTCGGCCCAGGGGGTGATCTTCCAGGGCGTCAGGAACAGCAGATCGACGTCGGAGGCGGGGGCCATCTCGGCGCGGCCATAGCCCCCGACAGCCAGCACGGCCAGCTTCTCGGCATCGGTTGGATTGCCCAGTCGGTGCAGGCGGGTCGTCGCGACATGCAAGATGGCGTTCACCAGCCCGTCCGTCATGCGCGCGTAGTAGCGCATGGTGTCGCGCGCCGTCCGGGGATGAGTGGCAAAATCCTCCTCGATCCAGTGCGTCGCCTCGGTGCGGGCCTTTTGCAGGAACTGGACGGTAGCCGCGCGAACCGCGCGTTCGTCCGGCGCATCAACCAGAGTCTCATCAAGCTGATCGGCTAGCTCCGCATCGTTCAGGAGCAGGGGCGCCCCGGCCGGAGCCGGGGGGAAATAGTTCGTATCGTTCACGTGTTCGCCATGTCCTGCTGCGGGGCTTTGTTAAGAAGACAGCGCCGGGTCAGAGACCGGCGCCGCCGAAGGATCTTGGGGCGCCCTCGATCACAACGGTCTGGCCGTTGCGGATTTCGACCACCGAAAGCGCGCGTTCGTTCGTGCCATCGGGCAGCAGGCGGAAGATGCCGTTCACGCCGACAAACCCCGCGCCCTGCGTCAGGCCCGAACGGGTCAGCGCATCGGGGCGACCCGAACGCACCAGCGCGCCGATGGCCGCCACGCCGTCATAGGCAAGGCCCGCGATCGGATGCGGCGCAGAGCCATAGGTCGCCTGGTAACGGGATTGGAACTGCAGGTTCGGGCCCGGATCGGGCATGGCGAACCAGCCGCCTTGCAGGCCCGGAATCGACAGCGTCGCGTTCGGGATATCCCAACGGGTCAGGCCGATGAAGGTAGTCTGCTGCGCGCTGACGCCCTGATCGGGCAGCAATTGCGCCAGCATCGGCAGGGCACCCGCGGTATCGGCGGTCAGGAACAGCGCGTCCACATCGCCCGCCTTCACGCGGCTGGCGATGCCCGGCACGGCCGAGGCCACGCCCTGCTGCGAGAATGAATACGACGCCTTGCCCGCAAAGGTCGCCCCCGAGCGCGAGATCGCGTTCTGGATTGCCCGTGCGCCGACCTCACCCGCTGCCGTCTGGTCGTTCACGATCAGGATGCGCCGTTTGCCATGCGAGGCAGCGTAGCTGACAAGCCGATTGGCGGTATTCTGGAAGGTCTGGCCGAGAACGAAGACGTTACCACCCGCGATATCGGCGTTGTTCGAGAAGGACAGTACGTTCACGCTGCGGTTCGCGACCGCAAGGCCCACCGCATTGGCGGATTCGGCGAAGACCGGTCCAAGGATGATCTTGGCGCCCTCATCGACCGCCTTGTTGGCCATCTGCGCGGCCAGTGCGGGGCTGGCGCCCGTGTTGTAGACGCGCAGGTCAAGCTTGACGCCCTGCAGATCGGCGATCGCCAGCTGCGCAGCCTGCTGCAGGGAAAGCGCCAGCGTCTCATCTCCGGGCTGGCCCGAGCCACCCGGAACCAGTAGTGCTACCGGGACGGTTGCCGAGGTGTCGATGCGCTGCCCGGTGTTGCCGCCGCCCGGTTGGCACGCGGCCAGCCAAAGGGCTGACAGCACCACTCCGATTCGCAGCAAGGGGTTGCGGGCATTGCGTAAAATGGCGAACATGAAATCGTCCTCTGATCCGGGAGCAGGGGGTAAACACCGGCGAACCCTATGCTTTTCCCGAAGTGAAGTAAACTTTCCCGGCATACGAAAGGCGCAACGATGAGCGAATTGCACGGCACCGGCGAAACCCCGCCGGGCGGCACGATGGGACGTGGCGCGAAACCGCTTGCGCCGGGTCTCTATTTCCTCGCCACGCCCATCGGAACGGCGCGCGACATCACGCTGCGGGCGCTCGATATTCTGGCCTCGGCCGATGTGATCGCGGCCGAGGATACGCGCACCCTGCGCCATTTGATGGAGATCCACGGCATCGCGCTGAACCATCGCCCGCTGATCGCCTACCACGATCACAACGGCGCGCAGGTGCGCCCGCGGATCCTGCGCGCGCTGGAAGAGGGGCAGACGGTTGCCTATGCCTCGGAGGCGGGCACGCCGCTGGTCGCGGACCCCGGCTATCAGCTTGGCCGCGCCGCAATTGAGGCCGGGCACCCCGTCTTTGCCGCGCCGGGGCCTTCGGCGGTGCTGGCGGCGCTGACCGTGTCGGGGCTGCCCTCGGACCGCTTCCTGTTTGCAGGCTTCCCGCCCAATACCGGCAGCGCGCGGCGCAAGTGGCTCAAGGAATTCGCAGCGATCCCCGCGACGCTCGTGTTTTATGAATCGCCCAAACGCGTCGGCGACATGCTGCGCGACATGGTCGAGGTATTCGGCCCCGATCGGCAGGGCGCGGTGTGCCGCGAGCTGACCAAGCGTTTCGAAGAGGTCCGCCGCGACAGCCTTGGCGATCTGGCCGAGCAGTTTTCAGGCGATGCCCCGAAGGGCGAGATCGTCGTGCTGGTGGACCGGGTGCGCGGCTCGCAGGCCGGTCCCGAGGATATCGAGGCCGCGCTGCGCGAACGCCTTGACCGGATGAGCGTGAAGGACGCGGCCAGCGAGGTCGCCGAGGCGCTTGGCCTGCCGCGGCGCGATGTCTATCAGGCGGCGCTCAAGCTGGACCGGGAGGAATGAGCGGCGCGCAATCCTACCATGCGGGCGCCACCGCCGAAGATCAGGTGGCGCGCCACTACGAGGAGGCGGGTTTCGAGATCGTCGCACGGCGCTGGCGCGGGCGATATGGCGGCGAGGTCGATCTGATCGCACTGCGCGGGTCACTACTGGCCTTTGTCGAGGTCAAATTTTCGCGCACACATGCGGTGGCGGCGACGCATCTGCTGCCGCGCCAACTCGCGCGGATTTTCCGCTCGGCCGACGAATATCTGGCGCTTGGGCATATTCAGGCCGAGGAAAGCCGCTTCGATCTGGCGCTGGTGGACGCGCAGGGCCGCGTCGCAATCATCGAGAATGCCGCGCAGTCCGACTGAGCGCGGATTGCATCGGGCGAAACCTCAGGGCATCAAGGGGGCAACGAAAGGGGGCGGACATGGCCTTGAAAGTTGCAATCCAGATGGACCCGATCGGGCCCATCAATATCAACGCCGACAGCACCTTCCGCATCGCCGAAGAGGCACAGGCGCGCGGGCACTCGCTGTTCTACTACACGCCCGACAAGCTGACCTATCGCGAAGGCGGTGTGTACGCGCGCGGCTGGCCGCTGACCGTGCGCCGTGTGCAGGGCGATCACTTCACTTTGGGCGAAGAGACTGAGGTCGATCTGTCCACCTTCGACGTGGTCTGGCTGCGTCAGGACCCGCCCTTCGACATGGGCTATATCACCACGACCCATGTTCTCGAACGCATCCACCCAAAGACTCTGGTCGTGAACGACCCGTTCTGGGTGCGCAACTACCCCGAGAAGTTGCTGGTGCTGAACTTCCCCGAGCTCACGCCGCCCACGCTGATCGCCCGCGATCTGCAAATGATCCGTGATTTCAAGCACAGGCATGGCGACATCATCCTCAAGCCGCTTTACGGCAATGGTGGCGCGGGCGTGTTCCGGCTGGACCCGAACGACCGCAACCTCGCGTCGCTGCATGAGCTGTTCACCGGCATCAACCGCGAGCCGCTGATCGCGCAGAAATACGTGCCCGCCGTGGTCAAAGGCGACAAGCGCATCATCCTTGTTAACGGCGAGCCGGTGGGCGCGATCAACCGTGTGCCGGCCGAGGGCGAGACGCGCTCAAACATGCATGTCGGCGGGCGCCCCGAGAAGGTGGGCCTGACCGAGCGCGACCTTGAGATCTGCGCCGCCATCGGCCCGATCCTGCGCGAGAAGGGGCAGATCTTCGTCGGTATCGACGTGATCGGCGAATGGCTGACCGAGATCAACGTGACCTCGCCCACCGGCATTCAGGAGCTGGAGCGCTTCGACGGCGTTAATATCGCCGAGAAGATCTGGCAGGTGATCGAGGCCAAGCGCGCCTGATCAGGTGGCCGACAGGCGATAACTGATCGCCTCGGCCAGATGCGGGGCGCGCACCGCCTCCGATCCATCCAGATCGGCAATGGTGCGCGCCGTGCGCAAAAGGCGATGATAGGCGCGCGCCGAAAGCCCGAAGCGATCCGCCGCGCGGGTCAGCAGCGCGCGCCCTTCGGCATCGGGGGTGGCGATCTGTTCAAGGATCGCGCCATCGGCCTCGGCATTCACGCGCAGCTTGGGGTCATCGGCAAAGCGCGCGGCCTGCACCGCCCGCGCGCGGGCCACGCGCTCGGCCACGCTGGCCGAGCTTTCCCCCGCCGAGGGCAGATCGAGATCGGTGAACGACACCGCAGGCACTTCGATGCGCAGATCGAAGCGGTCCATCAGTGGCCCCGACACCCGGCCCAGATAATCGGCGCCGCAGTTCGGCGCCTTGGCACAGGCCCGCGCCGCATCGCCCAGATAGCCGCAACGGCAGGGGTTCGCGGCAGCGACCAGCAGGAAGCGGCAGGGGTAGCGGATATGGGCGTTGGCGCGGGCCACGACGACCTCGCCCGTCTCGATCGGCTGGCGCAGGGTTTCCAGTACGGCGCGGGGAAACTCGGGGAACTCATCCATGAAAAGGACGCCGTTATGGGCTAGGCTCACCTCGCCCGGCCGCGCGCCGCGCCCGCCGCCGATCATCGCAGCCATCGAGGCGGTATGGTGCGGCTCACGATAGGGGCGGGTGCGGGAAATGCCGCCCTCGCTCAGCAGCCCCGAAAGCGAATGGATCATCGAGGTTTCCAGCGCCTCGGCGGGACTGAGCGGCGGCAAGATCCCCGGCAGGCGCGCCGCCAGCATCGACTTCCCCGCGCCGGGCGGGCCGACCATCATCAGGTGATGGCGCCCGGCGGCGGCAATCTCAAGCGCGCGCTTGGCGCGTTCCTGTCCCTTCACGTCGCGTAGGTCGCGGGGCTGCGTTGCCGCGGCGACTTCGCCCGGAGTGGCGGGGGGCAAAGGTGAGGCCTGCGTCAAATGCCGGATCGCCTCGCCAAGTGAGGAGGGCGCGAACACCGACCCGGCGCCGACCCAGGCGGCCTCGGCGCCGCAGGACTTCGGGCAGATCAAGGCGCAATCCTGCGCGGCGGCGGTCATCGCCGCTGGCAGCGCGCCGGTGACCGCGATCAGCCGGCCGTCCAGCGACAGCTCGCCAATCGAGACGACGGTTTCGACCTCTTCGGGCGGCACGATGCCGGTCGCTGCCAGCACCGCCAGCGCCAGCGGCAGGTCGAAATGCGAACCCTCCTTGGGCAGGTCGGCGGGCGAGAGATTGATCGTGATCTTCTTCATCGGCAGCGCGATCGACAGCGCGGCCAGCGCCGCGCGCACCCGCTCGCGCGCCTCCGATACCGCCTTGTCGGGCAGGCCCACGATGGCAAAACCCGGCATCCCCGGCGCCAGCGCGCATTGCACCTCGACGAGCCGCGCTTCGACGCCCTCGAAGGCGACTGTATAGGTTTTGACCACCATGTGCCGCCCCCGGAACCCTTTCCAGCAGGGCTACCGGCTCATGGTTGATGAAAGGTTAACAAGGTGCGGCGGCCGAAACCTGCATTTCATCTGAACATTTTTTTGTGAGAATCATTCTAAAGTGCAAGACAACCCCGCCACCATTCCGCATAGTGTTAGCGCTGAGCACGCCAATTGTGGGTTGGGAGACCCCGGGAGACTGGCCATGGCACTCGAAGGAATGACCGATGAAAGCCTGCCGCGCGAGGCGATGCGCGCGGAGTATCTGGACGCCGAGACCGAGGCGAATCTGGCCCGTGCCTGGCGCGATCACCGCGACGAAGTCGCGCTGCACCGCCTGGTGATGGCCTATATGCGGCTGGCGATCTCGATGGCCTCCAAGTTCCGCCGCTACGGAGCCCCGATGAGCGATCTGATTCAGGAGGCGAGCCTTGGCCTGATGAAGGCTGCCGACAAGTTTGATCCCGATCGCGGGGTGCGTTTTTCGACCTATGCGGTGTGGTGGATCAAGGCCTCGATTCAGGAGTTCGTGATGCGCAACTGGTCGATGGTGCGGACGGGCTCGACTTCGTCGCAAAAGGCGCTGTTTTTCAACCTGCGCCGCGTTCAGGCCCAGGTCGAGCGCGAGGCAGATGCCGGGGGCGTTTCGCTCGATGGCGCGCAGATGCGCCTGCGCGTGGCCGAGCTGATCGGCGTGCCGCTGGCAGATGTCGAGATGATGGAGGGGCGGCTTGCCGGCGCCGACTTCTCGCTCAACACGCCGCAGTCGAGCGATGAGGAAGGCCGCGAATGGGTCGATGCGCTGGAGGATGAAACCGCCAGCCCCGAGGCCGATGTGGTCGATTCTCACGATGGCGCGCTGATGCGTGGCTGGCTGGGAGAGGCGATGGATCGCCTGACCGACCGGGAGCGGTATATCGTCACAGAGCGCCGCCTGATCGAAGAGCCGCGCACCCTTGAAAGCCTTGGGCAGGAACTGGGTTTGTCCAAGGAACGCGTCCGTCAGCTGGAGGCGCAGGCCTTTGGCAAGATGCGCAAAAGCCTTGAAACCCATGGTGAGGAAGTCGCAAGTTTCTTCGCATGAAGAAACTTGTTGCCCTGTTCGCCTGTCTGGCCCTCTCCCCCGCTTCGGCGGAGGAGATCGCGGCTGCCGATCTTCCCGCGCGCCTCAGTGCCGATCCGCCCGAGATCGCGGTCCTGGGCGAGGTGCATGATAACGCGGCCCATCACCTCAATCAGGCGGCGGCGGTCGCCGCGCTGCGCCCGCGCGCGCTGGTCTTCGAGATGCTGAGCCCCGATCAGGCCGCGCGTGTCACGCCCGATCTGCGCGCCGACCCGGTGGCACTTGGCAAGGCGCTTGGCTGGGAGGAGGCGGGTTGGCCCGATTTCGCCCTCTACGCGCCGATTTTCGCCGCCGCGCCCGATGCGCTGATCATCGGTGCCGCGCTCCCGCGAGACGAGGTCCGCCGGGCGATGTCCGAACCGCTTGATCGCGTCTTCGGTCCTGATGCGCCGCGCTATGGGCTGGACCAGGCCTATGCGCCGGAACTTCAGGCGCAGCTTGAGTCCGAGGCGCAGGCCGATCATTGCGATGCGCTGCCCCCCGAGATGCTGCCTGGCATGGTCGCGGCGCAGCGCCTGCGCGACGGGGCCTTTGCGCGCACCGCGCTGCGGGCGCTCAAGACCACCGGCGGGCCGGTCGCGGTGATCACCGGCACCGGGCACGCGCGCAATGACCGGGCCGTTCCCGCGATGATCGCACAGGCCAATCCGGGGGTGCGCGTGCGCAGCCTGGGCCAGCTTGAGGCCGAACCGGGCGAGAGCCTTTCCCCCGATCAACCCTATGACTGGTGGATCGTGACGCCGCCCGCGCCGCGCGAAGATCCCTGCGCTGCGTTCCGGCAATAGGCGCGGCGCTTGCGCCGAGCGCCCCCGCGACCTAAACCTGTCCCAAAGCGCGGAGGCGGGAATGCTGGCTGGCAAGCGAATTCTTCTGATCATCGGCGGCGGTATCGCGGCCATCAAGGTGCCCGAGCTGATCCGCAGCCTGCGGGCCGAGGGTGCCTCGGTCGTGCCGGTGCTGACCCGCGCGGGGGGCGAGTTCGTAACACCCCTCTCGATTGCGGCGCTGGCCGGGAACCCGGTGCATAGCGATCTGTTCGACCTGACGACCGAGGCCGAGATGGGGCATATCCAGCTGTCGCGCGCGGCCGATCTGGTGGTGGTTGCCCCGGCGACGGCAGATCTGATGGGCAAGATGGCGGGCGGGCTTGCGAATGACCTTGCCTCGACACTGCTGATGGCCACCGACAAGCCGGTGCTGATTGCGCCTGCGATGAATGTGCGCATGTGGGAACACCCCGCAACGCAGCGCAACCGCGCCACGCTTGCCGCCGATGGCGTCCGTTTTGTTGGGCCGAACGCGGGCGAGATGGCCTGTGGCGAGTTCGGTGAGGGGCGGATGTCGGAGCCCGACGAGATCCTCGGCGCGATCCGCGCGCTGCTGTCGGACGGGCCGCTGAGCGGGCGCCATGTGCTGGTGACCTCGGGCCCAACGCATGAGCCGATCGACCCGGTGCGCTATATCGCCAACCGCTCCTCGGGGGCGCAGGGGACGGCGCTTGCCGCGGCACTGCGCGATCTGGGCGCGCGGGTGACCTTCGTGACGGGGCCGGCAAGCGTGCCGCCTCCGCCCGGCGTTCAGGTGGTGCGCGTCGAGACCGCGCGCGAGATGCTGGAGGCCGTGCAAGCCGCGCTGCCCGCCGAGGCCGCAATCTTTGCCGCCGCCGTGGCCGACTGGCGCGTGGCCAATGCCACCGGTCAGAAGATGAAGAAGGATGGCTCGGGCCGCGCCCCCGCGCTGGAATTCGCCGAGAATCCCGACATTCTCGCCACCGTCTCGCAGATGGCAAAGGGGCGTCCGCGCCTTGTCGTGGGCTTTGCCGCCGAGACCCATGACGTCGAGGCCCATGCCAGCGCCAAGCGCGCCCGCAAGGGCTGCGACTGGATCGTGGCGAATGACGTCAGCCCCGCCACCGGCATCATGGGCGGCACCGAGAACGCCGTGATCATCCTCGATGCGCAGGGGGCCGAGCATTGGCCGCGCATGGGCAAGGACGCAGTCGCGCGCCAGCTTGCCACGCGCATCGCCACGGCCCTGACCGAGGGGGAATGACATGAGCGCACCGATCATCCGGGTATTGCACGAGGATTGGGCCGATCTGGCGATCGCGCTGCCCTCCTATGAAACCCACGGCGCCGCCGGCGCCGATATTCGCGCCAACCTGATGCCCGAGGATCGCGCGGCAGGATTCACCCTTTACCCGATGCAGCGCGCGATCATCCCGACAGGCCTTCGCGTCGAGATCCCCGAAGGGTTTGAGATGCAGATCCGGCCGCGCTCTGGCCTTGCCTTCAAACATGGCATCAGCCTGCCCAATACGCCCGGCACCATCGACAGTGATTATCGCGGCCCGCTTGGCGTGCTGCTGATCAACCTCGGGGCCGAGCCCTATGTCGTCCAGCATGGCGAGCGCATCGCGCAGGCCGTCATCGCCCCGGTCGTTCAGGCCCGCTACGAGGTGGTGGGGGCGCTTGGCGATACCGTGCGGGGGCAGGGCGGGTTCGGCTCGACCGGCAAGGGCTGAGATATGATCGGGCTTTGGCTTCTGGTCGGTGTGGTGGCGCTTGGGCTCGTGCTGCGGGCGCCGGGGCGGCTGATCGTGCTGATGCTGGGTATCCTCTGGGGCGCCTTTACGCTTGCGTATCTGGCGCTGCCGGGCGGGCATCCGTTGCGCATGGCCGTAGGTGGCAGCCTGGCCGCCTGGCTTGGGCTTGGCGGAGTGGCCGCAGTGGTGCTGGCCTATGCCTGGGGCTTGCGGCGGCTGAAGGCCCGCGCCCGTCCCATTGCACCCGAGACCACCACTCCCAAGAGCAGCTTCGCCGAGGCCGAGCTTGACCGCTACGCGCGCCACATCATGCTGCGCGAGATCGGCGGCCCCGGACAGAAGAAGCTGCGCAATGCCAAGGTTCTGGTTGTCGGGGCAGGGGGGCTTGGCTCGCCGGTGCTGCTCTACCTTGCTGCGGCGGGGGTGGGCACGATTGGCGTGGTCGATGATGACGAGGTTTCGAACTCGAACCTGCAGCGGCAGGTGATCCATCGCGACGCCGATATCGGCAAGCCCAAGGTATTCTCCGCACAGGCGGCGATGCAGGCGCTCAACCCGTTCATCGAGGTGCGGCCCTATAACCGCCGCCTGAGCGAAGGGGACGCCGCTGAACTGATCGCCGACTATGACCTTGTGCTGGACGGGACGGATAATTTCGACACGCGCTATTTGGTCAATGCGGCCTGTGTGGCGGCGGGCAAGCCGCTGATCTCGGGCGCGATTGCGCAATGGGAAGGGCAATTGTCGCTCTATGACCCGGCGCGTGACGCACCGTGCTATGCCTGCGTCTTTCCGCAGGCCCCGGCGCCCGGTCTTGCGCCCTCTTGCGCCGAAGCCGGGGTGGTCGGCGCGCTGCCGGGCGTCGTGGGCGCGATGATGGCCGCCGAGGCCATCAAGGAGATCGCCGGCGCGGGCGCCAGCGCGCGCGGTCGGCTGATGATCTATGATGCGCTCTGGGGTGAAAACCGGCAGATCGGTGTGAAACGGCGCGGGGATTGCGCAGTTTGCGGCGCGCGGCACTAGGCCCGGCGCGGCCCCCCCTTCCTATTCCCCGCACGGCACCCTAGCTTGTGCCCAAAGGAGATCTTGCGATGACCAATCCGCTTTTGTCCGACTGGACCGGCCCTTTCTCGCTTCCGCCCTTCGGCGCGCTGCAAGACGATGATTTTGCGCCCGCCTTCGAGGCCGCGCTGACCGAGGCCCGCGCCAATATCCGCGCGATCTCGGACAACCCGGAGGCCCCCAGTTTCGCCAACACGATCGAGGCGATGGAGGGTGCCGAGGCGCTGCTCGACCGGGTCGCGGGTGTGTTCTACAACCTCTCCGGGGCCGACAGCACGCCCGCGCGCGAGGCGCTGATGCGCGATCTGGCGCCGAAAATGGCGGCGTTCTCCTCGGAAGTAACGATGAACCGGGCGCTGTTTGAGCGCATCGACACGCTCTGGCAGGGGCGCGAGGGGCTGGGGCTGGCGCCCGAGCAGGCTCGCGTGCTGGAGCTGTATCACCAGATGTTCGTGCGTGCCGGGGCCGCGCTGGATGGCGAAGCCGCCAACCGCATGGCCGCGATCAAGGAGCGGCTTGCGGTGCTCTCCACCGCTTTCAGCCAGAACCTTCTGGCCGATGAGCGTGACTGGTTCCGCCCGCTCAGCGAAGCGGATCTTGAGGGCCTGCCCGAATTCGTTGTGGCCGCCGCCCATGCTGCCGGGCAAGAGCGGGGGCAGGATGGCCCGGTGCTGACGCTCAATCGCTCGCTGATCGTGCCCTTCCTGCAATTCTCGCCCCGCCGCGATCTGCGCGAGATCGCCTATGAGGCCTGGGTCGCGCGCGGCGCCAACGGCGGCGAGACCGACAACCGTGAGAATGCCGCCGAGATCCTGCGTCTGCGCGAGGAACGCGCGCATCTTCTGGGCTTCGCGAATTTCGCCGCATTCAAGCTCGATACCGAGATGGCGAAGACGCCCGATCAGGTGCGCGATCTGCTGATGCGGGTCTGGACGCCCGCCAAGGCCAAGGCCGAGGCCGATGCCGCCACGCTGACCGCGATGATGCATGCCGATGGGATCAACGGCGATCTGGAGGCCTGGGACTGGCGCTATTATTCCGAAAAGCGCCGCGTGGCCGAACATGATTTCGACGAGGCCGCGCTCAAGCCCTATCTGTCGCTCGATGCGATGATCGGCGCGGCCTTCGACACGGCAAGCCGCCTCTTTGGGCTGGAGTTCCGCGAGATCGACGGGCCGTTCTACCACCCCGATGTGCGCGGCTGGGAGGTCACCCGCAAGGGCAAGCATGTCGCGGTCTTCCTGGGCGACTACTTCGCGCGGGCCTCGAAGCGTTCGGGGGCCTGGTGTTCGGCCATGCGCAGCCAGAAGAAGCTGGGCGGAGAGACCGCGCCCATCGTCGTCAACGTGTGCAATTTCACCAAGGGCGCGCCCGCGCTGCTCAGCTACGATGATGCGCGCACGCTGTTCCACGAGTTTGGCCATGCGCTGCACCAGATGCTGTCGGATGTGACCTATCAGCTCATCTCGGGCACCTCGGTTGCGCGCGATTTCGTCGAACTGCCGAGCCAGCTGTATGAGCATTGGCTTGAGGTTCCCGCCGTTCTCGAAAAGCACGCGCGGCACTGGAAGACCGGCGAGCCGATGCCGAAGGCGCTGCTCGACAAGCTGCTGGCGGCCTCGACCTACGATCAGGGCTTTGCGACGGTGGAATACGTGGCCTCGGCGCTGGTCGATCTGGAGTTCCACGACGGCCCGGCGCCCACCGATCCGATGGCCAAACAGGACGAGGTTCTGGCCGCGATCGGCCTGCCCAAGGCGATCCGCATGCGTCATGCCACGCCGCATTTCGCCCATGTCTTCTCGGGTGACGGCTACTCGGCGGGCTATTACAGCTACATGTGGTCCGAGGTGATGGATGCCGACGCCTTCGCGGCCTTCGAGGAAGCAGGCGACGTGTTCGACCCGGTTACCGCCGACCGGCTTGAGCAGTTCATCCTGTCGGCGGGCGGCTCGCGCCCGGCGGATGAGCTGTATCTGGAGTTTCGCGGCAAGATGCCGGGGGTCGAGGCGCTGCTGAAGGGCCGTGGCCTGCTGGAACCGGCCTGAGTGTCGGGGGCTTCGGCCCCCGTCTAGCCGCGCCAGACGTCCTTGTGGATGATGACCTCGGCCTGCGGATAGGCCTCGATGATCGTGCGCTTGAGGCTGGCGGCGATCTCATGCGCGGCATCAAGCGACTGCGCGCCATCGAGTTCGATATGCAGTTGCACGAAAATCTTGGCGCCTGCGGTGCGGGTCTTGAGGTCATGAAAGCCCATCACGCCCGGCCAGGTCCGGGCGATCCCGGCGATACGGTCGATGATCTCTTGCGGGGCGGCGCGGTCCATCAGGGCGTGCCAGGCGGAAACGCCGATCTGCCCGGCGCCGCGCAGCATGATTGCCGCTGCGATCAGCGCGACAATGCTGTCCACCTTCGCCCAACCGAAGCGCGACGACAGCCACAGCGCCAGGATCGCGCCGATCGTGGGCAGCAGATCGCCCACGTAATGCAGCATGTCGGCGGCAACGACCTTGTTTCCGGTCTTGCGCGCCACGCGGGCCTGCCAGGCGACCAGCCCCAGCGTCAGCGTCGCGGACAGCGCCATGACCAGGATGCCCGCCCCTTCGGCCGCCAGCGCCTGTGGCTCTTGTGAAAGCAGCCGCCCGCCCGCCGCAATGGCAATGGCGATAGCCGAGACGCTGACGAACAGCGCCTGCCCAAGCGAGGCCAGATCTTCGACAGAGGAATGGCCGAAGGCGTGATCGTCATCGGCCGGCCGCGCGGCATAGATGATCGCCCCCAGGCCCGCGCCCGAGATCAGCAGATCCATCGCGGAATCGGCCAGCGAAGCGGCGATCGACAGTGCCCCCGTTGCCCAAAGCGCCCAGAGCTTCATGCCCACCAGAACAACCGCCACCGAGACCGAGGCAAGCCCCGCGGACAGGTTCAGCCGTGTCTGAGCGTCGTTATAGGACATTGTCTGTATCCGGGGCAGTCCCGGCTCCGCCTGAGGTCTGCGGTTCGGTTAGTCGCGCAACTCATCCGGGGCAACCCCCCAAATCGCGGTCTTGGGCACCCAGCCATCGGCATTCTCGGCGCTGATCTCGCACCAGTTGCGATTGCAGTCGCCAAGCCGCGCGATGGCGCCTGCCTCGGCCCGCGCCACGACCGCAGATTTCTCGTCGGGGCGGGCGTGCAGGTTGGTCTGATCTTCCTCGACGATGACAGAGCGCACGCCCGACAGCAGCGAATAGTGGATCCAGCCGCCCGCGCCATCGCGATCTTCGACGCGGCGCCAGTTGCTGAATTCGGCGGTAACGCGCAGCGGCATCCCTTCATGGGTGAAGACCCAGTCGATGCGGTGGCCAAGCGAGGGGCCGCGCCGGGCGTTGCCCTCGGAGCTTTTCAGCGAGACGAAGCGCGGAACCGGCAGGTTGGTCACCGGACCGCGTCCGTTCTGGTTCGCGACAGCCTGTGCCACGGCCAGCGCGTCAGGGGGCGTTTCGTCCTCTTCCTGCGCTGCGACCGGCCCGGTCGTCATCAGGGAAACCAACACCAAGCCGTAAAAGCTTCTTCTCCAGATCGCCTGCATTTCCGTTCCGCCCAAAAAGCACGCCGTCAGGCGTCCTGAAAAATCGCCCGCGCAAGAAAATTGCGCTAACACGATAAAAAACGCCATTTCTGCTCTCTCGAGGCCTTGTGTCTCGCCCCGTTGGAGGTCACTTTGCACCCAAGCACAGGCGTTTGGAAGAGAGAGGAGCCCAACCATGCCCGCACCGCGGCTGAGTGTTGTCGTGACGCGACGGTTGCCCGAGGTCGTCGAGACCCGGATGAAAGAGTTGTTCGATGTCGAGCTGCGTGAGGACGACACGCCGATGGCCCGCGAAGAGCTGGTCGAGGCGATGACCCGCGCGGATGTTCTCGTGCCGACGCTGACCGATCATATTGATGCCAACATGCTTGCGCGCGCCGGAGAACGGCTGCGCCTGATCGCCAACTTTGGAGCGGGCGTGGACCATATCGACGTCGCCTCGGCGCGCCAGCGCGGGGTTCTGGTGTCCAACACGCCCGGCGTGGTGACCGAAGACACCGCCGATATGGTGATGGCGCTGATGCTGGGCGTGACCCGCCGCATCCCCGAGGGGCTGGCCGTAATGCAGGCCGGCGAATGGGCTGGCTGGTCGCCCACCGCCTTCCTGGGCGGGCGCATCGGCGGCAAGCGTCTTGGTATCCTGGGGATGGGGCGAATCGGTCAGGCCGTTGCCCGCCGCGCCAAGGCTTTCGGGATGCAGATCCACTATCACAACCGCCGCCGCCTGCGCCCCGAGATTGAGGAGGAGCTGGAGGCAACCTACTGGGACAGCATCGATCAGATGGTTGCCCGGATGGACGTGATCTCGGTCAACTGCCCGCATACGCCCTCGACCTTCCACCTGCTCAACGCGCGGCGTCTGAAGATGCTCAAGCCCACGGCGGTGGTGGTGAACACCTCGCGTGGCGAGGTCATCGACGAAAACGCGCTGGTGCGCGGCCTGAAGGCGGGCGAGATCGCCGGGGCGGGCCTTGATGTGTTCGAGCATGGCTCCGAGATGAACCCCGACCTGCGCACGCTGCCCAATGTCGTGCTGCTGCCGCACATGGGTTCGGCCACGGTTGAAGGCCGCGCCGAGATGGGCGAGAAGGTGATCGTGAACATCAAGACCTTCGCGGACGGCCACCGTCCGCCGGATCTGGTGGTACCCGGGATGATCTGACGCGAAGGACCAAGGACATGCGCCAAGAGAGTTTGACCCTGGCGCTTGTCCTTGCAGCCTATTTCGCGCTGCAGGTTACGCTGCGGATCTGGATTGGCACGGGCCTGCAACTTGACGAGGCCGAACTTGTCATGCGCGCGCAGGAGTTTCACTGGGGCTACGGGCCCCAGTTGCCGCTATTCAACTGGCTGCAACTCCTGACCTTCAAGCTGATCGGTGTGAATATTGCGGCGCTGGCGATTGCCAAGAACGCCTGCCTGTGGCTGGGATATATGCTTGCCTATCTGGCGCTTGCGCGGTTCGTCCCTGCGGGGCGCGCGGCCATCGCCACGGTGGGGCTGATCCTTCTGCCCGAAATCGCGTGGGAGGCACAGCGCACCCTGTCGCATTCGGTCGCACTGATCCTTTCGACCTCGGCCTTCCTTTTTGCGTTGTTTGGTGTCGTTCGTTACGGGCGCTGGCGCGATTGGATCGTGCTGGGGATCGTCATCGGGTTTGGCGGGCTATCGAAATACAACTTCTGGATATTGCCCTTCTCGGCGGCGCTGGCGCTCTGGGTATTGCCGCCGCCGCGGGGTTGGGCGGCCTTGTCCTGGGGCCGCGTTGGCGCCGCCGTTGCCGCTGCGCTGGCGATCCTTGCCGGGCCGATACTGTGGATAGCGCGGCATCCCGATATCGCCTTTGCGTCCGCGTCGAAGATCCGGCGGTCCGAGCGCGCGGTGCTCGACCTGCCATTCCTGGGCGGTGTGGCGGAAACCGTGCAGGGCTATGTGCTTGCCCTGATCCTGGCGGCTCTGGTCGCACTTCTGGCGCGGCTGTGGCCGCGCGGGACTGCGCCGCGCCCGACGACCGAAGACGAGGCGGTTTGGCTGCGTAAGCTGCTGCTGGCGATGTCGGTCTTCGGTTGCGCACTCATCGCCGTCATCATGGGGGTGGCGGATGCAACGCGCGTCACGCCGCGATGGCTCATCCCGCTGGCGATGCCCGGCGCGCTCGGGTTGATGCTTTGGGCGCTTGAGGCCGGGCCCCGCCGCGCGGGCCGGGTGATTGCCGTGGCGGTAGGGGTTGTCGGCGTCGCGGTGACGATCGGGATCTTCGTGGTCTTCGGGTTGAAGCCCTCGCGGCTGAGCTATGATTTTACGCCGCTGCGCGCTGAGATTTCGGCCATTCTCGCCGAAACCGCCGATCCGGGGATCGAACGGCTGACCGGTGCCGGTTGGCTGATGGGCAGCCTTGTGCTGCTGGAGCCTGACTGGCCGGTCAAGCGCCCGCCGCCGCTTGGCCCTGCGCTTGTTCCCGCCGCGCGTGTCGTTCAGTTGCGCGTAACAGAGGATGCCGAGGCGGGCGCTCCACCGCAGCCCGCCGCTATTCTTGAGCAAAGCCGCGCCGTCCGTGTGCCGGACCGGATCGACCCGCGTCAGGGCATGAGTGTGATGGTCGAGATCTGGCGCCTTCCCTGACGCTGGCCCGCCGGCGAAGTGCATCAACGACGACTTCGTTTTCCCCGCATGTCGCTTTTTGCCCGCAAATGTCGGGCGCGTTTGCCCGTGGGTCTGTCACTCTGGCACAACGGATAAAAGCCATCTGCGGAGTCGCCCCATGAAAACCCATGTCAAAGCTTTGGTCGTCGGCGGCGGTGCCGTCGGTTGCTCGGTCGCCTATCATCTTGCGAAGGCGGGATGGGAGACCATGCTGGTCGAACGCGACGAACTGACCTCGGGTTCGACCTGGCACGCGGCTGGTCTGCTGCCGCTGTTCAACATGAGCTATGCGACAACGCATATCCACAAGTACTCGGTCGATCTCTACAAGACGCTGGAGGCGGAAACCGGACTGAACGCGGGCTTCTCGATCTGCGGCAACCTGCGTATGGCGCAGACGCAGGAGCGCATGGACGAATACATGCTCTATTCCTCGGTGGCCGAAACCGCCGAGGTATATCACGAGTTTCTGACCCCCGCGCAGATCAAGGAGCGCTGGCCGCTCGTGCGTACCGAAGACCTGAAGGGCGCGCTGTTCCACCCGCAGGACGGCTATATCAACCCCGCCGACGTGACGCAGGCGATGGCCAAGGGCGCGCGTCAGCGTGGCGTCGATATCGTGCGCAAGCTGCAAGTGAATGCCTATCGCTGGACCGGCAGCGAATGGGTGGTGACGCTGGAAAAGATGATCGAGAAGGGTGGCAATCTGGTTGGATCGGGCGAGTTGATCGACGTCCATGCCGAGCATGTCGTGACCGCGACGGGCAACCACGCGCAGCGCACCGCGCGCCTTCTGGGTATCAAGATCCCCGCGATTCCGGTCGAACACCAGTTTATCGTGACCGAGCCCGATCCGGCCCTTCAGGCCTGGCGCGCGGCGGGCAACCCCGAGCACCCGGTGCTGCGCGATGCTGACGCCAAGTGGTACGTGCGCGAAGAGCGTGGCGGCTGGATCCTTGGCCCCTATGAGCGCGGCGCCCCCGCACGATTCCTGTACGACGTGCCGCAAACCTTCCGCGCCGATCTCTTCCCGCTCGATCTTGAGCGGATCGAAGAGGAATACATGTCGATGATCCACCGCATCCCGACCTCGGAAACGGTGGGCCTGAAGGACGATTTCAACGGCCCGATCTGCTACACCCCCGATGGCAACCCGCTGGTCGGTCCGGCGCCGGGGCTGCGCAACATGTGGCTGGCTGAGGGTTTCAGCTTTGGCATCACCGCCGCGGGCGGCACCGGCTATTACCTTGCGCAGATGATGGTCGAGGGCGAGGCCGAGATCGACATGGCGTCGCTCGACCCCAAGCGGTACGGCAACTGGATGACCACCGAATATGCGGCGCGCAAGAACGAGGAATGCTACGAGCACGTCTTCATCCTGCACCACCCGGACGAAGAGCGCGAAGCCTGCCGCCCGCTGCGCACCGCACCCAACTATGACCGCCAGCTCGCCCTTGGTGCGCAGATGGGGCAGGTGAACGGCTGGGAGCGTCCGAACTACTACGGTCCGCTCGATGCTCCAGCCGATTTCGACCATGATTCGCGCAGCTTCCGCCGGGGTGCGTGGTGGCAATATGCCAAGTCCGAGGCCGAGGCGGTCCGCGAGACTGCGGGCATCATCGACGCGACAGCCTTTACCAAGCATCTCGTGCGCGGCCCCGGTGCGACCGCTTTCCTCGATCACTTCACCTGCAACAAGCTGCCGAAGGTCGGGCGCATCAACCTGACCTATGCGCTGACGGATGCGGGCACCACGCGCACTGAATATACGATCGTGCGCCTGAAAGAGGACGAGTACTACCTGATCTCGGCCGGTGCCTGGACCGCCTATGACGCGGATTTCCTGCTCAAATCCATCGAGGATTTCCGCGCGGCGGGCGGCGAATATGTCGATTGCCACGACATCACGACCCAATGGGGCGTGTTCGCGCTGGCCGGGCCGAATGCGCGTGCGATCCTGAATGAGATCGTCAAGGACGCCTACCCGGAGACGGTGCTGTCGAACAAGCGGTTCCCCTGGCTGAGCTATCGCGACATTGAACTGGGCATGTGCCCTGTGCGCGCGGTGCGCGTGGCCTATACGGGCGAACTGGGCTGGGAATTGCACCACCCCATCGAGATGGGGCGCTACCTGTGGGATCTGATCTGGTCCGTGGGGCAAAAGCATGGCCTCAAGCCCGTCGGTGCGCGCGCCCAGAACTGGCTGCGCCAGGAGAAATCCTACCGCGCCTTTGGCACCGAACTTGGCCGCGACGCGACGCCGCTTGAGGCCGGTCTGGACCGCTTCGTCGATCTCGAGAAGGACTTCCGCGGCAAGCAGGCGATGCTCGACCTCGGCATCCGCTCGAAATGCGTCACCCTGCTGATCGACGGACCTGCGGATACCGATCCGTGGGGCAAGGAGGCGATCCTGCTCAACGGTGAAAAGGTCGGGCGCCTGACCTCGGGCGGTTGGTCAGTGGCCTTCGGCAAGCAGATCGGCATGGGCTATGTGCGCCCCGATCTGGCCGAGCCGGGAACCAGGCTCAAGGTCAAGATCCAGCTCATGGAATGGGATGCCGTGGTGACCGAGGATAGCCCGCACGACCCTGCCAACGCGCGTATTCGCGTGGACGGTTAAGGCCTGCTACTCACGGGCCTGGCGCTGCGTGCAGCGCCGCAAGCGCGAGGGGTAACCCTCGCGCTTGGCGTTGATCAAAGGCGCCGGGTGGCCAGCCAGTTCATCCAGGCTTCGGGCGACCCCGCGAAGGTGTTGATATCGACCGTGCCGCCCACACCCGGCACGACCCCGGTGCCGGTATATTGCCAGAACGACCACTGCTCGCCGGGGTAACGCTCAGTGGGATGCGCTGCGACCGAGCGCAGCCAGAACTCGTAGCCGTCCAACGAGCCGAGGGCGTTTTCCTCGTAGAAATCTGGCGTGGTGTAGATCACCGGGCGCGCACCGTAGTGCTGCGTCACGATCTCAAGGAAGCGTCGCATCTCGGCCTGAACGGTTGCGGGCGAGGGGGTGCGCTTGCAGGTGCGCGACTGGTGGTTCCACTCGATGTCCAGAACGGGGGGCAAATCGTCCGCGATGCGCGGCACGTTGCGGATGTACCAGTTTGCCTGCTCTTCGGGCGAGCGGCAGAAATAGTAGAAGTGATAGCCGCCCACCGGCACACCCGCCGCCCGCGCGGCCTGCGCGTTCAGCTGGAAGCCCGGATCGACCCAGTCGCCGCCCTCGGTGGCCTTGAGCCAGGCAAAGTTCACCCCGGCGGCATTGGCCTCGGGCCAGTTGATGCGACCCTGATAGCGCGCGGCGTCGATGCCATGCACCGGGTAGTGGGCGGGGGTCAGCCCTTCCCATTCGTGCGGATCGGTATCGCCGAAATGCGAAGGCACACCGAAGGCACGATAGTTCGACGCACTCAGATGCGCCGGGGCCATCATCTGACCCGTTCGCGGGCCGCTATCCCCGCCACACCCCGCCAGGGCAAGGGCGGCAACGCCCGCCGTAAGAACCGATTTGATCCACATGAGACTGCTCCCTCATGACTATTTTGGAGCAGAATCGCGCAGAATCGGGTCGCTGTCACGGGGTGTTGCACCTTGCCGGCAAATTCTCGCGTGGGCATTACCCGCGCGGAGGGCCGAAATCCGCCGTCGTCAGCACATTATCGCCGTTGCGGTCGCGCATCCGGAACCAGTTGGCCGAGCCATTGACGAATTCCGCTGTCGTGATGATGCCGTCGCGATTGGCATCAAGGCCGCGCATCTCCTCGGCGGCCGACCGGTCTAACCCGCCCTGATGACCCATCTGCCCGCCGCGACCCATGCCTTTGCCCTTGCCCATCGAGCCGTTCATGCCCTCCGGCCGGTTGCGGCCCGGCCCCATGCCCGCCTCGCGCTGCAACTGCTTGTGCTCGTCCATCCCGGCGATCTCGGTCGCCGAAAGCTTGCCGTCGCTGTTCTCGTCGAACATGGCGAAGATATTCGCGCGCTGCTCGCGCACCTCGGCCAAAGAGACGCCGCCGTTCGAGTCCAGATCCCACTGGTTCATGAAATCCGCGCCCGGCGTGAAATCCTGCGCCTGCGCGAGGCCCGCGCCGAGAACCAGAGCGGTGGTGAGTGTCATCAAGCGTTTCATGGCATGTGCCTTTCCCAAGCATGTTTGCCGATGAAACGCGAAAGCCCGCGCCTTCCGGCGCGGGCCTGTCAACGTGTCGCAGGGGATCAGGCTTTTGCGGCCAACTCGTCCCAGCAGGCCAGCGCGTGACCGGCATACATGACGCCCGGGCCACCAGCCATCTGGATCGCCATGGCCAACACGTCGCCCAGTTCCTCGCGCGTGCCGCCGGCTTTCATCAGAGCTTCGGTGTGGAACATGATGCAGGGTTCGCAGCGCTGCACGACCGCCATGCCGAGCGCGATGAATTCCTTGGTTTTCAGGTCCAGCGGGCCGTTGTCCTTCACGGCTTTCGACAGCACGCCGAAGCCCTGCGTGGCATCGGGAATGGTCTTGTACATCACGCGAAGCTCGTTGCGCATGTCATCGAGTTTGGCTTTGTAGCTCATGGCGTTCTCCTATCCGAGTTCCCCTCCCACATGCCTGAGTCGCTTGCGCGAGGCCTTGACCTGTATCAATCATATGCGCGGGGATGAATGTTTGCGCGGCGGAGGCCCACGCTGCGCCAGAACATGCGCGGCATCGCGGCGGAACTGGCCCGACTCGGGGCGCGCGCGTAGGCTGTGGGTAATCGGCCGATGGAGGGTGCGATGAAAGCGATTATGGCTCTGGGACTGGTTCTGATGCTGGCCGCCTGCGGGGATGGTATTCCGCTGGTTCCGTTTATCTGAGCCAAAGACGAAAGCGCGCCCGGAAGGCGTCTTTGACCGCTTTCCGTGTTCTGTTGGTGAGGTCGCGGGAAGGCGCTTGTTGCCCTCGGGATGTGACCGCACAACGGCTCGATCCAGCTTTGACGATCGTAGCGGGAACGAAAAAGGCGGCCCGAGGGGCCGCCTCTCATAATCTGTGTGTCTGCGCTTACGCCTGCAGCGGGCGCACGTCGATTTCCCCTTCCGCGCGGGACTTCATCGCGGCGACGGCGGCGATGGAGGCGGCGGCGGTGGTGAAATAGGGGATCTTGTCGTAAAGCGCCACGGCGCGGATGTCGCGGCTGTCCGAGATCGACTGGTTGCCCTCGGTCGTGTTCAGCACCAGCTGGATGTCGCCGTTCTTCAGGCGGTCAACGATGTTCGGGCGGCCTTCATAGACCTTGTTGACGGCCTCGGCTTCGATGCCTGCCTCTTTCAGCCAGACGGCGGTGCCGCGGGTGGCGACAAGGGCAAAGCCCATCGCGATCAGCTCGCGCGCGGCCTCGGCCAGTTCGTCCGACTTGTCGCTATCCTTGACCGAGAGGAACACGCGGCCCTCTTCGGGCAGGTTGGTGCCTGCGCCAAGCTGCGCCTTGAGGAAGGCGCGCGGGAAGTTGCGGTCCCAGCCCATGACCTCACCGGTCGAACGCATTTCCGGCCCGAGTAGCGTATCGACGCCCGGGAAACGGGCGAAGGGCAGGACGGCCTCTTTGACCGAGAACCACGGCGTGTTCGGATCGGCCAGCGTCAGCGGGTCGGCGAAGGGCAGGGGGGTCTCGGGGCCAACGCCCGCCGGGTAGGGCGCGCGCTGCGGGAAGTTTGCCATCGGCTCACCCGCCATCAGACGCGCGGCGATCGAGGCGATGGCCGAGTCGGTGGCCTTGGCGACGAAGGGCACGGTGCGCGAGGCGCGCGGGTTGACTTCGAGCACGTAGATCTCGCCGTCCTTGATCGCGAACTGCACGTTCATCAGGCCAACGACGCCAAGCGCCAGCGCCATCTTTTCGGTCTGCGCCTTGAGTTCGGCGATGGTCTCGGCCGAGAGCGAGTAGGGCGGCAGCGAACAGGCCGAGTCGCCCGAGTGGACGCCCGCCTCTTCGATGTGCTGCATGATGCCCGCGACATGCACGGTCTGCCCATCCGAGAGCGCGTCGACGTCCACCTCGATTGCGCCCGACAGGTAGCTGTCGAGCAGCACCGGGCTGTCGCCCGAGACGACCACGGCGTTGGTGATGTAGCGCTTGAGCTGGTCGAGGTCGCGCACGATCTCCATCGCGCGGCCACCCAGAACGTAGGAGGGGCGGATCACCAGCGGGTATCCCACGCGGCCCGCGATCTCGAAGGCCTCGGCGTCGCTATGCGCGATGCCGTTGACCGGCTGCTTGAGGTCGAGATCGTTGAGCAGCTTCTGGAAGCGCTCGCGGTCCTCGGCCAGGTCGATGGCGTCGGGGGTGGTGCCCAGGATCGGGATGCCTTCGGCTTCGAGCGCATTCGCCAGTTTCAGCGGCGTCTGGCCGCCGAACTGCACGATCACGCCATGCAGCGTGCCATTTTCCTGCTCGACGCGCAGGATTTCGAGCACCGATTCCAGCGTCAGCGGTTCGAAATAGAGGCGGTCCGAGGTGTCGTAGTCGGTGGACACGGTCTCGGGGTTGCAGTTGACCATGATGGTCTCATAGCCCGCCTTGGTCAGCGCGAAACAGGCGTGGCAGCAGCAATAGTCGAACTCGATCCCCTGGCCGATGCGGTTGGGGCCGCCGCCAAGGATGACGACTTTCTTGCGGTCCGAGGGGCGCGCCTCGCATTCCACGTCGCCCATCGCGGGGGCTTCGTAGGTGGAATACATGTAGGGGGTCTGGGCCTCGAACTCGGCGGCGCAGGTGTCGATGCGCTTGAACACCGCCTTGACGCCGAGGTTACGGCGGGCGCGGCGCACCTGCGCCTCGTCACGGCCGGTCAGCTTGGCCAGACGGGCATCGGTAAAGCCCATCATCTTGAGTTTGCGCAGCCCGTCTTCGGTCAGCGGCAGGCCATGCTTGCGCACTTCGGCCTCGGCGTCGATGATTTCGCGGATGCGGGCCAGGAACCACGGGTCGAAGGCGGTCGCGGCGACGATCTCGTCATCGCTCAGGCCGTGGCGCATGGCTTGCGCGATCAGGCGCAGGCGGTCCGGGGTCTGCGAGGAGATCGCCTTGACGATCGCGGCCTTGTCGGGTGCGCCGTGGATCTCGATCTCGTCGAAGCCCGACAGGCCGGTCTCCATCGAGGCCAGCGCCTTCTGCACCGATTCGTGGAAGGTGCGGCCGATGGCCATGGCCTCGCCCACCGATTTCATTGCGGTGGTCAGCTCAGCCTTGGAGCCGGGGAACTTCTCAAACGCAAAGCGCGGGATCTTGGTGACGACATAGTCGATGGTCGGCTCGAAGCTGGCCGGCGTGACCTTGGTGATGTCGTTGTCCAGCTCATCGAGCGTGTAGCCCACGGCCAGTTTCGCGGCGATCTTGGCGATCGGGAAGCCGGTGGCTTTCGACGCCAGCGCCGAGGAGCGCGACACGCGCGGGTTCATCTCGATCACGACCATGCGGCCGTCTTTCGGGTTGATTGCCCATTGCACGTTCGAGCCGCCGGTTTCCACGCCGATCTCGCGCAGCACGGCGATCGAGCCGTTGCGCATGATCTGGTATTCCTTGTCGGTCAGCGTCAGCGCGGGCGCGATGGTGATCGAGTCGCCGGTATGCACGCCCATCGGATCGATGTTCTCGATCGAGCAGACGATGATGGCGTTGTCGGCTTTGTCGCGCACAACCTCCATCTCGTATTCTTTCCAGCCTAGGAGCGATTCATCGACAAGGATCTGCGCCATCGGCGAGGCGTCGAGGCCCGAGCGGCAGATGCGTTCGTAATCGTCGCGGTTATAGGCGACGCCGCCGCCGGTGCCGCCAAGGGTGAAGGCGGGGCGGATAATCGCGGGCAGGCCGATATGCTCAAGATCCGCCATCGCCTGGGCGACGCCGGCGTTGATGTCATACTTGCCGTTGGGCAGTTTCGGCGCGGCGACGATGGTGGCCTTGGGGTTCTCGATGCCAAGGCGGTCCATCGCCTCGCGGAACAGCTTGCGGTCTTCGGCCATTTCGATGGCCTCGCGCTTGGCGCCGATCATCTCGACGCCGAATTTCTCCAGCACACCCATGTCGGCAAGGGCGAGCGAGGTGTTCAGGCCGGTCTGGCCGCCCATGGTGGGCAGCAGCGCGTCGGGGCGCTCTTTCTCGATGATCTTGGCGACGACCTCGGGGGTGATCGGCTCGATATAGGTGGCGTCGGCCATCTCGGGGTCGGTCATGATCGTGGCCGGGTTCGAGTTGACCAAGATGACACGGTAGCCCTCTTCGCGCAGGGCTTTGCAGGCCTGGGCGCCCGAGTAGTCGAACTCGCAGGCCTGGCCGATTACAATGGGCCCTGCGCCGATGATGAGGATGGACTTGATGTCGGTTCTCTTCGGCATGGTGGACCCCTTGATTCTGTTCGGCAGCACTATAGGCGGAGTCTTGTCCAGGCTCCGCGCAAATTGGTGGGGGTTATAGTCAGCTTGGCACGGGGTGCAAGGGCGAAAGGCACCCCGTTTGCGTCATTCGCCGCGCGGCTGGCGGATCAACGCAAGGAAGGTGGCGGCGAGGGCGGCGGACCAGCCTAGAGCCATGCTCCAGCCGTAGATCGCGAGGCCCTGCTGCAATGGGCCAAGGCGCAGCAGGAGCTCCGAAGAGTTGAGTGCGGCCATGGCCGCCAGAAGGGCCAGGGTCGGTGCGCGGCCTAGTCCGAAGCCAAGCGCCGGAAGCAGCAAGAGGGGCAGTTCAAGGTAATGCAGCCACGACAGCGGGCCGAACAGGAAGAGCGCCACGGACAGGCCAAGGGCGACCAGCGTGAGCGCATGGGCCGAGTGGCGTTTGCGCGCCGCAAGCGCCACGGGAACAGCGATGCCAAGCGCCAGCAGCGCCGCCAGCAGCCCCGTCCATCGCGGCATGATCAGGACGGTGACATTGCCTGCGCCTTGGGTCAGCGGCTCGACCAGACCGAACTGGCTGGCGATATCCAGCATCAGAATGCGCAGCGAAGGGTTCACCATGCCCCAGACGGATTTGTCCGAGGCGAGATCAAGTTGCGCAAGGAAGGCGCGGTGCAGTGGCCAGCCCATCAACGCAACCGAGGTCAGCGCCAGCGCGCCCCCGGCCAGCACCATCGCGACGATCGCGCGCGGGCGGCGGGCCTGCACGAAAAGCGCGGCGAACAGGATCGGGGTAAGCTTGATCGCCGCTGCAAGCGCCAGGACAGCCCCCGCACATGCGGGCGCGCGTCGGATTAGCCAGATGGCCAGCAGCGTGAAAAAGGTAACCGTGATCGTGGGCTGGTTGAGCGACAGGAGCGCGAAGCCCGGCGCGGTCTGCGTCAGAACCAGAAGCGCCCAGATGATGAAGCCAGCAAAGGGTAGAAAGGCCGGGCGGGCCAGACGCCCGGCCAGCAGGATGGAACCCGCGAGCATCGCCAGATGCACCGCAAGCACCAGATCGAAGAAGGCTTGCGGCGCAAGGACGCGCGTCAGGGGTGCGGCCAGCCCCGCCCAAAGCGGCGGGTAGATATAGGGATAGGCGGGCTGATCCGGGGCAAGGCCAAGGGCGGCGTGTAACCCCTCCCACGCTGGCGGGGTGCCGCCGAAAAACAGGGGCGGGGCGGCGTAGATCAACTCGGGCTGGCCGCTGGCGTGAAAATGCCCTGCGAACCAGAGTGCAGCGAGGTCATTGGCCCATGCGCCCTGAAACGCACCCCAGGCCCAGACGAGCCACAGCACCAGAAGCGCATAGCCGACCGCGCGATCGACCTGCGAGGGGCGCGCGGGCGCGGCGGTGAGGGGCGGGGTCAGGCTCATAGGCGTACCGGATCTGGATTTATCCGTGTTAGGGGGCAAATCTGACGACATTAGGGCGATTGTCCGCGAAGCGGAAAGAATGCGCGCGCCATGCGCTCGGCGCGAGAGTGCGCAAATACGCGTGAGAGCGCCGCGAAGCGGGGCGATTTTCACCCATTTGCTTGACTTCCGCGCCTCCAAGCTGTGTATCGGGCCGACTGACGCCAATGCCCGTTGAAAGGGAACGATGATGCACGCCTATCGCAGCCATTCCTGCGCCGCGCTTACCGCCGCCAATGCCGGTGAAACTGTCCGCCTCTCGGGCTGGGTCCATCGGGTGCGAGATCATGGCGGTGTGCTGTTCATCGACCTGCGCGACCACTACGGCATCACCCAGGTGCTGTGCGACGGCGACTCGGCCGCGTTCAAGGAACTGGAAAAGGTCCGCGCCGAATGGGTCATCCGCATCGACGGCACCGTCAAGCTGCGTGACGCGAGCCTTGTGAACGCCAAGATCCCGACTGGCGAGATCGAGGTCTATGTCCGCGAGGTCGAGGTTCTGGGCGCCGTCGATGGCGAACTGCCGCTGCCGGTCTTCGGCGATCAGGACTACCCCGAGGAAACCCGCCTGGCCTACCGCTTCCTAGACCTGCGCCGCGACAGCCTGCACAACAAGATGATGCTGCGCTCGAACGTGGTGCGCAGCTTGCGCAACCGCATGTGGGACATCGGCTTCAACGAATACCAGACGCCGATCATCACGGCCTCCTCGCCCGAGGGCGCGCGCGACTTCCTCGTTCCGTCGCGCCTGCATCCGGGCAAGTTCTACGCGCTGCCGCAGGCGCCGCAGCAGTTCAAGCAGCTGATCATGGTGGCGGGCTTTGACCGCTACTTCCAGATCGCGCCCTGCTTCCGTGACGAAGACCCGCGCGCCGACCGCTCGCCCACCGATTTCTACCAGCTCGACCTCGAAATGAGCTTCGTGACGCAGGAAGACGTGTTCAACGCGGTTCAGCCGGTGATACAGGGCCTGTTCGAGGAATTCGGCAATGGCAAGACCGTCGATCCCGACTGGCCGCTGATCCCCTATGCCGAGTCGCTGCTGAAATACGGCTCGGACAAGCCCGACCTGCGCAACCCGATCGAGATGCAGATCGTGAGCGAGCATTTCGCGGGCTCGGGCTTTGCGATCTTCGCCAAGCTGCTGGAGCAGGAAGGCACCGAGATCCGTGCAATTCCCGCGCCCACCGGCGGCTCGCGCAAGTTCTGCGACCGGATGAACGCCTTCGCGCAAAGCCAGGGCCTGCCGGGCATGGGCTACATCTTCTGGCGCAAGGGCGACAACGGCGAGATGGAGGCCGCAGGCCCGCTGGCCAAGAACATCGGCCCCGAGCGCACCGAGGCGATCCGTGTTCAACTGGGTCTGGGCGAGGGCGACGCGGCCTTCTTCCTGGGCGGCAAGCCCGAGGCCTTCGAGGCAATCGCTGGCCGCGCCCGGAACGAGATCGGCAAAGAACTCGGCCTGACCGAAGAGGGCGTGTTCAAATTCGCCTGGATCGTCGATTTCCCGATGTACGAGAAGGATGACGAGGGCAAGATCGACTTCTCGCACAACCCCTTCTCGATGCCGCAGGGCGGGCTTGAGGCGCTGTCGGGCGACCCGCTCAAGGTGCTCGGCTACCAGTATGACCTCGCCTGCAACGGCTACGAACTTGTGTCGGGCGCGATCCGGAACCACAAGCTCGAGATTATGTACAAGGCCTTCGAACTGGCGGGCTACCCCGCGTCCGAGGTCGAGAAGCGCTTCGGCGGCATGGTCAAGGCGTTCAAATACGGCGCGCCTCCGCACGGCGGTTGCGCGGCCGGTATCGACCGCATCGTCATGCTGCTGGCCGATGAGATCAACATCCGCGAGGTCATCATGTTCCCGATGAACCAGCGCGCTGAAGACCTGATGATGGGCGCCCCGTCCGAGCCCACGAACGAACAGATGCGCGAGCTGCGCCTGCGGGTTCTGCCCAAGGAAGCGTAAGCACCCTGACAGAAACGAAAAGGCGCGCCGTGAAGACGGCGCGCCTTTTCAGTTTGCGCAGGGAGGACGGATCAGCCTGTCGCCAGACGAAGGGCCATCGCGCTGATAGAGACCGTCAGAGCGACAAGCCCGATGGCGAACATGGCCCGATGCGAACGATCGACAAGACGGTGATCGGTAAACAGGCGGCGGGCGTGGTGTTTCATCGGCTGATCCTCAGGAGGGAGTAGGATCAGGCTGCCCCCGGATTGCGGCAGCTTTTGGAAGGCAATCGCACGCTTTGGGGGCAATTGCGTGTCGGCTCGGCGCAGGCTAGCCTGCGCGGGAACCCCGGGGAGGCGGCGATGCAGCACAAGAAATTCGGCGAGGAACTGACAGGCTGGACGCCCCCGCGCACCCCCGATGCGGCGGTGATGGAGGGGCGCTACGTGCGGCTGGAGCGTCTGGCCTGGACCCATGCCGACCCGCTTTACCGTGCGAATTCCGCCGATGACGCGATCTGGGATTACCTGCCCTATGGCCCGTTCCATTCCGAGGTGCCCTTCATTCGTTGGGTGCAGGATATGGCCGGGCAGAGCGATCCGTTCTTCTACGCGCTGCGCGACAAGGCGAGCGGGCAGGTGGGCGGCGTGATGTCCTACCTGCGGATCACGCCCGCGGCGGGCTCGATCGAACTGGGGCATATCAACCTCTCGCCGCGATTGCAGCGCACCCGTGCCGCGACCGAGGCGATGATGCTGATGATCGGCTGGGCCTTCGAGGCGGGCTACCGGCGGTTTGAGTGGAAATGCGACGCGCTGAACATCCCCTCGCGCCGCGCGGCGCAACGGCTGGGGCTGAGCTATGAGGGCGTCTTCCGCCAGGCGACGGTTGTGAAGGGGCGCAATCGCGACACTGCCTGGTTTGCCGCCATCGACAAGGAATGGCCGGGGCTGAAGGCCGCCTATGACGCCTGGCTCGCGCCCTCCAACTTCGACGCCGAGGGGCAGCAGATTGAGCGCTTGGGCGATCTGACCCGGTTGGTGCGGGTCAGTTCCGATCCTGTGCTGGGCACGGATTAAAAGGCCGCCCGCTCGGACAGGCGCGCATTCACAACGCTGCTGAGCCGCGCCACGGCGGCGGGCGAGGGCGCGCGCTCAAGCGCCGAGGCCGCATCGGCCAGCGCCGCATCATGCGCGGCCCGCGCGACGCCGGTCAGGAATTGCGCGACATAGCCGAGCCGCGCGGCCTCGGGCGGTTCACGTAGTGCATCGGCCATCTGGCTGAGATCGTCTTGCAGGGCGAGGGGATCGGGGATCAGCGGCGCCTCGTCGATCCGGCGCGGGCCGGCGTGGCGCGCATGATCGGGTAGCCCGGCCAGGATCGTGTTCTGAAACAGCGCAAGGCTCTCGATCGGTTTTTCCAGGAACCCGTCTGCCCCGGCGGCCATTGCCAAGGCCGCACTCCCGGCATCGCCCGAGATGCCGAAGACCGCAGGTGCGGAGGTAGCCTTGATCTGGGCGATCAACTCATCCCCCGATCCGTCGGGCAGCCCGAGATCCACGATCACCACATTGGGGCGATAGGTCTGCAAATGCCGCCGCGCCGCGCGCAGGCAATCGGCCCGGCAGATGCGCGCGCCCGATCGCAGGCACATCAGGCGCAACGCCTCGCAGGCAAAGCGGCTGTCTTCGACCACCAGCACGGTCAGCCCGGCCAGCGGGCGCTCGGCCGAGGCGGAGCGTTTGGCAAGAAAGCTTGAGAGATCGTCGGACATGGGACCACCCCGGCAGAGGAATCACGGTTATCGGCCCAGTAAGGACCGTGTTTGCCTAACGCTTGGTTAAGGCTGCTACCGCTCGCAGCGCTTGCATCGTGGCCTGCCCGCCCCTAAAGCGGAAGGCGAGGAAAATGGAGGCCCACCATGATCGGACGTTTGAACCATGTCGCCATCGCCGTGCCTGACCTTGAGGCAGCCTCGGCGAAATACCGTGAGACCCTTGGCGCGAAGGTAAATCCGCCGCAAGACGAACCCGATCACGGCGTGACCGTGGTCTTCATCGAGCTGCCGAACACCAAGATCGAGCTGCTCTACCCGCTTGGGGAAAACTCGCCCATCGCGGGTTTCCTGGAAAAGAACCCCTCGGGCGGCATCCACCATATGTGCTTTGAGGTCGATGACATCCTGGCCGCGCGCGATCAGCTCAAGGCCGGGGGCGCGCGCGTCCTTGGCACTGGCGAGCCGAAGATCGGCGCGCATGGCAAGCCCGTGCTGTTCCTGCACCCCAAAGACTTCAACGGCTGCCTGATCGAGCTGGAGCAGGTCTGATGAACCTGACCGGCGGCATCGTCCTTTTCGCCGTGATCTGGTTCATGGTGTTCTTCGTGGTGCTGCCGATCCGGTTCCAAAGCCAGGAGGAGGCAGGGCATGTCGTGCCGGGCACGCCCGCCTCGGCTCCGCATGAGGCGAACCTGAAGAAGAAGGCGCTGATCACGACCGGCATCGCCGTGGTGCTCTGGGGCGTTATCGCTTCAATCATCCTGTCCGGGGTGATCTCGGTGCGCGATCTCGACTGGTTCGGGCGCATCAAGAACTGAGCGCTTTTGATCTTTTTTCAGCAGGGCCGGGATTATTCCCGGCCCTGTGTCGTTTTCCTTGTGGTCCAGACAGGGAGATGACCATGAAACGAGCGATGATGACGATGGCTGTGGTGCTGGCTGCTGGCATGGCGCAGGCCGATCCGGCGATGGTGGCCGAGACCGCCAAGGGCCAGACGCTGGTCGATGCGGCGGGCATGACGCTGTACACCTTCGACAAGGATGCCGATGGCAAGTCGGCCTGCAATGGCGGTTGCGCCGCGAACTGGCCTCCGCTGATGGCCGAAGAGGGCGCGATGGCCGAGGGCGCGTGGTCGGTGATCACCCGTGACGACGGTGCGAAACAGTGGGCCTATGATGGCAAACCGCTGTATACTTGGGTCAAGGATACCAAACCGGGCGATGTGACGGGCGACGGGTTCAACGGCGTCTGGCATGTCGCGCAGCCCTGACGAAAGGGGGCGGCGCCCCTCCGGCGCCGCCCGAACCCGATGCGACAGGCCCGCAAACGCCATCTGATCGAGGCGCAGATCCCCGCGCTGCGCCGCTTTGCCTATGCGCTGGCGCGCGATGGGGCGCTGGCCGATGACCTCGTGCAGGATTGCCTTGAGCGGGCCTTGTCGCGCTGGCATCTGCTGCGCACCGGCCCGGAGTTACGGGCCTGGCTGTTTCGTGTGCTGCGCAACCTGCATATCGACATGCTGCGGGCGCGCGGGCGGCGTGGGGCGGTGACACTGGACGAGGCGCCCGAACCCGCCCATCCGGGCAGCGCCGAGAGCGCGCTGGAACTGGCCGAGGTGTTGCGCGTGCTCTGGACTTTGCCGCTTGATCAGCGCGAGGCGATCTTGCTGATCGGCGTTGAGGATTTCAGCTACGAAGACGCCGCGCGGATCCTTGAGGTGCCGGTGGGCACGCTGATGTCGCGGCTGGCGCGCGGCAGGGCGGCCCTGCGCGCCGCGACCGGGCGGGAAGGCGGCGGGCGGCCGAACTTGCGGAGAGTGAAATGACCAGAGATGCGGCCATGACCGAGGACAACCTGCAACGCTATATCGACGGTCGCCTTGATCCCGCGCGGGCCGAGGCGGTGCGGCGTGCTTTGGCAGATAACCCGGCGCTGGCAGCCGAGGTCGAAGGCCAGATCGCCGATCGCGCCGCCCTGCGCAACGCGCTGGCGGGCCGCGCGGCCGAGCCGGTGCCCGAACGGCTGCGCCTGCCTCCGCCCGCTACCGGGGGCATGGCCCGCATGGCTGCCGCCGCGGCGATCTTTGCCGTGGGGATCGGCCTTGGCTGGGGCCTTGGCCGCGATTGGGGCGTCGAGCATCCGCTGCCCTCGGGCGTCCGCGTGGCGCAAAATGAATCCGCGCTCGCACAAGAGGCCCGCGTGGCCCATGCGGTCTATGCGGTCGAGGTGGTTCACCCGGTTGAGGTGCGCGCCGAAGAGCGCGAGCACCTGATGGCGTGGTTGTCCAAACGGCTCGGGCGTAAGCTTTCAGCTCCGGACCTGAGCGCGCATGGGTTCGAACTGGTCGGCGGGCGGCTTTTGCCCGCAGGCACCGGCCCTGCCGCGCAATTGATGTATGAGGATGCCTCGGGCCTGCGCGCGACGATCTACATCACCGCGATGGCGGGCGATGAAAGCGCCTTTCGCTACAGCCGCAGCGCCGAGGGGGTGTCGAGCCTTGCCTGGCTCGACGAGGGCTACGGCTGCGCCATCTCGGCGCCGCTCGACCGTGCGCAGCTTTGGCCGCTGGCCGAGGCCACCTACGAGGCGCTGGCGCTTTAGCGCCGGCGCAGCGCGTGGAAAAGGTGGGTGAAGGTCGCGGCCCCCACCACTGGAACCGCAAGGTTCACCAGCGGCACCGACAGCGGCACCGCCATCAGCGCCCCGGCCACCCAGATCGTGGTACGGTTGCGCTCATAAAGCGCCTTGGCCTCGTCACGGTGCATCCGGCGGAAAGCCGCCATCTGGAAATATTCGCGCCCGAGCAGATAGCCGTTGAGGCCGAAGAACAGGAACGGCGCCAGCGGAATGACGAAGGGGTAGATCATCAGCGCCACAAGGTTTGCCGCCACGATCACGCCGAAAAAGCGCAAGGTGTCGCCGAAAGTCTCGGCCAGCGTCAGTTTTCGCACGGCGGGCAGGTTGGAGTAATGCGCATCCTCGACGATCTCGGCCACGTCTTCGAGGAAGAAACCGGTGAAGATCGAAGCCACCGGCACCATCAGAAACACCGACAGCACCAGCATCAGCCCGATCGAGGCGAAGGAGAGCGCGCTGTCCACCCAGCCGATCTCGCCGATCCAGGGCAGGGTGATCGTGTCGGGAACGAAGAAGCCGATCAGTTGCACCAGCACCAGCCACAGCGCCACCAGAAGCGCCAGCGCAAGGCCGATGCCCTTGAGCAGCACCTTCATCGAGCCGGGCCGGAACAGATCCGCCCAACCGGTCAGAAAACTTTGAAAGATCATGCCTCTACCCAGGTAATAATCTGGCCCATGTCGGGGCGGGGGCGCTCGGCGGGCGTTGCTCCCTCGGTGCCGATATGCACAAGGCCCGCAACCCACTCGCCCTCTTGCAGGCCAAAGGCCGAAGCGGCGAAATTGCGATCATGCGCGACCCATCCGGTCAGCCAGCCTGCGCCCCAACCGGCGGCAAGGGCTGCGCTGAGCAACCCGTAACAGGCGGCGCCAACCGAGAGCGTCTGCTCAATTTGCGGCACCTTGTCGGTCGGGCGCGGGACCGAGATCACGGCGACACACAGCGGGCTGTCGGCGAACTGGTTGATCCCCTTGGTGGCGGTTGCCTCGTCGATCCCCTTGGCCGCGGCATAGGCGCCGGCGTCACCCGCCAGCCGTTCCAGCGCGGGGCGTTCGAGCACGACAAAGCGCCAGGGCTCAAGCTTGCCATGATCCGGCACGCGGGCCGCGGCGGTCAGCAACTCGGTCAGTTCCGCGCGTTCCGGCGCGGGGGCCTTGAGCGTCTTCGGCGGGCGCGAGCGGCGCGTCAACAGGAAGCGCAACACCTCGTCATTGCGGGTGGCGGGGTTCACGGTGCCCGGGGCGATCTCCATCGCGACTCTCCTTCTGTTGCCCCCCATATCGGGGCGGCGTGGAAGGAATGCAACGGCCTAGAGGGCGAATTCGCGCGCCAGATCCGCCAGATAGCGCGAGGTCTCGTCGATCCAGCGCATGGTGGGCTGGCGTGCGCCGATCGTGTCGCCCAAGGGGTCGGGAACGCGGATGGTGCTGCCCGACAGCTCCTCCAGCACGGCATGGCCGCAGAAGGGCACATGGACCTCGGAGTAACCGCCCTCATGGGTCAGGATCAGCCGGTCGTGGCACAGCGTCTCGGCCGCGTGCATGGCGCGCCGTGTCAGGCGGCGGAAGCTTTCGGCACGCAAGAGCATGCGCCCCAATGGGTCCATGGCCGAGGCGTCGAAGCCGCAGGCGATGATGATCGCCTCGGGGCGATGCTTGGCCAGCGCGGGCGCGACGATCCGGTCCCAGGCCTCCAGGTAGCTTTCCTCACCGGTGCCGGGGGGCAGGGGGATGTTGATATTGCTGCCCTCGGCCCCGCGTACCCGCGCCGAGCCGGTATCGAGCGGATAGTTCCATTCCTGATGTAGCGAGATCGTCAGCACTTCGGGGTCGTCAAGAAACACCGCCTCGGTCCCGTTGCCGTGATGCACATCCCAATCGACCACGGCAAAGCGGCGCGCAAGGCCTGCGGCCTGCGCTGCCCGGATCGCCACGGCGATGTTGTTCAGAAGGCAAAAACCGTTGGGCCACTCGGGCAGGCAATGATGCCCCGGCGGGCGCGAAAGCGCATAGGCATTGCGCGCCCGCCCCTCAAGCACCGCGAAAGTCGCGGCCTTCGTCAGTCCTGCTGAAAGTGCGGCAATCTCATATCCGCCCGGCCCGAACGGCGTGCGCAACCCCAACTCGCCGCCACCTGCATCGGAGGCAGCCTTGAACGCATCAAGATAAGAGACCGGATGCACCCGCAATAAATCCTCGCGGCTGGCCTCGGCGCCCGATCCCGCGTCGATCTCGGCCATCAGCCCCGACACGCGCAACAGGTTCACCAGCCGCCGCTTGGTCTCGGGGTTCTCGGGCAAACCGCCGCCGGGCTGCACAAAACCGCCCACCGGTAGGGTCAGCGCATAATTCCCCCCGCCATGCCAAAAACAGCGCTCGTCATGAAAGAAGGCGGTGCGCATGGCGGTATCCTTTTCGTCGGGGCGCGGTCAGGCTATGCACGAAACCATGACCGACCTGAGCCACCTTGCCAAGCCCGGCGCCGAGATCGCGCTGCGCGTCACGCCCAAAGCCTCGCGCAACCAGATCGTCGCGGCCGAGGACGGGTTGCGCGCCTATGTCACCGTGGTGCCCGAGGACGGCAAGGCCAATGCGGAGGTCACGAAGCTGCTGGCCAAGGCCCTCGGCGTCGCCAAATCGCGCCTGACGCTGATCCGAGGTCAGTCCGCGCGCGACAAGGTCTTCCGGCTCGACTGAACCGCCAGCCAGCCCTTCTTCTTGGCCAAAATACCTCGGGGGTGAGGCGCCGCGCGCCGAGGGGGCAGCGCCCCCTATTTCTTCTTTTCGACCTGGCGCAGCCGATAGACGCCTTCGGGCAGGTTCAGCGCCGCCGCCAGCTCGCGCAGCTGCGCATGGGAAAAGACGATGCGCTGGACCTGATCGGTCTGATCGTCAACCTGCTCCAGCACCACGCAATCCTCGAAGGATTGAATGGTGATATCCTCTTGCAGGTAGTCGCGCGGGTCATCGCCCTCGTCCACAAGGGTGATCACGGTCGCGTCGAATTCGTGCTCGATGGTAAACATGTCCCGATGCTAGCCCGCCCCGCAAAGACGCGAAAGGGGGAACATTTTGGTGAACGCGGTCCCGGGCCATTGCTTCGCTGCTCTGCGGCGATAGAATTCGCGCGCTGATTTCCCGGAGGCTTCATGCAGACCCTGATCGCCCGCGCTTGCATCCTGCTTGCCCTGTCCGTCCTGACGGCCTGTGTCCCGACGGAACCTGCGCGCGCGCCCTTGCAAAGCTACGTGGCGGACGATCTGCCTTCACCCGAGCAGGCGGCGAACAATTTCATCTCGGTTGCCCGCAAGATGGAGCCGCAGATCGAGGCTGAGTGCTATGCCCGCACCCGCGGGCGCAATTGCGACTATCAGATTGTGGTGGACGACCGCCCGACGACCGACCCGAACGCCTACCAGACGATCGATCGCGCGGGCCGCCCGGTGGTGGCCTTCAACCTTGCGCTGATTGCCAGCGCGCGGAACGTGGACGAGCTCGCCTTCGTCATGGGCCACGAGGCCGCGCACCATATTGCGGGGCATCTTCAGTCCAAGGAACAGAACGCCATGGCCGGCGCGATGATCTTCGGCGCGCTGGCTGCCGCGACCGGGGCAGATAACGGCGTCGTCTCCCAGGTTCAGAATATCGGGGCGCAGGTCGGAAGCCGCACCTATTCGAAGGATTACGAGCTTCAGGCCGACCGTCTGGGCACGATCATCACCTGGAATGCGGGCTACGATCCGATGCGTGGCGCACAGTTCTTTGAGCGTATCCCCGATCCGGGCAATGTCTTCCTTGGCACGCACCCCGCAAACCACAAACGCATGGAGACCGTGCAGCGCACCGTCGCCGACCTGCGCGCCGGGCGCGTCTAGCGCGGCGCTTTGTGCGGCTCTGCCGGGCTTTTCAGCGGCACTCGGCGGCTTGCCGCCTCTGATTGCGGGGGCATCGCCGCCTTTGATCTGAATCATGGTTCGCCACCGGCTTCGGCCTGATCCTCGGCACAGATGTGACAGGAGGACGCGAGATGTTCGGAGTCGGGACGTTGAATCGGCACGCCGCCTTGATGAACCGCATGGCGGAGGTGCTGGGCGTCGATCTGACCGATGCCATGGCCAAAAGCGTCCTGTCGGGCACCGAATGGCGCGATGCCGTGGTGCGCTGCACCGGCTGCTCGGATCCGGAGGGGTGCCTGCACTGGCTCTCGCAACAGGATGCGCCCGAGGACCACGACGGCGCTGCGACGGCGGGGGCGGCTCCTGGTTTTTGCAACAATCGTCTCCTGATGGGGCGGCTGCGCGCGGAACTTCTGGCACATGCGGAACAGGTCTGAGGCATCCACAGAGGGGGCAATCCGATGGGAGTTCAGGGAAATATCGATCTGCATTTCTGGATCACGCGGGGCATGGCGCGCCGGATGGGGGTCAACCTGACCCAGGCCATGCATGACGGCTGTCTGACACAGGCGGACTTCGCCGAGATGGTCGCGCGCTGCCGGGGTTGCAGCGGGGCGGCGGGGTGTCTGGCTTTCCTGTCAGAGCCGAATGCGCAGGGCAGCGCGCCCGACTGGTGCTACAACGCAACGGTCCTGCGCGAGCTTTCGGAGTTGAACTAGGCACCCGTCTCGGGGCCGGTTTGATCGGTGGCGGGTGGTGCAAGGCTCTTGCGCCGCTCGCCTTTTTTCGCGGACCAATCCGCCTGTGCATATGCACCGCGTCATCCATGCCCAAAAGGAATGATCGCCTCACGCGATCCGCATGGCGCCGCGCGCTGAGTTGCGCTCATATGAGGCAAGCCTCACGCTGCCGGACATATTGATGCGCAACGATCCTCGGTCTCATGGTCTTTGGGAAGTGTCCGCCCCGGCGGCACCGCCGACACCCGTTTTTACGGGCGCCGAAGAGGCCGAGGTCGCCGTCATCGGAGCGGGGTACACCGGCCTTTCTGCGGCGCTGCATCTGGCCGAGGCGGGCGTTTCCGTGCGCGTGCTGGAGGCTGTCGCGCCCGGTTTCGGAGGCGCAGGGCGCAATGTCGGGCTGGTGAATGCGGGTATGTGGGTCATGCCCGAGGTGCTGCTGGCCGGGCTTGGCCCCGAATACGGCCCGCGTCTTCTGCGCTTCCTGGGCGATGCGCCGGGCGTGGTTTTTGACCTGATCGCACGGCATGGCATCGCCTGTGAGGCCACGCGTAACGGCACGCTGCATCTGGCAGTCGGCGCGGCAGGCCATGTCGAGATCGCCGAGCGTCACCGCCAGTGGTCCGCGCTTGGCGCCCCGGTCGAGCTTCTCTCGGCCGGGGCCACACAGGCGCGTCTTGGCGGCGGGCGCTATGCGGGGGCGCTCCTCGACCGGCGGGCGGGCACGATCCAGCCGCTCGCCTATGCGCGGGGGCTGGCCCGCGCGGCGCAGGCGGCCGGCGCGCATATCCATGCCGATAGTCCCGCACAATCGGTGTCGCGCCTCGGGCAGGACTGGCTCGTGCAGACCCCGCAGGGGCGGCTGCGGGCGAAATGGCTGATCCCGGCCTCGGACGCCTATACCGCGCAGGTCTTCCCCGAGATCGGCAGCGAGCAGGTGATCCTGCCCTATTTCAACATGGCGACCGCGCCGCTGCCCGATGATCTGCGCGCCGCGATCCTGCCGGGCGGCGAGGGTTGCTGGGACACGCGCGAGGTGCTTTCCTCTTTCCGCATGGACGCGGCGGGGCGGCTGGTCTTTGGCTCGGTCGGGCAGCTGGGTGTGCTTGAGCGTGGCGCGCACCGGGATTGGGCGCGGCGCGCGCTTGGCCGGATATTCCCGCAACTCAAGGGCGTGGGGTTCGAAAGCGAATGGTGGGGGCGCATCGGCATGACCGCCGACAACCTGCCGCGACTGCATCTGTTGGGGCCGAATGCGCTGACGATTTGCGGCTATAACGGGCGGGGGATCGCGCCGGGCACGGTTTCTGGGCGGGCCATCGCGCGCCATATCATCGGGGATCTTCCGCTGGAGGCGATGCCGCTGCCGGTCAGCGCCCCGCAACCCGCGCCGCTGAGCGCCTTGCGCACGGCGGGCTATCGGGCGGGCGCGGTGCTGGCGCATCTTGCGCAAGACCGGATCTGAGCGGTCGGGGCTGCGCGCCCCGCCGCCATCGACTAGAATTTGAGACAAGCGGCGGGAAACCCCGCCCGGCACACTGGAAGGAGCCACCATGTCCCTGCAAAACCAAGCGAAGCAATTGCTTGACGATCTGGGCGTTGACCCCGCGCGCTACACAGGCGGCGCAATGCCGAGTTACAGCCCCGTCACCGGCGAGCAGATCGGCGCGCTGACGCCCGACAGCGTCGAGGCCGTGGCCGAAACCATCGCGCGCGCCAAGGCCGCGTTTCGGGTCTGGCGTACCGTCCCCGCGCCAAAGCGGGGTGAGTTGGTGCGTCTGCTGGGCGAGGAGCTGCGCGCCTCGAAAGAGGCGCTTGGCCGGCTGGTCTCGATCGAGGCGGGCAAAAGCCCCTCCGAGGGGCTCGGCGAGGTGCAGGAGATGATCGACATCTGCGACTTCGCCGTGGGCCTCTCGCGCCAGCTGTACGGGCTGACCATTGCGACCGAACGTCCGGGGCACCGGATGATGGAGACCTGGCATCCGCTGGGGGTGGTTGGGGTGATCTCGGCCTTCAACTTCCCAGTCGCGGTCTGGTCGTGGAACGCGGCGCTGGCCTTTGTTTGCGGCAACCCGGTGGTGTGGAAACCCTCGGAAAAGACCCCGCTGACCGCGCTGGCCTGCCAGGCGATCCTGGATCGCGCGCTGGCGCGTTTCGGCGCTGCGCCCGAGGGGCTGAGCCAGGTGCTGATCGGCGGTGCCGAGATCGGCAATGCGCTGGTCGAAAATCACAATGTAGCGCTCGTGTCGGCCACCGGCTCGACCCGGATGGGGCGGATCGTCGGGCCGAAGGTCGCGGCGCGCTTCGGGCGCACCATTCTGGAGCTTGGTGGGAACAACGCAGGTATCGTCTGCCCCTCGGCCGATCTCGATATGGCGCTGCGGGCGGTGGCCTTCGGCGCCATGGGCACGGCCGGGCAGCGATGCACCACGATGCGCCGCCTCTTCGTGCATGACAGCGTCTATGACGCGCTCGTGCCGAGGCTGATCAAGGCCTATGAAAGTGTCTCGGTCGGCAACCCGCTTGAAACCCAGGCGCTGGTCGGGCCGCTGATCGACAAGCAGGCCTTCGATGCGATGCAGGCCGCGCTGGAGGCCGCGCGCGCTGCGGGCGGCACCGTGCATGGCGGCGCGCGCGAGGCGGTGGCCTCGAACGCGGCCTATTACGTGCGCCCCGCACTGGTCGAGATGCCCGCGCAGACCGGCCCGGTGCTGGACGAAACCTTCGCGCCGATCCTCTATGTCATGCGCTACAGCGATTTCGACGCAGTGATCGAGGATCACAACGCGGTTGGCGCGGGGCTTTCCTCATCGATCTTCACGCTTGATATGCGCGAGATGGAAACCTTCCTGTCGGCGCGTGGCTCGGATTGCGGGATCGCCAACGTCAATATCGGCACCTCGGGCGCCGAGATCGGCGGCGCGTTCGGCGGCGAGAAAGAAACAGGCGGCGGGCGCGAGAGCGGCTCGGATGCGTGGAAGGGCTACATGCGGCGGGCGACGAACACGATCAACTTCTCGCGCGAGCTGCCGCTGGCGCAGGGCGTCGTGTTCGATATCGACTGATCTACCAGCGCAGCAGTCGGGCGCCGAGCGCGCCCGACGCAAGCGTAACGATTGTGATGATCAGCCCGTACCAGATGACGAAGAACATCGGGTTATCCTGAACGCAGAACAGCGAATAGCCCGTTGCCGCACCCGAGGCTGCGGCAAGCCCCGCCAGCAATCCCGACAGGCGCGGCGCGGTGCTGGCACCCTGACGTGCGATGCGCAGGGCAACCCAGTTGGGCACCAGCGACAGGACCAGAATGCCGCCCATGCATTCGGCGAGGTTGAAGGCGGAAACTTCAGCGAACCATGCCTCGGACGGGGCGGTGATCAGGCTGCGCAGCACCAGCGCCGCCGCGATGGCCAGCGGCAGGATCAGCCAGCCAAGGCCCGGGCGGCTGACCTCGGGGCGAGAAAGGCGCACGAAGGCCGCCAATGCGGCCACGCAGATCAACGCGGGCAACACGGTCTTGAGCGCAACGATCGGCTGCATCAGATAGCCGCCAAGCCCGTCGCGCACGCCAAGCGCCGCCAGAAACAGAGCGGCGGGAAAGACAGCGGCGAACAGAACCGACCCGGCCATCCGCGCGGTGTTCAGCGGCTGCGGTGCCGGAGCACCCGCCAGTTCAGCAATCAGATCATCGGTATTCACGACAGGTTCCTCCTTCTGAAACCTTCGAGTTTCTTCAGCGCGCGGTGCAGGCTGACCCGCAGCGCGCCCTCCGACATGCCCATCCCCTGCGCTACCTGCGCCGGGGCCTCTTCGCGCAGTTTCAATGCGCGCACGATCTCGGCCGAACGCGCGTCGAGCACGCTCAGCAGGTGCTCGATCTCTTGCGCGGCCTCCATCCCCTCGATGGCGGCACTCGCCCCTTCATCCGCCAGACGCTCAGCGACATCCTCGATCGGCGTGGCCGCGACACCCCGGCGGCGGAAAGCATCAGCGACCTTGTAGCGCGTGATCGCGAAAAGCCATGGGCGGATCGGCTGATCCTCGCGCCAGGTGTGGCGCTTGGCGTGGATCGCCATGAGCACCTCCTGCACGATATCTTCGTGCTGATCAGGCGGCAGCGACCGGCCACGCGCCCGCACCACGCCGCGCAGCACGGGCGAGATCGCATGCAGCAGACGCGCATAGCACTGCGCATCACCGCGATTGGCCGCCCGCATCAACCCGGACCAGAGCTCTTCGGTGTCTGACATCGTGGCAGTCCATTCGTTCACAGCGACCCGATTGTTACACGTCCACGTGACATCGGGGCAAAAAACTTCTGCCATCACAAAACGATCACCTGTGCGTGAAGTCTGTAACTCCGACAGGGCGGGGCGCGAATGGACATCCCGAGGACGCAAGAGCGCCTCTGCACAACAGATGAGGAACCTTCAATGTCGATCATTTCCAAGACCCTCCCGCTCACCGCTTCGCTGGCCACTGCGCTGACGCTGGTTGCCGCGCAGGCCGCCCATGCCGAGGGCGAGATGGAAAAGTGCTATGGCGTCTCCATGGCGGGTCAAAACGATTGCGCCGCCGGCCCCGGCACCACCTGCGCGGGCACCGCGACCAAGGACTATCAGGGCAACGCCTGGAAATATGTCCCGGCCGGCACCTGCGCGACGATCAAGACGCCGCACGGGATGGGCTCGCTCGAACCGGTCAAGATGTGATCTGGCGGGGCGCGGTCTCTCCGCGCCCCTTTCCCCTTCAGGAGAGAGACGATGACCCAGCTTCCCGCACGCCCCGGCCTTGGCTTCAAGCCCGAGCATTTCTCGCAGATCGCCTGTGACCCCGATCTGGGGTTCTTCGAGATCCATGCCGAGAATTACATGGGCGCGGGTGGCCCGCCGCATGCGATGCTGACCGCGCTGCGCGCCGATTTCGGGATCTCGCTGCATGGCGTGGGGTTGTCGATCGGCGGACCGGGGCGGCTCGACACGGCGCATCTGACGCGGCTGCGCGCGCTGGTCGATCGCTACCAACCCGAGAGTTTTTCCGAGCATCTGGCCTGGTCGAGCCACGGCGAGGCCTATCTCAATGACCTGCTGCCCTTGCCCTATACCGACGAAACCCTGCGCATCGTCTGCGACCATGTCGATGAGGTGCAAGAAGCCCTCGGGCGCCGGATGCTTCTGGAAAACCCCTCGACCTATGTGCTTTTCGAAACCTCGACCATCCCCGAGACCGAGTTCCTGCGCGCCATCGCGCAGCGCACCGGCTGCGGACTGCTGCTCGACGTGAACAACGTCTTTGTCTCGGCCACGAACCACCGCACCGATGCGCGCGCCTATCTGGCCGATTTTCCTTTTGATCAGGTGGGCGAGATTCATCTGGGCGGTCACGCGGTTGAGGAACTGCCCTCGGGGCCCTTGCTGATCGACAGCCACGGCGCGCCGGTGGCCGATCCGGTCTGGACGCTGTTTGACGAGGTCATCGCCCGCACCGGGCCGCTGCCCAGCCTGATCGAGTGGGATAACGACGTGCCCGATTACCCGGTCCTGCTGGACGAGGCCCGCCGGGCAGCCCGTATCCTGCGCGCCCATGCGCCCCAAGCGGAGCGGACCCATGTCTGCGCATGAAGCCTTCGCGCAGTCGTTTCGCCGGGGCATCTTCGATGGTGAGCTGCCGCAAGGCGTAACCGCGCGCGATCCGGCCGAGGCCGAGCAGCGGTTCGCTGTCTATCGGAACAACGTGCTGCATTCGCTTGGCCGCGCGCTGGCGGCCCGCTTTCCGGTGATCGTGCGCCTCGTTGGCGCAGATTTCTTCAACGCCATGGCGCGTGTCTATGTCGAGGCCGACCCGCCGAACTCGCCCATGCTGTTTGCCTGGGGGGAGGGCTTCGCCGAATTTCTGGAAGGTTTTCCACCGGTCGCGGCGCTGCCCTATCTGCCCGATGTCGCGCGGCTCGAATATGCGCGGGGGCAGGCCTATCACGCCGCAGACCTGCCCGCGCTAGCCCCCGCCGATCTGGGTGCGCTTGCGGCGCGGGCCGATGCAATCCGGCTGGTGCTGCACCCGTCGGTCACCCTGATCGCCTCGGGTCACGCGATCCGCGCGATCTGGGCCGCGAACCAGCCCGGCGCCGCCCCGCAAGAGATCGAGGACCGCCCCGAGACGGCGCTGGTGCTGCGCGATCGCAAGCTTGACGTGCCGGTCTGGGCACTTGGCCCGGGCGAGGCGGCCTTTGCGCGTGAACTGTTGGGGCAAGCGCCGCTGATCCGCGCGGCCGAGGCCGCAGCGACGGCCGAGCCCGGCTTTGACGTCGGGCCAATCCTGTTCCGCCTCTTCGCGGCGGGCGCAATCATCGGATGGGAGGACTGCACATGCTGAACCTGTTGAACCGCGCCGACGCGCTGCTGGCCCGGATGCCCTGGGATATTGCCGGCCTTGCGCTACGCCTGTTCCCGGCCTGGACCTTCTGGGCCTCGGGGCAGACCAAGATCGAAGGCTTCTCGATCAAGGAGAGCACCTATTTCCTGTTCGAGCACGAATACGCCCTACCGCTGATCCCCTCCAAGCTTGCCGCGGTGATGGCCACCAGCGCCGAACTGACGCTGCCGATCCTGCTGGTTCTGGGCTTGGGGACACGGCTGGCGGCGCTGGCGCTCTTGGGGATGACTACGGTGATCCAGGTCTTCGTTTATCCTGACGCCTGGCCCGTGCATGGCATCTGGGCGGCCTGTTTCCTTGGCCTCATCTCGGGCGGGCCGGGGCGGCTGTCGCTGGACGCGCTTTTGCTGCGTAACAGCGGAGAGACCGGGGCAGGGATGACCCGCCACGTCTGAGCGACATGCAAATGCATCACTGGGCGGTCCGACAAGGGCCGCCTTTTTTGTTTTATGTCATGGGCTTGGGCGAAAAACACACGTCGGCCCTCTCGGGTCGATGCGGCGTCTGTTTTATCTGGGAAAGCGTGGCAGCCCGTAGGGGAGTCGAACCCCTCTTTTCAGGTTGAAAACCTGACGTCCTAACCGATAGACGAACGGGCCGCGCTGGCACGTCGCAGGATTGGCAGCCCGTAGGGGAGTCGAACCCCTCTTTTCAGGTTGAAAACCTGACGTCCTAACCGATAGACGAACGGGCCATCCTTGCAGCGTGGGGCGGTTCATACGGCAGCCCGTTTGGACGCGCAAGAGGTTTTTTCGAGAAATCTCAAACTCGTTTCGGGCGTTTGCGAAACGCCTTTGTATGCGGGATTATTCCGCCCGCGCGGCGTCCTCAAGGCGCAGCTGAACCTTGGTCCGGCCGCCCCATGTGTTGATCTCAAGCCGCCCGGCAAGGTGGAAACGCGCGCTGCCGGGATTCGAAAGCGCGGGGCCAAGTGGCCCGTCGAAAGCTCCGAACGAGACCGCGTCGATCCGCGCCCCCATGCCGTCGGAAAAGGTGAAGCGCAGATGGGTTTCGCCGATCTGGCGAGGGCTGCGGATCTCCATCGCCGGGAAGGCGAAACGCGGGGCGGGGGCGCCCTGGCCGAAGGGGCCGGCCTTGTCAATCTCGTCGATCAGGGCGGGGGTGGCGGCGCCGGGCAGAAGCAGACCATCAAGGCGCAGATCGCGCGGCCCGCCTGTGCCCGCGCCCTGACGCTCCAGCAACTCGGACAGGCGGGCCATGGCTGCGTCGATGCGGTCTTCGGCCACGGTCAGGCCTGCGGCCATCTTGTGCCCGCCGCCCTTGAGCAGCAGCCCCTCGGCCGCGACGCGCTGCACCGACGCCCCCAGATCGACGCCCGAGACCGAGCGGGCCGAGCCCTTGCCGATCCCGCCCTCAAGCCCGATTACCACGGCGGGGCGGTTGGTGGCCTCTTTCAGCCTCGCAGCGACGATGCCGACGACGCCCGGATGCCAGCCCTCGCCCGCCGCCCAGACGAGCGGCGCATCGAGGCCGCGTTCCTCGGCCTGCGCGAGCGCCGCGTCCCGGACCCGATTCTCGATCTCGCGGCGTTCGGTGTTGAGCTGATCGAGACGCTCGGCCAGCATCTGCGCCTCGGTCTCGTCGGTGGTGGCCAGCAGCCGCGCGCCCAGATCGGCCGCGCCGATACGCCCGCCCGCGTTCACCCGCGGGCCAAGCAGGAACCCCAGCGAATAGGCGCTTGGCGCCTTGTCCATGCGCGCCACATCGGCCAGCGCCCGCAGCCCGGGCCGCTCGCGCCGCGCCATGACCTTGAGGCCCTGCCGCACCAGCGCGCGGTTCACGCCTACAAGCGGAGCCACATCGGCGACGGTCGCCAGCGCCACCAGATCCAGAAGCGCCATCAGGTCGGGCCCCTTCGTGCCCTCGGCGCGCAACTGCCGGTTCGCCTCGACCAGCATCAGGAAAACGACCGAGGCTGCGCAGAGATGCCCCAGATCACCGCTTTCGTCCTGCCGGTTGGGGTTCACGCAGGCCACGCAATCGGGCAGGGTCTCGCCGCCCAGGTGGTGGTCGAGGATGACCACATCGGCGGGCTTTGCCGCTGCGATAGGTTCATGGCTAAGTGTGCCGCAATCGACGCAGACGATCAGCGAATGCTCGCGCGCGAGCGCCTGCATCGCGGGGACGTTTGGGCCATAGCCCTCGTCTATCCGGTCGGGGATGTAAAGCGTCGCCTGCCGCCCGAAATGGCGCAGCCATGTCAGCAGAAGCGCGGCAGAGGAGCCGCCATCGACATCGTAATCGGCGAAGACGGCGATCTTCTCGCCCTCGCGTAGGGCGCGCAGGAAGCGTGCGGCGGCGGTCTCCATGTCCTTCATCTGGCGCGGATCGGGCAGCAACTCGCGCAGGGTGGGTTCAAGAAAGCTCGCGGCATCCTCGGGGGGCACGCCACGCGCGACAAGGATGCGCGCCAGCGGCAGGGGCAGGCGGGTTTCCTGCACCATGGCCTCGGCCAGCCGGTCGGCCTCGGCCGTGGGGCCAATCCAGCGGCGCCCCGTCAGGGACAGATCTACACCAAGGAATGCGTTCATATCCTTGGTCTACGCAAAATCTGCCAAAACGAAAAGCCCCGCCGTGGCGGGGCTTTCATAACGCGCGGATCGGCGCCTTACTTGATCGGGTTGCGATAGATCATGCGGCGCACCGAGCCGGTCTTGGAACGCATCAGGATCGTCTCGGTCTCGATGTAGTTCGGCTCGCGCTTGACGCCCTGCACGATCGAGCCGTTGGTGACCCCGGTCGCGGCAAAGATCACGTCGCCGGTGACCAGCTCGTCGCGGGCGTAGATCTTGTCGAGGTTGGTGATGCCGGCTTTGGCCGCGCGGCCCCGCTCGTCATCGTTGCGGAACAGCAGTTTGCCCCACATCTGGCCGCCCATGCATTTCAGCGCCGAGGCCGCCAGAACGCCTTCGGGCGCACCGCCCGAGCCCATGTACATGTCGATGCCGGTGATCTCGGCCTCGGCGCAGTGGATCACGCCAGCCACATCGCCATCGGTGATCAGGCGGATCGCGGCGCCGGTCTCGCGGACTTCGGCGATCAGGTCTTCGTGGCGGGGACGCTCGAGGATGCAGCAGGTGATGTCCTCGGGCTTCACGCCGCCCGCGGCGGCCAGCGCCAAGACGCGCTCGGTCGGGGTCATTTCGAGGCTGACGACATCCTTGGGGTAGCCCGGGCCGATGGCCAGCTTGTCCATGTAGACGTCGGGGGCGTGCAGCAGGGTGCCGCGCTGCGCCATGGCGATCACGGTCAGCGCGTTCGGCATGTCCTTGGCGGTCAGCGTGGTGCCTTCGAGCGGGTCGAGTGCGATATCCACGGCGGGGCCGTTCCCGGTGCCGACCTCTTCACCGATATAGAGCATCGGGGCCTCGTCGCGCTCGCCCTCGCCGATCACGACGACACCCTTGATGTCGAGCATGTTGAGCTGGTCGCGCATGGCGTTGACGGCGGCCTGGTCGGCGGCCTTCTCATCGCCGCGGCCGATCAGGCGGGCGGAGGCATGGGCCGCGGCTTCAGACACGCGGGCAAGCCCGAGCGAAAGCATGCGGTCGTTGAAATCGGTGGGGGAGGTCATCTTGTGTTCCTGTCTGCCAGAGCGAAGGGCCGGGCACAGGTAAGCCAGTTAGGCCCCAAACTACAAGCCTGAGATCGCTAACGAGGCCGCGAGCACGTCAAACCGGCGTATGGCAGACGGTGCAGAGCTTGTTTCCGTCAGGGTCGCGGAAATAGGCGGCGTAATAGTCGGGGTGGTAGTGCGGGCGCAGGCCGGGGGCGCCCTCGTCTGTGCCGCCATGCGCAAGGGCATGCAGGTAGGCGGCGTCCACCGCCGCGCGGTTGGGGGCAAGGAAGGCTACCATCGCACCATTGCCGTGTGTGGGCGCGCGGCCATCGAGGGGACGGGTCACGATGAAAAGCGGGCGCCCGCCTTCTGCGGGCTGCCAGCCGATCCAGCCCTCGTCGTCGCTGTCGAAGCGCAGGCGCAGGCCCAGCAGTTCCATCAGCGGGGCATAGAAGGCGCGGGCGCGGGTCAGGTCGGCGATGCCCAGTGTCACATGGCTGAACATCGCCCGCCTCGTCAGATTTCTTCGATGCGGATGGCGACGGGTTCGCCTTCGACCACGCCGGTCGCGGGGAAGCGGCCGATCGCCACGTCGATCGCGTCGCGCGTGGTCTTGTGCGTCACGATCAGCACCGGGGCCGAGGTATCGGCATGACCATACTGGCGCATACGCGAGATCGATACGCCCGCATCGCCCAGAACCGAGGCCACCTTGGCCAGCGCGCCGGGTTTGTCCATCAGCTCAAGGCGCAGGTAATAGGGCGCCGGGGCCGAGACGGCGGCGGGCGTCGGCTCGGCCAGTTTTGTGGCCGGGACGCCGAACGTCGGCAGGCGCAGGCCGCGCGCGATATCGGCCACGTCGCCCATGACCGCCGAGGCCGTCGGGCCCTCGCCCGCGCCCGCGCCGCGCAGCACGATCTGCCCGACCGAGTCGCCTTCCAGAACCACCATATTCGTGCCGCCGTGAAGCTGACCCAGGGGCGAGCTGTCGGGCACGAGGCAGGGCGTCATGCGCTGCTCAAGCCCGCGGCCGGTCATCTGTGCGACGCCCAGAAGCTTGATCTTGTAGCCCATGTCGCCCGCGCGACGGATGTCGTCGATCGAGATCCGGCCGATCCCTTCCAGCACCACGTCGTCGAACGACACCTTGGTGCCAAAGGCGATGGCGGCGAGGATCGAGAGCTTGTGGCCCGCGTCGATACCCCCAACGTCAAGGTTCGGGTCGGCCTCGAGATAGCCCAGTTGCCGTGCCTCTTCGAAGACGGTGTCATAGGGCAGGCCCGCCGTCTCCATCCGGGTCAGGATGTAGTTGCAGGTGCCGTTCATCACGCCCATGACGCGGCGCAGCTGGTTACCCGCAAGGCCCTCGGTCAGGGCCTTGATCACCGGAATGCCGCCTGCAACGGCGGCCTCATAGCGGATCACGCGGCCTGCGGCCTCGGCCATCTCGGCCAGTTCCTGTCCGTAATGCGCCAAAAGCGCCTTGTTCGCGGTCACGACATCCTTGCCGGCGCGCAGCGCGGCCTCGGTCGCGTTCTTGGCCGCGCCCTCGTGGCCGCCCATCAGCTCGACGAAGACATCGACGTCATCGCGTGTCGCAAGGGCGACCGGGTCGGTTTCCCAGGCATAGCCCGACAGGTCCGCATCGCGGTTCTTGGTGCGGTCGCGGGCCGAGACGGCGGTGATCACCACCTGGCGGCCAGTGCGGGCCTCCAGCATCTCGGCGTGGCGCTGCACGATCTTGACGACGCCAATGCCCACGGTGCCGAGCCCCGCGATGCCAAGGCGGAGCGGAGAGGCGGAAACGGCAGACATGGGAACCTCGTCAAGTTGAATGGTCTGCTGGTCTGTTACCGGGAAAGGGACGGCCTTGCAACGGAGGGAAGACCTAGTTTGCGGGCAATTCGCCCTCGGGCACAACGGGCGCGCGCAAAGCATCGGCACGGGCGCGCAGGTCGGCGGCGCGGGCCTCTAGCCCCGGCGCGGGATCGGGAGTGAGCGCCGCGTCGCCAAGCAGGGCGCTGGTCGGGAGCAGGCTGGGATAATCGGCATCCGAGCCAGCCGAGCAGGCGGCCAGTGCGAGGATCAGGGCAAGGCAGACGAGGCGGGGCATGGTGGCTCCTTTTCGCGCCACGATATTGCGCGCGCGCGGGCAATGCCAGAGGGAAGGGCGAAGGGATTTGATAATGAACGTGCGTTCAGTTAGCGTGGCGCCATGGCACGCAAAACCGGCTCTCATTCCGAAATCACCGGCCCGCGCATTCGCGCGGAGGCGATGAAGTTGTTTGCGCGTCATGGCTTTGCTGCGGTGTCGATGCGTCAGATCGCGGCGGCGGTGGGTTTGCAGGCAGGGGCGCTCTATCTTTACACCCCCGACAAGGAGGCGCTGCTGTTCGATCTGCTCAAGGATCACATGGATGGGCTGATCGCGGCGTGGCAGGAAAAGCGGGGTGGCGAGTCGCCTGTCGGGGCACTGGAAACCTTCGTGCGCTTTCACATCCGCTACAACGGCGAGCGCCCCGAGGCGGTGTTTCTGAGCTACATGGAGTTGCGCAACCTTAGCCCCGAGAACTTCGCGGTGATCGAGGGGCTGCGTCGGGCCTATGAGACGGAGCTGGAAAATATCCTGAAGGCGGGGCAGGCCGCCGGGGCCTTCCTGGTGCCTGATACCAAGCTTGCGACCATGGCGATCATTGCGATGTTGACCGGGGTCAATACCTGGTTCCGCGAGGGCGGGCGCCTGAGCCGCGCGACCGTCGAGGACATCTACTGGGACATGGTGCGCAAGGCGGTCAGCGGCTGAGCTTGCGGATGGGGAGAGGGGGCCAGCCCCCTCGGCCTTGCGGCCTCACCCCCGGGATATTTATGCAAAGCCGAAAGGGCCTTGGTCAGTGTGCGGGCTTGATGAAGGTGCCGTTGCGCAACTCGCGGAAGGCCTGCATCAGTTCTTCTTGGGTGTTCATCACGATGGGGCCGTGCCAGGCGACGGGTTCCTGGATCGGCGCGCCCGAGATGAGCAGAAAGCGCACGCCCTTTTCGCCCGCCTTGACGGTGACCTCGTCGCCTGAGCCAAAGCGCACCAGCGTGCGGTTGCCTGACATGTCGCGGATATTGACCTCCTGGCCCATCACCTCTTTTTCGAGCAGCACGCCGGTGGGGGCGGAGGCGTCTGTGAAGAAGGCCGAGCCGTCGAAGACATAGGCGAAGGCGCGGCGATAGGTGTCGATGCGGAAGACCTTCTTGAGGCCAGCGGGGACGAAGATGTCGAGATATTGCGGATCGGCGGCGATGCCGTCCACCGGGCCGCGTTGGCCCCAGAATGCGCCGGTGATCACCTTCACGCGCGTGCCGTCATCGTCGATCACCTCGGGGATGTCGGTGCCCTTGATGTCCTGATAGCGCGGAGCGGTCATTTTGAGGTTCGAGGGCAGGTTCGCCCAGAGCTGAAAGCCGTGCATCCGGCCCTGCGTGTCGCCCGAGGGCATTTCCTGGTGCAAGATGCCCGAGCCTGCCGTCATCCACTGCACGTCGCCCGCGCCGAGCGAGCCCGCGTTGCCGAGGCTGTCGCCATGCTCGACCGAGCCTGCCAAAACATAGGTAATGGTTTCGATCCCGCGATGGGGGTGCCAGGGAAAGCCCGCCATATAGTCTGACGGGTGATCGCCGCGAAAGTCGTCGAACATAAGGAAGGGGTCTTGCTCGGACGGGTCGGTGAAGCCGAAGGCGCGGTGCAGACGCACGCCGGCGCCCTCCATCGTGGGTTTGGCGCGGCGGGTTTCGAGAACAGGGCGGATGGACATGGATGCCTCCTGTAAAAGGATCGCGTTGGCCTAAAGGTAGGGCAGCGGCTGCTTTGCGCAAATGGGCAGGGCGGCAGAGCCGCTGTTCGCTTTTGCACAGGCGCTGGCACCCCTCGACTCCGGGGCCGTCCCGGCCAATATAGAGGGTATGAGTCTGCCGCCCGGGTTTCTCGATGAATTGCGCAACCGTGTCTCGATCTCGCAAGTGGTCGGGCGCAAGGTCGTATGGGATATGCGCAAGTCGAACCAGGGCAAGGGCGACTGGTGGGCGCCATGCCCGTTCCATCACGAAAAATCGGCCTCGTTCCACGTCGATGACCGCAAGGGCTATTACTATTGCTTCGGCTGTCACGCGAAGGGCGACGCGCTGAGTTTCGTGCGCGAGACCGAGAACGTGGGCTTCATGGAGGCGGTCGAGATCCTTGCGCGCGAGGCTGGGATGCCGATGCCCGCGCGCGATCCGGTGGCCGAGAAGAAGGCCGACCGGCGCAGCGAATTGGCCGCCGTCATGGAAGAGGCCGTCAAGTTCTTCCGCATGTCGCTGTCCACCCAGGGCGGGGCGGCCGCGCGCGATTATCTGGCGCGGCGCAGGCTGTCGGCCGATGCGCAGGCGCGCTTCGAGATCGGCTTTGCGCCCGATGGCTGGCAGGGGTTGTGGGACGCGTTACGCGCCAAGGGCATTGCCGAGGATCTGATTCTGGGCGCAGGGCTTGCCAAGGCCAGCACCAAGGGCAAGGCCCCCTATGACGTCTTTCGCAACCGGATCATGTTCCCGATCCGCGACGCGCGCGGGCGCTGCATCGCCTTTGGCGGGCGGGCGATGGACCCCAATGACAATGCCAAATACCTGAACTCGCCCGAGACCGAACTGTTCGACAAGGGCCGCAATCTTTACAACCACGGACCCGCGCGGGAGGCCTGCGGCAAGGGCGGGCGGCTGATCGTGGCCGAGGGCTATATGGATGTGATCGCGTTGGCTCAGGCGGGCTTTGGCGGTGCGGTGGCCCCCCTTGGCACCGCGGTCACCGAAGATCAGCTGCGCCTGATGTGGCGCATCCATGACGAGCCGATCATCGCGCTCGATGGCGACGCGGCGGGTATCCGCGCGGCGCTGCGGGTCATCGATCTGGCGCTGCCACTGCTGGAGGCGGGCAAGGGGCTGCGGTTTGCCATCATGCCGGGCGGGCAGGACCCCGATGATCTGATCAAGGCCGAGGGGCGCGAGGCGATGGAGCGGGTGCTCGACGCCGCCAAGCCGATGGTCGATCTGCTCTGGCAACGTGCGATCGAGGGCAAGGTCTTCGACAGCCCCGAACGCAAGGCGGCGCTGGACAAGGATTTGCGCAAGCATATCAAGCGCATCGCCGATCCCTCGATCAAGGCGCATTACGGCGAAGAGATCAAACGCCTGCGGGCCGAGCTGTTCGACATGCGCCGTGGCCCGGCGCCATTGGGCAGCTATGTGCCGCGTACGGCGCGAGGGGTGGGTAAGGGCGGCTGGATGGCGCAGCCCGTTCACCCCCTGCCGATGACGCGCTCGACGGCGCTTGCGGCGGCTTCGGACGAGCGGGTGACCGACCGCCTGCGCGAGGCAATGGTGCTGGCGATCCTGACCACCCATCCGGTGCTGATCGCGCAGTTCGAAAGCCAGCTTGAGAAAGTGCCGCTGAGCGATCCGACGCATGACCGGCTGCGCACCCTGATGCTGCTGCATGGTCATGAAAGCCCCGACGAAATCTCGGAACGGCTTCTTGCCGGGGCGGGCGCTGACCTTGAAAAGCTGATGGGGCTGCCCCATGTGCGCACTGCGCCCCCGGTGCTCAAACGCGAGGATGCCGATCTGGCGCGGCTGTGTTTGGCCGAGGAACTGGCCAAGCTGGCCGCCGAACGGGCGGTGCGCGCCGAGGTGGCCGAAGCGATGGAGGATCTGGAAGGTCTGGCAGATGAGGGCGTCACCTGGCGCATCACTCAGGCCACGACGGCCCGCAACCGGGCCAAGCAATCGAAGCTGGACGATACATCGGACATGGGCGAGGACCGCGCGGCACTGTCGGCGCAGCTTCAGGCCATGATCGACGGGGAAATCTGGCGCAAACGCAAGAACTAGGCGCGGCGGGCGCGAGGGGGCAATGATTCGGCCCTGTGATTCGCCTCCGCGATTCGATACAACCGCAGGATATGATTCGATCCTGTCTGGGTGACGAGGCCCAAGCCCGCCCCGCAGTTCGACCGAGGAGTCCCCATGGCCGCAAAAGACATCGACGAAAACAAGCCCGAAACCGCGAACGACGACGACACCTCCTTCGACATGTCGAAGGCCGCCGTGAAGCGGATGATCGCCGAGGCGCGGGAACGTGGCTACATCACCTACGATCAGCTGAATACGGTGATGCCCCCGGATCAGGTCTCGGGCGATCAGATCGAGGATGTGATGTCGATGCTCTCGGAAATGGGCATCAACGTGATTGAGGCCGAAGAGGCCGACGACAGCGATGGCGGTGCTGTTGTCGAAGCCGCGTCTGGCTCGCGCGAGGTCGCGGTTGCGACGACCACGGCAGAGACGCTTGACCGCACCGACGACCCGGTGCGCATGTACCTGCGCGAGATGGGCTCGGTCGAGCTTCTGTCGCGCGAGGGCGAGATTGCCATCGCCAAGCGCATCGAGGCTGGCCGCAACACGATGATCGCGGGGCTTTGCGAAAGCCCGCTGACCTTCCAGGCCATCACCATCTGGCGCGACGAACTTCTGAACGAAGACATCCTGCTGCGCGATGTGATCGACCTTGAGACGACCTTTGGGCGCTCGCTCGATGACGACGACGACATGGATGAGCCGGTGGTTGAGGGGCTTGAGGCTGGCACCGCGCAGCCCAAGCAATCCTCGGACGAGCCGGAGCTGGACGCCGACGGCAACCCGATCCGCTCGGATGACGACGATGAGGACGACGAAGGCTCGAACATGAGCCTTGCGGCGATGGAAGCCGCGCTCAAGCCCAAGGTGCTTGAGACGCTGGAAATCATCGCGCGCGACTATGCCACGCTGGCCGAGATGCAGGATCTGCGGATGTCGGCCACGCTGAACGAGGATGGCACCTTCTCGGTCTCCGAAGAGGCCGCCTATCAGAAGCTGCGCTCAGAGATCGTGCTGCTCGTGAACGAGCTTCATCTGCACAACAACCGTATCGAGGCGCTGATCGACCAGCTTTACGGCATCAACCGCAAGATCATGTCGATCGACTCGGCCATGGTGAAGCTGGCCGATGCCGCCCGCATCAACCGCCGCGAGTTCATCGACGAGTATCGCGGCTACGAGCTGGACCCGACCTGGGCCGATCGCATGATCGAAAAGGGCGGGCGCGGCTGGCAGATGCTGTTCGAGAAATCCACCGACAAGGTCGAGGATCTGCGCAACGAAATGGCGCAGGTCGGCCAGTATGTCGGCGTGGACATCTCGGAATTCCGCCGCATCGTGAACCAGGTGCAGAAGGGCGAGAAAGAAGCCCGGCAGGCCAAGAAGGAAATGGTCGAGGCCAACCTGCGTCTGGTCATCTCGATCGCTAAGAAATACACCAACCGCGGCTTGCAATTCCTTGATCTTATTCAGGAAGGCAACATCGGCCTGATGAAGGCGGTGGACAAGTTCGAATACCGCCGCGGCTACAAATTCTCGACCTACGCGACCTGGTGGATCCGTCAGGCGATCACCCGCTCGATCGCCGATCAGGCGCGCACCATCCGTATTCCGGTGCACATGATCGAGACGATCAACAAGCTGGTGCGCACCGGCCGCCAGATGCTGCACGAAATCGGCCGCGAGCCGACGCCGGAAGAACTGGCCGAAAAGCTGCAAATGCCGCTTGAGAAGGTGCGCAAGGTGATGAAGATCGCCAAGGAGCCGATCTCGCTCGAAACCCCGATCGGGGACGAAGAAGACAGCCAGCTGGGCGATTTTATCGAGGACAAGAACGCGATCCTGCCGCTCGACTCGGCCATTCAGGAAAACCTGAAGGAGACCACGACCCGCGTTCTGGCCAGCCTGACCCCGCGCGAAGAACGCGTTCTGCGGATGCGTTTCGGGATCGGCATGAATACCGACCACACGCTGGAAGAGGTCGGCCAGCAGTTCTCGGTCACCCGCGAACGTATCCGCCAGATCGAGGCGAAGGCGCTGCGCAAGCTCAAACACCCCAGCCGAAGCCGCAAGCTGCGCAGCTTCCTGGATCAGTGATAAAGGCGCCCCCGGAAGGGGGCGTTTTTTCTTGTGTTGGATGGCGGCGTGGATGTGTGCCGCCCTTTCGCCGCCCGGTCTGGCTTGTTAACCTCGGCGAAATTCCGACGGAGATTTGCCATGACCCGCCTTTTTCTGCTTGTTCCTTTCCTTCTTTCCGCCTGCGTCGAGGGCGCATCGCAACCCGGCCAGGCGCGGATGGATCAGGCGGGGACCTGCTTTGCAGTCGTGACCGCGGAAGAGGGCGGCACCTACGCCCTGGCGACCGGGGTGGGCGATGGTTCGCGCGCGCCGCTCGGGCAGCGCCTGACGGGCCTTTCGGCGGCGGGGGTCGATGCCGCCCTCGCCAAAGAGCGCAAGATCATGGACATCAACCCAGAGTGCCTGGCGATCTACGTCAAGGATCGCGCGCAGGCCGCACCGTTCAAGCCGGGGTTGTGATGCACACGCTCTTCCAGGTCGCGACGCGCGGTCCGGGTTTGTACGAGTTCACCCACGACGTCAGTGACTGGGTGGGGAAGGTGACGCGCGGAGAGGCGCTGCTGACACTGTTCGTCCGGCATACCTCGGCCAGTCTGCTGATCCAGGAAAACGCCGACCCCGAAGTGCGCACCGATATGACCGAGTTCTTTCACCGTCTGGTGCCGCCCGCGGACCGCCCCGAGATGGCCTACTTGACCCATACCTATGAAGGCCCCGACGATATGCCCGCCCATATCAAGGCCGCGCTGCTTCCGGTCAGTTTGCAGATTCCCGTCGTTTCCGGGCGCTTGATGCTCGGGACGTGGCAGGGAATTTACCTTTTCGAACATCGCCGCGCACCCCATCGCCGCGAGGTCATGGCGCTCCTGCGCTGAGTCCGGCGCGCCACAGTTCGCCCACCGCATTTGGTGGCCCGCGATTTTGGCTACCCAAACTGTCGGTGCGCACCTATAGTCCTGTGGATAAGAGGGGCGCCAGACCCCAAGATAAGGCGGAAACAGAACGGAGGGGGAAGCGATGCGCTGCCCGTTTTGCGGTAATGTCGACACCCAGGTGAAAGATAGCCGCCCGGCAGAGGATCACGTCGCAATTCGGCGGCGACGGTTCTGCCCGGCTTGCGGCGGACGCTTCACCACCTATGAGCGGGTGCAGCTGCGCGATCTCGTGGTAATCAAGACCTCCGGCAAGCGCGAGGACTTTGATCGCGACAAGCTTGAGCGCTCGATCCGGATCTCGATGCAGAAGCGCCCGATCGAGCCGGAACGCATCGACCAGATGATATCGGGGATTGTGCGGCGACTTGAGAGCCTTGGCGAAACCGACATCCCCTCGAAGGTAATCGGCGAGATCGTGATGGAAACGCTGGCCCGCATCGATACCGTTGCCTATGTGCGCTTTGCCAGCGTTTATAAGAACTTCCAGGCGGCAGACGATTTCGACAAGTTCGTCTCCGAGCTTCGCCCGAGCACCGGTGAGGCCGAGTGAACGAGGCTGACACGCGGTTCATGCGCCTCGCGCTGTCATTGGCGGCGCGGGGGCTGGGGAATGTCTGGCCGAACCCGGCTGTAGGCTGCGTGATTGTCAATCAGGGGCAGATCGTCGGGCGTGGTTGGACGCAACCGGGCGGACGCCCCCATGCCGAACGGCGCGCGCTGGATCAGGCGGGCGCGGCTGCGCGCGGCGCGACAGCCTATGTCACGCTTGAGCCCTGCGCGCATCACGGCAAGACGCCGCCCTGCGCCGAGGGGCTTGTTGCGGCCGGTGTCGCGCGGGTTGTCAGCGCGATGACCGACCCCGATCCTCGTGTCGCGGGTCGAGGCCATGCAATGCTGCGTGCGGCGGGGGTCTCGGTTGACGAAGGGCTGCTTGAGGATGAAGCGCGCGATTTGCAGGCCGGGTTCCTGAGCCGGATCGAGCGCGGTCGGCCTTGGGTGGCGCTTAAACTCGCCTCCAGTTTCGACGGGCGCATCGCGCTTGCGAATGGCGAAAGCCAGTGGATTACCGGCCCCGAGGCCCGGTCGCGCGTCCACGCGCTGCGGGCGCAGTTCGACGCGGTTCTGGTGGGCGGCGGCACGGCGCGCGCAGATGATCCTCTGCTGACAGTGCGTGGGTTCCGGCCGCTGCGCCAGCCGGTGCGGGTGGTCGCTTCGGCCCGGCTCGATCTGCCGCGAGGGCGGCTGGCCGGGTCGCTGGATCAGGCGCCGCTGTGGCTAGTGCATGGTGCAGAGGCGCCGCGTGAGGCCCGGCAGTTCTGGCAGGATCTGGGCGCGGAGTTGATCGAATTGCCCTGCGGTGCCGGGGGGCTTGGGACCGCTCCGCTGATGCAGGCGCTTGGCGCGCGCGGGCTGACCCGCGTCTTTTGCGAGGGCGGCGGGCAGTTCGCCGCGTCACTGATGCGCGCCGGGGTGGTGGATGAACTGATCGGCTTTACCGCAGGGGTGAGCCTCGGTGCTGATGCGCGGCCTGCTTTGGGTGATTTGGGATTGAAGCGGCTGGCCGATGCGCCACGCTTCGATCTGGTCGAAGTGACTCGGATTGGCGGTGACGTGCTGCACCGCTGGCGCCAGCGCTAGCGCCGCCAGAGAAAAGCGTAACTTGCCAGCAGACCCTGCGCCTTGGCCAACAGCCGATTGCCAAGTCCACGCCGGGGGGGGATGCCTGTGGCCAACCGCTCGACGATCACCTCGGGGGGGCAGGGGAGGCCAGAGGCCGGATCGCGGTAGCGCGGATAGGCGATCAGCGCGGCATGGGCGAGCTGCAATAGATCGGGGCGGGCCTTGCGCCGCGCGGGAACCTCGCCCAGATCGCGCGTCAGGCCCCATCCGGCATAGAAGGGCGCGCCTGTGCAGGTCACTGGCAACCCGCGCAGTAGCGCCTCGAAGCCCAGTAGAGAGGTCATCGTCCAGACCTCATCGACGGCATCCAACAACATTCCGGCATCGCAATTGTGCAAGATCCGGCCCGCGAACCGCAGCGCGTCGGTATCTGCAAGCGCACCAGCGCGCAGACCGGCTTCGACATCCGGGTGAGGTTTGAAAAGGATAATTCTGTCTGGATTATTCGTTCGACAGAGTTCCAGAAGTGCAAGATTGGTGCAAATACTGCCCGCGCCGAGGCGGATCGACGCGTCATCCTCGACCTGCCCGACAACCAGAATGCGCGGTCCCGGCGGGAGGTCACCGACCGGCTCGCCGACGTTGTATTTCGACAAGTTCGCGCGGCGGATTCGGGCGATCAGCCGCTCGGCGCGCAAGCGTCCACTCGGCGGCGGCTCTGAGGCGATCAGGTCTTCCAGATCCGAGGGTCGCGTCGGGTCGTAATAGATGCCCTGTCGGTCGGTCACCAGCGACAGCGGGGGGGTCAGCGCTGCGCCAAGCCCGCGCGAGCGCAGGAACCCGTCTTCGACCCGCAGGGCAGGGGAGGTAAGGTCTGCGGGTTCCTTGCCTGCCCAGATCAGCAGGTTGCGGCCCGAACCTTGGGCGCTGGCAGTCGCCCTCTGCGGATCGTTGACGAAGCGCAGCGCCTGGTCGCGGCCGAAGAAGCCTTGCAGGTGGCGGCGCTTCCAGAGCCGCATTCCCGTGGCCACATGGCCGAGGCGATCCTCGCGATAGGCGCGCACTTCGGCCTCAAGCTGGTCGAGTGCCTCTTCGAAGCTGCACAGGCGTTTGCAGCAGGGGTCATACCAAGTCGGTGCAAGAATGTGACTGGCGGCGAATAGTTGCGCGCGCGTCAGGCTGCGGCTGCGCCGCGGAACGGGGTTTTCGTCCTGCGTCAGGCCCCAGCCCGAGTAGAAGGGCTGGCCGAAGACACGCGGGCGGTGCCCGGCCAAGATCGCCTCGAACCCCATCTGCGACGAGACGGTATAGACCGCGATGGCGCCGTCAAGCAGCTTCCAGGGCGAGATCGGCGCATCCAGCAACTCCGTTCGCGCGTCACAATTGGCCTGGGAATAATGGCCGGGGCGGTGCCCGGAGAGCGTCTCCGGGTGGCGCTTGATGAAGATGCGCGCGCCGGGGTTCTCGATCTGCGCCACGGCAAGCATCTCGCGGAAGGTCGCGGCATTGGCGCCCCCGAAGCGGATCGAGGCATCGTCGGCGATCTGGTCGATCACCAGCACATAGCCCGGAGCCGGGGCGGGCAGATCCATGTCGAAATCGTTGTACTTCGACAGCTCGACCTGCTTGAGCCGTGCCATGCCATCGCGGGCGCGTTGCAGGATGGCGCCGTCGTCGAGCGGGTCGCGCGCAAGGATGCGCTCGAGCATCGAGGGGTGGCTGCTGTCAAAATGCACCCCCTCGGGGTCGATCAACAGACCAAGCGGCCCGCCGCCGCCCGCGCGTCCGGGTCGGACCGAGCGTAGAAAGGCATCCTCGACCCGCACGATGCCGACGCCATGGCGGGCGGCTGTGGCCTCGCCCCGCGCGGCGTAGAGCGAGCGCCCCCAGACCACGACGCGATCGTTTTCACCGGGGCGACCGAGGCGCAGATCCCATCCGGCGGCACGCAGGATCTCACGCAGCCGGGGTTGGAGCGCGAAACCAGCGTTGTAAAAATAAAGCCGCCGGGACAGTGCTCCGGCGGCCTCGTTTGGGGTGCACCCGGCCATCAGTTCACAATTGAGCCAAGGGAATTGGCCGTGCTGACCGAGCCGGTCAGGGCCGATAGCGTCTTGTGCCACTGCACATAGGGGGCCTCGGTCACATAGACCGTGTCGCCGTCGCGGATGTCGAACTCGCGGGCGAGGAATATCCCCTCGGGGGCAGTCAGGTCGAGCACGTAGATCATGCGCTGATCGCCGACCAGATCGGCCCGGCCGAGGATCTGCCCGGCGACAGGGGCGCTTTCGTCACGGAAGACGAAGATCCCGGTGGGGTCGGCAAGGCCCGATTGCAGGCCGCCGACCGAGGCCACCGCGTCGAGCGCCGACATCTCGGGTACTTGGAAGGGCACGCGCGCCTGCTGGCCGAGCGCCCCGAGCGAGATGAAGGCGCGCCGGTCTTCCTCGATCAGGATCACGTCGCCCGGTCGCAGCGCGATATCAAGCTGCGGGTTGGCGTAAAGGTGGCGCAGCCAGATCGAGCCCGTGTTCTTGCCGCGCTTGACGGTGATCTTGGTGACCTCGGGCTTGGCCGAAACGCCGCCCGCCTTCGCAAGCATCGTGGCCAGCGTACGGGTGGGCCGCTCAAGCGGGTAGACGCCCTGACCGCCGATCGCGCCCATGATCGACACGGTGGCGCCGTCGCCCGCGACGCGGGTGACCGAAACCTGCGGATCGGGGGTCTGGGTGGCCAGCTTCTCGGTGATGATGCGGCGCAGCTCGTCGGGCGAGTTGCCGGCGGCCTGAATGCGCCCGGCATAGGGCACGAAGATCTGGCCGGTGCCATCGACCTGCAGGCCGGCAAGCTGCGTCGAGCCCAGACCTTGTTGCGCCAGCAGCCCGTCGTCGACGTTCTCCCAGATCGCAAGGTTGAGCGTGTCGCCCGGGCTGATCGTGTCCGATCCCATCAGCCCCGCATTGCGGAAGGCCGCGGAAAAGCCGGTTTGCGATGCGACCGAGGTGGCGGCCACGACGCTGTCGCTCATCGGGACGACGAAGGCTTTGCTTTCGGCGAGGGCGGAGGCCGAAAGGATCTCGTCTTTCTTCGGACCCGAGCGGGGCAGGCTGCAAGCCGCAGTGGTCAGAAGGGCAACCGAAAGGGTGGCCGTAAGGGCCTTGCGGCTGAAAGACAGAGGCACTGCTCGGGCTCCTTTGCGGGGGGCTTTTCTCAAGTTGGGCTCAAACTAGCGGGTGGGGGAGGTAAAAACCAGCGTCTTCATTTTACAACCCTTAATTGTTGTCGCGGCCCCACAATCCCGTTGCTGAGCGCATCGTATGGGTCTTGCGGGGCAAGGATCATGTCCACCACCTGACGCAACAAAACGCGCCGTCCGCGCGCCGAATAGAAGCCGCCGGGAACCTGGCTCGTCTCAAGCAGGTAGTGGCGATAGTCGCGATAGGCCCGGCTGTCCGGGCGGGCGGGAGCGGCGAAAAACGCGGGCAGGGGTTGGGTCGAGACGAACTCGGGCTTGTCGAAGACCGCGCGACCGAAGGCCCGGACCGGCAGCCCGCGCCAAAGCGCTTGCTGCGCTGCGGTTGAGTTCACCGTCACCGCCGAGCGCGCCTGCGCCAGCAACCGCGCAAGCTTGCCGCCGCGCACGAAATGAACGCGCCCACCAAGGCCGTGCTTTTCGGCGGCCATGCGGATCGCCTGGGCTATGGGCGCGCGCCCGTCTTCCAGCGGGTGGGCCTTGAAGACCAGATGGTGATGCGGCGCGGCCCCCTCGGCGAACCCGGCCATCACGAGGTCGATGAACTCGGTCTGCGAGGCGAAGGGCGAGTGCGCGCGGAAGCTGGCGTCATGCTCCAGTTGCAGCAGCACGAGGTGATAGGGAAAGCCGCCCCAACGGATGCGCGCCGTGGCGATCCAGCGCTCAACCCGGTGCAGCGGCAGCAACAGCAGTCGCCGCAGGTAGAGGTGAAACTCTTGCCGAACGGTGATCGCGCGATGGGGGCGGAAGCTTCGGTAGCGCCCGTTCAGCGCCATGACGAAGAAATGATAAAGCGCGCCATAGAAGATGTGCTGGCGCATGTCACCCCAATGCGCGGGGGCATCGGGCCAGTCGATCTGGCTTTGCGCCAAGGCCGTGCGCATTTCGGCCACGCCCATCTGCATCAGCCGCGAATGCCCGTTCGAGCCGCCACGCTCATAAGTGACCCAATAGGGCCGCAGGTAGCCCTCTTCGAAGACATGCACGGTGATGCCTGCGGCGCGGGCGGCGGCGATAGCCTGCGCGTGAATTGGGCGGGTGTCGCCGTAAAGCACAAGATCGGTGATGCATTTCTCGGCCAGCAGATCGCGAATTCGGGCGGGCCAATCCTCGGGCGCGTCCTGAAACCGGATCAGCGTTGCCGGGTCACGCCAGAATGCCTCATCGCCTTGGTTGAAGCCGACACGCCAGACCGAGGCGCCCGCGCTGCGCAGCATCCGCCCCAACTGCCAGAAGAAGGGCCCATGCGGCCCTTGCAGCAGCAGGAATTGGCGGGTGTCGTAGCGGGTCATCGGTCTCTCGGGGTTCGGAGGCTTCTGTGGCGGAATTCGCCCGGCCTGTCACGGATTTTCACCCATGCGGGTGTCTTGCCGGTTAATCCGCGCAGCATATGTGCAATGCGGCGCGCGTGACGGCGCGGCGCGGGTCTTGCGTGGGGGGGCGGCGCGGGCTAGGCAGGGGCAAAGCAAGGGGAGTGAGCCATGTTCACCGGGATCATTACCGATTTGGGCGAGGTTCGGGCGCTCGAACAGGCGGGCGATCTGCGCGCGCGGATCGGCTGCCACTATGACATGGGCGGCGTGGATATCGGCGCCTCGATTGCCTGCAACGGCGTGTGCCTGACCGTGATCGAGAAGGGCGCCGACTGGTTCGACGTGCAGATCTCGGCCGAGAGCGTCGCCAAGACCAATATCGGCGACTGGCGCGTGGGCGGCACGCTCAACCTCGAACGCGCGCTGAAAGTGGGCGATGAGTTGGGCGGCCATATCGTCTCGGGCCATGTCGATGGCGTGGCGCAGATCGTGGCGATGCGCGACGAGGGCGACTCGACCCGCTTCACCTTCCGCGCCCCCGAGGCGCTGGCCAAGTTCATCGCGCCCAAGGGATCGGTGGCGCTGAACGGCACGTCGCTGACGGTCAACGAGGTGTCGGGCTGCGACTTCGGCGTGAACATCATTCCGCATACCAAGGCGGTGACGACCTGGGGGCAGGCGCAGACCGGCGACCGGATCAATCTCGAAATCGACACGCTGGCGCGCTATGTCGCCCGGCTGCAGGAGTGGAACGCATGACCCAACCGGCAGACAAGTCCGGCAATCACGAAAAACCCGGCCCGGTCGAGCAGAGCTATTCGGACATGATCTCCTCGGTCGAGGAGATCATCGAGGACGCTCGCAACGGCAAGATGTTCATCCTGGTCGATCACGAAGACCGCGAGAACGAGGGCGATCTGGTGATCCCCGCACAGATGGCGACGCCCAACGCGATCAACTTCATGGCGATGCACGGGCGCGGGCTGATTTGCCTTGCGATGCCCGGCGCGCGGATCGACGCGCTCGGCCTGTCGCTGATGTCGTCCTCGAACTCGAGCCGCCACGAAACCGCCTTCACCGTCTCAATCGAGGCGCGCGAGGGGGTCTCGACCGGGATCTCGGCCCATGATCGCGCACGCACGATTGCCGTGGCAATCGACGCCAGCAAGGGGCAGGCCGACATTGCCACCCCGGGCCACGTCTTCCCGCTGCGCGCCCGCGAAGGCGGCGTGCTGGTGCGCGCTGGCCATACTGAGGCTGCGGTCGATATCTCGCGCCTCGCCGGGCTGAACCCCGCCGGTGTGATCTGCGAGATCATGAACGAGGACGGCTCGATGGCGCGTCTGCCCGACCTGATCGGTTTTGCGCAGAAGCATGGCCTCAAGATCGGCACGATCTCGGACCTGATCGCCTATCGCCGTCGCTATGACAACCTCGTGCGCGAAACCTCGCACAGTGCGGTGCATTCGCTTTACGGCGGCGACTGGTCGATGCGCATCTTCAGCGACGAGACCGAGGGCGCCGAGCATATCGTGCTGAGCAAGGGCGATATCTCGATCGAAGAGCCGGTTCTGGTGCGGATGCATGCGCTTGATCCGATGGTCGATGTGCTGGGCCTCAACCCCGCTAAGCAGGGTGAGATGGGCCGCGCGATGCAGGCCATTGCCGAAGAGGGGCGTGGCGTTGTCGTGCTGCTGCGCGAGACCTCGATGAAGATGTCGCGCCCGGGCGAAGCCTCGCCGCAGACGCTGCGCCAATACGGGCTTGGCGCGCAGATCCTGTCGGCGCTTGGTCTGTCGAAGCTGGTCTTGCTGACCAATTCGGGCCTGCCGAAGGTGGTGGGGCTTGAGGGCTACGGGCTCGAAATCGCGGGCACGCGCGGATACTGAGGAGGCGATCATGGCCGGACACGAGTTGCACTACACCCCGCCGATGCCGAGCTTTGACAAGCCGGTGCGTCTGCTGATCGTCGTCGCGCCTTATTACAAGGACATCGCCGACAACCTCGTGGCGGGTGCCATGGCCGTGGCCGCAGCGGCGGGTGCCACGGTCGATCTGGTCGAGGTGCCCGGCGCGCTTGAGGTTCCGACCGCCATCGCCATGGCTTCGCGCATGGCCGATTATGACGGCTACGTCGCGCTTGGCTGCGTGATCCGGGGCGAAACCACGCATTACGACACTGTTTGCAACGACAGCTCGCGCGGGCTGACGATGCTCGGCTTGCAGGGCGTTTGCCTCGGCAACGGCATCCTGACGGTCGAGAACCGCAAGCAGGCCGAGGTCCGCGCCGATCCGGCCGATCAGAACAAGGGCGGCGGTGCGGCCGCTGCGGCCTTGCATCTTGTCGCGCTATCGCGCAAATGGGCGGGCCGGACGAAAGGGATCGGATTCCGCCCGCAGGGTGAGTCGTTCCGCATCGCCGGCGAGACCGAAGGACCGAGCCAAGCATGACCGACGACACCGCCCCCGAAACGCCGAAGAAGCGCACGCTTGAAGAAAAGCGCCAGATGAAATCCGCCGCCCGCCTTTACGCGGTGCAGGCGCTGTTTCAGATGGAAGCCTCGGGGCAGGGGGTGGACCGTGTCGTGCGCGAGTTCGAGACCTTCCGTTTCGGCGCCGCGCTGGAAGACGGCGGAGATGAACTGGCCGAAGGCGATGGCAACCTCTTCCGCCGCCTGATGGATGACGCGGTTGTCTGGCAGGCCAAGATCGACCAGGCGACGGATCGCGCGCTGGTGGCAAAATGGCCGATCGACCGGATCGACCCGGTGCTGCGCGCACTGTTCCGTGCGGCGGGCGCCGAGCTTCTGAACCCCGGCACCCCGCCCAAGGTGGTCATCACCGAGTTCGTGGATGTCGCACGCGCCTTCTTCCCCGACGGGAAAGAGCCGAAATTCGTCAACGCCGTGCTTGATCACATGGCGCATGAATTCCGTCCCGAGGCGTTCTGAGCCCCGACACTGCCGATCTGCCGAGCATTCGGCGTTTTCTCTGCGCCGATTTCCGCCGCGCCGCTGCCCTGCGGCGAGATAGACCGTTTGATTTCGCAAATCCTGCGCTACATTGGGGATAACGGAAAGGGAGTCGCCATGCCTGAACTCGTTCGGCTTTATATTCGCAACGTCTTCGCAGGACTCGGCCTGTCGGTCGCATTCGTCGGGCTGCTTTTGTGGTTCAACGTTGCGAACCTGTGGCACCTGATTTCCAGCTCGGACATCGGGTATATCGCGGTGGCGCTGCTAGTCGTGTTCAACACCGTCGTTTTCTCGGGCGTGCAGTTCGCGATCTGCATCATGCGCATGGGGCATGACGATGGCGCCTCCGGCGGCGGCAAGCGCGACGCGATCCCTGCGGTGGATGCTTCGGCGCAGATGGTGCCCGTGCGGGTCGAGGCCCCGGTGCAGCGCCGCAAGATGCCGCGCTGATCATCTCGCGCAGCGCGCGCCAAGGCCCTCCGGTTTCGGGGGGCTTTTTCTTTGCGCTGAGGGAAGGTGGCGGAAACCGCAGCGACCGTGGGGGCGTGAATTTCCCGAGAGCCTGACTAAATCAGGTGGGAGCCAGATACCGAGACCACGGTCCCGGCAGAGCCAGCCCCCTCGGAAATGCTTATCGGCCACTGGAAAAGGGCCCCGTTCACGAGAAGAGCAGTAACCGCCGAGCCCACAGATAGGCGCCCGGGGGGCGCTCGACAAGGGCCATCATGCGCTTGCCTTGGAACGCCGCGTCGTGCACCGTCGGCTTGACCCGGAGGCCCCATGTCGTCATCAGATCAGATTCCCCCGCGCAAGCATGGGCTTGCTCATCTGTTTGCCGCCGCGCGTTACTCGGTCGGCGGGTTGCGCCGCCTGTCGCGCGAATCCGCCTTCCGGCATGAGGTGCTGGCCTTCGTTGTGTTGCTGGCAGCCTATCTGGCGCTTGGGGCTGGTGGGGCGGTGATCCTTGCCTTCGTCATCCTGTTTTGCCTGCTGGTCGCGGTTGAGGCGCTGAATACCGCCATTGAGGCACTGGTGGATCGTGTGTCGCCCGAATGGTCTGAGGCGGCGCGCGATGCCAAGGATCTCGGCTCGCTTGCGGTGATGTGCCTGCTCGTGGCGCATGGCGCGCTGCTGGTCTGGGTGGTTTGGCAGGCGCTCTGCGGCAGCTAGCCGCCGCTGGACATTCGTTCACGTTTCGTTCATATTTTTCGTATGAACACCGAAGCCTCCCTTGCCCCCGGCCAGATTCTGGCGCGCGGCACCAGCCGTTGCTTGCTCGATCTGGGATTTGCCTGCGTGGCCGAGATGCCGCTGCGCCCGCGCCTGCGCGCCGATCTGATGGCGCTTGGCCGCAAGGGCGAGGTCTGGATCATCGAGTGCAAGTCGAGCCGCGCGGATTTCATGTCGGATCGGAAATGGGAGGGCTATCTCGACTGGTGCGACCGCTATTTCTGGGCGGTAGATCGGGATTTTCCGATGGATCTGCTGCCCGAGGGGACGGGGCTTTTCATCGCCGATGGCTACGGCGCCGAGCTGCTGCGTGAGGCGCCGCACCGGGCCTTGGCGCCCGCGCGGCGCAAGTCTCTGATGCTCGATTTCGCGCGGGTCGCTGCGCAGCGTCTGCAATCGCGGCTCGATCCCGGAATGCCGCGCGCGGGGCTGATCTAGCGCTTAGCGCTTGCCCTTCCTTGGCTTGCCGCCAGAGTTCTGCGCGCCGCCTGAGAGGATCTCGCGCGCGGCCTCGGCTGCGGCCAGAAGCTCTTCGGCGATCTCCTCGGCCTCTTCGGGATCGAAATCGAGGGGCAGGTCGATTCCCTCGCCCTCGACATAGATCCGCACCATTCCGATCGAGGTCGGCCCGATCTGAAGATTCGCCGCGACCTCGCTTTCGCTATCGATACCCATGGTGGCCTCCGTTTTGTCTGAATTGCTTCGGTATCGTTGAAGGGGCTGCGGCGCAACGGAAATCGCGGAGCGCTCCGGGGCGGAAAATGCGCGCGCTTCGGTCTGCAGGCTCTTGCAATCCCGCGCCACTGGGGCTAAATCCGCGCGCAGTGCAGCCTTAGCTCAGTTGGTTAGAGCACCAGATTGTGGATCTGGGGGTCCCCCGTTCGAGCCGGGGAGGCTGTACCACTCTTCCACGCCAGAAACCTAAATGCTCAAAACCGGTTGCGACAGGTTGCATCGCGGTTTCTGCGTCATGCGCCCGCAGCGCGGGCTGCACACATGCGCAATGCTGCCGCTTTCCTCACAAAAATAGCGGTTGCTTGCGCCGATCCTTGCGTGATCACGAGCGCCGTCGGCGCTTTCGCTGGCAAGCAGCCTTGCCGGATCAGTTGCCGTGGATCGTCTGCGGTGGGGGCTGCTCGTTCGCGCCGTGCAGGGGCAGGGAGGTCAGGGCACCGCGGTCAGTGGGCCCGGGCAAACGCATTGCCCGGACTCGGGGGTTGTCGCGCAGATTTGCTTAGCTGAGACTCTCGGCCGGGGTGACCATGGCCGAGAGGATCGTACTGGCCTCGATCACGCCGATCTCAGCGCCCTTGCGGTTTGTCACCAGTGCGTGGGTTTCGCCCATCTGCGCCATGTCACGTGCCACAAGCTCGATTACCCTGCGGCCCTCGACGCGGAGTCGCGGCGGGGGCTCGTCAGGGGCGAGCGGGCGGGCCAGACGCTCGGCGCGGATCACCTTGCCACGGTTCACCTCGCGCACGAATTCGGCGATGTAATCATTTGCTGGGCGCAGCACGATATCCTGCCCCGTGCCGGTTTGCTCAAGCGCGCCATCGCGCAGGATCGCGATGGAATCACCCAGGCGCAGCGCCTCGTCGAGGTCGTGGGTGATGAAGACGATGGTCTTTCGCAGCTCTTCCTGCAATTCGAGCAGCACCTTTTGCATATCCATCCGGATCAGCGGATCGAGCGCGGAAAAGGCTTCGTCCATGAGCAGGATGTCCGCGTCATTCGCCAGTGCCCGGGCCAGACCCACACGCTGCTGCATGCCGCCGGAAAGCTGGCTGGGGTAATTCGCTTCGAAACCGCTGAGGCCCACCCGGTCGATCCATTTGCGCGCGACCGGCTCGGCCTGATCGCGCGGGATATGGCGGATATCGAGGCCGTAGAGCGTGTTTTCCAGCACGGTGCGATGCGGCAACAGCGCGAACTTCTGGAACACCATCGCGGTTTTCGTGCGCCGGAACGTGCGCAGATCGCTCGTGCTCATGGCCACGACATCGCGCCCCTCATAGAGGATCTGGCCTGCGGTCGGGGCAATCAAGCCGTTGATATGGCGGATCAACGTGGATTTCCCCGAGCCGGACAGCCCCATGATCACCGAGATCTCACCGGGCGCGAGATCGAGTGAGATGTCGCGCAGGCCCAGTACATGATCGTGCCGGTCGTTCAGCTCTTCCTTGGTCATCCCCTCCTGCACGTGCTTGATCCAGCGCTCGGGATGCGGGCCGAAGATCTTGTAAAGATTTCGGATCTCGATGCCAGAGCGGGCCGGTTGATCCGCATCCGTGGGCTGCGGGGGGAGCGTGGTCGTGTCAGTCATGGCGGGCCTCGCGATGCTTTTGCAGCCGCTTGCCGAAGGCTTGGCTCGTGCGATCGAAGATGATCGCGATGGCGACGAGGGCAAAGCCGTTCAGGAATCCGGTGGTGAAATACTGGTTGGTGATCGCCTGCAGGACATTCTTGCCAAGACCGCCGACCCCGACCATGGACGCCACGACCACCATCGCGAGGCTCATCATGATGGTCTGGTTGACGCCGGTCATGATCGCGGGCAGCGCGAGCGGCAACTGGACGCCGAAGAGCTTTTGCCGGGGCGCGGCGCCGAACGCATCGGCCGCCTCGGTGACCTCAGGATCGACCATGCGGATGCCAAGATTGGTCAGCCGGATCATCGGCGGCACGGCATAGATCACCACCGCGATCAGGCCGGGCACCTTGCCGATGCCGAAAATCACGACGACGGGAATGAGATAGACGAAGGATGGCAGGGTCTGCATCACGTCGAGAAGCGGTGTGAGAAAGCGCTGGATCCGGTCCGAGCGCGCCATCGCAATGCCGACGGGCAGGCCGATCAGGATCGCGACGATGGTCGCGACGGTGACCATGGCAAGGGTGGTCATCGTGTCGGTCCAAAGCCCGAAGACACCAATCAGCACCATCGCCAGCGCCGCCCCGATGACCGTGCGCCAACTGCGCGCACCGGCCCATACGATCGCGAGGATCACAACCATCATCGCCGGCCAGGGCGCATGGGTGAACAGGTTCTCAAGCCAGTTTAGAAAGATCTGCAGCGGTGCGGTGGCCGCGTCGATCGTCTCGGAATGGGCGCGCACGATCTCGCGAAAGCCGTCGTCGATGCCCTTTCGCATCATTCGCAGGCTTTTCGCGTCGAGCGACGGGAAGGAACAGAGGGCGTCGGGTAGGCCCCAGCAGGTTGCCATGGGGGATCCTCGGGTTTTGGGAAAGGGGGGTGGGCGGGGGCCGTGGCCCGCGCCCGGGCAAGTTCAGCCGCGATCAGAGCGCGGCATCGATCTTCGCGGCGGTCTCAGGTTCGACCCAGCCGTGCCACATGTCCTTGTAGTTCTCGAGGAAATAGCGCGCGGCATCCTCATTCGTCCCCTGGTTTTCGTCCATCCAGGCGAGGATTTTGCCGACCGTCTGATTGTCCCAGGACCGCGCCTTGACGTAATCCATCGCGACGCCGGCTTTCTCGGCGAAGGCTTTGGTCACGACCGTATAGACGTCAGAGACAGGGTAGGCGTTCGGCTTCGGATCAAGGCACTCGGCCTGTGAGGTGCAGGCGTCCCAATCGGCCTTGTCGTTCGGCACACCGGCATCGAGCTTGATCATCTCGTATTTGCCGAGGATCGCCGTCGGCGCCCAGTAATAACCGAACCAGCCTTTCTTTGCGGCGTAGGCATTGGCGATCGAGCCATCGAGACCGGCTGCCGAGCCGGTGTCGATCAGGTCGAACCCCTTCGCTTCGGCATCATAGGCGCGGTAGAGGTTCTCGGTCGAGATCTGGCAATTCCAGCCTGCCGGGCAGTTGTAAAGCGCCCCTGTCGAGGGGTCTTCCGGGGCGGGGAACAGGTCGGGGTGTTTAAGGGCGTCCTCGACCGTCTTGATCTCGGGATACTCTTCCGCGATGTATTTCGGGATCCACCAGCCCTCGACGCCGCCATCCGAAAGAACCTTGGCGGCCACGACGAGGCGCTCTTCCTCAACCGCCTTGTCGAGCGCGTTCTTGACCGCGTTGACCCAAAGCTCGGGGGCCATGTCCGGTTCGCCCTTCTCGTTCATCGAGGTGAAGCTGGGCATCGTATCCCCGGTGACCAGCGTCACGTTACAGCCGTAGCCGTCTTCGAGGATGATCTTGTCGACCCAGGCAGCGACGCCGGCCGAGGCCCAGTTCATCTCGGCGATCGAGATATCGCCGCAGGTATCGGCCGCCAATGCGGGCGTGGCGAGGGACATCAGGGCGGCGGCGGCGGTGGTGCAAATCATGGTTTTGGCAAGATTGGCCGTCATCGGGTTACTCCTGTCGGGCAGCGGGAAGGACATGCCGGGCGGTGCTGCGGGCCCCCGGCAAGGCGCAGGCCCCCAATGCTAAGCGGAGGGCAGGGCGCCGATCTAAACCACGCGAACGTGACTGAAAACGACATGTGGAGTCGTAAATGGAATTCCTCTGAGGTTCAATGGCGGTTAGCGACATACTGCTATGTCGCAATTTAATCATATCCGGGGCTTCAGACCAACTAGGGCGCTTCGCGTGATCCCGACGGGTTCGCCTAGTGCCCAAGGTGGGGACCGCGCGTTTCAGGGCGAGCACATCATCAATGACTGATGATCCGCGGGAGAGCCGCTGCACGGGGCGGGGGCTCTGATCTCAGGCTTTGCCGCCGCGCCTGATTTCGTGCACGGCTGCCTAAATATTGGCTGAGATCCGCGTATTGCGCGGATTATGCCGCGCTGCGGCAGATCTGTCGTGAAGACGAAACCTTTCCATGCGCAGATCGCGGGAATCAATGGAGGTTTGTCGATGTTTTCACTCGAAGGTCAGAAGGTTCTCGTCGTCGGGATCGCGAATGCGCAGTCGATCGCTTATGGCTGTGCACGTGCCTTTCGCGCGCAGGGGGCGGAACTGGGGGTGACCTGGCTGAACGCGCGCGCTGAGCCGCATGTGCGCCCACTTGCCGAAGAGTTGGGCGCTACGATCAAACTGCCGCTCGACGTGACCGCGCCGGGGCAGATGGAGGATGTGTTCGAAGAGATCGGCCGCAAATGGGGGCGGCTCGACACGATCCTGCATTCCATCGCCTTCGCGCCCAAGGCCGATCTGCACGGCCGCGTCATCGACAGCTCGGCCGAGGGGTTCGGGCAAGCGATGGACATCTCGGTTCATTCCTTCCTGCGCATGATCCGCATGGCCGAGCCGCTGATGCCCGAGGGCGGCACCTGCCTGTCGGTCTCGTTCTTCGGCTCGACCCGCGTGGTGCGGCACTACAACATCATGGGGCCGGTGAAGGCTGCGCTGGAAAGCTCGGTGCGCTATGCCGCGGCGGAACTGGGCGAGAAGGGCATCCGCGTGCACGCGCTCTCGCCCGGGCCGCTGGTCACGCGGGCGGCCTCTGGGATCGACCATTTCGACGATCTGCTGATCGAGGCCGCGAACCGTGCGCCGACCCATATGCTCGCCTCGATCGACGATATCGGCGCGATGGCGGCCTTCCTTGCCTCGCGCGAGGCGCGCAACCTGACCGGCGGGGTGCATGATATCGACGGAGGCTACTCGATAACCGCTTGATTCGGTTCACCAGATTGCGCAGGGGGCGGTCCGTCGGGCCGCCCCTTTGCGCTGGAGTTCTCCCCAGATTTCGTGGTGGGCACCGAGTTATCCACGACAAATTGCTTTACAGATTACCCCGTAAGGCTCACGATATATTGTAGGGGGAACGCGAACTGACGCCGATCCTTGTAGAACTACCAAACCCTAGGGGAGCTGCACCCCAAGGGGCACAGAGCAAGCGGGGGCACGGGCATGGCACTGAGCGAGGACTATCTCTATTCCGACGAGATCCACCCGATCGACGTGGTCGAGTCGCTGGCCGAGGCACATGAATGGGATTTCGATCGGGTCGCGCATGACCAGATCGCGATGACGGTCGAGGGGCAGTGGCGCACCTATTCGATCACGCTTGCCTGGTCCGCACAGGATGAAACGCTGCGCCTGATCTCGACCTTCGAGATGGACCCGCCCGGCGCGCGCGACGGCGCGCTTTACGATCTTCTGAACCGCATCAATGATCAGGTCTGGACCGGCGCCTTCACCTGGTGGCCCGAGCAGCGCCTGATGGTCTGGCGCTATGGTCTTGTTCTCGCGGGCGGCCAGATCGCCGGCCCCGAGCAGATCGATCGGCTGATCGGCGCCGCTGTGGTTTCGTCCGAGCGCTTCTACCCGGCGATGCAACTGACCTGCTGGGGCGATGAGTCGCCCGAACAGGCGCTCAAGGTCGCCATTGCAGAGGCCTACGGGCGCGCCTAATCTTTGCCCCCAAGACCAAGGGGGCAAAATGGACTTTTCGACGATTTCGACGCGCGGGCTGGTTCTGCTGGGCTGTGGCAAGATGGGTTCCGCGATGCTGGCGGGCTGGCTGCGGGGTGGGCTTGCGCCTGGCGCTGTGCATGTGATCGACCCGCATCCCTCGGACTGGCTGCAATCGACGGGCGTTGCTGTGAACGGCCTGCTGCCCGAGGCACCCGCCGTGGTGCTGATCGCGGTCAAGCCGCAGATGATGGCGGCAGCGCTGCCGCAGTTGCAGGCGATGGGCGGCGGTGAAACCCTCTTCGTGACCGTCGCCGCTGGCACCACCATCGCGACCTATGAGGCTATTCTGGGCGCCGCCACGCCGATCGTGCGCGCCATGCCCAACACCCCCGCCGCCATCGGTCGCGGGATCACCGCGATCACCGGCAATGGTGCGGCCAGCGCTGATGATCTGGCGACGGCCGAGGGTTTGCTTCGCGCGGTCGGTCAGGTCGTGCGGCTTGATGGCGAGCATCAGATGGATGCGGTGACCGCCGTTTCCGGCTCGGGGCCGGCCTATGTCTTCCACCTGATCGAGGCCCTCGCGGACGCGGGCGAGGCCGAAGGGCTGCCCGCCGATCTGGCGATGACGCTGGCCAAGGCGACCGTCGGCGGGGCAGGCCAACTGGCCGAGGATGCCCCAGACAGCCCCGCGCAGCTGCGCATCAACGTGACCAGCCCCGGCGGCACCACCGCCGCCGCGCTGGCCGTGCTGATGGACGCCGAAACCGGCTTTCCGGCGCTGCTCAAGCGCGCGGTCAAGGCCGCGGCGGATCGCGGGCGGGAACTGGGTAAATGACCATCTCGTTTGATGATTTCCTCAAGGTCGACATCCGCGTTGGGCGCATCATCGAGGCGCAACCCTTCCCGAAGGCGCGCAAGCCCGCCTACAAGCTGGTGATCGACTTCGGCCCCGAGATCGGCATCAAGAAAAGCTCGGCCCAGATCACCACGCATTACACACTTGAAGAGTTGGTCGGTCGGCAGGTCATGGCGGTGGTGAACTTCCCGCCGCGCCAGATTGGCCCCTTTATGTCCGAGGTGCTGACCCTTGGCGTGCCCGATGAAACGGGCGAGGTCGTGCTGATCGCGCCTAGTCAGGATGTGCCGCTTGGCGGGAGGCTTTTCTGATGCGGCTTCTGGTGACACGGGCGCTGACGCCTTCGGTCGAGGCGCGCGTGGCCGAGGAGTTCGACACGACCTTTCGCAATGGCGCCGCGCCGATGACGGCGGATGAAGCCCGCGCCGCGCTGGCGGACTATGACGGGCTTTTGGTGACCTTGGGCGACAAGCTCTCGGCCGAGGCCTTCGCAGGCCAGCCCCGCGCCCGGATGGTGGCGAATTTCGGCGTCGGTTATAACCATATCGACGTGGCGGCGGCCCGTGTAGCGGGGGTGACCGTGTCGAACACCCCCGGCGCGGTGACCGATGCCACCGCCGACATCGCGCTCACGCTGATCCTCATGAGCGCGCGCCGCGCCAGTGCGGGCGAGCGCTATCTTCGGTCGGGCGTCTGGACCGGCTGGACGCCGACGCAGTTCCTCGGCCATCACGTGACCGGCAAGCGCGTGGGCATCATCGGGCTGGGGCGCATCGGCAAGGCCATCGCGCGGCGCTGCCATTATGGGTTCGGGATGGAGGTGGTGTTCCACAACCACTCGGCCATCGCCGACCCGGGCTTGCCCGCCCGACAACTGACGATGGACGAGGTGCTGGCAACTGCCGATTTCGTCGTGCTCGCCGTGCCCGCAACGCCGCAGACGCGCCATCTGATCGGTGCGGTGGAGATCGCCAAAATGCAGCCGCACGCCCATCTGATCAACATCGCGCGCGGCGACATCATCGACGAGCCCGCGCTGATCGCCGCCATGCAGGCGGGGGTGATCGCAGGCGCGGGCCTTGATGTGTACGAGCATGAACCGCACGTCCCCGAGGCGCTGCGCGTGCTGGATAATGTCACGCTCTTGCCGCATCTGGGCACGGCCGCGCTAGAGGTGCGCGATGCGATGGGGCTCATGGCTCTCGACAATCTGATCGCGTTCCGTGACGGCACTCGGCCCCCGAACGCGCTCTGATCCCTTGACCTGATCAGGGCTTCGGCGGACTCTGCCCCGACTGAAAAGGGGTCTTGATGTTCACGCCTGCCATCACCGCAACCGGGGTCTATGTCCCGCCGCACACGATCACGAACGACGAACTGGTCGTTGCCTTCAACGCCTATGCCGACCGGGTGAATGCCGAGAATGCCGAGGCCATCGCCGCCGGCACGCTTGAGGCGATCCCGCATTCCTCGAGCGAGTTCATCCTCAAAGCCTCGGGCATCGAAAGCCGCTATGTGATGGACAAGGAAGGCGTGCTCGATCCCGCGCGCATGTATCCGCGCCTGCGCCAGCGTAGCGACGATGAGCCGGGTATCATGGCCGAGATGGGCGTCGCTGCCTGCAAGACCGCACTGGGAAAGGCCGGGCGCAGCGGGGATGAGGTCGATCTGGTGATCTGCGCCGCCTCGAACATGGAGCGCGCCTATCCCGCCATTGCGGTCGAGATTCAGAAGCTGATCGGCGCCAGGGGCTTTGCCTTCGATATGAACGTGGCCTGTTCTTCGGCCACCTTCGGCATTCAGGCCGCGGCCGACATGATCCGCGCGGGCTCGGTACGTCGGGCGCTGGTGGTGAACCCCGAGATCACCTCGGGCCATCTGGAATGGCGCGACCGCGACTGCCACTTCATCTTCGGCGATGTCGCCACCGCCACGCTGATCGAACGGCGCGAGGATGCCGCGCATGGGTTCGAGATCCGCTCGATCCGTTGCGCGACCGAGTTTTCCAACAATATCCGCAACAACAATGGCTTCTTGCGCCGTAACCGGCCCGATGGCATGGCCGACCGGCGCGACATGCAGTTCATGCAAGAGGGCCGCAAGGTCTTCAAGGAAGTGCTGCCGATGGTGTCCGCGCACATCCTGCACCACCTTAGCGATGAGCAGATCGCAGCGGGGGCGCTTAAACGCCTCTGGCTGCATCAGGCCAACAAGACGATGAACGACTTCATCGGTCGCAAGGTTCTGGGCCGCGACCCCGAGGGGAACGAGCAGCCCAACATCTTGCAAGAATTCGCCAATACCTCCTCGGCCGGATCAATCATCGCCTTCGACCGCTTCTCGGACGATCTGGCGCCGGGCGATCTAGGGCTGATCTGTTCCTTCGGGGCGGGTTACTCGGTCGGTTCGGTGATCGTCGAGCGGTTCTGAGCGGGCATGTCGCCCACCGCCTCACGCCAGTGGCGGCGGCAGAGCGACACATAGGTTTCATTGCCGCCGATCTGCACCTGGTCGCCATCGCGCGCGGCCTGACCCGAGGAATCCTTGCGCACCACCATCGTGGCCTTCTTGCCGCAATGGCAGATGGTGCGCACCTCGCGCATCTCGTCGGCCAAGGCCAGCAGCGCGGCCGAGCCGGGGAACAACTCACCCCGGAAATCGACGCGCAGCCCGTAACACATCACCGGCACGCGCAGGTCATCGACCGCGCGGGCCAGTTGCCAGACCTGCTCTTTGGTCAGAAACTGCGCCTCATCGACGAAGATGCAGGCACAGGGGCCTGCCGCCAACCGGTCGCGGATCAGCGCGAACATATCCGTTTCGGCGGTGAAGGTCTCGGCCCCGGCGCCGATGCCGATGCGGCTGGCGATGCGCGCTTCGCCCGCGCGCCGGTCGAGCTGCGCGGTGACCAGAAGGGTCTGCATCCCACGTTCGATATAGTTGTGGGACGCCTGCAAGAGGATTGTGCTCTTGCCCGCGTTCATCGTCGAATAATGGAAATACAATTTAGCCATGGGCCGGAAATAGCGCAGGCCAGGCGGCGCAGGCAAGCAAAAGGGAGCCCGCACGGCTGCCGTAGATGACGGCCCTGTCCCTCCCGAAAGGCAGGAATGCGGGTCCCAACCAAACCGGCCCGGGGAGCCGGTCACTCACACATGTCCGGCTGCCCCGGACGGTTTAGATGTGACATTTGCGGGCGTGCACGATAATGGGAAAGCAGGCCCGGTTTTCCCCATGGCGTGCGTGAACCGGCGATTACGAGGGTGATTGAATGGTTGATACGGTCGGCAGCTATCTGAAAAAGCACAGCGAGGCATTGGTCAAGGAAGTGGGCATCGAGGCTGCGGCCGAGACCTGCGGCAAGTCCAAGGCGACGCTGGGGCGCTATTATTCGGCCGACGTCGAACATGCAGACCGCTTCATGCCCATCGACGTGGTGGCCCGGCTAGAGGCCGTGTCGCCCGTGCCGCATGTCACCATGGCGCTGGCGGAAATCGGTGGGCTGACGATCTCCTTCGATGAGGAACGCCGCAACGCCGGGAATGGCGGAATCAACTCGGACGTCGTCGCGCTCAGCCAGCGCTTCGCCATGCTGATGGCCGAGTATCACCAGTCGATCCAGGACGGAAAGATCACCATCAACGAGGCCAAGCGCCTTTTGTCCGAGACGCAGGCGCTGCAGCGTGTCCTCCTCGAAATGAAGATGCATCTCGAGGAGGAGACGGTTCGTTAATCGTGCCGTTGCGCCTTGCGGGGCTTGGCGGAGCGGCGCGGAGCCTGCTGGCCGCCACCAATCGGCTTGGCCTTTGAGGGGCGCTGCTGCTGGCTGCGCGGGCCGGGCTTGGCGCCGGGGCGCTGGCCTTGACGTTGGCGCGCGCCGGGTTTGACGCCGCCGGTGTCCTCATGCGGCATACCGCCGATCACCGGGATGGAATCGCCCATGGCCTTCTCGATGGCGCGCAGATCGCCCATCTCGAGCGGCGCGCAGAACGCGACCGCGCGCCCGTCACGGCCCGCCCGCGCGGTGCGGCCGATGCGGTGAACGTAGTTCTCCGGCACGTTCGGCAGGTCGTAGTTATAGACATGCGCCACCTGCGGAATATCGAGGCCGCGCGCCGCAACATCGGTCGCCACCAGCACGTCCACCTCGCCCGCGCGGAACGCGGCCAGCGCGCGTTCGCGCTGGTTCTGGCTTTTGTTGCCGTGGATCGCCAGAACCGGGAAGCCCCAGTTCTCTAAGAGCCGCGCCAGCTTGTCCGAGCCATGCTTGGTGCGGTTGAACACCACGGCCAACTCGCCGCGGTGCTTGGCCAGGTATTCGGCCAGCAGCGTGGCCTTCTCGCCCTGGGTGGTGAAGTGGATGCCCTGCGCGATCTTCTCGGCGGCCTTGCCGGGGGCGGCGACCTGCACACGCACCGGGTCGCTCAGGTAGCTTGCGGCCAGTTCTTCCATCAGCTTGGGCATGGTGGCCGAGAACAGCAGCGTCTGGCGGTCCGCCGGGATCAAGCGCGCGATCTTGCGCAGCGCATGGATGAAGCCGATGTCGAGCATCTGGTCGGCCTCGTCGAGCACCAGATATTTGGTTTCCGACAGCACCAGCGCGCGACGCTCAAGCAGGTCAAGCAGGCGGCCCGGGGTTGCGATCAGCACGTCAACGCCTTTCGAGAGCTTCTCGGTCTGGACGTTGATCGAGGCGCCGCCCACGACACGCTGGATACGCACGGGCGCGCCATCGGCATAGGCGGCAAGGTTGTCGTGGATCTGGGTCGCCAACTCGCGCGTCGGCGCCAGAACAAGGGCGCGCACGGTCTTCGGCGCGGGGCGTTTGCCATAGGAGATGATGCGGGTCAGCATGGGCAGGCCAAAGGCCGCCGTCTTGCCGGTGCCCGTCTGGGCGAGGCCCAGGATGTCGCGGCCCTTGACCACATGCGGGATGGCCTGCGACTGGATCGGGGTAGGCTTGATCAGCCCGAGGCCCTGAAGGTTGCGCAGCAGGATCGGCGCGAGGCCGAGGTTTTCGAAGTTTTCCAAAGTCATGTCTTTCGTCGGCGCCATAGGCGCAAAAGGGGGTTCGCCCCGGTCAGGGGCGCAGGCGGGCGGGTGCGAAGATGTCTCCGCTGGCCCCCCGCGTGAATGTGGGACCGATTTCCCCGTCCTCGCGCCTCCTCCCCGAGGCCATTGGCCTATTCCGGGCGCGGCTGCTCACGCGGCAGCGGACGTTGGGTGAGTGGCACATGGGCCTGTGCCACCCGAAAGTCAAGGAAAACCCGCGTCAGCTGCGGTCGGCGGTGTCCATCCAGATGGTCACGGGGCCGTCGTTGAGCAGGCTCACCGCCATGTCGGCGCCGAATTCACCATTCGCGACGGGCAGGCCAAGCCCGCGCAGCGCCCCCGAGAAGTACTGGTAAAGCCGGTTGCCCTCATCAGGCGCTGCGGCTGCGGAAAATCCGGGACGGTTCCCGCGCGAGGTATCGGCCGAAAGCGTGAACTGGCTGACCACGAGGCACGCCCCGCCAATGTCGGTGACCGAGCGGTTCATCTTGCCCGCCTCGTCCTTGAAGATGCGCAGCTTGGCGATGCGCCCGGCCAGCTTGTCGGCCTCGGCCTCACCGTCGCCCTGCATCGCGCAGATCAGGATCAACAGGCCCTGACCGATCTCGCCGATGGTTTCGCCGTCCACCACGACATTGGCGTGCCGGACCCGCTGGATGAGTGCTCTCATGCCCGTTCTCCTTGTTTGGGTCCGGGCTTAACCCCCCGCCCGATCAAGGTAAACCGCGACACCGACCACAATCGCGACCAGAGCGACCGCGAAGGCGATTTTCCACGCCGACCAGGGCCGGTCGCCCTGCACCTTGCCGGTTTGCGCATTGACGACGAAGCGATAGCTGCGGCCGCGATACTTGTAGGCCGCGGTCCAGACCGGCAGCAGGATATGCTTGAAGGTCTCGGCGCTGAACGCGGGGTCGAGCCGGGTGATGCGCTGCTCGTCCCCGCCGATGTCGCGCCGTACGTCGGACTGGATGACATGCATCATCTCCGCGCGGGCGAGGTGGTGGCCCTCGTGCAGCTCGACCGTGTAGCCCTCGGCCGAGAACCCGGCGAGGTAATCGGGGCGATACCCGGTCAGACCGCTCAGATCCCACGGTCGCAGCGCATCGATATAACCCGGCGGCAGCGAGCGCGCGGCATAGATCAGCACATCGTCGAAGACCCGCGCGACGCGGCCCGCCGCGTGGCGCCAGCGGACATGGCGCACCTGTTCCTGGCGTGTCTCCCACCGGCCATTGTTTTGCACACGCACCTGGCGGGTTTCATAGTAATAGTCGCCGCGCTGCCCGGTATAGTCGGTGCGGCTGGCGGCATCGAAGGTCCAGAAGGGCGCGTAGATCCCGTTCAGCTTGCGGCCCCGGCGCGCGTATTGCGCCAGCCCCGAGGGTGCGAACCACAGCCGCCCCAGCCAGCGCCCCAGTGACGCTCGCGCCTCCTCCTCGGTCAGGGTGAAAGGCACCAGCCCCTGCGGCTTGATCAGTCGTTTCGTGCCGGTATCGACCACCACTGGGGTTGCACAAAACGGACATTCGGCGGCGTGTTCTGCGCCATCGAACTCGACCAGAGCACCACAATTCGGACAAGACAGTGTCCGGTGCTCCTCCATCTCCAGATCCGGCAGTTCGGCCCGCAGGACGGCGTCAAGCGGTAGCTCGCGCAGCCCCGAGGCCCCGCGCCCCGTGGCACGCGGGATGTCCTGGATATGCCCGCAATAGTCGCAGACAAGTCGCTCTTGCCCCGGGGCAAAGCGCAAGTCGGCGCCACAGGATTCGCAAGGGTAGTGATGCTCGGCCACGGGCCGCGCCGAGGGCTCCGGCATGGCTCAGCCTGCGGGCGGCGGCGGGGGAGGGGCGATGGTGAAGAGCTGCGCGAGCTCGGTAATATCCTCGGCACGCATCCAGCCATCCTGTCCGGGCGACCAGACCAGCGAGTCACGCGTAAAGCCGCCCTCGCTGACCATGCGGCCCAGATGGCCGCGCCCATAGGGGCCGGTCGTCTGCCCGTTCACCGCCACATGCCAGACCTTTTCGACCGGAGGCGGGGGCGGCGGGGGCGGTGCGGCGGCAGCCGCGCCGCCTCCGCCCTGGGGCGCCTGCGCAGCAGGCGCAACACCCCAGGGGCCCCACCCCATCTGATGGCCCATCGCCATGCCCATGCCCGCGCCCATCCCGGCGCCCATGGCCGTGCCCATACCGGCCGATGCGCCCGATCCGGGCTGGCCCATGGCCTCGGCCGCGTTGAACTGCATGTAACGGTTCAGATCGCCCACGATCCCCATTGAGGTGCGCTTGTCCAGCACCGCCTCGACCGCCTCGGGCAGGCTGATATTCTCGATATAGAACTCGGGGATCGAGAGACCGTAGTTGCCCACCACCGGCTCAATCGCCTTGGCTACCAGCTTGCCCAGATCGCCGGTGTTCGCCGCCATATCCAGCACCGGAATCCCCGAGCCCGCGACGACCCGGCTGAACTCCTGCACGATCACGTTGCGGATCTGAAAGCTAATCTCGTCGGCGGTGAACTCGCCATCCGTGCCGACGATCTCGGACATGAACTTGGCCGGGTCCGAGACGCGCATCGAATAGGTGCCAAAGGAACGCAGCCGGATCGGGCCGAACTCGGGGTCGCGGGCGATGATCGGGTTCTTGGTGCCCCATTTGAGGTCGTTGAATCGCGTCGTGTTGACGAAATAGATCTCGGATTTGAACGGCGAGCGGAAGCCGTGATCCCAGTGCTGCAAGGTCGTCAGGATCGGCAGGTTGTTGGTCTCGAGCATGTAGAGCCCCGGTCCGAACACATCGGCCAGTTGCCCCTCATGCACGAAGACTGCGGCCTGTCCCTCGCGCACGGTCAGCTTGGCGCCGTATTTGATCGCGTGCCCCTCGCGCTCGAAGCGCCAGACCATCGTGTCGCGGGTGTCGTCGGTCCAGTGAATGACGTCAATGAATTCGCCGGTGAGAAAATCGAGAATGCCCATCTGGCCCTCCTAGCTGTCGGCGCCCAGAAGTTCGGACGCAATGTCTTCGACGATCGGGCGCGCCTCGGCCTCGGTCATGCCGGGGCGCAGGCGCGGATCGTACAATATCTGCAACAAAAGCTCGTCATGCCGGGTCAGCAGCGCGAATTCCTCGTCATCGTTGAAGATCGACGGGCGCGCGCGCGGATAGTCATTGGCCAGACCCATGCCCTGCGCCAGTTCCTCATGCACACAGGACATCCGCAGCCGGTCCGGGTGCTCGGCCCGGATCACCGCCACCGCCCGGCTGTAGCTGGCCGAACGCCCGTCGGAGAAGGCGAAGACCACGCAGAATGTCGTCGGCGGCAGGTCGGTGATGGCATTGACCGAGGCCGCGTCGATCCCCGGCACAAGTTCGCGCAAGCGTTTGGCGCCGTTGCGGCGCTCATCCTCGTTCAGCACCAGGACCGAGAAATTTCCGCCACTGGGGACGACCCGCACCGGGTGTCGTGTCGCACGGCCGATCTGCCCGGCAAAGGCGGTGATCGCGGCACTGTCCTTGCGGCGCTGTGCGGGGGGCACGGTGGGGCCGAACTCGACCCCGATCGTCACGGGTTGCTCCCACCGGCGCAGGCGCGACTTGGTGGTGCTGGCCACGAATGTGCCGCCCCGGTTGGAATACTCGTCGTAAAGCGCGATGTGGACGAAGTTATCCACCAGCTGGCGCCTGCCGAAGGGGGCATCGCGCGGCGCCACGTCTTGCCGCAGCAGGCCCTGGTCGAGCAGCATCGTCTCTACCTGCGCGAAATAGGCCTGCATCGCGCGGCTCTCGCCCGAGCGGTTCTCCTCTCCCAGGCCTTCGGGCGCGCTCATCGGGCGCGGGGCGGTGCGCGGCGCGGCGCTATTCGTGGGCACGCAGCCCGCAAGTGCCGCGCCGATGGCGACGGCTCCCGCCAGCCGACGCAGAGCAAGGCGCGCGTTGCTGGTGTTGATTTCCCGGTTCAGGAAAAGCGGCATGATCAGGCGGCACCCCCGGGAGCACGCGCCGAAGCGAGGGTGTCGCGCAGCTTGGCCTCCAGTGTGATCAGTTCGGCCTCGGCGGCGGCGCGGGCGCGCTTGCCCTCGTCAGCGATCCGCAGCGAATCCTCGATCGTGCCGATCAGCTCGGCATTGGCGGCCTTGACCGCGTTGATGTCGAAAATGCCCCGCTCCATCTCGGTGCGCACGGCGGCATTGGCCTCGCGCAGGTTCTTGGCATTGGCCTGTAGCAGGTCGTTCGTCAGATCGGTGGCCTCGCGCACCGCCCGCGCGGCCTCGGCCGAGCGCTGGATCGTCACGGCCTGCGCCAGTTGCGTTTCCCACAGCGGCACGGTGTTCACCAGCGTCGAGTTGATCTTGGTGACCAGGCTCTTGTCGTTTTCCTGCACCAGCCGGATCGAGGGCAGGCTTTGCATTGTCACCTGCCGCGTCAGCCGCAGGTCATGCACCCGACGCTCCAGATCATCGCGCGCGGCGCGCAGATCGCGCAGCTCCTGCGCGCGCAGCACCTTGGCGGTCTCGTCGGCGGTTTCGATCGCGGCTTCCTTGGCGGGGATGTCATTGGCATCGACATCGCGCAGCTTCTCTTCGCCCGCCGCGATATACAGCGCCAGCTCGTCATAGAAGCTCAGCGTTTTGTCATAGAGCATGTCGAGCGACTTGATGTCCTTGAGCAACTTGTGCTCGTGGCTCAGCAGATCGTCGGTGATGCGGTCGATCTGGCCCTGTACCGCCTCGAAGCGCGACAGGAACTTGGCGAAGGGCGCGGTGCGACCCATGAGCTTTTCCCACCAGGATCGCTCGCGGCGCACGTCGAGTTCCGAGACCGAAAAGCCGCGGATCGTCGTGACGATCTGACGCAGGCTGTCACCGGCCGGGCCGACATCCTTGTTCTTCACATCGGCCAGCATCGACTGGCTGATCGTCTGCAACTCGCCCTGCGCCTGAGAACCGAAATAGATGATCGAAGCGGTATCTCCGAGGTCGATCTGCGCCATGCGTGCGCGAATATCGTCGGCGACGGGGGGCGCGGCCTCGGCCAGCGGGGTTACCTCGGCGCCGGGCTCGGGCAGCACGATTGCGTTGAGATTTTCGATTTCGCTCAGGGCCTCGGCGGCCTTTTGGCGGACAGTCTCGGTCATCATTACCCCCGAAGGAGGGCGAAGACCTCAGACTTTCCGCGCCAAGGCATCGCCCAACACACCCATCTCGATGTCGAGTGCACGGCCACCCATGCCCTTCAACTGCGAGAGGCAGCGTTTCGCCTCGCTGGTCATTCTGCCAAGCGTGCTGCGATAGCTGCCGACGGCATCATCCCCTGACGAGGCAGCAAGGACAACCGAAAGTTTTTCCGCAGCCTGCTCAAGCGCCTCAAGCTCGGGGCCCAGATGAGCGCTGACCTGGGCGTGATGCTCGGGCTGGCTGGCCAACACCGTCAGGAGCCGGTTCAGCGTGGCTTCATAAAGCGCGAAATCGGGCAGCAGTTCGGGAACGTTGCGGCGCAGGCGGTTGTGGATGCGGCGGCAGCGCTCCTTGGCGCGCACGCTCAGGCGATGCACCTCAAAGCCGTGATCGGTCTGATGGGCTGCACCCTCGCGGTCACGCTGCGGGTCACGGCCGAAGGCCATCGACAGCAGCAACCAGAGCCCGACAGACGGCATCACGGCCCAGTTCGGCCCCATCTCGTAGCTGCCGCCCGCAAAGAGCGCGAGCGTCGCCATGAACATGCCGATACGCTTGCGGGGCAGTGCGGGGCGATGCGCGTTGCGGTTGGCGCGCCATTCGCGCTCGGCCAGCAGGCCCTGCTTGAGCACCCAGATCGCCAGCAGCCACAAGGTGGCCACGAAGACCAGTTGAACCATTCCCGTCGGCCCATGGCTGAGTGCGCCCGGAATACCGATCAGCGGCAGGCTGCGCAGCACCATCAGCCGTCGTGAAAGCGAGGGGGTCAGGCTGCCCGCTTCCGCCTTGCCGTCGGGCAAAAGGCTGCCGGGGGTATGGCGCAGGCCCGTCGTGTCGAAGCGCGCCACGATCCGCCGCAGCAGGCTGCGGGCATCGGTGACGAACTTGGGTGCGACGACTGTCTTCATAGACCAACCCCAACGAAAACCAAGCTGGCGACGACCAGCGCCAGACCGAATGAAACTGCGGGCACGAGCCCCTCGGGTCCCCAGTCGACTTTCTCCTCAAGCGCCGCCACCAGCTTGTGCCAGGCCTTGCTCAGCGCGTTGCGGCTGATGACCAGAACCGCCACTACGCACAGCACCATCGCCATGACCGCCAGGATCGCACTGACCGACTTGGCGCTGGACAGAACGCCTGACCGCTCCAGCCGGAAGGCCAGCACCGTCAGGGCGAGACACAGCGTCAGCGCGCAAGAGAGAAGAATGGTGCTGAACTTGAGCATTCGAGAAGTGACCGGTCCGAGTTTGGAACACTCTGACCGGCCGAGGAGGCGAAACTGTGGCAATGGGGTGAAATTGCGGCGGCGTCAGCCCCGCGGAGGGGGCAGGTTTTCACGGGCGAGGCGCTCGCGCAGTACTTCGATTTCGACCTCTAGCCCCTCGCGGCCATTCTCGATCAGCCGGCGGGTGCGCGCGGTGAAATTCTCTTCGAGATCAGTCAGTAACGCCTCATAGTCGCGGCGCGCGCCGGGGTCGCGCGTGGCGCTCCAAAGATCGACGAAGCGGATCGTGGCGTCGCGCGCACCCTCAAGGTAAACCCCCATGTAGCGGCGCGCGGCGGCCAGATCGCCGGGGTCTTCCTCGACCGCGCGGAAAAGCTGTCGCGCGGTGGCCGCAAAGGCCTCGACGCGGGCGGAAAGGCGGCCGTCCTGCGCGCGTGCGATGGCCTCGCGCATGGCCGCTAGATGCTTCTCGCCCTCGGCCACCACGCGGGCCACGCGGTCTTGCTGAAACGGGTCGATCCCCTCCATGCCCTTGTCACGCATCGGATCAGGGCCGAAGGCGACAAGGCTAAGCGCCGCGCCGATCAGCCCGATCACGCCCGCGCCGGGCAGGCTTGCGTCGGTTGCACCAAGCGCAAGTCCCGCGCCCAGCAACACCGCGCCCAAGATCTTGCGCGGCAGGGCGGGGCGGCGGGCAACGCGGCGGGCTTCATAGGCGGCTTCGGCTTTCAGTCCCTCTCGCAAGAGCCAGGCGGCCAATGCGATCACGCCAAAGGCGCCGATGCTGCGCGCAAGGTTCGTGGGGCCGGTGCCAATGGCGCCCAGCACGAAGGGCAGGGCGGCGACCGCGATCCAGAAGGGCCAGCCCTCTTGCCGATGCTGGACGCGGGGCATCCGCTCGGGTGGCAGGGTGCTGCGGTCGGGCTCGGAGGGATTTTGCGGATCGGGGCTGTATTTGCCGCCGTAACGCTGCGCCATGCTACACGCCTCCGGTCAGCGCTACCGAGAAGGTCAGCGCGAGAACCAGAAAATAGGCGATATAGCGCAAGGTGTTAAGAGACATCGAACCCCACCCCGGAAGGCCGCCAGTGTGCGGCACCTTCAAAGAATAGGCATTCGCGGGCAGGCTCGCCAGAGGCAAGGGGAAGGAAGGCGGGGATTTCTCCCCGCCGATCAGGTCTTAATCGCGCTTCGGGCCGCGCGGGCCTTTGGACTGCGGGCGGCCAGCACCCGCGCCATGCGACTTGAAGCCCGCGGCGCGCGGCTTGCCTGCGCCGCCATGGCTCTTGAAGCCCTGCGACTTGAACCCGCCGGGCTTGCCGTCATCGCGGTCACGCTTGGCGGCGAAGGGGCGATCCCCACGGGGTTTGTCACCCCACGGCTTGTCCGACTGCGGGCGATCCCCACGGGGTTTATCACCCCAAGGCTTGTCCGACTGCGGGCGGTCGCCACGCGGCTTGTCGCCCCAGGGCTTGTCCGAGCGCGGACGATCCCCACGAGGCTTATCGCCCCAGGGCTTGTCCGACTGCGGGCGGTCGCCACGCGGCTTGTCACCCCAGGGTTTGTCCGAGCGCGGGCGGTCGCCACGCGGCTTGTCGCCCCAAGGCTTGTCCGAGCGCGGACGATCCCCACGGGGTTTATCACCCCAAGGCTTGTCCGACTGCGGGCGGTCGCCACGGGGCTTATCGCCCCAAGGTTTGTCCGAGCGCGGACGATCCCCACGGGGTTTATCACCCCAAGGCTTGTCCGACTGCGGGCGGTCGCCACGCGGCTTATCACCCCAGGGTTTGTCCGACTGCGGACGGTCCCCACGGGGCTTGTCACCCCAGGGTTTGTCCGACTGCGGACGGTCCCCACGGGGCTTGTCACCCCAGGGTTTGTCCGAACGCGGGCGGTCGCCATAGCTGCGCTTGGCGCCTTCGCCAGCGGCGTCGTCGCGGTGCGAGCGGAAGCCCTCGGCGCGCGGCTTGCTACCGGCCTTGGACCAGCGCGGCTTACGCTCGGCGCCATCGCCCATCGGACGCGCGCTGCGCTCGGGCCGGTCGCCCGATCCGGCGAAATCGCGCTGGCGGCCAAAGCCCTTGCGCGGGGCCTCATCCTCGCCGCGTGCGGGGCGCGAACGGGGGGCGGTGCGGCCTTCCTTGGCCTCGTTGGCACGGGCAAAGCGGGCCTCACGCGCGGCGCGGCCCGCCTCTTCACGCTCGGTCATCGACTTGCGGCCATCCTCGACGCCCAAGAGCAGCCGGTCGCCCATCTGGTCGCGCAGCACCTTGCGCTTGATCTCGACGACTTCGCCGGGCTGCATTTCGTTGAGGCGGAAGGGGCCGTAGCTGACACGGATCAGGCGGTTCACGGTCAGGCCGATCTCGGTCATGGCGCGGCGGATCTCGCGGTTCTTGCCCTCGCGCAGGCCCACGGTCAGCCAGGCGTTGGCGCCCTGCTGACGGTCCAGCGTGATCTCCATCGGCATGAAATCCTCGCCGTCGATGGTGATGCCTTCGCGCAGCGGGCGGAAGGCGTCATCGGTCGGGCGGCCGTTCACGCGCACACGGTATTTGCGCAGCCAGCCGGTTTCGGGCAGCTCGAGGCGACGCTTGAGCCCGCCGTCATTGGTCAGAAGCAGCAGGCCCTCGGAGTTGAGGTCGAGACGGCCGACGTTCAGCACGCGCGGCATGCCCTCGGGCATCTCGTCGAAAATCGTGCGGCGGCCCTGTTCGTCCTTCTCGGTCGTCACAAGGCCAAGCGGCTTGTAATAGAGCCACACGCGGGTTTCCTGCGGCGCGTCAATCGGCTTGCCGTCGATGGCCACCTTGTCTTTCGGGGAAACGTCCAGCGCGGGGGAGGTGACGGGCTTGCCGTTTACGGTCACGCGGCCTGCCAGGATCATCTTCTCGGCGTCACGGCGCGAGGCCACGCCGGAGCGGGCAATCACCTTTGCAATGCGTTCGGGGGTATTCGCCGGAGTGGCGGGCGTGTCGGTCATCGATGTCGTCCTTCTAAGGGAATGGGCGCGCGGAGGTCTCGGGCGCAAGCCGCCCCTCTAACCGATCCCTTGGCGCTTGGGAAGCGCCTTGCGCGGGGGCGCGATCATATGCATGTGTTCGGCATGGAGTTCATATCGCATATGCATCTGGCGCTGGAGGAGGCGCGCGCCGCCGCCGGTCGCGGCGAGGTGCCGGTGGGCGCCGTGGTGATCTCGCCCGCGGGTGAGGTCGTCGGGCGTGCCGGGAACCGCACGCGCGAGCTGTCGGACCCCACAGCCCATGCCGAGATCCTCGCGATGCGCATGGCCTGCGCGGCGGCAGGGTCGGAGCGTTTGCCGGGGCACGACCTTTACGTCACGCTTGAACCTTGCCCGATGTGCGCCTCGGCGATCTCACAGGCCCGGATCGCGCGGCTTTACTATGGCGCGGCCGATCCCAAGTCGGGCGGCGTGGCACAGGGGCCGCGCGTCTTTGCGCATCCGCAATGCCACCACGTCCCCGAGGTCTATGACGGCATCGGCGCGTCCGAAGCTGAACGGATGCTCAAGGACTTCTTCGCCGCGCGGCGCTGATCCCTTACGCGATTCGCAGCAAGGCAGTCCCTTTTGGCTAGAGGATGATCGCTCGCATCACCTGCGGCTCGATCACCTGAACGCCCGGCAGGCCCGCCGTCAGTGCATCGGCAGATTGTTCGAGCAGCGGGAAAGTGCGGTAATGGCACGGGATCACCGTCTTAAAGTCGAAGTATTTCCTCGCGGCCCATGCGGCGGCCTTCATGTCCATGGTGAAATGCCCACCCGTGCAGAGAATGCCGATGTCGGGTGCGTGATACTCGCCCATCCAGCCCATATCGGCCATGATCGTGGTATCGCCGCTGACATAGATCGTGTGGCCCTCGCCCGCGATCATGTAGCCCGCCTCGCCCCCCGCATAGAGCGGCCCGTTCGGCCCGCCGACCGAGGAGGAATGCGCCGCCGGCACCATGGTGACCTTCGCGCCGCCCAGATCGACCGTGCCGCCTTTGTTGAAGCCCACGCCCGCGATGCCCTTCGTCTCTTGCCACCAGGACACGAGATCATAGATCCCGACGACCGGGATATTCAGCTCTTTCGCGATGGCCAGCGTGTCGCCCGAATGGTCGCCATGGCCATGCGTCAGCAGTACATGGGTTGCGCCCGCGATAGCCTCGGCGCGCTTTTCGGCGGGAAAGACCGGGTTCCCGCTCAGCCACGGGTCGATCAGGATGACCGCGTTTTCGATTTCCAGCCGGAAGCCGGAATGGCCGAGCCAAGTGAGTTTCATCGCATCCTCCGCTGTTTTGCCCCAGATAGGCGTCGCAGCCGTGCCCGGCAAGCGCGCTTGAAAGCCGGGGCCATGGGCGCTAAACCCGGCCCAAGACAATCGGAGACCCCTATGTCCATTGACATCGACACCGCCCGCAAGGTGGCGCATCTGGCGCGCATTGCCGTGGCCGAAGAGGATCTGCCCAAACTCGCCGGGCAGCTGAGTGGCATTCTGACCTTCATGGAGCAGCTCAACGAAGTTGACGTGGAGGGGATCGAACCGATGACCTCGGTGACGCCGATGCGTCTCAAGCGCCGCGAGGACGTGGTGACCGACGGCGGCTATCAGGACAAGATCCTTAAGAACGCTCCCGATGCCCGCGAGGGCTTCTTTGCCGTGCCGAAGGTGGTCGAATGAGCCTGAATAAACTGACGATCGCCGATGCCCGCGACGCGCTGCGCAAGGGCGATGTGACCTCGGTCGAGATCACCGAAAGCTGCCTTGCGGCCATCGAAGGCGCGGGCGTCCTGAACGCCTATTGCGCCAAGACCCCCGAGATCGCGCTGGATCAGGCCAAGGCCGCCGATGCGCGCATCAAGGCCGGCGACGCGCCCGCGATGTGCGGCATCCCGCTGGGGATCAAGGATCTGTTCTGCACCAAGGGCGTGGCCTCGCAGGCGGCCTCGAACATCCTCAAGGGGTTCAAGCCCGAGTATGAATCGACCGTCACGCAGAACCTGTGGGATGCGGGCGCGGTCATGCTGGGTAAGCTCAGCATGGACGAATTCGCCATGGGTTCGTCGAACGAGACAGCCTGCTACGGCCCGGTCGTGAACCCTTGGAAGGTCGATGATCGCAAGCTGACACCCGGCGGCTCCTCGGGCGGTTCCGCAGCGGCGGTTGCGGCGGATCTGTGCCTTGCGGCGACGGGCACCGATACCGGCGGCTCGATCCGTCAGCCCGCGGCCTTCACCGGCATCGTCGGTATCAAGCCGACCTACGGGCGTGTGTCGCGTTGGGGTGTGGTGGCCTTTGCCTCCTCGCTCGATCAGGCCGGTCCGATGACCAAATCGGTGCGCGACGCGGCGATTATGCTTGAGGCGATGGCCTCGGTCGATGCCAAGGATTCGACCTCGGCCGATATTCCGGTGCCGAATTTCGAAGCGGCGCTGACCGGCGACATTCGCGGCAAGAAGATCGGCATTCCGCGCGAATACCGCATGGACGGCATGCCCGCCGAGATCGCCAAGATCTGGGAAGATGGCAGCGCCATGCTGCGCGATGCGGGCGCCGAGATCGTCGACATCTCGCTGCCGCATACCAAATACGCGCTGCCCGCGTATTACGTGATCGCGCCGGCGGAAGCCTCGTCGAACCTCGCGCGTTATGATGGCGTGCGCTACGGTCATCGCGCCAAGCTGGGGGCGGGCGACGGCATCGTCGAGATGTATGAAAAAACCCGCGCCGAGGGCTTCGGCCCCGAGGTGCAGCGCCGCATCATGATCGGCACCTATGTCCTCTCGGCGGGCTTCTACGACGCCTATTACAACCGCGCCCGCAAGGTGCGCGCCCTGATCAAGCGCGACTTCGAGATCGCCTTCGCCGACGGGATCGACGCGATCCTGACGCCCGCGACGCCGTCGTCGGCCTTCGGTCTGGGTGAGATGAAGGATGCCGATCCGGTCGAGATGTATCTCAACGACGTGTTTACCGTGACGGTGAACCTGGCGGGTCTGCCTGGCATCTCGGTTCCGGCGGGGCTCGATTCCAAGGGCCTGCCGCTGGGTCTGCAACTGATCGGCCGGCCCTGGGCCGAGGGCGATCTGCTCAATCATGCCTATGTGCTTGAGAAGGCGGTCGGCTTCGCGGCCAAGCCCGACAAGTGGTGGTAACGGAGTAAGCCGATGAAAATCCTCGTTCTTGCCTTGCCTGCGCTGGCGCTGATGGCGTGCACTCCGACCGGGCCCGGCACGACCGGGGTCGGCTTTGGCGATTACGGGGAGTATCTGGCGCGGCGCGAGGCCGAACTGGTGGGGCAGCGTCAGGCGGCCATTCCCGCGCCGCAGATCGCGCCTGCGCAGCCGGTTGTGACCGCGGCTGCTCCGGTGCCCGCTCCGGCGAACAACGGCTATGGCTCGGCGCCGCTTTCGGCGCTGGTGCCGAGCGCGATCCAGCCCGGCGCTGCTGTACCCTCCGCAGCCGTCGCGACGAATGCTGCGGGTGCTGACCAATCCCTCGGGCAAGAGGCGCTGGCGACGCTGGCCGCGACCTCGCCGACCCCGGTGCAGCCTGCCGTGCCCGTGGCGCCCGCCGCCCCGGTGCCCGCGCCCGTGGTGCAGGGCTCGGCCGGTCCGAACCTTGCGGCCTATGCGCTGTCGGCAACGAACGGGATGGGCCAGCAGATCTACGAGCGCGGCGGCTTCCACCTGACTGATTCCGGCAAGGCCTGCGCCAAGTATATCTCGCCGGATCTGGCGCAGATGGCGTTCCTTGAGAAGGGCGGGCCGCGGAAGGATTCGCTCAACCTCGATCCCGATGGTGACGGCTTTGCCTGCGGATGGGACCCGCGCCCGTTCCAGGCCGCGCGCCAGTGACGCTGCCCTCGCCCAATTTCGGCGAGCGTAGGGGCGGTTTGCGCCCGGAACTGATCGTGATCCATTACACCGCCATGCGTAGCTGCGCCGAGGCGCGGGCGCGCCTGTGCGATCCGGTGGCCGAGGTCTCGGCCCATTGGCTGATCGCCGAGGATGGCCGGGCCGAGCAACTGGTGGATGAGGCTGCGCGGGCCTGGCATGCGGGTGCCGGGGCCTGGCGCGGGCAGGGGGATGTGAACTCCCGGTCGATCGGGATCGAACTGGCGAATACCGGGGATGCGCCTTTCCCCGAGCCGCAGATGGCCGCGCTTGAGGCCCTCTTGCCCGGGATCATGGCGCGCTGGAGCATTGGCCCCGAGGGCGTGATCGCCCATTCCGACATGGCGCCCGACCGCAAGGCCGATCCGGGGCCGCGCTTCGACTGGCGCAGGCTGGCGTTGCAAGGGCTGGCGGTCTGGCCCGAGGCAGGGCCGCAGCTGCCGCCCGACGCTCAGGTCTTCACGGCGCTGGCGCAGGCCTTCGGTTACCCCGATGTGCCGCCCTCGCAGCTCTTGCAGGCCTTCCGGCTGCGCTTCCGGCCGCGCCATGACGGGCCGCTCGATGGCGCCGATATGGCGATGGTCGCGGCGCTGGCGGCGCTCTATGGCGATGACGGCGATCAGTGGCGTGCCTGCTAGCGATTGACGCGAAGGCCGTCCGGGCCTATCTGGGCTGCGCGCGGATGGCTGGATGACCGCGGCTGCCCATAGCTCCGCGTTTCGCGGATAGCTGGGGGGTCGAGGAAAGTCCGGACTCCATGAAGCGGCGGTGCCGGGTAACGCCCGGCGGGGGAAACCCTAGGGAAAGCGCCACAGAGAAGAGACCGCCCTGCTTGCAGGGTAAGGGTGAAACGGTGGGGTAAGAGCCCACCGCGGGACGGGTAACCGGACCGGCACGGCAAGCCCCACCGGGAGCAACGCCGAATAGGGACCACGCGCCGTTCGCGGCAGGGGAGCTTCGCCCCGAGTGGTCCGGGTTGGCGGCTAGATCCTGCGGGCAACCGCAGGGCCAGAGGAATGGTCATCCAGGGGGCAACCCCGGACAAAATCCGGCTTACAGGCCATCCGCGCAAATTCTTCCCTCTGCATTTCGCGGCCATTCGTCCCTGTGGCGAAAAAACCTTTGGTAGAATGGGTCTTTGGCCGCACTATTCGCGAACCTGAACAACCGGGGGTGTTAGGATGAGTTTCGTGAAGACGCTGGCCACGCTGGCCGTTGGGTTCGCCGCGGCGCGCGGGGTCGACAAGTTCCGCAAGATCGGTGGCATGGAAGGCGTGAAAGAGGCGATGCGCGGTGCCGCCGAGCCGGGCGGCATGGCCGACCAGATGGGCGATTTCGCCGAGAAGATGGGCGTTCCGGGCGGCAAGGAAGCCGTGCGCGACATGGTGGCCAAGTTCGGCTCGCAGGCGGTTGCCGCGACCGAGGCGACCGAGGCGGGGCTGGGCAACCTGATGTCGGCGATGACCGGGGCCGCGACTGCGGGTGCCAAGGGGCTTGGCGACATGATCGGGGCTGTGTCGGCGGCCTCACCGGGCAGCGCGGTCATGGAAGAGCAGGCCAAGCTGATGATCCGCGCGATGATCCAGGCGGCCAAAGCCGATGGAGAGATCGACCGTGACGAGCGCGCCAAGATCATGGATCACCTGTCGGATGCCTCGGACGAAGAGATCGCCTTTGTCGCGGCGGAACTCGATGCGCCGATCGATGTCGCGGGGCTGGCGGCGGCTGCGGGCGAAAGTGCCAAGGCGCAGGTCTATTCGGCCGCGCTGATGGCTATTTCGGTCGATACCGATGCCGAGAGACAATATCTGGCGAATCTGGCTGCGGCGATGGGTTTGGAGGCCTCCAAGGTTCTGGAAATCCACAAGGCGATGGGCAAACCGACGCACTGAGCCGCGATAAATTCGGCGAAGGCGCGCTTTGGAGGTTGACTCTGAAACGCGCCTCGCTAAAAGGCGGGCTTCAAAGGAATTCAGCGGGCTACAGTGCCCGGCTCTAGGAGAACGACAATGGCGAAGCCGACGACGATCAAGATCCGTCTGAACTCGACGGCGGGCACCGGGCACTTCTACGTGACCAAGAAGAATGCCCGCACCATGACCGAAAAAATGACCGTGAACAAATACGATCCGGTCGTTCGCAAGCACGTCGAATACAAGGAAGGCAAGATCAAGTAAGATCTTCCTGACCTTGGGTCTAAAAGGCCGCACCTTCGGGTGCGGCCTTTTCCTTTTGCGCGGCAGACGAAGATCAGATCTTAAGCTCTGACGAAGCTAGTGGGTTTTCTCCGGTGTCCCGTGGCACTGCCTGAGCGGGAACGCGCGATGAAAAATGCCGCGCGGACCTTGGCGGCTTTGATCGCGCTGAGCGGCCCGGTCTTCGCCGAAGACCCTGAAGCCCGTGCTGTGCTGGATACCCCTGCCGATCTGGTGCGGGCAGGCTCTGCCGGCTGCCTCGCGACCGCGCAGGCCCTCTCAGCAGCCCAAGGCATTCCGATTCGGCGATGCCATCGCGAATTCCTGCTCTGAGGCGGGATATGAACGGGGCAGCCGTATCGGGCCCGTCTCTGTCCGATCAGGTGAAGGCCGCCGACCCGGCCGGAGATGAAAATCTGCGCGCCGCTCTGGGGCATCGCTGAAGGCCGGGGGCCCGGTCAGCGACCAGCATAACGGGCGCGCGCGATCGTTACCGGAGGCCGTCCCGTGGCATGGTGGCGAAGCCCGGCCTGCCCGTGATAGGGTCGCGCGGATGGCGCCCGATACGCGCCGCCCTGATCCGCTACCTGGAGAGTCTCTGATGCGTTTGCCCGCTGTTGCCGCCCTTCTGGCCCTTGCGTCCCCCGCCGTGGCCGATGTGCCGGAAGCGATCGGCAAGCATGTCCTGCCGGGCTATGCCGCCTTTACCAAGGCAACGGCCGATCTGGCCGTCGCTGCGCAAGAGGACTGCACGGCCGAGGGGCTGCGCGATGAATGGAACGCCGCCTTCGACGCTTGGCTGACGGTCGCGCATCTGCGCATGGGTCCCGCAGAGGAGCAGGGCCGCGCCCTGGCCATCGCCTATTGGCCCGACCCCAAGGATATCGGCGGGCGTCAGCTTGAGGCGATGCTGACCAAGGCCGATCCCGCCCTGCTGACGCCCGAAGGCATGGCACAGGCCTCGGTCGCCGCGCGCGGGCTGTTCGGGCTGGAGCGCCTGATTTATGGCGAAGGCGCGCAAATAAGCGATGCTTATGTCTGTGATCTTCGCAAGGCGCTGGCGCAGGATCTGGCCGCGATGGCTGCGACGACCGAGGCGGGCTGGACGGGCGGTTACGCCGATCTGGTGCTAAGCGCCGGGGCCGAGGGCAACGCGACCTTCCTGACCGCCTCCGAAGGGCGGCAGGCGCTGTTCACCCAGTTGATCACCGGGCTTGAGTTCGACGCCGACACGCGCATTGGGCGCCCGCTTGGCACCTTCGACAAGCCCCGCCCGGAACGGGCCGAGGCGCTGGCCTCGGGCCGCAGTCTGCGCAATGTGACCCTGTCGCTGACCGCGCTGCGGGCGCTGGCCGAGGCGCTTGCGCAGGGGCTGGGTGAGATCCCGCAGACCGAGGCCGCGTTTGACCGCGCGCTCGATCTTGCAGGCAAGCTCGATGACCCGACTTTTGCGGGCGTTGCCGATCCGTCGGGGCGGCTCAAGGTTGAGATCCTGCAACAGGCCATCCAGGCCACGCGCACCGCCGCCGAGGCCGAGATTGGCGCGCTTCTTGGCGTGTCTGTGGGGTTCAACTCGGCCGATGGCGACTGACAACAAAGGACTACCCCAATGAAACGCCGTGCTTTCCTCGCCTCGTTTGCCGCTGCGGCGGCGCTGCCGCGTGCAAGCTGGGCCGATGCGGGCAGCCCGGCCTATCTGGCCGCAGCGAAAGAGGTCAGCGGGGACTATTCGCTCAGCGGGATTTCGCGGGCGGGTGAGCGGCTTTTTTCGCTGCCCCTGCCATCGCGGGGCCATGCGGCGACGGCGCATCCGACGCGCCCCGAGGCTGTGGCCTTCGCGCGGCGTCCGGGCACTTTCGCGCTGGTGATCGACTGCGCCACCGGCGTCACGACCGCGCGCCTGACCCCGCCCGAGGGACGCCAGTTCAACGGCCACGGCGCTTATTCGGCGGATGGCGCGACGCTTTATACCTCGGAAGTGGTGGCCGAAGGCTCGGAGGGGCGGATCGGCCTGTGGGACGCCGCGCGCGGTTATCAAAGGATCGGAGAGTTCGCCTCGAACGGGATCGGCCCGCATGAGATCCGCCGCCTGCCGGGTTCGGACGATCTGGTGGTGGCCAATGGCGGCATCCAGACCGACCCGTCGGACCGCACGCCGCTGAACCTCGACACGATGCGCCCGAACCTGAGCTACCTGAGCCCCGAGGGCGCGGTGCTTGAGGTCGTGGACCTGCCCGAGCTTTGGCAGAACTCGATCCGCCATCTCGCGCTGCGCTCGGACGGGCAGGTGGCCTTTGCGATGCAATGGCAGGGCGATCTGGCCGAGCCGGTGCCGCTGCTGGGGCTGCACCGTCGGGGCGGGGATGTGACTCTGGCCGAGCCGGTTGAGGCAGAGATGTTCGCGATGAAGGGCTATGCCGGTTCCGTCGCCTATACGCAGGATGGCCAGCAGGTGGCGATTACCTCGCCCAAGGGCGGGCGGATTCAGGCGTTCTCGGCCACGGGCGTGCCGCTCTGGTCGCTGGCGCGGGCGGATGTTTGCGGGCTCGGCCCCTGCGCCGAGGGGGGATTTGTCGCGACCGACGGGCAGGGCCTTGTGGCGCGGGTCATCGACGGACGGCTGGAGCCGCTGTCGAGTGCGCGTGTCTCCTGGGATAACCATCTCGTCGCGCTTGGCTGACAAAGGGGCTTAGGCCGCTTTTGTCTGGCGAGGTCACGTGCCCCCGGTTGCGCGTCTCCGCCCCATTTCAAACCACGGGCCGGAGGCCTCGGCGCAGAAAACAATGCCCATCCAATAGGCGCAGCGCTGCAAACTCGCGCCTGCGTCTGATATGGTCGAGGAAACCACAGTCACCGTTCAGCGCCCCTCCGTTCGCGCGGGAGCCTGCATGATCTCCCATCGCTGCGAATGGGGCGCGCCTCAGGCCTTGCGCGCGTTGCGGCGCCATTCCGAGGGGGTCTGTCCGAACATTGCCCGGAACAGCCGCGAAAACTGAGCCTGATCGGAGAAACCGAAGCGATAGGCGATCTCGGCCATCGGAAGGTGCAGCGAGGAGCCGATCATGTCGCGCGCCGCGATCAGGCGCTCATCCCGGATGAATTGCGAGACGGTCTTGTTGGTGTCGCTGAACAGCTCGTGCAGGTAGCGCTTCGAGATCCCACAGGCATCGGCCACCAGATCGGGCGCAAGGTTCGGATCCGAGAGGTTCTGACGGATGATTTGCTCGGCGCGGCGCAGGTGGCCCGCGCGGACGGCGCTGCGCACGCCTTCGTCGCGGTCAATCTGATCGTCAAGCGCAAGCGCCAGCACCTCGATCAACTGACGCCCGAGGATATCTGCGGCCCGCGCCTCGGTCGCTGGCAGAGCCTGCAACTGCGCCATCATCTGCGTGAAAAGCGCCGGAAGCCCCTTGCTGGCATCGATGACCCGCGCGCAAAGCCGGTCCGGGTCGCGCAGCTTTTCCGACAGGGCGCGCTTGGAGATCTTGAGCACGGCGAGTTCGTTCGGCGCGCCATAGGAAAAGCGATAGGGTTCGTCTCCGCGTTCAAGGATGAAGCCGCCCGGATCGCAGCGCACCTCGCGGCCAAGCTGGCGGAATTCGACCGGGCTGAGGCGCGGCACGGTGATCAGATATTCCTCGTCATGGGCGTAAGAGATGTGATTGGGGCGGCGTTCATATTGCAGCGGCTCGGTCACCAGACGCGACAGGGATACATTGCCCATCTGCCGCTTTTCCAGCAGCCCGCTGAAGGAACCGGCATCGCGAAAGGTCAGATGCAGAGGAAAATAGGTTTCTGCGATCACGCGGTTCCAATGCGCGGATCGTTGGGCCGGTTCAATCCTGGCCGTGCTATGTGCCGTCAGTTCCATGCGCTTTCTCCCTCAGCGCCTGTAGAATCGCTAGCCCTGGGCACCCAGCATATCAAGAAAATTGCGTGACGGATTTGCCCCAGTGCGCGGATTGCCAAGGTTTCATGCGCGCAGGGGCAAATCGGCCTGATCGACTGCGCGGAATTGCAAATCATCCCGCACGGCGCTGCAAGATCGCGGCGCGGTTTCCCCGCAAGCTGATCGTCATGTTGAGAGGCCGGAAAGCGGCCCGGTGAACAGGGAGACTAACGACAGCGCCGTTTTGGCGCCCCTGTCGTCGTGGCGGCTTCCCAAACGGGGAGAATGCAAATGCCTAAACGTAATGTGGACCCGATCACCCTTTCGGTGGTGCGGGGCGTGCTGGAAACCACGCAGCGCGAAATGACGCTGACCCTTGAGCAGACGGCGCGCTCGTCGGTGTTCAACCTGGCGCATGACTATTCGACGGCGCTGTTCAACCACACGCCCGAGATGATCCTGCAAGGGCAGGACATTCCGATCCACCTCGGCTCGCTGATCCCGGCGATGAAATCGGTGGCCAAGTTCTTCGATGGCGAGATCAACGAGGGCGACCTGATCCTGCACAACGATCCGGCCTATGGCGGCAGCCATATCATCGACACCTGCATGTATATGCCCGTCTTCTACGAGGGCGAACTGGTGTTCTGGACCGTCTGCAAGGGCCACCTGACCGATATCGGCGGCCCGGTGCCCGCAGGCTACAACCCCAATGCGACCGAGATTTTCGCCGAAGGTCTGCGCATTCCGCCGGTCAAGCTGTGGGACAAGGGCAAGCCGCGCCACGACGTGATGAACCTGCTGCTGACGAATATGCGTGCCCGCCGTGACCAGGAGGGCGACTTCAACGCGCTGATCGGCGCCTGCCAGGTGGGCGCGCGTAACCTCAAGGGGTTGATGGACAAATACGGCAAGGATGTCGTGCAGGATTGCATTGCCGAGCTGCTCGACATGGCCGAGGCGCATATGCGCAAGCTGATCTCGGAGGTGCCTGACGGCACCTATACCGGTACTGCGATCCTTGAAGACGCGGGCCACGGTTTTGGCGATTTCGAGATCAAGGCAACCGTCACCATCACCGGCGACAGCTGCCATATCGAGATCGCGAGCCCGCCGCAGATCCCCTATTTCATCAACAGCTACGAGGGGAACAGCCACTCGGGCGTCTATCTCGGGTTGATGATGTTCGCGCAGCTGCCGCCGCCCTATAACGAGGGGCTATACCGCTGCGTCAGTACCGACATGGGGCCGAAGGGCACGCTGTGCAACGCCAAGTCGCCCGCGCCGCATATGAACTGCACCACGACGCCAATGGAGACCCTGACCGACGCCGTGCGCCTTGCCTTCGAGCAGGCCGCGCCCGCCAAGGTCTCGGCCAGCTGGGGCCATGCCAACGGCTGCAACATCGCGGGTTGGGACAACCGGCACGACGAGGAATACGTGACCATGGTGCTGGCCTCGATCATCTCGGGGGCAGGGGCCACGGCCAGCCAGGACGGCTGGCACGCCTGCGGACCCGAGTGCTGCTTCGGCGCGCTGACCTCTGGCGATATCGAGATGCTCGAACACAGCTACCCGATCATCATCCATCGCTACTCGCTGATGGAGGACTCGGGTGGGGCGGGCAAGAACCGGGGCGGCTCGGGCACCTGCTGGGAGGTTGAACCCCTCGACAGTCCGATGACGCTGATCACCTTCGGCGAGGGCCGCCGCATTCCCGCGATGGGCGCGGCCGGGGCGAAATCGGCGATGGTGCAGCCCAAGGTCGGGAGGCTTGAGGTCACCCGCAACGGCGAGACGCAGATCATCACCGAGAACGTCATCGAGACGATCAAACCCGGTGAGCGTGCAGCCAACAAGAACCCCGGCGGCGGCGGCTACGGCAACCCCTTCGAGCGCGATATCCAGAAGGTGGTCGAGGACGTGCGCAACGGTCTCGTCAGCCTTGAGGGCGCCCGGCAAGACTATGGCGTGGTCATCACCGATAGCGAGACGCTGAGCGTCGATGCCGAGGCTACCGCCAAGCTGCGCGCCGCGTGATCCGTTCATCTGACTGAAATCACCGGGCTTTCCGGGGAGGTGCGACGCCCCCCGAATGACCCCGGACATCCGAAAGGAGCAACCCATGCAGAACCAGTATCGTCTTGGCATCGACGCCGGCGGCACCTTCACCGACTTCATCCTGGCCGATCGCAAGGGCGGTGTGCGCATCTTCAAGGTGCTCTCGACCCCGACCGACCCGACGATGGCCATCCGCAATGGCCTGAAGCTGATCGAGGAAGAAACGGGCCTGTCGCCCGAGACCATCGTGTCGAACTCGGATCTGTGCATCAACGGCACCACCGTGGGCCTGAATGCGCTGATCACGCATAACGGTGCCAAGACCGGCCTGATCGCCACGAAGGGCCATGAGGACAGCATCGAGATCCGTTTGGGCCACAAGGAAGACGGCTACCGCTACGACCCGGAGTATCCGCCCGCGACCATGCTGGTGCCGCGCTACCTGCGCCGCGGTGTGTCCGAGCGCGTGCTCTCGAACGGCACCGTCCACACCGCCCTGAACGAGGAGGAGGTGCGCGAGGCCTGCCGCCATTTCCTGCGCGAGGGCGTCGAGTCGGTCTCGATCTCCTTCGTCTGGTCGGTCCTGCACCCCGAGCACGAGTTGCGCGCCGGCGAGATCGTGCGCGAGATGATGCCCGATGTGCGCCTGACCATCGGCAGCCAGCTTTACCCGCAGGTGCGCGAATACACCCGCACCTCGACCGCCATCGTGAACGCCTACCTTGCGCCGATCCTGCAACGCTATGTCGAGGCCGTGGACGCCTATTTCCAGTCGCTCGGGGCGCGTCACCCGGTGCGCTACTTCCAATCGAACGGCGGTCTTGCCCTTGGCAAGGTGGTCACCGACCAGTCGGTCTACGCGATCAACTCGGGTCCGGCCTCGGCGCCGCAGGCTGCGCTTTGGTTGGGCGAACCCTGGGCGATGAAGGACATCATCACCGTGGACATGGGCGGCACCTCGTTCGACATCACGCTGACGCGCGACGGACGGGCCAACGTGTCGAAGAACATCGACTTCCTGCGTTACCGCATCGGCATTCCGATGATCCAGGTTGAAACGCTTGGCGCGGGTGGCGGTTCGATCGGCTGGATCGACAGCATGGGCCTGATGCAGATGGGGCCGCAGTCGGCGGGCTCCGAACCCGGCCCGGCCTGCTACGATCAGGGCGGCGAGCGGCCCACGACGACCGACGCGAACCTGATCCTTGGCTATCTCAACCCCGATGGTCTGGTCGGTGGGCGTCTGCCGCTGAACGTCGAGAAGGCGCGCAAGGCGATCAAGACGCATCTGGCCGACCCGCTTGGCATCAGTGTCGAGAAAGCGGCGTTTGGCATGTTTACCATCGTCAACAACAACATGGTCAACGCCATCCGCCGCGTCTCGGTCGAGCGTGGCTACGACCCGCGCGACTTCGTGCTGAACTGCGCGGGGGGGGCGACGGCGGCGCATATCACCGCGCTGGCGCGTGAGATGGGTATCCGCAAGGTGCTGATTTCCAAGCTCGCCTCGGGGCTGTGCGCCTTCGGCCAGATCATCTCGGACGTGAAATACAACTACATGGCCCCCGCGCCGGTGCGTCTTGAGGGCGCCGAGGCGGCCGCGCGCCTTGACGGGCTGTTCAACCAGCTGGAATCGCGCGGCACCGAGGACCTGAAGTCCGACGGCTTCACCGATGACAACATCTCGGTGCGTCGCAGCCTTGATATGCGCTACGTCGGGCAGGTCCATGAATGTACCGTCGATGTCGAGCCCTTCGAGGTCACCGAGGCGGCGCTGGCACGCCTCAAGGCCGCGTTCCACGCCCGCCACGAAGAGCTTTACACCTATTCCGAGCCGCAAAGCGCGGTCGAGGTGGTGAACGTCGAAAGCGCGATCACCGGCGCCGTGGACAAGCCGGGCCGGATGGAGATCGCACCGGGCAAGGGCGCGCATGCCGCCCTCAAGGGCACGCGCGAGATGATCTTCAATGCCGAGGGCATCGCGCATGACACACCGGTCTATGACGGCGCGCTGCTGGGCGCGGGCGATCGCATCACCGGCCCCGCCGTCATCCAGGAGGTCACGACCACCATCGTGATCGAGCCGGGCTGGCTGGCGGAGCTTGATGCCTCGGGCGTCTATCTGCTCTCGCAGCATGAGGCCCATGTCGCGCGCGTTCTGGCAGATGCCGTGACCGAGGACGCGTGAGACGTCGCTTGAGCTGGAAAACATGGGGGTCGCCATTGGCGGCCCCCAACTCTTTTCCGAAGGGTGCTCCTGGCAGCGTCACGCATTGGTGGCGGTAGGCCCGTTGGTGTTTCGTTTTGCCGATCACCGCAGCCCGTCAGACTAAGCCGGATGATCCTGCACAGGCCGCGCCACCTGCTTGTCAGTCAGCCAGAAAGCCAATTTCTCAGGCATCCGTTCAAGCGCGTAAGTCTTGAGGGCAAAACGACCGCATGCCAATTAATTGGGGCAGACCCTAGCCTCGACAGAGGAAACCTTCTAAGCGGGGAGTTCTGTAGCAATGCCTCGTCACGGGGTGACCATGTGGAAACGGAGTCTGGCCTGTCATGGAGCGGGAGCCCTATGGAACGGGACCAGAGATGAAGCCTGATCTAAGCACCGCTGGCCGGGATCTGCCGCGTTCTTCCGCGCGGCTGGAGATCACCGAGGCGAGCCTGCAGCTTGACGCGCGGCTTGTTCTGGAGCGGATCAATCTGGATCTGTCGTTTCGGCGCTTAGGCATTGTCGGGCGCAACGGCTCGGGCAAGTCGACCCTGCTGCGGCTTGTGGCGGGGTTGGTTGCCCCCTCCGCCGGTCAGTGCCGCTTGAATGGCGCCGATGTCCTGTCCGATCGTCGCGCGGCATTGCGTGAGGTCGGCATCCTGTTTCAGAACCCCGATCATCAGATCATCTTTCCGACCGTTCTGGAGGAGATCGTTTTTGGTCTGAGACAACTCGGGCGCAGCAAGCGCGCAGCGCAGGACGAGGCCCGCGCGACCCTTGCGCGGTTCGGGAAATCTGACTGGGCCGATGTTTTCGTATCGACCCTTTCGCAAGGGCAAAAACACCTTGTCTGCCTGATGTCGGTCGTCGCGATGGCGCCGCGAACGCTGCTGCTGGACGAACCCTTCGCCGGGCTGGACATTCCGACAAAGGCCCAGCTGACCCGCTATCTTGGGCTGTTTCAGGGGGCCGTCATCCATGTCTCGCACGACCCGGCGGATCTGGCAGGTTATGAAACGGTCCTGTGGCTTGAAAAGGGGCGCATCGCGGCCCTGGGCGACGGGGCTGCGGTTCTGGGGGGCTATCTAGACGAGATGGCGCGGCAGGGAGAGGGCGATGATATCTCTCACCTCGCCGGTTAGAGTTGCGGCTCATGGATGGCCAGCGGCCCTCAAGCTGGGGCTGTTGTCGCTGGTGACACTGGGGCTGGCCTCGACGGCACAGTTATGGGTGCAATGTGCGGCGCTTCTCGTGATGTTGGGCTTGTACGCGGCGCCGGGCTGGCTCTTCTTCACGGTCGGGTTGCGCCGGCTGATCATCCTTTGGCCCTTTGTTCTAGGGGTGATGGCCTGGCACATCTATATCGAGGACAGCCTTCAGGGGTTGGTCATCGTAATACGGCTGGTTACGGTGGTCGGCGCAGCGAACCTTGTGACGATGACCACCCGGCTGAGCGACATCATGCAGGTCGCCGGTGCCTGCACGAAGCCCTTCGCACGGCTTGGGTTGAACCCTCGGCTGCTTGAGATCTGCGTGATGCTGGTGGTGCGTACGATCCCGGTGCTGGCGCAGAAGGGGCGGGAGTTGACACAAAGCTGGGCGGCGCGCTCCCACCGCAGGGCGCATTGGCGGATCGTTCTGCCGCTTGTCGCCGTGGCGCTCGATGATGCAGAATACGTAGCCGAGGCGCTCCGCGCGCGCGGCGGGCTTTTGGCGCCTCAGGAGGAAGACTGATGGAAAGAACTCTCGCCCATGTGGCGCTGTTTGCGGCTCTGATTGCCGCGTTGGGTATGATACCGACGATCACCTTGGGGTTTGGCGTTCCGATCACGGCGCAAAGCCTGGGGATCATGCTGTGCGGAACGGTGTTGGGGGCGCGGCGCGGGGCGCTGGCGGTGTTGCTTTTCCTGTTGCTGGTGGCGCTCGGGCTGCCCCTGCTGTCGGGCGGACGCGGCGGGCTTGGCGTCTTTGTGGGGCCGACCGCCGGGTTCCTGGTCGGTTGGGTCGCGGCGGCTTACGTGACCGGTTGGATCGTCGAGAAATGGCGGGCCGCGCCGTTGGCGCTGGTCGCGATGATCGCATCCGTCATAGGCGGTATCGTCGTGCTTTACGCCTTCGGGATCGTCGGCATGTCCATCGTGCTGCAAAAGAGCCTGACCGAAGCCGCCGTGCTGGTCGTGGCCTTCATTCCGGGTGATGTCGCCAAGGCTATCGTCGCCGGTCTGTTGACCACCTCACTCGCGCGGGTGCGTCCCAGAAGCATTCTCTCTCGCACATCCTGAGCCTGTCGGGCGCAGGCTCATTCCCCCCCGCCTCCGGTGGCCATGGTCATGAAGCTTCGAAAGACCTCGGCTACCGGTTTGAGGGGCTCTGCGCGCGACCATGCCAGGCCGACATCCATGCTGGGGACCTCATCCGAAAGGGTGCGGACCTCCAGCCGTCGCCCCTCGAGCGACCACGGGCGATAGACCATGTCGGACAAGATCGTGACGCCCATTCCGCCTGCCACCATCGAGCGCACGGCCTCCACCGACGAGGTCGAAAAGATCACGTTCGGCACGACGCCGGCATGGTCCCAGTAGCGGCCCGCAGTCTGCTTTGCCTCGTCGACGGTCAGCATCACATAGGGCTCGCGCGCGACGTCTTGCAGGCTGATCTGCTTGGCATCGCACAGGCGGTGATCGGTCGGCAACCAAAGACGCCGCTGCGAGCTGAGCAGTGTCTCATGCGCAATCTCGGCTGAATTGGCAATGTTCGAGACCAGCATGACGGCGATGTCATACTCGCCTTCCAGAAGCCCGCTTTCGATCCGGTCGCGCGCCACCTCGTGCATCTCAAGGGTGATGAGGGGATAGTTGCTGCGAAAGCGGGCATAATAGCGCGGCATGTAGTAGCCCGCGACGGTGTAGGTCGTCGCCACCCTCAGCGTGCCACTTTCCTTCCGCTCGGTGCCAAGCGGGCTGCGCACGGCGTCGTCGACCGCCGCCATGATCGTCCGGGCGTGATTCAAGAAACGCGCACCTTCGATCGTCAGGGTGACGCCACTATGGCCGCGCTCGAACAGTCGGACGCCCAGTTGGTTCTCCAAAGATTGCACAGCAGAAGTCACGGATGACTGGGAAATGTTCATTTCCATAGCGGCGTGGCTGACCTGCCCGGTTTCGGCGGCCGCGACGAAATAGCGAATTTGTTTTAAAGTCAGTGACATGGTTGGCCTGCCGAGAAGTATCGATTTTTCAGATATTAATATTCAATAAATAGAACTATTCAAGTCACCCATCTTCGGCTCACCCTTGAGGGCAGGGATAAACGGAGATGAGTTGAATGCGGGCGAGCTTGAACTGCGACATGGGAGAGGGATTCGGCCTCTATCGGATGGGGGACGATCAGGGCATGATTCCGCTGATCGATGTGGCCAATGTCGCATGCGGTTTTCATGGCTCCGACCCCGACCACATGCGCGCCACCGTGCGTCTGGCCAAGGCGCATGGCGTCAAGGTCGGGGCGCATCCGTCCTTGCCGGACCTGCAGGGTTTCGGGCGGCGCGAGATGAAGATGGGCCGCGAGGAACTGGCGAACTGCATGCTCTATCAGGTGGGCGCGCTTGTCGGTTTTCTGCGCGCCGAGGGCATGGTCCTCAACCACATCAAGCCGCATGGGAGCCTCTATGGCATGGCCGCGCGTCAGGAAGAGGTGGCCCATGCCGTCTGCGACGTCGCCGATATCTACGGCGTGCCGCTGTTTGGCATGATTGGCACGCTGCATGAGCGCATCTACGCCGAGCGCGGGCACAAGTTCGTCGCAGAATATTACTGCGATCTGGATTACGCGCCCGGCGGCGCGCTGATCGTCACGCGCGAGCACGAAGCCAAGGACCCCGAAGAGATGGCGGCGCGCTGCCTGCGTGCCATTCGCGAAGGGCAGGGGACGGCGAACGACGGTTCGACCTTCCCGACGCGCTGCGAGACCATCTGCGTGCACTCCGACACGCCCAATGCCATCGACATCGCCCGCGCCGTGCGCGCCGCGGTGTCGGAAGAAACCGTTTGATCACGAAAGGAGCGCCAAGAATGGCCCAGATCCTGTCCCCGCTTCCCGGCACCTTCTACCGCACGCCGGCACCGGACAAGCCGCCTTACAAGGCCGATGGCGATACGGTCGCCGTGGGCGATGTGATCGGCCTCATCGAGGTGATGAAATCCTACATCGAGGTCACCTCGGACGTCGCGGGCACCAACATCCGCTTCAGCGTCGATAACGAAGAGCCGGTGATGGCTGGCACCCCTCTGGCGGATCTCGACTGATGCTCAAGAAACTTCTGGTCGCGAACCGAGGCGAGATCGCCGTGCGGATCATCCGTGCAGCCCGTGACCTCGGGATTGCGACGGTGGCGGTGCATTCGGCTGCCGATACCGACGCCCTGCATGTCCAGCTTGCCGACGAGGCGGTCAATATCGGGCCGCCCGCGGCCAAGAAATCCTACCTGAACATGGCTGCGATCCTTGCGGCGGCGGAGGCGACCGGGGCGGATGCGATCCATCCCGGCTACGGGTTCCTCGCCGAGAATGCCGAATTCGCCGATGCCGTTGCGGCGGCGGGGTTGGTGTTTGTCGGGCCCTCGGGTGACGCGATCCGGCTGATGGGCGACAAGGTGTCGGCGCGCTCGGCGGCCCATGCCGCAGGCGTGCCGGTGGTTCCGGGCTCGAGCGGCCGTGTGGCAGGGATCGAAGAGGCCCGCCACATCCTGATCGACACGGGCTTTCCGGTAATGATTAAGGCTGCGGCAGGCGGCGGCGGGCGCGGCATTCGCATCGCCAACAACCTCGCGGAATTCGAGCAGGCCTTTCCGCAGGCCGAGGCTGAGGCGCTGTCTGCCTTTGGCGATGGCGGGCTTTACATGGAGAAGGTGATCGGCCGCGCGCGCCATATCGAGGTGCAGGTGCTCGGTGACGGCACCGATGCCATTCACCTGTTCGAGCGCGAATGCTCGCTGCAGCGCCGCCGCCAGAAGGTCTGGGAAGAGGCGCCTTCGGCGGCGCTCACCGAGGGGCTGCGCGATCGGCTCTGCTCCTCGGCGGTCGCCTTGGCGCGTGCGGTCAGCTATTCGGGCGCGGGTACGGTCGAATACCTGTACGACGATGCGGCCGACCAGTTCTACTTCATTGAGATGAACACCCGTATCCAGGTCGAGCATCCGGTGACCGAGATGATCACCGGGGTGGACCTGGTGGCCGAAGGCCTGCGGATCGCCGGCGGCGAGGCGTTGCGTCTGAAGCAGCGCGACATCGTCCCGCGCGGCCATGCAATCGAGGTGCGCATCAACGCCGAGGACCCGGCGCGCGATTTCGCGCCCTTCCCGGGCAAGGTCGGCGATCTGCGCCTGCCCGGCGGCCCCGGCGTGCGGTTCGATTCCATGCTTTTCCAAGGCTATCAGGTTCCGCCTTTCTATGACTCGCTGCTGGCGAAGCTCGTCGTTCACGCCGAGACCCGCGAGGCTGCGATCACGCGCCTTACCCGCGCGCTGACGGAGCTTTCGATCGAGGGGATGAAGACCACCAAGCCGCTGTTTCTTGCGCTGGCTGCCGACGAGACGGTGCGCGCGGGCGCGGTGCATACCCGCTGGCTTGAGGGCTGGCTTTCCGAAAACGCGGACCGTCTGAACGACGCGCAAGGCTGAAAGGATAAGGGATGGCGATACGTTTCTCTCATGGCGGCGACGAGCATATCTTCGGCGAGGTTTCCGAATCCATGTCGCTCGAGTCGTTCTTCACGGGGCTTTCGATGATCAACGCGGTGCGCGCGGCGCAGATCCCCGGCGTGATCGAGACCTGCCCCGCGAACGCAAGCTTTCAGGTCAAGTTCGACCCCGACAAGATTAGCCCCACCGACATGCTTAGGGAGCTGAGAAGCTTTGAGGAGCAGGCGGCGAAATCGGACCAGACGCTGGCCACGCGGATCATCGAACTGCCGGTCTACTACCAGGACCCCTGGACACATGAGACCGAGATGCGTTTCCGCGAGCGGCATCAGGATCCGAATTCCACCGATCTGGAATACTCCGCGCGCGTCAATGGCTATGCGACAATCGAGGAGTTCATTGCGGCCCATGCCGGAACGCCCTGGTTCGTGTCGATGGTGGGCTTCGTTGCGGGGCTGCCGTTCCTCTACCAGCTTGTTGAACAGAAAAAGCAGATCCAGGCGCCGAAATACCTGCGCCCGCGGACCGACACGCCGAAACTGACCGTCGGCCATGGCGGCTGCTTCGCCGCGATCTATTCGGTGCGCGGCGCGGGCGGCTATCAGATGTATGGCGTAACGCCCGCCCCGATCTACGACCCGAGCCAAAAGGTGCGCTATCTCTCGGAGGAGATGTGCCTCTTCAAGCCGGGGGACATCGTCAAGTTCCGCCCCCAGACGCGTGATGAATACGATGCCACGCTTGAGGCGATCGAGGCAAACGAGTGGGAGCCGACGATCCGTTCGTGCGACTTCAGCCTGACCGAGTTCAACCGCGACATGGCCGGCGCCAATGCCCGTCTGATGGAGGCCCTCAATGGCAATTAAGGTAATCACCCCCGGGCTTTCGACCACGGTGCAGGACCTCGGACGGCCGGGCTATTATCACCTCGGCTTCCCCGAAGGCGGCGGTATGGATCGCTTCGCGACGATGGTCGCCAACCTTCTCGTGGGCAACCCCGAGGGCGCGGCCCTGCTCGAGGCGACCTTCATGGGACCGGAACTGGAATTCACCGCTCCGGCGGTGATCGCCATCACCGGCGGCGAGTTGCCGCCCAAGCTGAACGGTGTCGAGCAGTCGACCTGGGAGAGCTTTGCGGTCAAGGCGGGCGACCGGCTGAGCTTCGGTTTCCTCAAGGGCGGCGCGCGGGCCTATATCGCGGTGTCGGGCGGGATCGACGTGCCGGTCGTGCTCGGCTCGCGCTCCACCTATGTTCTGGGGGCGCTTGGCGGTTATCAGGGCCGCGCGATCAAGGCGGGCGACGAACTGCCGGTGGGGCAGGGGGCAGGCACGCCCGGTCGCAGCCTGCCAGTCGCGCTGCGCCGCCCCGAGGCGACCGAAATCGAGCTTCGGATGCTGCCCGGCCTTTACTGGCACCGGATCACCGAGGCGGCGGGTGCGCGCTTCTTCGAGGATGTCTGGAAGGTCGCGCCCGAGGCCGACCGGATCGGCTATCGCTTCCGCGGCGGCCATCCACTCGAATTCGTCGAGCGCGAGCAGCCCTTCGGCGCAGGCTCGGACCCGTCGAACATCGTCGACGCGTGCTATCCCTATGGCTCGATCCAGGTGCCCTCGGGAACCGAACCGATCGTGCTACACCGCGATGCGGTCTCGGGTGGCGGCTACATGATGCTCGGTGCCGTTATCTCGGCCGATATGGATGTGATCGCCCAGCTTCAGCCGCACCGTCCCGCTCAGTTCGTGCCGGTCACGCTGGATCAGGCGCTGGTCGCGCGGGCCGACAATGGCGCGCTTTTCGCCGCGGCGCGGGCGCATCTGGCGGGCTGAGGCCCCCATTTGCCCCGGTCCGGGCCCTGTCCCGGAGCGGAGCGCACCGAGCGTCAAGTTTGGGCGCGCTCCGCGACAAGACAGGCCCGGCGCGCCGTGCGACGCTAAACACCCGGACGGCCCGAAAAGAGGCCGCCGAAACCACAGGGAGGGAAGACCCGACCCGAAAGCGCAGCTTTTGGGAACGGTAGCCCCTTTTCCAAGAACCGGATGGAAGGGCGGAATGCGCCAACTCGAAGCTGACAATATTTCCGTGGCCTTTGCGGGGCTCAAGGCGCTTTCCGAGGCGCGTCTGAGCGTGACGCCCGGCCATGTCACGGGTCTCATCGGTCCGAACGGTGCGGGCAAGACGACTCTGGTGAACGTACTGACCGGCTTTCAGGCGCCGACCGAAGGCGCGGTGAAGCTCGACGGCGAAAGCCTTGTCGGGCTTGCGCCGCATCAGGTCCGCCGCCGTGGCGTCGCGCGCACCTTTCAGGGCGGGCGCCTCTTTCGTGAACTGCCGGTGATCGACAATCTCGAGGTGACGGGCGTGGGCCTGGGCCTCTCGCGCGCCGCAGCGGTTGCCGAGGCGCAGGCAATGCTCGACTGGGTCGGCATCGCGCCGCTTGCGGACCGGATTGCCGGTACGCTGCCCTATACCGACGAACGCCGCGTGGCCATCGGCCGCGCGCTGATGGGGCGCCCGGGTTACATCCTGCTCGACGAGCCCGCAGCTGGCATGAGCGCGCCCGAGGCGGCAGAACTTGCCGCCCTGATCCGCCGCATTGCGACCGAGCTGAACTGCGGCGTGTTGCTCATCGAGCATAACGTGGGCCTGGTGCTGGAAACCTGCGACCATATCGTCGTGCTCGACTCCGGCGCCGTGATCGAGGACGGCCCGCCCGAGCAGATCCGCGCCTCGGAAACCGTGCGCCACGCCTATATGGGGACCGCCGCCGACAGCACTCTTCCTGTTCTGGAGGTGATGCAATGAGCTTGCTTGCCGTTTCCGATGTCACCATCCGTTATGGCCGCCTGACCGCGGTGCGCGAGGTGGCCTTCACGCTGGCCGAGGGCGAGATCCTGTTCATCACCGGCCCGAACGGTGCGGGGAAGTCCTCGCTGATGCGGGCGATCGCGGGTGTGACGCCGCCTGCGGGCGGGCGGATCGACTTTGGCGGGATCGAGATCACCGGTCGCGCCCCCGAAGAGATCGCGCGCATGGGCCTGTCGATGGTGCCCGAGGGGCGCGATGTCTTCGGCTCGCTCTCGATTGAGGAGAACCTGCTTCTGGGCACGGGCATGCATTCGCGCGAACGCGGCTGGAAAGCCCGCGCGGCGAGCGCGCTGGAAGAGGTCTACGACACCTTCCCGATCCTCAAGGAGCGCCGCCACGGCCAGGCGGGGCTGCTGTCGGGCGGGCAGCAACAGATGCTGGTGATCGGCCGGGCGCTAATGACCAACCCACGCCTCATCGCCATCGACGAGCCCTCGCTCGGCCTCGCGCCCAATATCACAGATCAGGTCTATGAGCGGCTGATCGGGCTGCGCGCGCACCGCAAGCTGACGCTGCTGATCGTCGAGCAAAGCTCGACCCGCGCGGTGATGGTCGGCGGCCGGATGATCCTGATGCGCGGCGGGCAGATCCTGCTCGACGGCGATGCGGGCGCGATGGGCCAAAGCGAGGCCCTTCAGGCCGCCTATTTCGGATATGGAGAGCACTGATGCTGCAGGTATTGTTCGACGCACTCAGCCTCGGCTCGCTTTACGCGCTCGGAGCGCTCGGGATCGCGCTGATCTTCGGGGTGATGCGGCTGGTGAACTTCGCCCATGGCGACGTTATCGCCTTCTCGGTCTTCGCGCTTTTGTGGCCCTCGACCGATGCGGTGGCCATCGTCTTCGCGGGCCACATGCCGTGGTTCCTCTTGATCCCCTTCGTGCTGGCGGTGGGGGCGGGGCTATCGGTCCTTTCCGAAATCGTCGTTTTCCGCCGCTTCCGCCACGCAAGCCCGGCCACGATGATGATCGCCTCCTTCGCGCTCGGTTTCGTTATCCGCTACTTCCTGCTGATGCTGTTCTCGAGCCGGCCGAAGTCGATCTCGCTCTTGCCGGCGCTCAGCCAGCCGGTCGAGATCCTCGGCGCCCGGATGCCGCTCTTGCAGCTCATCACAATCCTCGCGACCATCGTCATGCTCATCGCGCTCTCGGTCTTCGTGCGCCGCACCCGGTTCGGGCTTGAGATGCGCGCCGCGGCCGAGAACTTCACCATGGCACGGATGCTGGGCGTGCGCGCGAACCGGGTGATCATGGGGGCCTTCGCGCTTTCGGGCGCTCTGGCCGGGGCTATCTCGATCATTCTGGGCGCACAGACCGGCACGGCCGACATCCAGATGGGCGGGGCGGTCATGCTGATGGCCTTCATCGCCACCGTCATTGGCGGCCTCGGCTCGCTTGAAGGGGCAGTGCTGGCGGGGTTCCTGCTCGGGGCGGCTTCGGTCGTGATGCAGACCGTGCTGCCGCCCGAGGCGCGGCCCTTCCGCGACGCCTTCGTCTACGGGGCGGTGATCCTCGTGCTTCTCTTCCGCCCGCAGGGCCTGATCGCCGCGCGCGGCACCAAGGAAAGGGTCTGAGCCATGGCCAGCTTCCCCAAAGTGAAATCCGTGGCCCTTCGCACGATCTCGACGCCCCTGATCCTATCGGCCGTTCTTGTCGTGCTCGCCCTGGTCACCGTCGCCTATGGCTCGCGCCCCTTCAACCAGACGATGATCGACATCTTCGTGCGGGTGATCCTGGTGACCGGGCTTAATATCTTCGTCGGTAACTCGGGTGTCCTCAGCTTCGGCCATATCGGCTTTACCTGCATGGGCGCCTATGCGGCCGCCTGGCTGACGATGCCGCCGATGATGAAAGAGCTCTCGTTCCCGGGCCTGCCCGACTGGCTCAAGGCGCTGCAACTGCCCTATGGGCCGGGGGCGGTTTTGGCGGGGATCTTCGCCGGGGTCTTCGCGCTTATTTTCGGGCGCATCCTGATGCGGCTCTCGGGGATTGCTGCCAGTATCGCAACCTTCGCCATGCTGGCGATGATCAACACGATCTACGCGAATTGGGAAAGCGTCACCTCGGCGACCAATTCGGTTGTCGGCATCCCGATCGTGCGCACCATCTGGCCGTATCTGATTGGCGCGATTGCCGCCGTGTTCATCGCCTGGGCACATGCGATCTCGCGCCATGGCCTTGCACTGCGCGCGGCCCGTGACGAACCGACCGCGGCGCTTGCTTCGGGCATCGACATCCCCCGCGTGCGGCTTGTGGCCTTCACGCTCTCGGGTGCGGTTGTGGGCCTGGGCGGGGCGCTGATGGCGCATTCGATCGGTGTCGTGACACCCGACACCTTCTATCTGGGGCTGACCTTCATCACGCTTTCCATGCTCGTTGTTGGCGGCATCGGCACGCTGACCGGCGCGGTGATGGGCGTTGTCCTGCTGTCGCTGCTGATCCAGGGGCTGCGCTGGCTCGAACGTGGCGTGCCCGTGGGCGAGAGCACCTTTGCCTTGCCGGGCGGTCTTCAGGAAATCCTGCTCGGCGTCGTGATGATCGTGATCCTCGCGCGCCGTCCCTCGGGGCTTTTTGCCCGTGAATTCGTCTGGCCCGCGCGGCTAGGCGCAGGGCGGAGGAACTCCTCCGCCGCAACCCGAAACGTCCCTGCAGGGGACGCGTGAAACATCAAAACCAACCAAAATCGACCAACAGGAGAACACCATGATCCGCACCCGACTGATGACTGGCCTGAGCGCGCTCGCGCTGGCCGTGACGCCGATGACCGGCGCGCTGGCCGAAGACGCCGACGGCAATATCGTTGTGGGCTTCGCCACCGCCGAAACCGGCTTCATGCAGGCCTATGACAAACCCGCGCAGGACGCCGCGATGATCCGCATCGAAGAGATCAACGCGGCGGGCGGTCTGCTTGGCAAGCAGATCAAGGTGGTCAATGCCGACACCAAGACTGACCGGGCCGAGGGCGCCAAGGCGGGGCTGAGCGTTCTTGATGCGGGGGCCGATCTGGTCGTCGTGTCCTGCGACTACGATTTCGGCGCGCCGGCCGCTCTGACCGCGGAAAGCTCGGGCAAGGTGTCGTTCTTCCTCTGCGCGGAATCGATCAAGGCTGGTGTGCAGGGCGTCGGCCCGCATTCCTTCTCGGCCTCGGTTCTGGCGGCGGTGCAGGGCGCGACCATGGCGCAATGGGCACATGAGAAGAAGGGCGCGCGCGATTTCTATCGCCTGCTGGACACCTCCTATGTCTACAACAAGGGCATCTGCGACGGTTTCGACTGGATGCTGCCGACGCTGGCAGATGCGAACCTTGCGGGCGAGGACGTGTTCAAGAACGACGACGCCTCGATTGCGGCCCAGATCAGCCGCATCAAGGCGCTGCCGAAAGAGCCCGACGCGATCATGCTCTGCACCATGATGCCGGGGGCTGTGTCGGCCATCAAACAAATCCGCGCCGCTGGCATCAATTCGATGATCCTCAACGGTTCGGCGGTCGACGGCAGCTACTGGCTTTCGGCGGTGCCGGATCTGTCGGACTTCTACGTGCCGGTGCAGGGTTCGGTCTATGGCGATGACCCGAACCCGGACGTGAACGCGTTCAACGCGCTCTACAAGGAAAAGACCGGTTCGGACCCGGCAACGCAGTACACCTATCCGGGTTACGTGATGATCGACGTCTGGGCCAAGGCCGTCGAGCGCGCCGGTTCGATTGATGCAGGTGCCGTTGTCGCCGAGCTTGAAAAGATGGACGGCGAGCCCACGCTCTTCGGTCCGCGCACCTTCACCCCCGAGCTGCACCACCAGAACAAGGCGCGCTATCTGATCGCCGAAGTCAAGGATGGCACGCCGGGCATCGTCGACGAATGGACGATCTCGGAGCCGGTGCCGATGGAAGCGCTGATGAAGTGATCCTGGCGCGCCGGGGCATTCCCCGGCGCGGCCACGGGCCTCCTTGGAAACGACAACGCCCGGGCGATCTGCCCGGGCGTTTTCTTGTTGGTCGCAGGCGGTAGGACTAGCCCGCCTTGCGATAGCTGTCCTTGCGCGCGATACGATCCTGATCGAAGACGAGGATGTCGCAGCCGTCGACCTCGACCTTGGTTCCATCCGTCCGGGTGCCGGTAAAGCGCCAACTCGTCAAAGCGCGATCCCCGATCAGTAGCGTCTCGCGCGGGGCCCAATGTGCATCGGGGAAGGCCGCGAAGATCGCCGCATAGGCCGCCTCGACCGCCGCGCGCCCGGCGTGGCGGACCCCTTCGGGGTCTGGGCCCGCCGCGCCGTGAAAGGCGCAATCCACGGCCATGCAGCGCATCAGCCCCGCGAGATCACGGGCATTCCACGCTTCTGCGAAGGCCGCGAGCGTCCTTCTCCGCGCGGCCTCGAGGGCCAAATCCTGCGCGTCGATTGCGCGTTGCGCTTGGGTCATGCGATCCCCTCTGCCGCGACCCGTGCGGCGGTGCGCTCAAGCGTCGTTTCCATCCGCGCGAGGATTTCGGCGATGTCGGCCTCGTTCACGATCAGGGGCGGGCAGAGCGCGAGTTGATCACCGATCGCGCGGAAGATCAGCCCCGCCGCATGGCCTTCCTCGGTGGCGATGGCGCCCACGCGCCCAATCGGGTCGAAGGGCCGTTTGGTCGCCTTGTCGGCCACCAGTTCAAGCGCCCCGATCAGCCCCGCGCCGCGCGCCTCGCCCACGAGCGGATGCGCGCCAAGCCTGCGCAGTCCTGACTGGAACGTAGCTTCCAGCCGAGCGGCATTCCCCATCAGATCACGCTCTTCCATGATCGCGAGGTTCTCAAGTGCAACCGCCGTGGCCACCGGATGCCCGGAGGCGGTGAAGCCATGGCCAAAACTGTTGAGCTTGTTCGTGTTGTCCGCAACCACCTGATAGATCTCGTCCGAGAAGAGCAGCGCAGCCAACGGCATGTAAGACGAGACGATCTGTTTCGAGACGGTCATGATGTCGGGCTTGAACCCGTATTTCTGGCAGCCGAACGGCGTTCCGAGCCGGCCGAAACCGCAGATCACCTCGTCCGACACCAGCAGGATGTCGTATCTCCGGCAGAGTGCCTCGATCCCCTGCCAATATCCTTCGGGCGGAGGCATGACGCCGCCCGCAGCCATCAGCGGTTCGCCGATGAAAGCGGCAATGGTATCCGGCCCTTCCTCCAAAAAAACCGCCTCGGCCTCCGCGACGAGGCGCGCGGCAAACTCTGCCTCGCTCTCGCCGGGAAGGCCGAAGCGGTAGTGGTGCGGACACGTCAGGTGCCGCACGGGGATCGCGGGAAGGTCGAAGTCCTTGTGGTTGACGGGCAGGCCGGTCAGGCTGCCTGACGCGACGGTGATCCCGTGATAGCCTTTGTTCCGGGCGAGGAATTTCTTCTTCTTGGGTAGGCCGCGCGCGTTGTTGTAATACCAGACGAGCTTGACGATCGTGTCGTTCGCCTCAGAGCCTGAGTTGGTGAAGAACACCCGGTCGAGGCCCGCGGGCGTCATCTCGATCAGCTTCTCGGCAAGCCGGATCGAGGGCTCGTGCGCCTTCGAGGCAAAGGTGTGGTAATAGGGTAGCTTCAGCATCTGCTGATAGGCGACGTCGGCGAGGCGCTTCTCGGAAAAGCCGACCGCGACTGACCACAGCCCTGCCAGACCTTCGATGTAATCCTTGCCATTGGTGTCCCAGACCCGGATCCCGTCACCGCGTTCGATGATCACGGGCCCGTTTTTCTCATGCAGGCGCGCATTGGTGTTTGGGTGCAGCGTCGATGCGATGTCGGCGGCTGCGAGCGAGTTGGACAGTGGAGAGACGAACATGCGACCTCGGCGATTTTGTTATAACGATTCGCGACAGTTTTTCAGGAGTGCTTGAAATTCGCAATGAGTCGTGCAACTTGTTATAACAAATTTTTGCTATGGACCCGATGCCTGACCTAGACGCCGACCCAGTTGCCCCTTCCGAGACCTCTGCTCCGGCGCCGCAGGGGCCGTTGCATGAACAGGTGTTTCGCCGACTCAGCGCCGATCTCATGGCCGGGCGCTTCGCCGCCGGACAGAAGCTGCCGCTGCGGGCGCTTGCCGTGGAGATGGGCACGAGTCTGATGCCGGTGCGCGACGCGGTCCAGCGGCTCGAAAGCCTTGGGGCGCTGGTCTCGACGCCCGGACGCACGATGATGGTGCCGCAACTCAGCAGCGAGGAGCGCGCCGATCTGATCCGGCTACGAATGCTGCTGGAAACCGAGACCGTGCATGCGGCTGCCGAACGGCGGAGCGAAGAGGATCTGGCCGATCTTTCCGAGGATAATGCCGCGATGCGCATTGCGGCCGAGCGGGGAGATACCACCGCCTTCCTGGCCGCGAACCTGCGTTTTCACCGCGGCCTTGCGGCGGCGGCGCGAATCCACTTCCTGGAGGCGTTGCTTGACCCGCTTTGGATGAGGCTTGGCCCCGTGGTGCGCGAACTGACGCCCGATCGCGCGAATATGCTGCGCACGACTGACTATCATGACCAGATCCTGCGCGCCTTGTTGCGCCGCGATGGGGCGGCCGCGCAGGCCGCGCTTTCCGCCGATGTGATGGACGGGGTGCAGGCGATCACCGCAGGCGCCCTGCCGCAGGGTTGAGAGAGGATCCGTCGCGCAGGCGGGGCTGAGCGGCGCCGCGCCAGAGGTTGCGGCTGGGTGCCGCGCTTTCTAATCTGCGCGCCAGAACAGGAGGGGCCCATGGCCAAGATGATCCATTCGATGATCCGCGTGCTGGACGAGGCGCGTTCGGTCGCCTTCTACGAGGCGGCGTTTGGTCTCAGCGTAGCCGAGCGGCTCGATTTTCCGGATTTCACATTGCTCTACCTGTCGAACCCGGAAAGCACCTTCGAGCTGGAGTTGACGGTCAACAAGGGCCGGTCCGAGCCTTACGATCTGGGCGATGGCTATGGCCATATGGCGGTCTCGGTTGTGGATGCGGCGGCCGAACATGCGCGGATGGAGGCGGCGGGTCTTGCCCCGCGCAAGATCGTCGATTTCGCTCCCGCAGGGCAGGTGATTGCGCGGTTCTTCTTTATCGCCGACCCCGATGGTTATCAGATTGAGGTGCTCGAACGCGGTGGGCGCTACCTCTAACGAAAAAGGCCGCGCCAGAGAGCGCGGCCTTTTCACTTCGTTGAGACGCGATCACTTCGGCAGGATGCGCACGCCACCCTTGGCCGCCGACGACGCCAGCATCGCATAGGCCTTGAGCGCGGTCGAAACGGCGCGCGGGCGCGGTGCGGCGGGGGCCCAAGGCAGGGGGCCCTTGGCGGCGCGGCGCGCCTCCAGCACATCCTCGGCCACGGCCAGGTGGATCGTGCGGTTCGGGATGTCGATCTCGATCAGATCGCCGGTTTCCACCAGACCGATCAGCCCGCCTTCCTCTGCCTCGGGCGAGACGTGCCCGATCGAAAGGCCCGAGGTGCCGCCCGAGAAGCGGCCATCCGTCAGCAGCGCGCATTTGGCGCCAAGGCCCTTCGATTTCAGATAGGAGGTCGGGTAGAGCATCTCTTGCATCCCCGGCCCGCCGCGCGGTCCTTCGTAGCGGATCACCACCACTTCGCCAGCGACGACCTTGCCGGTCAGGATGCCCGACACGGCGTCATCTTGCGATTCGAACACCTTGGCCGGGCCCGAGAACTTGAGGATCGAGTCATCCACGCCCGCAGTTTTCACGATGCAGCCATCAAGTGCGATATTGCCCGACAGCACCGCAAGCCCGCCATCCTTCGAGAAAGCGTGTTCGACCGAGCGGATCACGCCCTTGGCGCGGTCGCGGTCCAGCTCCTTGTAGCGGTTCTGGGTCGAGAAGGCCTGCGTGGTGCGCACGCCGCCCGGCGCCGCCCGGTAGAATTCCTCGACCTTGGGGTCGTTGGCGGTCATCACGTCCCACTTGGCGATGGCTTCGGCCAGCGTGTCGGAATGAACGGTGCGCACGTCGCCATGCAGCAGGCCGCCACGGTTCAGCTCGCCCAGAATGGCCATGATGCCGCCTGCGCGGTGCACGTCTTCCATATGCACGTCCTGCTTGGCGGGCGCGACCTTCGACAGGCACGGAACCTTGCGCGACAGGCGGTCCATGTCGGCCATGGTGAAATCCACCTCGCCCTCATGGGCAATGGCCAGCAGGTGCAGCACGGTGTTGGTCGAGCCGCCCATGGCGATATCGAGGCTCATGGCGTTCTCGAAGGCCTCAAAGGTCGCGATCTCGCGCGGCAGCAGGCCCTTCTCTTCACCCTCGTAATGGCGCTTGGTGATCTCGACGATCTTGCGGCCGGCTTCAAGGAACAGCTCCTTGCGGTCGGCGTGGGTGGCCAGCATCGAGCCGTTGCCCGGCAGCGCAAGACCAAGCGCCTCGGCGAGACAGTTCATCGAGTTCGCGGTGAACATCCCCGAGCACGACCCGCAGGTCGGGCAAGCGGCCTTCTCGATCGCGAGAACTTCCTCGTCGGTGTATTTGTCATCGGCGGCGGCGACCATCGCATCGACCAGGTCGAGGTCGTGGCCGACGATATCGGCGCCTTCCTTGCCCGCTTCCATCGGGCCGCCCGAGACGAAGATCACCGGGATGTTGAGGCGCATGGCGGCCATCATCATGCCGGGCGTGATCTTGTCGCAGTTCGAAATGCAGACCATCGCATCGGCGCAGTGGCCGTTGACCATGTATTCGACGCTATCGGCAATCACCTCGCGCGAGGGCAGCGAGTAGAGCATCCCGTCATGGCCCATCGCGATGCCGTCGTCGATGGCGATGGTGTTGAATTCCTTGGCCACACCGCCTGCGGCCTCGATCTCGCGCGCGACCATCTGGCCCAGATCCTTGAGGTGGACGTGGCCCGGCACGAATTGCGTGAACGAGTTGACGACCGCGATGATCGGCTTGCCGAAGTCGCTGTCGGTCATGCCGGTGGCGCGCCAGAGGCCACGGGCGCCCGCCATGTTGCGGCCATGGGTGGATTTGCGGGAACGGTAATAGGGCATCTGGCTCCTCCGAGATCTTGGCCGCCCGAAGCGCGGCGTTGCGCCCTCATAGCGCAGGCGAGGGGGATTTGCCAACGCCGAACGGCGTTGCAACGCTGCAAATCAAGGGGTCAGTCGGCGCAAAGCGGGTGGGGCGCACCGCAGCTGGCGGCCAGCGCATCGGCGGGGGCGAGGGCCACCATCATGCCGCGCTTGCCGCCGTTGATGACGACCTCAGGCACGGTAAGGGCGCTGGCCTCGAAGGCCACCGGCACGCGGCGCTTTTGCCCGAAGGGACTGATGCCGCCGGTGTGAAAGCCGGTCAGGCGCTCGGCCTTGTCGGGGGGCATCATCGTGGCCGACTTGCCGCCGAAAGCCGTGGCTACCCGTTTCATCGACAGCGAGCGGTCCGAGGGGATCACCGCGCAGGCGGGTTTGCCATCGACCTCGACCATCAGCGTCTTGAGGACCCGGCCCGGATCGGCCCCGACCGCCTCGGCCGCGTGCAGGCCGATCTTGTCCTGCCCGGACACGTAGTCGTATTCCATCACGCGAAAGGCCACCTTCGCCTGTGTCAGCGCGCGGGTGGCCGGGGTCTGGGTGCTCATTACACGTCCAGCTCTTCCACGAATTGGGCGTTTTCCTGAATGTACTGGAAGCGCAGCTCGGGCTTCTTGCCCATCAGACGCTCGACCAGATCGGCGGTTTCGCCGGGCAGATCGTCATGGATCGTCACCCGGATCAGCTTGCGCGTGGCGGGGTTCATCGTGGTGTCCTTCAGATCCTTGGCGTCCATCTCGCCCAGACCCTTAAAGCGCTGCACGTCGATCTTGCCTTTGCCGCCCAGACCCTTCTTCAGCCATTCCTCTTTCTCGGCATCATCGGCTACATACAGCCGCTTCGCCCCCTGTGTCAGGCGGTAAAGCGGCGGGCAGGCCAGATAGAGGTGCCCCTTGTCTATCATCGGGCGCATCTGGGTGAAGAAGAACGTCATCAAAAGCGAGGCGATATGCGCCCCGTCCACGTCGGCGTCCGTCATGATGATGATCTTGTCGTAGCGCAGATCGTCGATGTTGAACTTGGTGCCAAGACCCACGCCAAGCGCCTGCGACAGGTCGTTGATCTCCTGGTTCTGGCCGAGCTTGTTCGACGCCGCCCCAAGCACGTTCAGGATCTTGCCGCGCAGGGGCAATAGCGCCTGGGTCTGCCGGTCGCGCGCCATCTTGGCCGAACCACCCGCCGAGTCGCCCTCGACGATGAACAACTCGGTCCCGGCGCGATTGGTGGCCGAGCAATCCACGAGCTTGCCGGGCAGGCGCAGCTTCTTGGTGGCAGATTTACGCTGCGTTTCCTTTTCCTGACGGCGCCGCAGGCGCTCTTCGGCGCGCAGCACGAGGAAATCGAGGATCGCGCCGGCCGATTTCGTGTCGGCCGCCAGCCAGTTGTCGAAGTGGTCGCGCACCGCGCCCTCGACCAGCCGCTGTGCCTCGACGGTGGCAAGCCGGTCCTTAGTCTGGCCCACGAATTCCGGCTCGCGGATGAAGCACGACACAAGCGCGCAGCCGCCCGTCAGCAGATCCTCGCGGGTGATCTCCTTGGATTTCTTGTTGTTGACCAGCTCGCCATAGGCGCGGATGCCCTTGAGGATCGCGGCCCAGAAGCCCGCCTCATGCGTGCCACCTTCGGGGGTGGGGACGGTGTTACAGTAGGACTGGATGAACCCGTCGCGCGAGGGCGTCCAGTTGATCGCCCACTCGACCAGGCCGGGCACGCCGAACTTCTCCTGGAACTGCACCTTGCCCGCGAAGGGGCGGTCGGCATAGGTCGCGGCCTTGCCAAGCGTCTCGGTCAGGTAGTCGGCAAGACCGCCCGGGAAGTGAAACACCGCCTCGCTCGGGGTCTCGCCATCGTCGATCTCGGTTTTCCAGCGGATCTCGACGCCCGAGAAGAGATAGGCCTTCGAGCGCACCATCTTCATCATCCGCGCGGGCTTGAAGCGGTGATGGCCAAAGATCTGCTCGTCGGCATGGAAGGTGACCGTGGTGCCGCGCCGGTTCGGCGCCGCGCCGATCTTGGCGACCGGCCCCTGCGGGAGGCCGCGCGAGAAACGCTGCTCGAACAGCTCCTTGTTGCGCGCCACCTGCACGACCATCGTATCCGACAGCGCGTTCACGACCGAGGCGCCCACCCCGTGCAGACCGCCCGAGGTCTGGTAGGCATCGCCCGAGAACTTGCCGCCCGCGTGCAGGGTGCACAAGATGACCTCAAGCGCCGATTTGCCGGGGAATTTGGGGTGCGGGTCGATCGGGATGCCGCGGCCGTTGTCGCGGATCGTGACCGAGTAATCGGCGTTCAGCTCGACCTCGATGCGGCTGGCGTGACCCGCCACGGCCTCGTCCATCGAGTTGTCGAGGATCTCGGCCACCATATGGTGCAGCGCGCGTTCATCCGTGCCGCCGATATACATCCCCGGCCGCTTGCGCACCGGCTCCAGCCCTTCGAGCACCTCGATCGAGGAGGCGTCATAGGCTTTCTCGGGCTGCGCGGAGAGAAGATCGTCGGCCATGCTGCTCGCTTTCTTTTGTAGCTTTGAGGGAAAGAGATACAGCAGCTAGGGGCGGGTGAGCAAGCACGGGGGCAGACCCGCGCCTGCTTTGGACCCGATCAGGCCGGCTCGCCGTCGCGCGTTGCCCACATCTTCTTGAAGGCTGGACGGGACTGGCACAGCTCCAGCCAGCTCTTGACGCGCGGCACCTGCGCCATCAACGGCGCGTGGGGTTGGGCATAGCGCACGATCTCGGCCATGTTGATGTCGGCCACCGTGAAGCGCCCGCCAACCATGTGGCTATGCGCGGCCAGATGGACCTCGAGCGCCTTGAGCGGGCGCAGCAACTGGTCGGCCGAAGTCTCGATCACGCGCTGGCCGCCCTCATCCACGCCCTTGGCATAGGCGAAGGTGATCTCGAGCGCGGGACCCTCGATCGCGGTGGCGCCGTAAAGCGCCCATTGCATCATCAGCGCCTCTTCGCGCGCATCGCGCGGAGCCAGCGTGCCGCCAGCCTTCTTGGCAAGATAGAGGTTGATCGCAAGCGACTCGGACAGCAGCAGGCCTGCATCCTCCATCACCGGGATCGCGCCTGCCGAGGTCAGCCGCAGATACTCCGGGCTGCGCGTGTTGAAAGGGGCATCCGGTGCCAGCGGGTCGATGCCCTTGGCCTCAAGCCGGTAGGCCTGGATGACCGGCTTGAGGGTGTAGGGCAGGCCCAGTTCCTCAAGCGCCCAGATGTTGCGCGTCGCGCGCGAGCGGTACATGCCGTAAAGGGTAATCATCGCCGTCTCCTGTTCGATGGGGGCAGGTTGGCCTGCCTGTGTCCGGAAGAAAAGAGCGATTTTCGATCTGGAATTGCTCTAGGTTGATGCGCATCAAGGCGGGTTTGCCGGTTTTCCGCTATGGCGCATCGAGTTCAGATTGATTGGAGGGATGTGCATGGAAGATCAGATCGCAAAAGAAGAAATTCAAGCTGTAGAGGAAGCTCCGACTGTTCCGGCCGCCAAGGTCGAAGCGGTTCCTGTGGCGAAACCTGTCGATCCGAACGAGCCGCACCCCGCAGTCGTTCCCGGCGAGCCAGAGAGCGTCGGCCCCAAGAGTTTTCCGCGCGTCGATCCCAATGCCATCCGCCTTGCTTTTGAGACCGGGAAATACCCCTATTCTCGCCGCTTGGGCCGCCCGACCTACGAGAAGGAAAAGGCCCAGCTTCAGGCCGAACTGCTCAAGGTTCAGCTGTGGGCGCTGGAGACGGGGCAGAAATTCGTCATTCTTTTCGAAGGCCGCGACGCCGCCGGCAAGGGTGGCACCATCAAGCGTTTCAACGAACACCTCAATCCGCGTTTCGCGCGCGTCGTGGCGCTGAACAAGCCCACTGACGAAGAGCGCGGCCAATGGTATTTCCAGCGCTATATCCGCTGGATGCCGACGGCGGGCGAGATGGTTTTCTACGACCGCAGCTGGTATAACCGTGCGGGCGTGGAGCGGGTCATGGGCTTCTGTTCCGCCACCGAATACCTCGAATTCATGCGCCAGACGCCTGAGCTGGAGCGGATGCTCGTGCGCTCGGGGATCCGGCTCTACAAATACTGGTTCTCCGTTACGCGCGATGAACAGCGTCGCCGCTTCAAATCGCGCGAGACCGATCCGCTCAAGCGCTGGAAGCTCAGCCCGATCGATCTGGCGTCGCTGGACAAGTGGGATGACTACACCGAGGCAAAGGAGGCGATGTTCTTCTACACCGACACCGCCGACGCGCCCTGGACCATCGTCAAGTCGAACGACAAGAAGCGCGCACGGCTGAACTGCATGAAGCACTTCCTCTCGACGCTCGATTACCCGGACAAGGACCTGAGCATCGCAACGCCGCCCGATCCGCTGATCGTCGGTCACGCAAGTCATGTGGTCCATCAGTCGGAGCATATCCTGGGCGCCTCGCTGCATCCCGATCAGCGCCGCACCCGGACCTGAACAATCGCGCGCGGCAGGTCGTCAGCTTGCCGCGCGCCGTTTTTCCACCATCCTTGATCTGGTCGAACGGGGGTTGAGATGAGTTGGAACGAGCGTTTTTCCGGACCTGACTTTCTTTTTGGCACCGAGCCTGCGGATTTTGTGCGCCGCCAGGCGTGGCGGCTAGCGCCGGGCGCCCGCGTGCTGAGCCTGGCCGAGGGCGAGGGGCGCAACGCGGTCTATCTGGCGGGGCAGGGGCTGCGGGTGACGGCGTTTGAATCCTCGCCCAACGCGCTGGCAAAGGCGCGGGATCTGGCGCAGGCGCGTGGTGTCAGCGTCGATTGGCGCGCGGCGGATCTTGCCAGTGTTGACTGGCCCGAGGCGCAATTTGACGCGGTTCTGGCCTGTTTCATCCAATTCGCCGATCCCGCCTTCCGTGCGCGGATCTTCGACGGAGCCGCTCGAGCGCTGCGGGCGGGCGGTCTGATGCTGATCCATGGTTTCGCCACGCGCCAGCCCGGCTACGGCTCGGGCGGGCCGGGAAATGTCGCTCACCTCTACACGCTCGATCTGCTGCGCGAGGCTTTCCCCGGGTGGCCCATCCTGCATCAGGCCGATTACGACGCGATCCTTGACGAGGGTGTGGGACACGCCGGGCGCGCGGCGCTTGTTGACTTTATCGCGAGCAAGCCCTGAAGGGCTGGACGTTGCCCGCCGGGGAATGTCACATTCCGTTTCGGCGATATTTGCGCCGGAAACGATACCCGACCGCGTAACACCGGAACCATCCATTCAAAGGAGACGCTTCATGCGCCGAATTCTTCTTGCCGCCATTCCCGCAGCCCTCGTGTTCGCATCCTCTGCCTTCGCCGACCCGATGGCCACGGTCGAGGCCCGTCAGGCCTATTTCAAGTCGCTTGGCGCGTCGATGAAGGCGATGGGGCCGCTGACCCAGTCCTTTGATGCCGAGGCTGCTAAGGCCGAGACCGCCAAGCTTGAAGCCATTCTGGCGACGGATACCGCGCCGCTTTTCGCGCCGGGAACCTCGGATGCGGATGTGCCGGGCAAGACCCGTGCCATGGCCAAGATCTGGGAAGATATGGAGAATTTCGGCGCAAAGGGCAAAGCCATGCATGAGGCCGGGGCCGAGCTGATCGCTGTGGCCCAAGGCGGGGATGGCGCCGAGTTTGCTGCCGCCTATGAGAAGTTTGGCGGCGCCTGCAAGGCCTGCCACGACGTCTATCGCCTGCCCGAGTGATCGCGCCACGCAATGACCTCGTGAGGCCGCGCCGCGCGCGGCCTCGCAAGAAGGAGTGACGCCCCATGAGTTCACCCCCCGAAAAATCCGCGCCGCAGATCTGGGACCCGGCGCTGCGCGCCTTCCATTGGCTGCTGGTGCTGGCCGTGGTCGGCGGCTGGATGCTGGGCCAGTTCGGTCCGCTGAAGATGACGCTGCATTTTTACGCGGGTTACACGGTCATCGGGCTGCTGGCGTTTCGCCTGATCTGGGGGCTGATCGGTCCGGCCAACGCGCGTTTCGCGCAATTCGTCAAAGGACCCAAGGCGGTGCTGGCCTATCTGCGGACCTTGCCCGCGCGGGCGGCTTCGCACAGCGATGGCCATAACCCGCTTGGCGGATTGTCGGTCGTGGCAATGCTGCTGGTGTTGGCGGGGCAGGTGGGAACGGGTCTCATCATCGACCCCGAGGATTATATCAATATCGGGCCGTTTGCGGATTCGGTCTCGACGTCCTGGAACCGTTGGGCGCTTGGCTGGCATCACCGGCTGGGGGTGTTGCTGCTGATCCTTGTGGTGCTCCATGTCGGCGCCATCCTGTTCTACCGTTTCTGGAAGCGCGAAGACCTTGTGACGCAGATGATCACCGGGCGGCGCAAAGAGCGCTAGGCACGCAGGAATCTGTGGACGAGGCAAATTCGCTCGGCTAGCGTCGCTCGATGTTTACCTTGCAGTCAAATTTAGATGCGGGCCGGATGACATTTACGGGCCATTCCAAAGCGCTCCTGACGCTCGGCCTGCCGATTATCGGCTCCAACCTGGCGCAGATGGGGCTGCATGTCACCGATACGATCATGCTGGGCTGGTATGGCGTGCCCGAGCTGGCCTCGGTCGTACTGGGTTCGAGCTATTTCTTCTTCCTGTTCATCCTTGGGTCCGGGTTCTCCTATGCCGTGATGGGGCGCGTTGCCGCCAGCCTTGGCGCGGGGGACGATACGCAGGCGCGACGCGATGCGCGGATGGGGCTGTGGCTGTCGATCCTCTACGGTGCGCTGGTGACGCCGCTGATGTGGAATTCGGGGCAGATCCTGATCCTGCTGGGCCAACAGCCCGAGCTTGCCGCGCTGGCGCAGGAATATCTGCGGATCGCGATGCTGGGCATGGTGCCCGCGCTGATCATTGCCGTCCTCAAAGGCTTTCTTGCCGCGCAGGAGCGAACTCAGGTCGTGATGTGGGTCACCTGGCTGGGGGTGGGCCTGAACATCGTGCTGAACTGGATGTTCATCTTCGGCAACCTGGGTGCCCCCGAGATGGGGGTGCGCGGGGCGGCGCTGGCTTCGGTTGCGGTGCAGATCGCAACCGCGGGGCTTTTGATGCTTTACGCGGCCTATGCGCCCGCTTTGCGTCATGTGCATCTGTTCCAGCGCTTCTGGCGCCCGGATTGGCCGTCCTTCTACTCGGTCGCGCGGATGGGGATTCCGATCGGGCTGACCTCGCTGTCCGAGGCGGGGTTGTTTCAGGCCTCGGCGCTGATGATGGGCTGGATTGGCACGCGCGAACTGGCGGCACACGGGATCGCGCTGGAACTCGCCTCGCTGACCTTCATGGTGCATATGGGCCTGTCGAACGCGGCCACGGTGCGCGCGGGCCGTGCCTCGGGCGCGCGCGACATAGTGCGTCTGCGCGATGGGGCGCTGGTCGCGCAGGTGCTCTCGCTCGTGTTCGGGCTGGTGACCGTTGTGGTGTTTCTGGCGATCCCTCAGCAGCTTATTGGGCTGTTTCTGGACCGCACCAACCCCGAGGCGCCCGCAATCATGGCGTTTGGCGCGCGGCTGATGGTTGTCGCTGCGCTGTTCCAGCTGTTCGACTCGACGCAGGTCATGGTGCTTGGGCTTCTGCGCGGGGTGCATGACACGCGCGTGCCGATGTGGGTGGCCACGATCAGCTATTGGCTGATCGGCATCCCCTCAAGCTACGTTCTGGCCTTCCCGCTTGGCTACGGCGGGGTCGGTCTGTGGCTTGGCCTCGTGATCGGGCTGGCCTGCGTCGGCCTGACGCTGAGCGTTCGCTTCTGGCGCGGGCCGTGGCTGCGCGCCTGAAGGGCGCGTCAGCTGCGGTCGAGGTTCAGGGCGATCAGTTCGGACAGTTGCTGCGCGTGGGTAAGCGGTAGCATGTGCCCCGCGCCCGGCACGCAGGCGGTTCCGACATCGGGCAGGCGCGCGGCGATGGACTCGCACACGCGGGCCGTGATCGGCGGGCTGCGGTCTCCGTGAACCAGCAGCACCGGTGCGTCGATCTGCTCCAGGCCGCCCTCGCGGCAGATATTCCCGGGGTCGTCGAAATTGCCCGGCGCGACTTCGGCGATGATCGCCATCTGCGCGATGAACTGCGCGCGCTGATGCGCCGGCAGCGCCTCCCACGGCAGCCCAACTCCCCAGTCCCGGACAAAACGACGTGCAGCCTCTTCGTGCTCCCCGGCAGCCATCAGCGCCTCGAGGTGGTCCTGGTGGGGCCGCAGGGTGTTCCATTCCGCCGTGTTCCGGGCGGCCGCGAACAGGACCGGTTCAACCAGCGTCAGGGATCGTACCGCTTCCGGAGCGGCCACGGCGATACGCAGCGCTACGATAGCGCCGAAACTGTGCCCGATCAGATCCACTGGCCGTTCGATGAAAGAGGCCGCGATTTGCGTGGCCAGCCGCTGATAGGCGCCCGGCTCGACCGTCTCCGGGGTCCACGGCGCGCTTTTGCCATGACCGGGAAGGTCAAAGGTTATTGCGCTGATCTGCGCGCCAAGCGGCGCGAGAACCGGCGCCCACATCTCGCCTGCGCCCAACATGCAATGGATCGCCAGCGCAGGACGCTCTCCTTCGCCGATGACCTGCCAGTTGGTCTCGGCGCCCTGTCGAATATCCCTGGGCATCAGAGCGTTCCCAGATGCTCGTCGAGGAACTCCAGCCGGTCCTGCCCCCAGAAACGCTGATCGGTCTTTCGCACGATATAGAAAGGCGTGCCGAAGACACCCTGTTCGACGGCGTCTTCGAGGTTGCGTTCATAGGCCATCGCGCCGTCGAACAGCCCCGTGGTCACGAGATTGCCGTCGAACCCATTGGCCTCCAGCGCCGCGCGGATTACCGCATCATCGGCGATGTCCTTGTCCTCGGCCCAACGCGCGCGCAAGATCGCATGGGTCAGCCCCCCCAGATCGCCGCCGCCGGCCTTCTGCGCGGCAATGATCGCGTAAGACGCAGGCGCGGGGTTGTGCGGCGTGACCATGCCGGTGTCCATCTCCATCCCAAGGCGCTTCGACCAGCGATCAAGCTCTTGCTTGCGGTAGGCCACGCGATTGGGGTGGCGCGCGGCGGGACGCGTGCCCCCGGTACGGTCGAACAGGGACATCACGTCAAACGGCCGATAGGTGATCGTCGCGCCGTGGCGAGCCGCAATTTCCTCAAGACGGGTGCCCGCCAGATAGGTCCAGGGGCTGAGAACAGAGAAAAAATAGTCAATATGGGCCATCGGGCACCTTTCACGCGCGCGTCATGTTTGCGGGCAGGCTAGGCCGGTGCTAAGGCAGGCGCAATCCCCCCGAATCCGCCGGCGCTGCTCCCGGCGCAGCCGAAAGGTGACCTGATGCCTGCCATGACCGAACCGAAACTGATCTCCGGCAATGCCAATAAGGTGCTGGCGACTTCCATCGCACGGCGGATGTCCATGCACCGCGGCATGTCGGTCGGACTGGTCGATGCGCGCGTCGAGCGTTTCAACGACCAGGAGATCTTCGTCGAGGTCTACGAAAACGTCCGCGGCGAGGACATGTACATCATCCAGTCGACCTCGCGCCCGGCGAACGACAACCTGATGGAACTGCTGATCATCACCGATGCGCTCAAGCGCTCCTCGGCCGATCGCATCACCGCCGTGATCCCCTATTTCGGCTATGCCCGCCAGGATCGCCGCGCCAAGGCGCGCACGCCGATCTCGGCCAAGCTGGTGGCGAACCTGCTGACCGAGGCGGGCGTCGACCGCATCCTGACGCTTGATCTGCACGCAGCCCAGATCCAGGGCTTCTTCGATATTCCGGTGGACAACCTCTATGCCTCGCCGATCTTCGCGCTGGATATCCTGCACCACTTCAAGGGCCAGACCGACGACATCATGGTGATCTCGCCCGACGTCGGCGGCGTGGCCCGCGCGCGTGAGCTTGCCAAGCGGATCAACGCCCCCCTCGCCATCGTGGACAAGCGCCGCGAGAAGGCCGGCGAAGTCGCCGGCATGACCGTGATCGGCGACGTGAGCGGCAAGAAGTGCATCATCGTGGACGACATCTGCGACACCGCAGGCACGCTGTGCAAGGCCGCCGAGGTGCTGATGGAGGCCGGCGCGACCGAGGTTCACGCCTATATCTCGCATGGCGTCCTGTCGGGCCCGGCGATAGAGCGTGTGACCAATTCGGTCATGAAATCGCTGGTCATCACCGACTCGATCGAGCCGACCGACGCCGTGAGGGCCGCCAAGAACATCCGCATCGTGCCGACCGCGCCGATGTTTGCCCAGGCGATCCTGAATACCTGGTCGGGTACCTCGGTGTCGTCGCTCTTCGAGACCGACACGCTCGTGCCGATCTACGAAGGTCTCTATTCGCAGGGCTGAGTTCTGGCCAGCACCCGAGAGCCGCGATAAGGTCCGGTCCATGTGGGTCCGGGCCTTTCTTCTTTTCCTGCTGTCGACTTTGCCCGCCTCGGCGGAGTGCGTCGTGCTACTGCACGGGCTTGCGCGTGGCCCCGCCAGTCTGAGCGTGCTGGAAAAGGTGCTCACGCGGCGCGGCTATCAGGTCGTGAACGCCGACTACCCCTCGACCAGCCGCGCTCTGCCCGAGCTTGTCAGCTATGTCGAGGATGCCGTGACCCGCTGCTCCGAGGGCCCCGTGAAGGTCGTGACCCATTCGATGGGCGGGATCTTGCTGCGACTTTGGGCGACCGAGCCGGGAAACAGCGCGCGCATCGGCCGCGCGGTCATGCTGGCGCCGCCTGCGCAGGGATCGGAGATTGTCGATACCTTCGGCGATCAGGCGTGGTTTGCCTGGCTGAACGGCCCCGCCGGCCTGCGCCTCGGGACCGGCCCCGACGGGATCGCGGCCCAACTGCCGCCCGTGAATTTTCCCGCCGGGGTGATCGCGGGAAACGAAAGCCTCAACCCGGTGACCTCGGCGCTGATCCCGGGACCGGATGACGGCAAGGTCTCGGTCACCAGTACCCTCGGCGCAGGGATCAGCGCGCATATCGTTCTGCCCGTGACCCATACCTGGATGATGAACGATCCCCGGGTGATCCTCGAGGTGCTGAGCTTCATCGAAACCGGCGATTTTCGCCCTGAAATGAGCTGGATAGCGGCCTTCAAAGAGCTGGCCTCCCGCCACTAACCGCCGCACAGAAGGCGCGTTGCATTCCCCGCGCCCCTCGCGCAGGATGCCGCCATGCGTCTCTTCCTGCTTGTCTCGCTTGTCATGGTGGCCTTTGCCGCGAATTCGGTACTGAACCGGATGGCGGTTTTCGGCGCCGGGCTCGACCCGGAATGGGTGGCGGTTCTGCGCCTGGGCGCGGGCGCGGTCGTGCTGCTCGGGTTGACGTTGGCGCTGCAAGGCGCGCAGTCGCTACGGATCAGCCCCAAGATCGTTCTGGTGGGCATGGCGACGCTGTTTCTCTATATCTACGGCTTCTCCATCGCGAGCGGGTTGATCGACGCGGGCGTCGGCGCGCTGGTGCTGTTCGGCTCGGTCCAGATCACCATGTTCGTGGGCGCCTGGATCACGCGAGAGCGCCTGACCCGCTGGCGCCTGATCGGCGCGGCGCTGGCCTTCGCGGGCCTGGTGACGCTGCTCCTACCCGGTTCGAGTGGCGCTCATATCGATCCGCCGGGCGTGGGTCTCATGGTGCTCGGCGGTATCGGCTGGGGACTCTACTCGCTCAACGGGCGGGGCGTGCGCGACCCGCTCGCGGCATCCGCCCTCAACTTCACGCTGGCGCTGGTTCTGGCGCTCGGCTGGCTTGCAGCCTCGGGCGATCCGGGGCAGGGGCAGGCTTGGGGTATCTGGCCCGCACTGGCGTCGGGCGCGATCACCTCCGGGCTTGGCTATGCGCTCTGGTATCGCGTGCTACCGCAGGTTCCCGCCAGCCTCGCCGCGATCGCGCAGCTCTCGGTGCCCCTCATCGCGGCGCTTGGCGGCGCGCTCTTGCTGGCCGAGGTGCCCGGCCCCCGCTTCTGGATCTCGGCCACCCTCGTCCTTGGGGGCATTGCGCTCTCGCTGAAGAAATCCTGATTTCTTCTTGGCGGAAATACCTCGGGGGAGAGGGCCGCAGGCCCGAGGGGGCAGCGCCCCCGCGCGCTCAGAGCACGCGGTTCACATGCCCCATCTTGCGCCCGGCCTTTGCTTCGGCCTTGCCGTAAAGATGGATCTGCGTGCGCGGCGTCTTGGCCAGATCCGGCACCATCGCCACATCGTCGCCAATCAGGTTCAGCATCTCGACATCGGCATAGCGGCTGCCATCGCCAAGCGGCCAACCGGCGACCGCGCGGATATGCTGCTCGAACTGATCGACCGCACAGCCTGCCTGCGTCCAGTGGCCCGAGTTATGCACCCGCGGCGCAATCTCGTTCACCAATAGACCCTTGGGTGTCACGAACAGCTCCACCCCCATCACGCCGACATAGTCGAGCGCGTTGAGGATCCGCGCCGCGATCAGGATCGCATCGGTGCGCTGCGCCTCCGAGATCCGCGCGGGCACGGTGGTCGTGTGCAGGATGCCGCTCTTGTGGACATTCTCGCCCGGATCGAAACAGGCGACCGAGCCATCCAGCCCGCGCGCCGCGATCACCGAGATCTCGGCCGAGAAATCGACAAAGCCTTCCAGAACGGCGGTGGCGCCCTCCATCGCGGCCAGCGCGGCGGGGGCATCCTCGGGCGCCATGATCCGCGCCTGACCCTTGCCGTCATAGCCAAGCCGCGTGGTCTTGAGGATGGAGGGCGTTCCGATCTTCGCGATCGCGGCCTCAAGCGAGGCCATGTCGGTCACCTCGGCCCAGGGCGCGGTGGCCAAGCCGATCTCGTTCAGAAAGCTCTTCTCGTGAATGCGATCCTGGCTGATCGCCAGAACGCGGCGACCCGGGCGGATCGCGCGGGTGGCCTCGATCAGGTCCAGCGCCTCGGTGGGGATATTCTCGAACTCGTAGGTCACCACATCGACCGAGGCCGCGAACTCGACCAGCGCCGCCGCATCGTCATAGCTTGCGGTGGTCACCCGATGCGCAACATGGCCCGCCGGGGGCTCGGCGCCCGGCTCGAAGATGTGGCACTTGAAGCCAAGGCGCGAGGCCGCAACCGAGAGCATCCGCCCCAGCTGCCCGCCGCCAAGAATGCCAATGGTCGCGCCGGGTTGCAGCATCTCACTCATCGGCAGGCTCATCCGGGATCGAGGCGGAAAGGGCGTCGCGCCATGCATCAAGGCGCGCGGCCAGATCGGCGTCATTGATGGCGAGGATGCCAGCGGCCATCAGGCCAGCATTGGCCGCGCCCGCCGCACCGATCGCCATGGTGGCGACCGGAAAGCCCTTGGGCATCTGCACGATCGAATAAAGGCTGTCCACGCCCGACAGCGCGCGGGTCTGGACCGGCACGCCAATCACCGGCACGCGGGTCTTCGAGGCCATCATGCCCGGCAGGTGTGCCGCGCCACCCGCGCCCGCGATGATCACATGCAGGCCGCGCTCGACGGCGCTCTTGCCATAGGTCCAGAGACGGTCGGGGGTGCGGTGCGCCGAGACGATCTTTTTCTCGTAGGCGATGCCAAGCTCGTCGAGGATGGTTGCCGCCTCGCGCATGGTGGACCAGTCCGACTGGCTGCCCATGATGATTCCAACTTTAACGCCCATGATCGTCCCTCCGTCCGAGGCGCGCACTATAGGCAGGTGCGTCGCGGGAGCAAGGGCTCAGGCGATGATGTCGGGCGTCAGGTGGTCCTCGATCCGCGCAATCTGGTCCTTGAGCGCGAGTTTCTGCTTCTTCAACCGCACAAGGCGCAATTGGTCGGGATGCCCGGCCTGTTGCAGCGCGTGAATCGCCTCATCAAGGTCGCGGTGCTCGCTTCTGAGCACCTCAAGTTTCATGCGGAGCACCTCTTCAGGGTTCATCTCGATATGTGCGTTCATATCTGGCATCCGTTTGGCTGGCGTGACGACTCGGTCGCAGAGAACGTTAATATAACAATTGCGCGCCCTTGCGGTGGAAAAATCGGCCTGTGCGCGAAGGCCGCACCCTCTTGCAGCGCATCTTTCATCTGCCCATATCTTGAAGGAAGGGATGGCCGCACGCGCGGGATCCTGTTTGCAACGTCGCTTGAAGAAGGGCTTGCCACATGACGAAACTGAGCTTTGGCGCGCATCCGTACCTGCTGGGCTTCGACCAGCTTGAGCGCCTTGTCGAGCGGACGGTGAAATCCGGCTCGGACGGCTACCCGCCGTATAACATTGAGCAATCCGGGGCCGACGCGTTTCGCATCACGCTGGCCGTGGCCGGCTTTTCCGACGCCGATCTGTCGATCACCATGGAGGACCGCGCTCTGGTCATCCGCGGACGGCAGGCCGATGAGGGGGCAGAGCGCCTGTTCCTGCACCGCGGTATCGCGGCGCGTGCCTTCCAGCGCAGCTTCGTGCTGGCCGAGGGGGTCGAGGTTGCGGGCGCAGGGCTGGAAAACGGTCTTCTGCATATCGACCTGAAGCGGGCGCAGCCCGACCCTGTCGTGCAGACGATCCCGATCCACCGCAAGTAAGGAGGCGCGCATGGATACGAAATTCGACTTCGGTCACGAAGGCGGCGAGCGCATCGTCTATGTCCGCCCCGTCGATGTGAGCGAACTGCCTGAAGAGGTGCAAGCCCAGGCGGGCGGGCTGCGCAAGCTTTATGCGGTGCACGACGCCAATGGCGAGCGGCTGGCGCTGGTGAAGGATCGCGCGCAGGCCTTCATCCTGGCGCGGCTGAACGATCTGGCGCCGGTGAACGTGCACTGAGCCCGCGACAGGCGAATACCAAGGGGGCCGGCTGGCCCCCTTTGTCATTTGCCCGTGAAATGCAAAACGCCCCGGCAGGCCGGGGCGTTTGCTGTTTCGATGGTCGATGGCACGGTTATTCGTGCTCGGCCAGCCAACGCTCGGCATCAAGCGCGGCCATGCAGCCCATGCCCGCCGAGGTCACGGCCTGGCGATAGACGTGGTCGGTCAGGTCGCCCGCAGCGAACACGCCCTCGATCGAGGTTTGGGTGGTGCCCGGCTCGACCTTCACATAGCCGCCGTGGTGCAGCTCCAACTGGTCCTTGACCAGTTCCGAGGCAGGGGCATGGCCGATGGCGACGAAGAAACCGTCGCAGGGGACCACGCGCTCTTCGCCGGAATTCACGTCTTTCGCACGCACGCCGGTCACGCCAAGCGGCGCCTCGGTGCCGACGACCTCTTCGACCGTATGGTTCCAGAGCACCTCAACCTTGGGGTTCTTGAACAGGCGCTCTTGCAGGATCTTCTCGGCGCGGAAGCTGTCGCGGCGGTGGATCACCGTCACCTTCGAGGCGAAGTTGGTCAGGAACAGCGCCTCTTCAACGGCCGTGTTGCCGCCGCCGATCACGACCACTTCTTTGCCGCGATAGAAGAACCCGTCGCAGGTCGCGCAGGCGGAGACGCCAAAGCCCTTGAACTTCTCTTCCGAGGGCAGCCCGAGCCAACGCGCCTGAGCACCGGTTGCAAGGATCACGGCGTCGGCCTCGTAGGTGGTGCCCAGATCGCCCTGTGCGACGAAGGGTCGCTTGGAAAGGTCAAGCGACATGATCGTGTCGCTGATGATCTCGGCGCCCATCGCGCGAGCGTGCTCTTCCATCTGCACCATCAGGTCGGGGCCCTGCACCTCGGTGCGGCCCGGCCAGTTCTCGACCTCGGTGGTGATGGTCAGCTGGCCGCCGGGCTGCAGGCCCTGTACCAGAACGGGGTTCAGCATGGCGCGCGCGGAATAAACCGCTGCCGTGTAGCCCGCCGGGCCGGACCCGATGATCAGAACCTTGGTTTTCTTCGTCTCGCCCATGCCGGCCTCCTGTCATTCCCCGACCGATATAGTCAGAGCGGAGCGCGGCGGAAACCCCTTCGTTGCGCTTGGGTGACTATGTCAATTGCTCTTGATCTCGCCTGTGCGAAATATTATTGCGCCCATCCCGTCTCGCGAGTAAGTTCGCGCGCAATTGTGGAGGTAACCATGGCCAGTACAAAGCTTGATGAGATCGACCGGAAGATTCTGGCCGAGCTGCAGGCGGACGGCCGGATGACCAACGTCGAACTGGCCAAACGCGTCGGGATCTCGGCGCCGCCCTGCTTGCGCCGTGTCCGCACGCTGGAAGAGGCGGGCTATATTCGCGGTTACCATGCCGATGTGAACCCGCGAGAGCTGGGGTTCGAGGTTCAGGTCTTTGCCATGGTGCGTCTGCAAAGCCAGGCCGAGGCCGACCTGTCGGCTTTCGAGAGCCGCTGCCGCGCCTGGCCGCTCGTGCGTGAGTGCCACATGCTGAATGGCGAGATCGACTTCGTGCTGAAATGCGCCGCGCCCGATCTGAGCACCTTCCAGAGCTTCCTGACCGGGCAGTTGACCGCGGCCGAGAACGTCGCCTCGGTCAAGACCTCGCTGGTGATCCGCTGTGCCAAGGATGAACCCGGCGTGCCCTTCGATGTGCTCGAAGAGCGTCTGGCCAAGCTGGCCTGATCAGGCCTCGGACGCCCGCACCTTGTCGATCATCGACTGCCCCGCGCGCGCGTCTTCAAGCGTCCAGGGGTAGGGCGCGCCCTCGCGGATGTGGCGGGCGAAGTTCTCGACCTGAAGCACGTATTGATTGATGCCGGGATAGCGCAGGACGCGGTCGGGCTCGCCCGTGCGTTGCAGGGTCAGCGCAGCTTCGCCGGCCACACCGGCGTTGAAGGGCACATGCACCCGGATCAGGCCGCGATCGCCCTGAAAGGTGACCTCTTGCCTCGGGTGCAGACGCGTCGAGGTGATGGCAGAGTAGCTGAAGCCGCCCTGCGGGCCGATCATCTCGCCGGTCACCTGCGCAAAGACATCCACGCCATTCTCGCGCCGGATCAGCGCGCGTAGCGCGCCCGGTTCCGCCCGCGCGGCGTAGCGCACCGAGGAATAGGCATAGACGCCGATATCGGGGATCGAGCCGCCCCCTGTTTCCGCCCGGTTGCGAATATTCGCCGGGTCAGGGTTGTTGAAGGAAAACACCACGTCGGCATGGCGCAATTCGCCGATCTGCCCCTCGTCGAGCCACTCGCGCACCTGTTCCCATTGCGGGTGATGCACGATCATATAGGCCTCGGTTGCGAAGAGGCCCGCGGCATCGCGCGCGGCGATCAGCGGGTCGATTTCCTCGGCACGCATGGCGATGGGTTTCTCGCACAGGACATGCTTGCCTGCGGCCAGCGCCTTGAGGCTCCATTCGATGTGGAGCGTGTTGGGCAGGGGAATATAGACGGCCTCGATCTCGGGGTCGGCCAGCAGCGCGTCGTAGCTGTCATGCACCCGCAAGTCGGGGCAGAAGGCGCAGAAGGGCGCGGCTTTCTCGGGCGAGGAGGTGGCAAGTGCGCCGAGCCGTGCGCCGCTTGCGGCATGGATTGCGGGCCCCATATGCTTCAGCGCGAAATTCGACGCCCCCAGGATGCCCCAGTTGATCGGTTTCATGATGCCCCTCCGTTTGCGCTAACGCGGGCACCCTATCCCGAACCGCAGGGCGGGGTCTAGTGGCGGGCAAGCGCCGCGCGCATCAGTGCAAGCGATGCCTCGTAACCTTCGACCACTTCCGCTTCGTAGCGCGCATCGCGGCCATTGGCGCGGCGTTCGGCCAGCGCCATCTCGGCTTGCGCGGCCTTCACGGCGAAACTGCCGATGACCGGGCGCGGGTCGGCGCCGTGTTCAAGCAGCAGGCGCAGCTTGCCGGCCTGATGTCCGGCGGCGATCAGCATATGTTCGGCGCGGGCATAGCCGGGGGCCGCGCGCTCGGCCGGGGCGGCATTCGGATCGGCTCCATGGCGCAGGAGCGCCGCGACCTCGGTGGTGTTGCCCTCGAAGACGGCGCGGTAAAGCGGCGTCCAGCCCCAATGGGTGCGCCCCTCGATCCGCGCGCCGTGCTTTTTCAGCAGCCCGACGATGGTGCAAAGCTCCTTGGGGGTTTCTTCGCCCCAGGGGTAGCCACCCACAAAATGCAGCGGGTTATAGCCCTCGTCGCTGACAAAGCGCGCATCGGCCCCATGCGCCAGCAACGCACCGATGACCTTGGCCGAGCGGTGATTGGCGCTCATGGCCCAGATCAGCGGCGGCATTCCGAAACCGTCCGTCAGGGCGTTCAGGTCGATGCCCGAGGCGAGCAGGTTTGTCAGGGCGGCAAGATCCCCGCTTTCGATTGCATCGCGAAGCTCGTGGTTCGGATCGGCGCTATTGCAGGCCGGGCGCGCCGAGTTGGCGCGCAGCATCTGCACCAGGGCGGCCACGCGCTCCATATTGCCCGATTGCTCGGCCGCGCGGACCTGGGTCAGCCAAAGCTCGGCCCGGTCGGCCGCGGCGTTGCGGGCGATATCTTCGATCACAACCGGCTGCACCGTGCGCGCGCGGGTGGCGGCAGCGGTGGGGCGCAGGGTCGTATGCGGGTGCAAAGCACTATCTTTGCGAATCTTCGTCATGAAATCCTCGGCAAGAAAAACGGGCCGCGATGGCCCGTTTTTGCAGAGTTTCATGGCGCGAATACGGCCTTAAGCGGGTATTGCCATGCCCTTTTCGCGGGCAAGGGTCCGCATCCGGTCCTGCAACTTCTCGAAGGCGCGCACCTCGATCTGGCGAATTCGCTCGCGCGAGACGTCATACTGGCTTGAGAGTTCTTCCAGCGTGACGGGCTCATCGCGCAGGCGGCGCTGCATCAGGATATCGCGCTCGCGCTCGTTCAGAACGTCCATCGCGGCGATCAGCATGGCGCGGCGGGCCTCCAGCTCGTCTGCCTCGGCATAGGCCTCGGCCTGGTCGGCGTCGGTATCCTCAAGCCAGTCCTGCCATTGCGATCCGCCGTCCCCGTCGGTGGCCCCGACCTGCGCATTCAGCGACGCGTCAGAGCCCGACAGGCGGCGGTTCATCGAGATGACCTCTTCCTCGGTCACGTTCAGATCGCGCGCGATCTGGGCCACGTTCTCGGGGCGCAGGTCGCCGTCTTCATAGGCGCCGATCTTCGATTTGGCCTTGCGCAGGTTGAAGAACAGCTTCTTCTGCGCTGAGGTCGTTCCAAGCTTCACCAGCGACCACGAGCGCAGGATATATTCCTGAATCGCAGCGCGGATCCACCACATCGCATAGGTGGCCAGACGGAAGCCCTTTTCCGGGTCGAAACGCTTGACGGCCTGCATCAGGCCCACGTTCGCCTCCGAGATCACCTCGGCTTGCGGCAGGCCATAGCCACGGTAGCCCATGGCGATCTTGGCAGCCAGGCGCAGGTGCGAGGTCACCAGCCGATGTGCGGATTCCGAATCCTGGTGATCGACCCAAGCCTTGGCCAGCATGTATTCCTCCTCGGGTTCGAGGAGCGGAAACTTGCGGATTTCCTGCAGATAGCGGTTCAGGCCCTGTTCAGGACTGGGCGCAGGCAGGTTGGCATAAGTTGTCATTCAGACCTTCTCCCTCATCGACCCCCAAAAGTGGGAACGCTGACGCGCCGTTCAAGTGCTGTTCGGCCGATATCTCAGAGTGCTGAACGCAGAATGAAGCGCTTTCCGTCGTATCGCAACACTAGCTGACGCTTTCGTGAACGCTAACAGCTCAGCCCTTCTGCGCGCCGTTGCGCAGGGCGTCCAGCAGCGCCTCCATGTCGGCGGGCAGGGGGGAGGAGAAGCTCAGCTCCTCGCGCGTGACGGGGTGGATGAAGCCAAGCGTGGCTGCGTGCAGCGCCTGCCGGGGGAAGCTGGAGGCGGCCTGGGCGGCGGCCTCGCCGATCACCTTGGCGGGCAGCTTGCGCTTGCCGCCATAGACCGGATCGCCGATCAGCCCGTGACCCGCATGGGCCAGGTGCACACGGATCTGGTGCGTGCGCCCGGTCTCGAGCCAGCAATCCACCAGTGACGCGGTGCCGGCGAAATCCTCGACCACGCGGGCGCGGGTGACAGCATGGCGGCCGCCGTCGAACAGCACCGCCTGACGCTGGCGGTCGGTCTTGTGGCGCGCAAGCTGCGAGGTGACTTTCAGGATATTCCCGGCCTCAAAGCTGACCCCGCGCGTGCCGCGCAGGCGCGGGTCGGCGGCATTGGGCACGCCATGCACCACGGCCAGGTAATGGCGGTGGACCGAGTGCTTCTCGAACTGTGCGGCAAGCCCGTGATGCGCGCGGTCGGATTTCGCCACAACGAGCAGCCCCGAGGTGTCCTTGTCGATGCGATGCACGATGCCGGGCCGCGCCTCGCCGCCGATACCCGACAGATTGCCGCCGAAATGGTGCAAGAGTGCGTTGACCAGCGTGCCATCCTCAGACCCCGGCGCGGGGTGCACGACCATGCCCGCAGGCTTGTCGATGACGATCAGGTCGTCATCCTCCCACAGCACCTCCAGCGGGATTTCCTGCGCGACGGTCTCGACGGGTTTGGGGGGCTCCAGCGTAATCTCGTAGACATCGCCCACGGCCACCTTGGCCTTCTGGTCGGTGATCGGCGCGCCATTGCGCAGCACCGCACCCTCGGCGATCATCTTCGCCAGGCGCGAGCGCGACAGGGCCGCTTCCTCTGGCACAATGGCGGCAAGCGCCTTATCAAGGCGGTCAGCGGGGGGATTGCCGTCCTCTCCGGCTTCGATCACCAGCTTCAGGATACGTTCTTCCATGTCCGACATGATGCCTTCCGATCAGACCCCGCTGCCCGAGGTCCGCTTTCTCAAAGTTCTGGTGACGGCGCTGACGGCCACGATGATCCTGGGGCTTATAATCATCGTCGCGCTGATTGTCATCCGCATGCCGGACAAGGCGGTGATGCCCGTCCTGCCCGAGACGATCGCGCTGCCCGAGGGTGTCTCGCCCGCCGCCATCACCTTTGCAGGTGAGCGCATCGTGGTGCTGAGCGCCGATGATCGCGTGCTGGTCTATGCGACCGACGGGCGGCTGATTGGCCAAACCGTTCTGGCTGGCGGGCAATGATCGGCATTCCGCGCCTTGGCGTTCTGGCCGTGGTGCTGCGGGGCGACTCGGTCTTGCTGGTGCGCCGCGCCAATCCGCCTGATGCGGGGCTTTGGGGCTTTCCGGGTGGCAAGGTCGATTGGGGCGAGACGGTGGAGGCGGCCGCCCTGCGCGAACTGGCCGAGGAAACCGGCGTCAGCGCGGATCAGGGCCAGATCATCGCCGGCGCCGATGCGATCTCGCACGATGATAGCGGCGCCGTGGCCTTCCACTATCACCTTGTCGCTGTGCAATGCCGCTACCGGGTGGGCGAGCCCGTCGCCGCCGATGACGCGCTTGAGGCGGCATGGGTCGAGGTCGGGCAGGTGCTCGCGCGGCAACTCCCGATGAGCCGCCGCGTCGATGAGGTGCTGCGTCGCGCGCTCGGGCGCGACTGACTTACTTCTCGGCGTTTTCGAGCTTGGCGATGCGGGCCTTGAGGGCCTCGTTCTCCTCGCGCGCCTTCTGGGCCATGGCTTTCACCGCGTCGAATTCCTCGCGGGTGACGAAATCGCGGTCGGCCAGCCAGCGGTCCATCCAGCTTTTCATCGCGGTCTCGGCCTCGGTCTTGGCGCCCTGGGCCACGCCCATGGCGTTGGTCATCAGCTTGGACATCTCGTCAAAGAACTTGTTCGGCGCTTCCATCGGGTCTCTCCGGTCGTATCACGGGGTTTTGCCCTATATGAGCCTGCACGCGCCCAGAGACAAGGTTGACTTCGCCGCGGGGCCGAGGTGTTGTGCGCCCCGACACGAGGAGCGCCATGGCCATTCCCTTCCCAGATATCGACCCGAACGCCTTTGTCATCCCGGGTGTGAACCTGCCGATCCGCTGGTATGCGCTGGCCTATATCGCGGGGCTGGTGCTGGGCTGGCGTATGGTCGTTGGCCTGATGCGGCGCCCCAAGCTGTGGGGCGGGCAGGTGCCGATGCCGCCCGAGCGGGTCGAGGATTTGCTGACCGCCGTGATCGTGGGCGTGGTTCTGGGTGGGCGGCTTGGTTTCGTGCTGTTCTACCAGCCGGGCTATTATTTCAGCAATCCGCTTGAGATCCTGAAGGTCTGGCAGGGCGGCATGTCCTTCCATGGCGGGTTTCTGGGCGTCGTCGTGGCGATCTGGTGGTATTGCCGCCGCAACATGCTGCCGGTTCTGAACATCGCCGATGCCGCCGCGCTGGTCGCGCCGATCGGGCTGTTCCTGGGGCGCATCGCGAACTTCATCAAGCCCGAGCTTTGGGGCCGCCCGACCGACATGCCCTGGGGCGTGATCTTCCCGGTGCCCGAGGCGCAGGCCTGTTACGGCTGGGCCGGGCAGGTCGATGGCCTCTGCGCGCGTCATCCCTCGCAGCTTTACGAGGCTGGGCTTGAGGGGCTTTTGCTCGGCGTCATCCTGTGGGTGATGTTGCAGGCGGGCGCGCTGCGCCGCCCCGGCACGCTCTTTGGTGTCTTCCTGATCGGTTACGGTGCGGCCCGCGCCTTTGTCGAACTGTTCCGCCAGCCCGATGCGCAATTTGCCAGCGTGGACAACCCCTTGGGTTATGCGCTGCAATTCGCGGGCGGAGGGCTGACGATGGGGCAGATCCTGTCGCTGCCGATGATCGTCGTGGGTCTGTGGCTGATCTGGCGCGCGCGGAGCGCGGCATGACCCCGCTGGCCGCGATTCTCGCCCGCAAGATCGCAACCGAGGGGCCGATGCGGCTTGATCACTATATGGCCGAATGCCTGCTGCATCCCGCGCACGGCTATTACGCGACGCGCGATCCCTTCGGGGCGGCGGGCGATTTTATCACCGCGCCCGAAATCTCGCAGATGTTCGGTGAGATGCTGGGCCTGTGCCTCGCGCAGGTCTGGGTCGATCAGGGGCGGCCCGCGCGCTTTATCCTGGCCGAGCCGGGGCCGGGGCGCGGCACCTTGATGGCCGATATGACCCGCGCGATGCGCGCCGTGCCCGGTATGCTCGAGGCCGCCGAGATCCATCTGGTCGAGGCTTCCGCCACCCTGCGCGGTATCCAGCGCGACCGGTTGGCGGGGCTGGACGTGACCTGGCACGAAAGCGTCGAGGAGTTGCCCGAAGGCCCGCTTTATCTCGTCGCCAACGAATTCATTGACGCTCTGCCGATCCGCCAGTTTGAGCGCCACGGCAATGCCTGGGCCGAGCGTCAGGTGGGCCTCGGCCCCGATGGCGCGCTGGTGCCCGGCCTCACCGCGCCGCTGCCGCTGGCTTTGCTGCGCGATCGCATGGCCGATACGGCAGAGGGCGATGTCGTCGAGATCTGCCCCGGCGCTCCGTCCGTGGCCTCGGCCGTCGCGGGGCGCATCGCGGCGCAGGGCGGGGTTGCGATCTTCATCGATTACGGCAACTGGCGCAGCCTTGGCGATACGTTTCAGGCCCTGCGCGCGCACAAGCCCGAAAGCCCCTTCGCCAACCCCGGCGAGGCGGATCTGACCGCCCATGTCGCGTTCGCACCGCTCGCCCATGCCGCGCGCGAAGCGGGCGCTGCCGTCAGCGCGATGACGCCGCAGGGCGTGTTGCTCGAACGTCTCGGCATCACGGCGCGCGCGCAGGGCCTTGCCAGCAAGCTGAGCGGCGCGGCGCTCGAAAGCCATATCGCTGCGCATCGCCGCTTGACCCACCCCGAGGAAATGGGTCACCTGTTCCAAACCCTTGCCATCTATCCCGCTACCGCCCCACTGCCTCCGGGGTTCGATGGGGCCGCTGACTGATCATGCCGACCACGCTTGAAATTCTGACTTCGCCCGCGCTGAACGGTGTCGCGCACGGCTTTTTCACCCGCAAGGGGGGCGCCTCTTCGGGTGTGTTCCAGGGGTTGAATTGCGGCCATGGGTCCAGCGATCTGACGGATGCTGTCAACGTGAACCGCGATCGCGTAGCTGCGGCCATGGGCGTGACGCCCGAGGCGATGGTGGGTGTGCACCAGATCCATTCCGCCGATGTGCTAAGCGTGACAGGCCCGCTCGATGCGCCGGTGCAGGCCGATGCGCTGGTGACGGCGACCCCGGGCGTGCTGCTGACCGTGCTGACCGCCGATTGCCAGCCGGTGCTGTTTGCCGACCGTCAGGCCGGGGTCGTGGGTGCGGCCCATGCGGGCTGGCGTGGCGCACTTGAGGGGGTGCTTGAGGCGACGGTCGAGGCCATGGAGGCCCTCGGGGCGGAGCGCGCGAATATCACGGCGGTCATCGGCCCCTGCATCTCGCAGCGCGCCTATGAAGTTGGCCACGACTTCATGGAAAACTTCCTTGTCGAAGACCCCGATTATGGCCGCTTCTTCTCGGGCGGACCGGCGGGTAAGCCGATGTTCGATCTGCCAGCCTTCGGGTTGCATCGCCTGCGCGAGGCCGGCGTGGGTGAGGCTGAATGGACGCGCCACTGCACCTACTCGGATAGCGAGCGGTTCTACTCCTATCGCCGCACAACCCATGTGGGCGAAGCCGACTATGGCCGCCTGATCTCGACCATCCGGCTGTGATCCGCGATTCGCTGTGAGTGCCTCGAACTGTGGCGAGAATGCGGCGGAATCCGTGTTCGGGGAAACAGTGACGATGCCGGGCGCGGACTGGTCTCGCGGGTCGTCACAATAGCTTCATAAATTTGACGCCAATGCGCCGGCCGCCCATAATTGGTCTGTCTCTCTGCATCCGGTGGGGGCCGTAGCAGATGTGACCAGACCGAAAGGGCTGTTCGCATGTCATATCCTCACCCTCCTGCCATGGGTGTTGCAATCTCTGGCGGGGACCGGTCTGGCCCATCGCACGCGCATCTGCGCGGGCACGTTGGAACTGAGCGGCGGCCTCTGCGCGCGATTCCTCTGACGCGCCGATACGAGGCCGCCTGGCTCACGTCTTCGGGCGAGATTGAGACCTCAAACCGTATTGCGCCCGCCATTCCGCTGTTCGAACACGCCTGTTCCGCGCTTGCGCGTGGCGCTGTCGTACAGACCGCCGCAGGGCCCTGCGCGATCGAGGATCTGATGCCGGGCAGTCAGGTTCTGGTTGCGGGCGGCGAGACCTGCCTGGTCCGCTGGATCGGATCGATGACGCATTTTGCCGCGATGCGGCCGGACTGTAGCGACGGCCGGACCTGCATGACGCGCCTGACCGCCGAGGCCTTGGGCGAGGGGCGCCCGGTCGCCGATCTGGTGCTCGGGCCGGGTGCGCGTATCCGCATGGACAGCGCGCGGGTTCGTCGCATTGCGGACGCGGAGGCGGCCTTTGTGCCCGCCTGCGCGCTGGTGGACGGCATCGGCATCATCGAGGTCGCCCCCGTCGCTCCGATCACCACCTATCACGTCGTTCTGGATCGCCACGCAGCCCTGCGCGTCGCCGGGGTCGAGGTGGAAAGCTATCATCCGGGCGTCGGTCTTGAGCAACTGGTCGATCCGCGGATGCTGGAGCTGTTCGTTGCGCTCTTTCCGCATATCCGCCGGATCGAGGATTTCGGCGAGATGGCCCTGCCGCGCCTTGGTATGAAGGCGATGGCGGCGCTCTGGGAATGAAAACGGGGCCTCGCGGCCCCGTTTCTCGATCAGTCTTCCATCGCTTCCAACTCGTCGATGAAGCCCGCGATCATCGACAGACCCTTGTCCCAGAAGGCCGGGTCTGAGGCGTCGAGCCCGAAGGGCGCCAGCAGCTCCTTGTGGTGCTTCGAGCCGCCCGCCTTGAGCATCTCGAAATACTTCTGCTGGAACTCGGGCAGCCCGTCGGCATAGGCCGCGTAAAGCGCGTTCACCAGCCCGTCGCCGAAGGCATAGGCATAAACGTAGAAGGGCGAATGGACGAAATGCGGGATATAGGACCAGAAGGTCTCATACCCCTCCATGAACTCAAACGCCGGACCGAGGCTTTCGGCCTGCACCGACATCCACAGCGCGTTGATATCGTCGGGCGTCAGTTCGCCCTGCGCGCGGGCGGCGTGCAGTTTGCATTCGAAATCGTAGAAGGCGATCTGGCGCACGACGGTGTTGATCATGTCCTCGACCTTGCCCGCCAGAAGCGTCTTGCGCTCGGCCTTTGTCTTGGCACCGTCGAGCAGCTTGCGGAAGGTCAGCATCTCGCCGAAGACCGAGGCGGTCTCGGCCAGCGTCAGCGGGGTCGAGGCCAGCATCTCGCCCTGACCGGCGGCCAGAACCTGGTGCACGCCATGGCCAAGCTCATGCGCCAAGGTCATCACGTCGCGCGGCTTGCCGAGATAGTTCAGCATCACATAGGGGTGCACCGTGGTCACGGTCGGGTGCGCGAAGGCGCCCGGCGCCTTGCCGGGTTTGACACCCGCGTCGATCCAGCCCTTGTCGAAGAAAGGCTGCGCAAGCTCGGCCATCTGCGGGGCGAAGGCGGCATAGGCCTCAAGCACGGTCGCGCGCGCCTCGTCCCACATGATCTTGCGCGGGGCCTCGGTCGGCAGCGGTGCGTTGCGGTCCCAGACTTGCAGTTTATCGAGGCCAAGCCAGCGCGCCTTCAGCGCATAATAGCGGTGCGACAGGCGCGGATAGGCGGCAACAACGGCGTTGCGCAGCGCCTCGACCACCTCGGGTTCGACATCGTTCGACAGGTGGCGCCCGGTCTGCGGGGTGGGCATCTTGCGCCAGCGGTCCTCGATCTCCTTTTCCTTGGCCAGCGTGTTGTGGACGCGCGCGAAGATCTTGATGTTCTCGCCAAACACGCGGGCCAGTTCGCGCGCGGCGGCCTCGCGCTTGGCGCGGTCGTGATCCGACAGCAGCGTCGTCGTGGCCTCCAGGTTCAGCGTCTCGCCCAGCACCTCGAATTCAAGAGCGGCGGTGGTTTCATCGAAGAGCCGGTTCCAGGCGGCGGCGCCGACGACCGACTGGTCGTGCAGGAATTTCTCCATCTCGTCGGACAGCTGATGGGGCTTCATCGCGCGCATCCGGTCGAAGACGCGCTTGTAGCGGTTGACCAGCGGGTCGTTGAACACCGCCTCATAGCGGGCGTCGTCGATACGGTTGAACTCCAGCGAGAAGAACACCAGCGGCGTGGTGAAGGTGGTGATCTTGTCCTGCGCGTCGGCCATCAGTTTGACGCGCCCGGCATCGGTGGTGTTCTGGTAATAGCGCAGACCGGCATAGGACATCAGCCGCCCGGCGGTGGTTTCGATCGTCTCGTAGCGCGCGATGCATTGCGCCATCTGGGCGGCGTCGAGCGTCGCCAGCTTGCCCTCGTAATCGGCGGCAAAGGCGCCGCAGTCATTCTCAAGCTGCGCCATGTCGCGCGCGAATTCGGGGGCGTCCGGGGCGGGGTAGAGGTCGCTCAGATCCCAATCGGGCAGATCGCCGAACCCCCCGGTGCTGGCGTTCGCATCGAAGACGGGTTGGGGCAGGGGAAATGTCATGGCGGCCTCTTGCTAGGTATAGCCCAAGACATAGGGGCTTGGCCCCGGTGGGGGCAAGGGGCCGGGAGGGCCGAAGTTTCGCCGCGGTCATGGCTGTTCGCTTATTATTTGGGCGCAATCCCAAATTTCAGGCAAAAGCCGTGGGCTTTTCCCTTTCCTTGGCGACATCCGCTTTTACTCGCCCAATCCGCTGCCTAAGATTCGATCAAGGCCGGAGGAATCACGCCCCATGACGAACTATTTCAACGAGATGTATGACGGCGGCAAAGTCCGCGAGCCTTACGCCCGGCTTGAGGGCTGGACCCGCGATATGCCCGCCGAGTTGCGGCAGATGAAGCAGGCCGAGGCTGAGGCCCTGTTTCGCCGTATCGGGATCACCTTCGCGGTCTATGGCGAGGGCGGCGACCCGGACCGCCTGATCCCCTTCGACATGTTTCCGCGCGTCTTCACCCAGCTTGAATGGCGCCGGCTGGAACGTGGTATCAAGCAGCGCGCAAGGGCGCTCAACGCCTTCCTGCTCGATGTTTACGGGCGCGGCGAGATCGTGCGGGCGGGCAAGATCCCGGCGCGACTGGTTTATCAGAACGACGCATTCGAACGCGCCGTGACGGGCTTTACGCCCCCGCGCGGGATCTACAGCCATATCGTCGGCATCGACCTAGTGCGCACAGGGCCGGACGAGTTCTATGTGCTCGAAGACAACTGCCGCACGCCCTCGGGCGTCAGCTACATGCTGGAAAACCGCGAGATCATGATGCGCATGTTCCCGCAGATCTTCCGCGAGAACCGGATCGAGCCGGTCGATGGCTATGCCGATGCGCTGCGCCGCACGCTGGCCTCGGTCGCGCCCGCGAAATGCGAGCGCGAGCCCACCATCGCCATCCTCACACCGGGGCATTACAACTCGGCCTATTACGAGCACAGCTTTCTGGCCGACCTGATGGGGGTCGAACTGGTCGAGGGCGCGGATCTGTTCGTCGAGGGCGGCTTTGTGTGGATGCGCACGACGGAAGGGCCCAAGAAGCTTGACGTGATCTATCGCCGGATCGATGACGCCTACCTTGATCCGCTCTGCTTCCGGCCCGAGTCGATGCTGGGTGTGCCGGGGTTGATGGATGTCTATCGCTCGGGCGGCGTGTCGATCTGCTCGGCGCCGGGTGCGGGCGTGGCGGATGACAAGGCGGTTTACACCTTCGTCCCCGAGATGGTGCGCTTCTACCTGGGCGAAGAGCCGATCTTGCAAAACGTCCCCACCTGGCAATGCGCCAAGGCGGATGAATGCAAATATGTGCTGGAAAACCTTGGCGATCTGGTCGTCAAGGAGGTGCATGGCTCGGGCGGATACGGGATGCTTGTCGGCCCGAAATCGACCAAGGAGCAGATCGAGTCCTTCCGTGCCAAGATCGTCGAAGACCCCGACAATTACATCGCGCAACCGACGCTCGCGCTGTCAACCACGCCGACCTTCGTCGAGGAAGGGATCGCGCCCCGCCACGTCGATCTGCGGCCCTATTGCCTGGTGGGCGAGAAGATCGAGCTGGTGCCAGGCGGGCTGACGCGCGTGGCGCTGACCGAGGGCTCGCTGGTGGTGAACTCGTCGCAAGGCGGCGGTGTCAAGGATACATGGGTGTTGGCCGAATGAGACAGCGCCCCGAAGCGAGCTATCAATACCGTTCCGCACTGCCCGGAACGTCTCATTTCAGCGGAGAGGCGGAATGCTAAGCCGGACTGCGGAAAACCTGTTCTGGATCGCACGCTATATCGAGCGGGCCGAAACCATGGCGCGACTGCTTGAGGTCGGCGCGCGCATCGCGCTGATGCCCTCGGCGGGGCATGGCTATCGCTCGGAATGGGAAAGCCTGTTGCAGGCCTCGGGTACCTCCGAGGGGTTTGCCGCGAAATATGGCGACCCGGTGCAGCGCAACATCGAAAGCTACCTGTTCTTAGACCGCGACAACCCGTCCTCGGTGATTTCCTGCATCGCCAGCGCACGAGAGAACGCCCGTATCGTGCGGACTGCAATGACCAGCCAGGTCTGGGACGCGCTGAACATGGCCTATCAGGAAATCCGGCAACTGGAGCGGATGCCGCGCTCGGAGCTGGAGCTGACCGAACTGACCGAATGGGTGAACCGGCAGGCGGCGCTCGTGCGCGGCACGATGGATGCCACGCTGCTGCGCAATGACGGCTACAGCTTCCTCAACCTCGGTTTCGCGCTGGAGCGCGCCGACAACACCGCGCGCCTGATCGACGTGAAATACTACGTCCTGCTGCCGTCGGTTGATTTCGTGGGCTCGGGGCTCGACAACTACCAGTGGCAGACGCTCTTGCGCGCCTTTTCGGCCACGCGGGCCTTCCACTGGGCTTACGGCGGCGAGGTCACGGCCGCCAAGATCGCCCACTTCCTGATCCTGAACCGGCAGTCGCCGCGCTCGCTGATTTCGGCGGCCGACGCCGCGATGGAGCATCTCGACGCGCTCAGCCAGAATTACAACAAGAGCGGCCCGGCGCAGATGCGCGCTTGCGCGCTGGTAAGTGAGCTGGCCGAAACCCGTGTCGAGGACATCTTCGAAGAGGGCCTGCATGAGTTCCTCACGCGGTTCATCCGCGAGGTCGGAGAGCTGTCCGTAATGGTGCACAACGCCTATCTGAGCGGAGAAGCCAGATGATCCTGACAGTCAACCACGTTACCACCTACCAATACGATGTGCCGATGCGCTCTGCGGTGCAGACGCTGCGCCTCTTCCCGTCGCGCTTCGACGGGCAGCGGATCATCCGTTGGGATGTGTCGGTCGAGGGCGGCATCCGGGGCGGTTCGTTCAAGGACGGTGCGGGCGACAGGATCGAGGGCTGGTCGGTGCGCGGCCCGGTCAGCAAGGTCACGATAACTGCATCGGGACAGGTCGAGACGATCGATCTGGCCGGCGTGCTGCGCGGCCACCGTGAGCAGGTTCCGCCGCTGTCCTACCTGTGCGAGACCACCGCGACCTGGGTCGATGATGCGCTGGAAACCCTTGCCAATGAAGCTGTCCTTGGTGCCGAGGACGATCTGGATCGCGCGCACCGCCTGTCCCGCGCCGTCTCGGCTGCCATCGCCTACAAGCCTGGCGTCACACAAGCCCACACCACCGCCGCCGAGGCGCTGTCGTTGGGCGAGGGAGTCTGCCAGGATCATGCCCATGCGCTGATTGCCGCGGCGCGGGCCGTGGGCCTTCCGGCCCGCTATGTGTCTGGGTACCTCTTTGCCCGCGATGATGGCGAGCCGCACGAAGCCACTCACGCCTGGGCCGAGGTGCATGTGCCGAACATAGGTTGGATCGGCTTTGATCCCGCCAATGCGTGTTGCCCTGACCAGCGGTATATTCGCCTCGGCTCGGGCGCGGATGCGCGGGATGCAGCGCCGATCAAGGGGATTGCCCTCGGTCTTGGCGAAGAGAGTCTTGATGTCGCAGTTGCCTTGGAGGCAACCCAACAATAATCTCGGCCGTCGGCGCGAATCCCCGGGGGAAAGAATGACCTATTGCGTTGGCCTGCTGCTGGATGCGGGCATGGTGCTGCTGAGCGATACCCGCACGAATGCGGGGCTCGATAATATCGCGACCTACCGCAAGATGTTCACCTTCGAGGATCCGGGCGAGCGGGTCATCACCGTGCTGACGGCCGGGTCGCTTTCGGTCACCCAGACCACCATCGCGCGCCTGCGCGAGGCGATCGAGGATGACGATGCGACGGGTGAGACCTCGATCATGCTGGCGCCGAGCATGTTGAAAGTGGCCGAGATCATCGGCAATACGCTGGCCTCGGTCCGCGAGGATATCGACCACAAGATGAACGCAGCGAAAGTCAGCGTCTCGGCCTCGATGATCGTGGCGGGGCAGCGCGCGGGCGGGGCGATGCGGATGTTCCTCGTCTACCCTGAGGGCAATTTCATCGAAGCGACCGAGGACACGCCCTTCCTGCAGATCGGCGAGCATAAATACGGCAAGCCGATCCTCGACCGCGTGGTGACCCCCTCGACCAGCATCGAGGACGCGCAAAAGGCGGTGCTGCTGTCGATGGATTCGACGCTGCGCTCGAACCTGTCGGTGGGGATGCCGCTGGATCTGGCGGTGATCGAGCGCGATGCCTGCCGGGTTTCCTCGCGGCGTCGGATAGAGGCGAAAGACCCTGATTTTGCCCGTATGTCCGAGGCTTGGTCCAGCGCGCTGCGCGAAGGTTTCAGCCAGATCGAGCTCTAAGCAGCGCCCGTGGCCGCGTCGAACAGCGCCAGGCAGCTTGCATAGAAACGCGCGCCGGTTTCGGGCTTATCCATCATGATCTCATGCTGCACGCCGGGGAACATCTCAAGCCGCGCGGCGGGCCAGTCTTTCAGTCGCTGCCGGATCGCCGTGCTGTCCACGACGCGCTCATCCGTGCCAAGGGCGCAGTAGCAGGGCAGGTCGGGCGCGGGCAGTTTCAGCAGCGCCTGACACTCCAGCAACGCCTCGGCGACCCAGTGCAGCGAGGGGCCGCCAAGTGCAAGCGCGGGCACCTCGGCCACCTGCTCGATCAGCTTGGCCCACATCATCGCGTCTGTCGTCAGGAAGTTATTCTGGAACCCGTCGGTCAGCACATAGGTGACTTCGCTGGTTTCGGGTGCGTAGCGCCGCGCGCGCGGGTTGTCGAGCAGCACCCGCGCCAGCGGCAGGGCGATCTGGCGCATCGGCGCGTTCAGCGCGATCCCCAGCATCGGCGCCGACAGGGTGACCGCGGCAAAGGGATGCGGACGGCTGAGGGCGCGCAGCGCGATCGTGCCGCCCATGGAATGCCCAAGCGCGAGCCAGGGGCGGGGCAGATTCAGCGCCTCGGCGGCATGAAGCACGGCGGCGAGGTCGATCTGATACTCGGCGAAACGCTCGACATGGCCCATCATCTGGTCGGCGAGGGGGCGATCCGCCAGCCCTTGCCCGCGCCAGTCAATGGCCAGCACATCGTAGCCCCGCGCGGTGAACTCGGCCGCCGCAAGGCCGTATTTCTCGATATATTCCGTGCGACCGGGAAAGATGAACACCGTCCCGCGCGCCTCTCCCGCCGCAGGCCAGAGCCCAAGGCGGATACGCCGCTCGTCTGCCGTATGCAGCCAGAGGGCGCGCCCCCCTTCAGGACCGCCGGAAATCGCGGCGTGAAAGGGGGCCTCTTCCATCAGCTCAGCGCCGAGCCAAGCTGCATCGCCAGGCCCATCGAGCCGTCGATCTTCAGCTTGCCGGTCATGAAAGCCATGGTCGGGTTGACGTCGCCGCTCAGGATGCCCTTGAAGGTTTCGGCATTGGCGGTCAGCGTCACGTCCGCCTCGTCATCGCCCGCACGCACCCCGTCGGCGTCGATCACGATCGCGCCCTCGTCGGTGATGACGAATTTCGCGGTCGAGGGAAAACCGTTCGGCATCTTCTCTTGCAGCGCGGCAACGGCCTTCTCGATGATTTCGCTCATGAACTCCTCCGAAATGTGAACGCCGGACCTATCGCTTTCTCCGGCGGTTGGGTTACATTTTAGTTATGCGCAGGCCAACAGCCATAAACAAATATGCCGTTGCGGCATTTCTCACGCTGTTTTGCAGCGCCGTTACGGCACATTCCGAGACCACCGGGTTGGAGCGATACTTCGCCGAACTGGCCGATCCAGACTATCCCGGCTGGGCGCGTGCGCAATCGGATATCGAACGGGCCTGGTCGCGTTCGGGCTCTCCGGCGATGGATCTGCTGCTCAAGCGCGGGACCGAGGCGCTCGACGCGGGCGACCTCGACGCCGCGATCGAGCATCTGACCGCCCTGACAGATCACGCGCCGGACTTCCCCGAGGGTTGGAATGCGCGCGCCACGGCGTTCTTTGTCGCAGGTCGCTACGGGCCGGCGCTGTCGGATATCGCGCAGACCCTGCGGCTCGAGCCGCGTCATTGGGGGGCGCTGAATGGCCTGGGCATGATTCTCGACGATATGGAGCAGCCCGAGCGCGCGCTGGCGGCCTATCGCGCCTCTTTCGCCTTGAACCCGCACCAGCAGGATGTGAAAGACGCAATCGACATGCTGGAGAAGGCGCTCGCGGGCGTCGCGCTGTAAGACTGGGCGGGAAAAATGTCTGCGCGTATCACGGCCGTGCTGGGGCCGACCAACACCGGCAAGACGCATTACGCGATTGAACGCATGCTAGCGCATCGCACCGGCGTCATCGGGCTGCCGCTGCGGCTTTTGGCGCGCGAGGTCTATGACCGGATCGTCAAGGCGCGCGGCCCCTCGGTCGTGGCGCTGGTCACGGGTGAGGAGCGCATCGTCCCCGAGCGCACGCAGTATTGGGTCTGCACCACCGAGGCCATGCCCGATGTCGGTGCCGATTTCGTCGCCCTCGACGAGATCCAGCTTTGCGCCGACCCCGAGCGTGGCCATGTCTTCACCGACCGCCTGCTGCACGCGCGCGGCCTGCACGAGACGCTGTTCCTCGGCTCGGAGACCATGAAAGGCGCCATCGCGGCGCTGCTGCCCAAGGCACAGTTCACCCGGCGGGAGCGTTTCTCGGAACTCAAGTGGGCAGGTTCGAAAAAGATAAGCCGGATGCCGCCACGCAGCGCCATTGTCGGCTTTTCGGTTGAAAATGTCTATGCCATCGCCGAGCTGATCCGCCGCCAGAAGGGTGGCGCGGCGGTCGTCATGGGGGCGCTCAGCCCGCGCACGCGCAATGCGCAAGTCGCCATGTATCAAAACGGCGATGTCGATTACCTCGTTGCCACAGATGCCATCGGCATGGGCCTGAACCTAGATATCGAGCATGTCGCCTTTTCGGCCACGGCGAAATTCGACGGGCGCCGGATGCGGCATCTCTTCCCGCATGAGCTTGGCCAGATCGCCGGACGGGCAGGGCGGCACACGATGGATGGCACCTTCGGTGTGACCGGTGAGGCCTCGCCGCTGCCGCCCGAGGTGATCGACGCGGTCGAGAACCACCGCTTTGCCCCGATCCAGCGTTTGCAATGGCGCAACCCGCGGCTTGAGTTCGGAACGCTGCCCCGGCTGATCCAGTCGCTTGAGGAAAGCCCCGGCGACGAATGGCTGACGCGCGGGCGCGAGGCGGACGATCTGCGTGCTCTCAAGGCACTCAGCGAGTATCCGGAAGTCATCGACCGGGTGCGGCACCCAAATGATGTGCGTCTGCTCTGGGATGTGTGCCGAATACCCGATTTCCGCTCGATCTCGCAGACGGAACATGCGACTTTGCTGGCGCGTATCTTCGGCTTCCTGCAGGGCGGCAAAGGGATCCCTTCGGACTGGCTGCGTGGCCAGATCGAGCGGATCGACCGGGTGCAGGGGGACATCGATGCGCTGTCGAAACGGCTCGCGTTTATCCGCACCTGGACATACGTGGCGCAGCGCAAGGGCTGGGTCGATGACGAAAGCCATTGGCGCGAGGAGACTCGCGCTGTAGAAGACCGCCTGTCGGATGCGCTGCATGGCGCACTGACCCAACGATTTGTGGACCGGCGCACCGCTGTGTTGCTGCGCCGGCTCAAGCAGAAGGAGACCCTCGTGGCCGAGGTGAACGACAAGGGTGAAGTGATGGTCGAAGGCGAATTCGCTGGCCGTCTGGACGGATTCCGGTTCCGGCAGGATGCGACCTCCTCGCCCGATGAGGCGAAGATGCTGGCACGTGCCGCCTACGAGGCGCTGCGTCCCGAGTTCAACCTGCGGGCGGACCGTTTCTACAACGCGCCCGACACCGAGATGGACTTCACCGAGCAGGGTGGCCTGATGTGGGGCGAGATCGCCGTCGGCAAGCTCGTGAAGGGCTCTGAGCCGGCGAAACCCTCGGTCGAGGCCTTCGTCGATGAAGAGGCCGGTCCCGAGGTTGCCGAGAAGGTCAAGCGCCGTCTGCAGCATTTCATCGACCGCAAGGTCGCAACCCTGTTCGAGCCGCTTCTGGCGATCAGCCGTGACGAGGCCCTGACCGGACTTGCGCGTGGCTTTGCCTTCCGCCTCGTCGAGGGCATGGGCATCCTGCCGCGCGAAGGCGTGGCCGCAGAGGTCAAGGAGCTTGATCAGGACGCTCGCGGCGCGCTGCGCAAGCACGGCGTGCGCTTTGGCCAGTACACGATCTTCATGCAGGCGCTGCTCAAGCCCGCGCCGACCCGTCTGCGCCTGGTGCTTTCGGCGCTCTGGGAAGGCCTGTCGGAATTTCCCGAAAGCCCGCCTCCGGGTCTGGTGACCATCCCGCATATCCCCGAAGTGGGTATGCAGGCCTATACGCTCTCGGGCTATCGCCCGGCAGGGTCGCGCGCGATCCGCATCGACATGCTCGAGCGTCTGGCCGACCTGCTGCGCGGTCAGGACAGCCGGGGTGGCTTCGAGGCCAATCCCGATATGCTCTCGATCACCGGTATGACGCTGGACCAGTTCGCCGACCTGATGGAGGGCCTTGGCTACAAGGCCGAGAAGGGCGAGCGCGAAAAGACCCGTCCGGTGGCGGAGCCGAAGGCCCCCGAGGCTGGGGCTGAGAACCCGATCCCCGAGGATGCCTCGCCGATCGCCGAGGCTGAGGCCGAGGCGGCCTCTGCCGCGCCCGAGATGGAAGTGTTCTTCACCTTCACCTGGGCCCCGCGTCCGCGCCACAACCCGCGCCCCGAGCGCGCGCCGCGCCGCGACGGTGGCGAGGGCAAGCGCCGCGAGGGCGGCAAGCCCGAATTCCGTGGCGAGCGCAAAGGCGGTGGTAAGCCCAAAGGCAAGGGCAAACCGCATGAGGGCAAGGGCGCGCGCCACTTCGAGGCTCGCCCGCCCAAGAAGGAAAAGCCGATCGACCCCGATAGCCCCTTCGCGATCCTCGCGGCTCTGAAGGACAAGAAGTAAGCGATGGCGCACGGATCTGACCGGATCCGTATCGACAAGTGGCTCTGGCACGCGCGGGTCGTCAAGACGCGCGGGCTGGCTGCCGATCTGGTGCAGGCCGGGCGCGTGCGCGTGAACGGCCAGCGCATCGACAAGCCGGGGCGGGCGGTTGGCCCCGGAGATGTCCTGACGGTCAGCGTTGCAGGGGCCGTGCGCGTCATCCGGATCGAGGGCTGCGGTGAGCGTCGCGGCCCGGCGAGTGAGGCCGCGACCCTCTATACCGCGCTTGACGAGCCCAACGTTCCGCACGCGGCGCCCGAAGCCGAACGCCCGTTCTGAGTGCGGGGCCAGATCGCCGCAGCCCGGCTTTTCTGTGACACTCTCCCTTGATTGATCCGCAACGCCCCGCTAGGTATCGCCAGAACCTAAACGATCCGGGGTTGCTCCATGACCTATGTCGTCACCGATAACTGCATCGCCTGCAAATACACCGACTGCGTCGAAGTCTGTCCCGTGGACTGCTTCTACGAGGGCGAGAATACGCTGGTGATCCACCCCGACGAATGCATCGACTGCGGCGTGTGCGAGCCCGAGTGCCCCGCCGACGCGATCCGCCCCGATACCGAGCCGGGAATGGAAGACTGGGTCGAGTTCAACCGCAAATACGCCGAACTTTGGCCCGTGATCACGCAGAAGAAAGACCCGATGCCGGATCACGAGAAGTATGATGGCGAGCCCGGCAAGCTTGATAAGTACTTCAGCCCGAATCCGGGCCAGGGCGACTGATTCTCATCTCGGTCCGGCGTGCCCCTGATTCGGGTCGTTCACGGCGCATGACGCAACGGAAGGCGTGAGGCTTGTTGCCCTTCAAGGGCTTGAGTTTCTGCATTCGCATAACAGTGATGCTTTGCCGCGCTTTGAATCGGTCCAATTTTGTGCTACATTATTGTGACATTGGAGTTTGATCCCGCCCTCGCAGACCTGCTCGCCTGCCGGGGGTTTATCTTTGACTGCGAGAGGCATCGCGGAGCTTAAAGCGCCGTGGGTGTCTTGTGCGCTGTCGGATAGGGTGAACGCCCCGGCTGCAAGGAAGCGACTGAATGACCAAGACCAAGAAAACCGAATTCCGCCCGGACGATTTCGTTGTTTATCCCGCACATGGTGTCGGCAAAATCATGTCGATCGAAGAGCAGGAGATCGCTGGTATCCGTCTCGAACTCTTCGTCATCTCGTTCGAGAAAGACAAGATGACGCTGCGCGTTCCCACCAACAAGGCCGTCGATATCGGTATGCGCGGGCTCAGCTCGCCCGAGGTGGTGACCCGTGCGCTCGAAACGCTGAAAGGCAAGGCCAAGGTCAAGCGGGCGATGTGGTCGCGCCGCGCGCAGGAGTATGAGCAAAAGATCAACTCGGGCGATCTGCTGTCGATCGCCGAGGTCGTGCGCGATCTGCACCGTGCCGATGATCAGCGCGAGCAGAGCTATTCCGAGCGTCAGCTTTACGAAGCCGCGCTGGAGCGTCTGACCCGCGAAGTCGCCGCCGTGTCGGGCACCGACGAGGCTGGCGCCGCAAAGAAAGTCGATGACGTTCTGGTTGGTCGCGCCGCCTGATCGCAGGTAGATTTACGCAAGACGGGCCCTTCGGGGCCCGTTTTCGTTTCAGCCCTCTTTCGTGACGCCCGCGTCGGCTGGCCGGTCATCGGCATCGATCTTGCTGGTCCGGCGCGAGAACCGCTCCATCATTTCGGCTTCAAGTTCTGCGTTCAGCTCGCGCGTGCGCTTGATGTATTCGGGGTTCTGTTCGACCGGAACGCCGGGCTTCCAGACCTGTGCCAGATCGCGCACTGCGGCGCGGTCGAGCTTGAAGAAGGTCTTTTCAAGCTCGGCGGCTTCGAATTCGCTCAGCCCGACATTCTCAAGCACGTAGCGCGCGCAACGCAGCGAAGAGTCGAACATCTCGCGCACGATGTCGTCGGCACCGGCCCGGTAAAGCTCGAACACGTGAATACGATCACGCGCGCGGGCGATGATGTGCAGGTCCGGCCGCAGACGCCGCGCATAGGCCACAAGCCGCGTGGTCGAGGCCTTGTCGTCGAGGCATACGACCAGCACGCGCGCCTTGGCCAGCCCGGCGGCGGCCAGCAGATCGGGCCGCGTCGGGTCGCCGAAATAGCTCTTGAAGCCGAAGGTCCGCATCAGCTGCACGGTCTTGAGATCGGCATCCAGAACGGTCGTCTGAAAGCCCGACATGGTGATCATGCGGTTGACCACCTGGCCGAAGCGGCCAACCCCGGCGATGATGATAGGTTGCTGCTCGTCGATCTCATCGGCCGAGGGGCCATCTTCGTCGCGCCGGAACCGGGCGAGTTGCTCGTGCGCGATGAACAGAAGCGGCGTGATCAGCATTGAGAGCGCAATGATCAGCAGGGTCTTTTCCGCGATAGCGGCCGGCAGGATGCGTTGTCCGACCGCGAAGGACACCAGCACGAAGCCAAATTCACCGGCCTGCGCCAGCCCGAGCGTGAACAGCGTCTTGTCCCCGCCTTTCAGCCGGAAGGCCCGCGCAAGGACGTAAAGGATCGCTGCCTTGAGGCCCACCAGAGCGAAAACCAGAAGCACGGTCGTGACCGGTGCTGCCGTGAAGACGGTGAAGTTGATCCCCGCGCCTACGGTGATGAAGAACAGCCCCATCAGCAGGCCCTTGAAGGGCTCGATATCGCTTTCCAGCTCGTGCTTGAACTCGCTGTCGGCCAGAACGACGCCCGCGAGGAAGGTGCCAAGCGCGGGCGAAAGCCCCACGAGGTTCATCAGCGAGGCGATGCCGACCACGATCATCAGCGCCATCGCGGTGTTGATCTCGCGCAGCTTGGCGGCGTGGACGAAGCGGAAGAGAGGACGCACCAGCAGGTGACCGGCAAGGATGACAAACGCCACCGCGGCCAGCGTGATCAGCGTTACCCCCCAGCCCGGCAGGCTGTCGATGAAATGGGCAACAGCGTTGTCGGAGGCTTCGGCCTTCGACAGTGCCCGCGCACCGGGCAGCGCCAAGAGCGGCATCAGCGCCAGCATCGGGATGACCGCGATATCCTGCGTCAGTAGCACCGCGAAGGCCGAACGCCCGCCTGCGGTCTGCATCAGGCGCTTTTCGTTCAGCGTTTGCAGCACGATAGCGGTCGAGGAGAGCGCGAAGATCATCCCAAGCGCGAGCGCGATGCGCAGCGGCTGCCCCAGCAGCAGCGCCAGCGTCGTGACCGCCGCGACTGTCACCAGCACCTGAAGCCCGCCTAGCCCGAGCAGCTTGTCGCGCATCGCCCAAAGCGCGCGGGGCTCCAGCTCCAATCCGATCAGAAACAGCATCATCACCACGCCGAATTCGGCGAAATGCTGAAGATCGGTCATTTCCGAGCCGGAAAGCCCCAGCACCGGGCCGATCAGGATGCCCGCCATCAGATAGCCTAGAACCGAGCCGAGCCCCGCCCGCGAGGCGAGCGGCACAGCGATGACCATCGCAAAAAGGTAAAGTGTGGCTTGAAGGAGGAAGCCTTCCATCGGGTGCACTATCTGGTTGGGCTACGCGGGGCGCGGCGCGAATGGGGGAGGAAAAAATGGTGGACCGGCTCTAAGCCTAGAGAATGTTGGACTGGGCGCAAGGCGAAACGGGCGATGTTTCGCGGCTGTTACCCGAGTTGATCGGATCGCGCCTTAGCTCCCTTTCAGAAGCGTCAGCGTATAGTTGCGAGAGCCTTTCTTATAGGTCAGTTGTCCGGCTCCGATGGCGGTCACCTTGCCACCATCCAATCGATCGCCGACCGAGACCTTGACGTACTTGCCACTCGACAGGCGCACCAGCGCGCGGCGGTTCGAAGACGAGCCATAGACCCCGATCAGATTGATTTCCTTGAGGTCTATGGCGTTTTTCAGCGTTGCCTGCTTGGCCACCGAGGCAGAGGTGGGCAGCTTGGGGGCGACCGAGACGGGCTCGGGTTCGTCCAGTTCCTCGGGAGGCGGCTCGATCGCGGTCTGGCGAGCGGGGGCTGCGGCGACCTGGGTTGCTGCCGGGGCGGGTTCGGCGGCAATCGCGGCGGCCAATGCGTTCTCGACCGAGGTAGTGAAGTTGCGCGGTTTCGCAGGTGGGCGGCGCGAGACGGAAACCGCGCGCGCCGTGGCGCTGGCAAGGGCGGCGGTTTGCGCTTCGGCGGCGCGGGCGGCCTCGGCTGCGGCGGCCTCGTCGGCGGCGCTTGCGGTCGCGAAGGCACTCGCGATCGAGGCCGGGCGCGCCTTCGGTTTCGCGTTGGCCAAAAGCGCCAGACGAGTGCTTTGCTCGGGCGTCAGCGCGGCACCGTCGTCGGTCTCGGGTGCGCTGGCCTCGGGGGCGGGTTCTGGCGTGGCAGCCTGTGCTGCCGCTTGCGCGGCGGCTTCAATGGCGGCGGGGCGGGGCTTGGGACGCAGACCTGCCAGCGCCGGATCGGCGTAGGGGGCGGGTTCCTCGGCCACGGTCGGGGCGGCGGCGGGCGCCGCTGCGGCCACCAGCGCGGCGGCGGCGATCGCTTCGGGGCGCGGCCCGGGCAGGCGCGGGGGCTTGCCCGCGTAAAGCGTGAAGTCGCCCGGCATGACCACGCCTTGCGGTGTGGGTTGAATGTCGCCCTCGGGTGTCAGCCGCGCAAGCTGCTCGAAGGGCGGCGGCGGCGGCGGCATGACCGGTTGGCTGTCGGTGAGGCTTTCAGCCGGGGGCAGCGTCGCCGTGGCGGTCGTGTCGCGCAGAGCCGGATCGGCCGTCGAGATCGACGAGAGCGACAGGTTCGGCGCCGGAACGATCTCGGGGCTCGACCGGGTTGGCTCGGCAGGTTGGGGCACCGCCGGGGCCGGTTCCGCCGCGGCTTGTTCCGTAGCGGGGGGCGGCGCGGCGGTTTCGGTCGCGGCCGGTTCGGGTGCGGGCTTTGCCGCAGGCGCCGTGATTTCGGGTGCGGGCGCTGGTGCCTGCGTTTCCAGACTTGCGACCTCGGCAGGCGGGGTGTCGTCGCCAAGGAAGCTTGACCAAAGCGCGACGATACCAAGGAACAGCACCAGCCCTGCCGTAAGCTTCAGCCCAAAATGCCTGGGCTTTCCGCCTGTGAGGGCGGGCTGGAAGCTGCCAAACGGGCTGGCAGCGGGTTCGGCCTCCTCCGGAGCGGTGGCAGGTTCGTCATCCAGTTTGGGTTTGAGGCTTTTCACCAGCGCCTTGCCCGCGCTGTCGCCCAGTTTCACCGTGCCGCGCGCGGCCTTGTCCAGCCCGGCTTTCGCGGCGCGTTTCAGCGTTTCGGCGGCGCTGCGCAGATCCGTTTCGGGCAGCGCCAGGCCCGGCGCCGTGACCCCGGCCGAGCCGCTTTGCATCAGCTTGGCCTTCTGCTCGGGCGGCATGGTGCGCGGAGGCATCGGGTGCAGCCGCGCCGCACCGCCCAGACGGGGCGTGACACCAGCATCGTCGGCGCGCGCGGCAAGTTCCGGCGTGCGACGCGAACTGAAGGCGGGAACGGGGGCCTCGGGTTCTTGCGGCTGCTCGGGGCTTTCTTGCGGCTCGAGCTCCGCCTGCGGCGTATCCGGCACAGCGGGTTCGAGCGGTTCTTCGGCCAGCGACAGCTCTTGCGGCGGCGCCTCCTCTGCCGGGGGCAGGTCGGGCACGAAGGGCGCGTTCAGCGCCAGTTCCAGATCGGTAAGAGCCTCTTCATCGTCGGCATCCTCCTGCTCAGGCACCGGGGGCTCGGCGGGGGCTTCCGGCTCGGAAGGAAGGGCGACCGAAACCTCCGGCAAGGCTTCTTCAGCAATAGGCTCGGGCGCAGGTTCGACATCCGGCTCTTCGGTCGCGGCCAAGAACTCTTCCAGGCTGACCTGCTCGACAACGCGCACCGGGTCCTGATCGCGGTCAACGCGCGCGCCTTCGGGAAGGTGCTGGGCGGCATTGGCGGTGAGGCCAAACCACGGCTCGCCACCGAACTGCCCCGGCTCGGGCAGGGCGACGAAGGAGATCGGGCAAAAGCCGTGCGACTCGGCGAAGGCCTCGGCCTCGGCCAGGGTTTCGCGCGCGACGATGGCGACCTGCACGGTTTCGCCATTGCCGGACCAGTCGAAAATGAGATCCTCGACGGGGTAGGGCGTCATCCCCTCCAGCGCGGCGGCGATCTGGCTGCGGCGCTGCGCGGTGCGCGGTCCGGGGGCGCGAACCTCGGTATAGAGGATCTGCGAGGCGGGGATGATCAGTTTCGAGGTCAGACCACGCGGTTCGGCCGAAAGGGCTGCGCGGCGCAGGCCGGTCAGCGCGCCTTGCAGGTCATCGACCTCAAGCGAGACCTCGCCCAGCCTCGCCCAGCCATCGGCCCGGCGATGCAGAAGGCCAATGCCGTCAAGCGAGAGATTGAGCGCGAAGCTGGGTTTCATTCCGGTGGCTCTGGCTGATCGAAAGGGGCGCGGATTCACCCGTCGCGACCCTTCGTAAAGCAGTTTGCCGCCTGTGAAAAGCGCCCCGCCCGAAAGGGGCGGGGCGATGGTCGGGTTTTTGCCGGTCGCGGGCGCGAATTGCCCGCGAAGGCATCACGCCGTGGCGACGGCCAGCGCCTGATCGAGATCGGCGATCAGGTCGGCGGCATTCTCGATGCCGATCGACAGGCGCACCACGTTCGGCGCGGCGCCTGCGGCAACCTGCTGCGCCTCGGTCAACTGGCGGTGCGTGGTCGAGGCCGAGTGGATGATCAGCGAGCGCGCATCGCCAAGGTTCGCCACATGGCTGAACAGCTTGAGATTGTTCACCAGTTTCACGCAGGCATCGTAGCCGCCCTTGACCGCCACGGTGAACAGCGCCCCGGCCCCCTTCGGGCAGACGCGGTTCGCGCGCTCATGCCAGGGCGAGCTTTCGAGGCCCGCATAGGTCACGTAGTCGATGCGCGGATCGGCTTCGAGCCAGGCGGCGACGGTCTTGGCGTTGGCGACATGCTTGTCCATGCGCAGGCTCAGCGTCTCGATCCCCATGAGCGTGTAATGCGCGCCCTGCGGGTTCATCGTCATGCCCAGATCCCGCAGGCCGATGGCGATCGAGTGGAAGGTATAGGCCATCGGGCCGAGTGCCTCGTGGAATTTCAGCCCGTGATAGGCAGGCTCGGGTTCCGACAGCGAGGGGAACTTGCCCGAGGCCGACCAGTCGAACTTGCCCGAGTCGACGATGACGCCGCCGGTGACGGTGCCGTTGCCGGTCAGGTACTTGGTCGCCGAATGCACGACGAGGGTCGCGCCATGCTCGATCGGGCGGCACAGGTAGGGCGAGGCCAGCGTGTTGTCGACGATCAGCGGCAGGCCCACCTTGTCGGCGACGGCCGAAACGGCGGGCAGGTCGGTGACATAGCCGCCGGGGTTCGAGACCGACTCGCAGAAGATCGCGCGCGTGTTGTCGTCCACCGCGGCCTCAAGCGCCTCCAGATCGTCGAAATCGACGAATTTCGCCGACCAGCCGAAGCGTTTGATGGTCTGGCTGAACTGGGTGATCGTGCCGCCGTAAAGACGGGTTGAGGCGATGATATTGCAGCCCGGCATCATCAGCGGGAAGAGCGCCATGATCTGCGCCGCGTGCCCCGACGAGCAGCAGACCGCACCGACACCGCCCTCAAGCGCGGCCACGCGATTGGCCAGCGCCGAAACGGTCGGGTTGGTCAGGCGCGAGTAGATGTAGCCCACCTCTTGCAGGTTGAAGAGGCGCGCGGCGTGCTCTGCGTCTTTGAAGACATAGGCGGTGGTCTGGTAGATCGGCACCTGGCGCGCGCCGGTGGCCGGATCGGGCTCGGCCCCCGCATGCACTTGCAGGGTGTCGAAGGAATAGTCGGTCATGGGCCCCTCCCTAAACGAAATCGGGGGGAGCCTAGCCGTGGCCCCGATGGGCTTCAATCACATTCGATTGCACGCATGTTTCAGCGCAGCCAGAGCCCCTCGCGGCGGATCGCGTTGCGCAACGCCTGTTCGCGCCGGGGCAGGGCGCTGCGGTCGAACAGGGCCCGCAACGCGCGACCTTTTCCCTGATAGATCAGTTTCTTGGGGGGCTCATAGGCCTTGAGGATCTTCTTCACTGGATTGGGCGCGCAGACCTGTTCGACCATCTCGACCGCGGCATCGCCTTCGCGCGCATAAAGTAAGGGCAGAGCGCGGTAATGGCAGCTGACATCGCCATCCAGCCCCGCCAGCTCCGGCCCCGGACGCCCCCCGCCAAACGAGTGGATCACCAGCGGCAGGGCGATCTGATCGAGCCACGGATCGAGCGACTGACAGGCCAGCTCATCGGGCGTATCCCAACGGATCGCATGGGCGTAATGCAGGAAACGCTCGCCAAAGGCCTGCGCATCGGCGCCAAAGAACCAACCCGCGTTGAAGTAGAGATACCGCTCCCAGTGTTCGTCGAACTGGCTCAGATCGAGCGAACTTTCGAAATCCAACCCGAAGCGGTCGTAAAGCGCCTTCCAGATACCCGTGTAACCGGGGCCGTAAAGCGGCGGTGCGGGCCAGGTCCCCTCGCGCCGCATCGAGGCTGAGGGACGGTGGAAATCGAACGCCACCGACGCAAGCGGGCCGGTGAACACCGTATCCGTGTCGAAAAAGACGAAGGGGGCCGCGGGAAGGGCGGCCATCGCCTCGATCTTGTTGCCCTGCGGGTAGGACTCGCCAAAGTGCCGGTTCTCGAAGGGAATGAATTCGACGCCTTCTGCCAGCAACAATTCGCGCACCGGCTCCGATATCTGTGTGGGCTGCGACCAGCGCACCCCCGAGGGCTCGGCCATCAACAGCCGGCCCCGAAAGCCCGGGTTCGCCGCGCGGAACGAACGCGCGAAGATGATCGCCTCATACTCCAGCCGCCCCGCCTGAACGACGCAGAAAACGTTGTAATCGAGAGGGTTGTCAGCCGAAGTGCCCATGGGTCCGCAGTCCTGAATGCTTCGGCACTATAGCGGAATTCGGCAGGGGGGGAAGGCACTCACCCGCCGCGAACGGCGGGGCGCAGGCCCCGTGTAATCACCATTCCTGAGAGGGGGATGGTGGGTGACCCTGGAATCGAACCAGGCATGGGTCTCCCCGGCGGAGTTACAGTCCGCTGCCGCACCTTGCAGCTCGTCACCCGACGTGGGGCGGGGAATACCGAAGGGGGCGGGGGGCGTCAAGGGGGGCAGAACGCGGTGCGTGAAGAAAATCGCACACGCCGCCCAGGGGCCGAAATTTGCCCCTTGGACCCCCTGCATAACGCCGCCTGCATCGGCGGCAGGCTTGCGATTTTGTGCATTTGCGCGCATCAACGGCGGCAATGCAGGAGTAAGACATGAAAAAGCCGAGCTGGGTAATCGACAAGGAACGCGCCAAACGCGCCGCCGCCGCCGAGACGGTCTGGCTTTTCGGCCTGCACGCCGTGCGCGATGCGCTGATGAATCCCGCGCGGCAAAAGCTGCGCCTCGTGCTGACCAAGAACGCCTCGGACAAGCTGCTCGAGGCGATCGCGGCAAGCGGGGTCGAGCCCGAGATCGTCGATCCGCGCAAGTTTGACAATCACGTCACTCTGGCCCCCGATTCCGTCCACCAGGGCGCGGCGCTTGAGGTCAAACCGCTCAACTGGGGTTCGCTCGAAGAGGTCTGCCTGACCGGCCGCGGCGCGCCGCTGGTGGTGATGCTGGATCGCGTGACAGACCCGCATAACGTCGGCGCGATCCTGCGCTCGTCCGAGGTCTTCGGCGCCCGCGCGGTCGTGGCGCCCGCACGTCATTCGGCCCCCGAAACCGGGGCGCTGGCGAAAACTGCCTCGGGGGCGCTGGAACGCCAGCCCTATCTGCGCGTCACCAATCTCGCCGATGCGATGGAGGAACTGCGCGCCATGGGATTCGTGCTGCTCGGCCTTGCGGGCGAGGCCGAGATGACCCTTGCCGAGGGCCTTGCCGAAGTGGGCACCCGCCCCGTTGCGCTAGTGCTGGGTGCCGAGGGGCCGGGCCTGCGCGAAAAGACGCGCGAGACCTGCGACAAGCTCGTCAAGATTCCCTTCGCGGGGGAGTTCGGTTCGCTCAACGTCTCGAACGCGGCGGCGATTTCACTCTATGCCGCAGTGAACCGCTGAGTTCACAAGGACGCGAGATCGCCGTGAGGCCCTTTAATCGGGATTTTACATACCTATCTCATGATTGTGGAAGCGCGGTTGCGGAACCTCCGCGCTTCGGTTCACTGTCCCTCGTTCCGCCACTTGGCGCCCAGCCCTTGGCTTGGGCGCCTTTTTCTTTAGTGTCGCACTAAAACGGAGCGCGCCATGCAAGATCCTGAAATTCGAAACATACTGACCGAGACCCGGACCATCGCCGTGGTGGGTTTTTCCGCCGATCCCGGTCGCCCCTCGCATTACGTGGCCGAGTTCCTTCAGGCGGTTGGCTATCGCATCATTCCGGTCAACCCCGGCCTCGCGGGGCAGGTGATTCTGGGCGAAACCGTCTATGCGGACCTCGCCGCGATCCCCAAAGAGATCGCCGTCGATATGGTTGACATCTTCCGCCAGTCAAGCGCCGTGCCCGCCATTGTCGAGGCCGCGCTGGCGAACCTTCCCGCGCTGCGCACGATCTGGATGCAAATCGGCGTCCAGCACGACGCTGCGGCCGAAACCGCAGTCGCCGCGGGCAAATCCGTGATCATGAACCGTTGCCCCAAGATCGAATACCGCCGCCTGATGGCGTGATCCCTTTCTTCTTGGACAAAATACCTTGCAGGGGTGAATGCTCCGCAGGAGCAGAGGGGGGCGCATAGCCCCCCTTCTCAGATCCCCAGCTTGTCGCGCAACCCGTAGAAGGTCATCCCCGCCACAAGGATCGGCCAACGCAGATAGCCGCCGCCGGGGAAAGGGTATGTCGGCACCGAGGCCATCATGTCGAACCCGTCGCCCGTCGCGGTCACCGCCTGCGCCATCAGCTTGCCCGCCAGCGTCGCCAGCGCCACCCCATGCCCCGAGAACCCCGAGGCCGAGAGGCAGTTCGGCGAAGGCCGCCCGAAATAGGGCATCCGGTTGAGCGTGATCGCCAGCGTTCCGCCCCAGGCATGGGTGATCTTGACGTCGCGCAGTTGCGGATAGACCTGCAGCATCGGCACCCGCGCCTTGGCGGCAATGTCGCGCGGAAAGCGATAGGTCACCGACTCACCGCCGCCGAAGATCAGCCGGTCTTCGTGCAGGCGCCAGTAGTTCACCACGAACTTGGTGTCATGCGCGGCGATGTTCTCCGTCAGCAACTCGCGCGCGCGCTCCCCCAAGGGCTCGGTCGCAACGATATAGTTGTTGAGTGGCATGACCCGCGCGGTCACCTTGGGTTCCAGCCGGTCGAGATACCCGTTCGCGGCCAGAATCACATGCTCGGCCTCGACATGGCCTTGCGCGGTTCGAACGCGGCTTTTCTGTGTGCCGGTGCCATGTTCGATCCCGGTCACGACCGAGGTTTCATGGATCACCGCGCCCGCCGCCTCGGCCAGGCGCGCCATGCCAAGCGTCAGGTTCAGCGGATGTACATGGCCCGCGCCACGGTCGACGTCGCCACCGATATAACGCTCGGACGGGATCAGCGCGCGCAGCCCGTCACGGTCGAGCGGCGTGATTTGATCATATCCGTAATGCGTCGCCAGATGCTCGGCCATCTCATGGGCATGGGTGACCTCGGAGGGCTTCAGCGCGGCATGGGCGATGCCGCGATATGTCGGCACGCCTGCGCGCGCGGCCAGATCGTAGGTCAGCGCCTTGGCCTCTTCAGCCAGATCCCACAGCCGCCGCGCGGCGGGCTTGCCCATCATCTTTTCAAGCTCGGTCACCTCGAGCCGTTGGCCCGAGCCGATCTGCCCGCCGTTGCGCCCCGAGGCGCCAAAGCCCACCCGGTGCGCCTCTAGCAGGATCACGCGGCGCCCGGCCTCGGCCAGATGCAGCGCAGCCGCCAGCCCCGTGTAGCCCGCGCCGACGATGCAGACATCGGCCTGCACCGCCCCTTGCAACGCCGCCCGTTCGGGCGCGGCATCCCGCGTATCGGCATAGAAGCTCGCCGGGTAGTGGCCCGGTTTGTCATTCGCGAAAAGCAGGTTCATGGCATCACACGTTCAGCAGCAGGTGCTCACGCTCCCAGGGCGAGATCACTTGCAGGAACTCCTTGTATTCGTTGCGCTTCACCGCCTCGTAGACGGTGCAGAACTCGATCCCCAGCACCTCGCGCACCGGCGCGGAATCGGCCAGGATGTCCAGCGCGTCGCCCAGATTGTAGGGCAGGTCGGTGTCGCCCATATAGGCATCGCCCAGGCATTCGGGGCGCGGCATCTTGCGCTCCTTGAGGCCCAGATAGACACAGGCCAGCGTCGCCGCCAGGCCGAGATAGGGGTTGCAATCCATCCCCGCCAGACGGTTCTCGACCCGCCGCGCGGCCGGCCCCGAGATCGGCACCCGCAGGCCCGTCGTGCGGTTGTCGCGGCCCCATTCGAGATTGATCGGCGCAGCGAAATCAGGGACGTATCGGCGGTAGCTGTTCACATAGGGCGCCAGCAGCGCGATCACCGCCGGCAGGTGGTTTTGCAGCCCCGCGATGGCATAGAGGAACTCTTCGCTCTCGCCGCCATCGGCTTCCGAGAAGATATTCTCGCCGGTCTTGGTGCTGATGATCGACTGGTGGATATGCATGGCCGAGCCGGGCTCGCCCTCGATCGGCTTGGCCATGAAGGTGGCGAAGCAATCGTGGCGCAGCGCGGCCTCGCGGATCAGACGCTTGAAGAAAAAGATCTGGTCGGCCAGCGCGACCGGGTCGCCATGGGCGAGGTTGATTTCGATCTGGCCCGCGCCGCCTTCCTGCAAGATGCCGTCGATCTCGAAGCCCTGCATCTCGGCGAAGTCGTAGATGTCGTCGATCACCTTGCCGTATTCGTCCACAGCCGACATCGAATAGGCCTGCTTGCCAGCCGCGCGCCGCCCCGAGCGACCCATCGGCGGAATAATCGGCTGGTTCGGGTCGAGGTTGCGCGCAACAAGGAAGAACTCCATCTCGGGCGCGACGATCGGCTTCCAGCCCTCGGCCTCGTAGAGGCTGACGATATGCTTGAGCACGTTGCGCGGCGCGATCGGAACCGGGTTGCCCTGCTGGTCGTTCACGTCATGGATCACCTGAAGCGTGACGTCGGCGGTCCAGGGGGCGGCTGTCGCGGTCGAATAATCCGGGGTCAGGATCATGTCCGGCTCGGTGAAGGCGCCGATCGGGTTCTCGGCCCATTCGCCGGTGATGGTCTGTAGGAAGATCGAGTTCGGCAGGAAGAAGCGATCCTGAAACTGGAATTTCGAGGCGGGCATGGCCTTGCCACGGGCAACGCCCGCGACGTCGGCGACGATGCATTCAACCTCATCGAGGCGGCGCCCGGCGACATAGTCACGGGCAGCTTGCGGAATTTGATCGAGCCAGTTGTCGGTGTTCGAAGACATTTTCATAACTTTCCAATGGTTTGCGTGAAGGGTGAGCTTCACGCACCAGGGTCTGGCATCAGGCGGGCGAGCGGGTCGCCCTCGGCCATCATGCCCGCGCGGACGCCGACGCGGTCCTGGGCGGGCCGGTTTTGCGACAGCTTGAGCTTGCCTTCCATCGTTTCGACGAGGATCTCGAGCCCGACAATCCCGCGCATCTGCGCGGCGACGAAACTCTCGGGCGCATCAGAAACCGCCCAAGGGTCCGCGCGCACGCCTTCCTGCTGGTCGGTCAGGGCGTCCAGTTGGTTGCGCAGGAATTCGGTACTGGTATCGAGCCGCGCCTGTCCGCGCACCTGCACCATGGCGTAGTTCCAGGTCGGCACGACCTTTCCGGCCTCGGCCTTGGAGGGATACCACGAGGGCGTGACATAGCTGTTGCCCGCCTGGAACACGACCAGAACCTGAGGGGCCGCAGCCAGTTCCGCCAGTTGCGGATTGGCCCGCGCCAGATGGGCGCGCAGGACGTGGCCGCCCGCGCGTTCTTCGATCAGGAAGGGGATCGGGTTCGCCATCACGCCCGCCGGACCCGAGGAGATCAGCAGCCCCAGCGGCGCCTGCGCGATCAGCGCGCTCAGCTGCTCGGGGTCGGTCTCGGCGAAGGCGGGCAGGCGATACATGATCAGCCCCGCGGCTTGTGGAAGAAATCCGCGATCCGGTCAGCAATGGTTGCGGATTGATTGGGCTGGTTGAGACGCGCGCGCGCAGCTTCCATCAGCGGATCGGGCACGAGGCCCTTGCCGCGCGCATGCATCAGGCCATCGACGAAGCTGTCGGGAAACTCCGGGTGGGCCTGCACGGTAAAGGCGGTATCGCCATAGACCAGCGCGGCGTTCTCGCAAAACTCGTTGCAGCCGGCGACCTCGGCCCCCTCGGGGCGCTCGGTTACTTGGTCGCGGTGCCAGGCGTTCAGCGTGATCTTCTCGCCGCCGAAGTCGTAATCCTGCGGGCCCACGGCCCAACCGCCCTCGAACCGCTCAACCTTGCCACCCATCGCCTGCGCGATGATCTGATGGCCAAAGCAGATGCCTACCAGCGGCACCTTGGCTGCGACGAGCTTGCGGATGAAGTTTTCAAGCGGCGCGATGAAGGGATGATCTTCATAGGCACCGTGGCGCGAGCCGGTAATCAGCCAGCCCTCGCATTCGTGGATATCGGCCGGGAACTCCATGTTCTCGACGTGATAGGTGCGGAAGGTCAGGCCGCGATCCGCCAGAAGGCGCGCGAACATGTCGGGGTAGTCGCCCGACGCGTCCCGAAGAACATCGGGGGATTGGCCGGTTTGCAGGATGCCGATCAGCATTGTCGTCTCATTGCTTGGATGGGCAAAGCCTAGCGGGGCCGATCCCATGCGGCAAGGGGGCTTGCTGAATAATTTGATCAAATATTTTCATCTGAGCGAAGAGATGCTGACCGGGCGGGCCGCGTCGGAGCGCCGCAGGGCGGTCCAAGAGGCTTGAGGCGCGGGGCCTTCCTGCGTAACCCTATGCGGCAGGAAGGTCACATGGCATTGGCACAGGCGCATCACCCTCGGCCCACCGCCTCCCGCAAGCTGCGCGGGTTTGCGGTGCGCGCGCTGTTTGCGCGGCTGGTGCCGATGGTCCTGCTGCTGTCGCTGTTCCTTTCGGGGATCGTCCCGCAGGGGATGATGCGGGTGGCCGATGCCGACTCGACCCGGCTGGTGCTGTGTACGCCCGAAGGGCCGCGCGACATCTGGATGCGCGCCGACGGTTCTGTCAGCGATCAGGCGCCGCTTCCCGACGAGAACCACGAAGTATCGAAATGCCTTGCGGTGACGCTCGCGCTGGCGGCCGTGCAGGATGCCGCGCTTGCGGCGCATAGCCCTGCGAGTTTCGCGCCCTTCGTTCCTGATCTGGCGGTGTCCCGGCCTATCGTCGTGGCCGAATGGCGCCCCGCGCAGCCCCGCGCCCCCCCTCTGGCTTGATCCGCTGAACCGCCGCTATGGCCGGGCGTGTTCTCGTGAGCGCCGTCTTGCGGCTCGCTCATTGCGCATATCGGTGCCGCCATGCCTGCGGTGCCGCGATCAACCCAAGGATATCAAAATGAAACTCGCTAAACTCGCGGCGCTGTCGGCGCTGCTCATGTCCACGGCCCCCGCCATGGCTGAAATCACCGTGACCGATCTGGACGGACGTACTGTCATCCTTGAACGTGTCCCCGAGCGCGTGGCGCTTGGCTTCTACTACGAGGATTACCTGGCCGTGACCGGTGCCGAGGGCGCCGCCAAGATCGTTTCGTTCTCGCGCGCGCCCTGGGCCGATTGGCGCCCCGGCCAGTGGCAACGCTACACCGCAGCCTTTCCAGCGCTTGAAACCCTGCCCGATTTCGGCAGCACCGATGACAACAGCTTCTCGGCCGAGGCGCTGATTGCCTCGAAGCCCGATGTGGCGCTTCTGGCAAGCTGGCAGACGGCGTCTCTGGGCGAGCCGGGCGTGAAGCAGATCGAGGATGCGGGTATCAAGGTGATCGCGCTCGATTACAACGCTCAGACGCTGGAGCGGCACCTGATGTCCACGCGGGTTCTGGGCGCTGTGATGGGCCAACCCGAGCGCGCCGAGGAATTGGCGCAGATGTATCAGGCCAAGACCGAGGACACCGCCGCGCGCATCGCCAAGGCGGGGCCGTCGAACAAGAAGATCTATGTCGAACTGGCGCAGAAGGGCCCTGGCGAGGTGGGCAACAGCTACGGCAAGGGGATGTGGGCCGGTGTGATCGACCTTGTCGGCGGCGCCAATATTGCCAAGGGCCAGATCGAGAACTGGGGGCCGCTTTCGCCCGAATATGTCATTGCCGAGCAGCCCGATGTGATCCTGCTCGCGGGGTCGGAATGGCTCAACAAGCCCGAAGCGGTGCTCTTGGGCTTCGGCGCTACGGATGAGGCCGCGCAGCCGAAGATGGCCGCCTATGCCGCGCGCGCGGGTTGGGCCGATCTGCCCGCGGTGCGTAGCAAGCAGGTCTATGGCATCTACCATGGCGGCAACCGCACGCTGTCGGATTTCGTCTATGCCCGCGCGATCGCCAAGGCGCTTTATCCCGAGGCCTTCGCCGATGTCGATCCGGCGGCTGAGCTGAGCGACTACTATGCCAAGTGGATGCCCGTCATGGCGGACGGGCTGTTCGTGACGCAGCTGAAATGAGCGTGCAGGACCGGCTCGACACTTCGGTTCGGGCGTGGCGGGCGCGGTCTGCGCGGCGTGGGGCGGCGGTAGGCGCCGCCCTGCTTCTGCTGGTCGGGTTGGTGCTGGCTGATCTGATGACCGGCCCCTCGGCGATGTCGCCGGGGGCGCTGTGGCAGACCTTTCTGGCCGGACCGCAGGGCGCCGACCGGGCGGCTGCGGCGATCCTGTTTCAGATCCGTCTGCCGCAGACGGTGATGGCACTGATCGTGGGCGGTGCTCTTGGGCTGGCGGGGCTGATGATGCAGACGATCCTCGCCAACCCGCTGGCCTCGCCCTTCACTCTGGGGTTCTCGGCGGCGGCGGGCTTTGGCGCGGCGCTTGCGATCATGTTCGGCTCGGCGCTGATCGTGCCGGTGCCGACTTGGCTACTGACACCCCTCTGCGCCTTCGTCGCGACCCTCAGCGCGACCGCGCTTGTGTGGCTGGTGGCGCGTCTCAAAGGCAGCCAGCCCGAGGTTCTGGTGCTGGCGGGCATCGCGGTTCTGTTCTTCTTCCAGTCGCTACAATCTCTGGTGCAGTTCATGGCCTCGCCCGAGGTCTTGCAGCAGATCGTCTTCTGGCTGTTCGGCTCGTTGCTCAAAGCGAACTGGACGGCGGTCAAGACGGCGGGGGTGATCGTTGCCCTCTGCCTGCCGCTGATCGCGCGCGAGACCTGGGCGCTGACGACCCTGCGCATGGGCGAGGCAAATGCCGAAAGCCTCGGGCTCGATACCGACGCGCTGCGCCGCCGGGTCTTCCTGATCACCGCGGCGCTGACGGCAGCGGCGGTGTCATTCACCGGCACGATCGGTTTTGTCGGGCTGATCGCGCCGCATGTGGCCCGCGCGATGGTGGGCGAGGATCACCGCTTCGCGCTGCCCTTCGCGGCGCTGACCGGGGCGCTGATCCTGGTCTCGGCCTCTGTGGTGTCCAAGCTCTTGTCCTCGGGCGCGGCGATACCGGTCGGGATCGTGACTGCCGTGGCGGGCATTCCGATGCTGGCCGCCGTCATCCTGACCCATAGGGGGAACTGATGTTCGAAATCACCCTTCCGGCGCTGCGGCGTGGCCGTAGCCTGGTTCTGCAACCGATGGAATTGCGCCTGCCTGCCGGATCTCTGACCGGCATCGTCGGGCCGAATGGCGCGGGTAAATCGACGCTGCTGCGCGCCATCGCCGGGCTATCGCCCGAGCGTGCGATCCTGCGTCGCGCGGGCCGTGTGCTCGATCGCGCCGCAGTGGGCTTTTTGCCGCAAAGCTTCACGGTGCGGGCCAATCTGTCGGTGCTCGATTGCGTCTTGCTGGGGCGGCGCGAAGGGTTGGGTTGGAGCGTCCCGCCCGCGATGATCGCGCAGGCACGCGATATCCTTGGGCGTTTCGGGCTGGCCGAACTGGCCGCGCGCGGGATGAACACGCTTTCCGGCGGGCAGCAGCAGCGTGTTCTTCTGGTGCAGCGGCTGTTTCGCAATCCGCAGCTTCTGGCGCTTGATGAGCCCACCTCGGCGCTGGACCTGCATCACCAGCTTAGCGCGCTGGCCGCGTTGCGCACCCATGCGCGGCAAAGCGGCACTGCTGTGATCGCGGCGCTGCACGACCTGACGCTGGCTGCGCGGTTTTGCGACCGGGTCATGGTGCTGGGCGAGGGGCGGTTGATCTGCCACGACACGCCCGAGGGTGCGCTGACGCCCGAGCGCGTCGCAACGCATTGGTGCGTGACGCCCGAGTTGTTGCGCGACCGCGATGCCTGTCTGGTCGTGGTGCCGCATACGGTCGAGTAAGCGGGCCGCCCGACACTGGCGGCCCGGAGGATCGTTCGTCAGACCGTATCGAGGTAGAGCTCGGTCTGCTCTTCGTCCGACAGTTCGGCCATGTAGTGGACCTCCTGCCGCTTGGTCATCAGGAAGTTCGCGACCAGTTCCTGCGGGAAGATGCGCTTGATGTAGTCGCAGTTCGCGAAGGTCTCGATGGCGAGGTTCCAGGTCGCGGGCAGTTGCGGCAGATCCTGCTCATAGGCGTTGCCCGCAATCGGATCACTCGGGGTCATCTTGTCCTCGATCCCGATCAGCGCGGCGCCCAGGACGGCAGCGATCATCAGGTAAGGGTTCACGTCGCCCCCGGCCACGCGGTGCTCGATCCGCCGCGCGGCGGGCCCCGAGGCGGGGATACGCACCGCCGCGGTGCGGTTTTCATAGGCCCAACCGATGCCGGTGGGCGCATGGGCATTGGGCACCAGCCGGTCATAGCTGTTTTCATGCGGCGCGAAGATCAGGGTCGAGCCGGGCAGGGCGGCCAGGCAACCCGCCACCGCGTGGCGCAGCGCGTCCGAGCCCTTGTCGGAGCCGTCGTTGAAGATGTTCTTGCCCGCCTTGTCGAGGATCGAGAAATGCATGTGCATTCCGTTACCCGACCACAGGTCATAGGGCTTGGCCATGAACGAGGCGGCAAAGCCGTGGCTGCGCGCCAGCCCCTTGACCAGCATCTTGAACAGCCACGCATCGTCGGCTGCCTTCAGCGCGTCGTTCGAATGCATCATGTTGATCTCGAACTGGCCCGGCCCGGCCTCGGATATCGCTGTGTCAGCCGGGATGTCCATCGCCTCGCAGGCGTCGTAAAGCGCGGTGAAGTAGTTGTCGAAGGCGTCGAGCGCCCGCAGGCTCAGGATCTCGCCGCCGGTGCGGCGCTTGCCCGAGCGGGGCGAGGGTGGCACGCGCAGCGTCTTGCCCGAGTCGTCGATCAGGAAGAACTCCAGTTCGGTTGCCACAACCGGGGTCAGGCCAAGTGCCTTGTAGCGATCCATCACGCGCGCCAGGACCTGCCGAGGGTCGCCGTCATAGGGGCGGCCATCCATGTGGAACATCCAGATCGGCAAGAGCGCGGTCGGCGCCTCAAGCCAGGGCATCGGCATGAAGCCACGCTCGGTGGGCATCAGAAGGCCGTCGCAGTCGCCGGTCTCGAAAACCAGCGGGCTTTCCTCGATGTCCTCGCCCCAAATGTCGAGGTTCATCACCGAAAAGGGAAAGCGTGTGCCCTCGGTGAACACCTTGTCTGCAAAACGAGCGGGTATGCGCTTACCCCGCGCGACCCCGTTGAGATCAGCCGCAGCCACGCGAATGGTGCGAACCTCGGGGTGCTCTCTCAGCCAGTCCATTTCCTCACCTGATGATTTGCGGCCTGACCTTCAGTTTGGGGCGGCTCGCACCCGGAAGATGCCGGTTCAGGCGGCGGTTGATCACCCCGAATACCGCGATCAGGGCCAGCGTCAGACAGACGAAATAGAAGGCCGCGATCGGGTAGGGGATGAATGGGTTGAAGGTCTTGTCCGCGAAGAACTTCGCGTAATAAAGCGCATCGCCGCGCTGCTGGAACGCCGGGAAGCCCGAGAAATAGACCAGCGTCGTGGCATGGAAGAGGAAGATCGCCTCGTTTGTATAGGCCGGCCAGGCGAGCCGCAGCATGGTTGGCCAGACAACCTTGCGGAACTTTTTCCAGCCGGTGAAGCCATAGGCGTCGGCGGCCTCAAGGTCGCCCTTCGGGACCGAGCGCAACGCACCGTAGAAGATCTCTGCGGCATAGGCGGAGGTGTTGAGGAACAGCACGAACAGCGCGCCCGCCCAGGCCTTGGTGGTCCAGGCGGTGTGGATGGTGATGCCGAAAACATCGATCCCGGCCTTCGGCAGCAGCACCAGCGCCTCATAAGCCAGGAAGAACTGGATGAAGAGCGGCGAGCCGCGGAAGACGAAGATGAACCACTCGGCCGGTTTGCGCAGCAGCGGGTTCTCGGCCGCCTTGGCCAGTGCGAGGCCGGTGGCCATGAAGAAGCCGAAGGCAAGCGCGAGAACGCCGAAATAGAGGTTCCAGATCAACCCCGAACCGATCAGCGTGAACTGGTGGCACAGCGTGAAATCCGAGCGCGGCAGAAGGCGTTCCCCGATCCCGAGCGAGCGCAGGCCGTAGTCGGCGATGATGTCAACGCAGCTCATGCGCCCGCCTTTCGCATCGCTTCACCGGCCATCGTGGCCTGCCCGCGCGACAGCCGCGCCGACAGACGTCCGAGGTAGATCTCGGAAATCCGGGTCATGCCGAGGTAGTAGAACAGCAGCACGAGGAAATACCACACGCGCCAGTCCGGGTGCGGATAGTCGTAGATCGCGGATTTGGTCGAGCCCAGTTCCCGCGCCCAATAGACGATGTCCTCCACGCCCAGCAGGAACAGCAATGGCGTGGCCTTGATCAGGATCAACCACAGGTTCGACAGGCCGGGCAGCGCATAGGTCCACATCTGCGGGATCAGGATGCGCCGGCGCACCTGCTTGGGCGACATGCCATAGGCCTCGGCGGTTTCCAGCTGCGCGCGGGGCACGGCGTTCATTGCGCCGTACAGCACGTTGGCGGCAAAGGCGCCGAACACGATCGAGAAGGCGATGACCGCAAGGGCGAAGCCATAGGCCTCGTGCCAGAACTGCGGGCTGGTCGAAAGCGGCAGCTTGGCCGCGGCGCAGACGTTGAATTCGTTATTGGCCCAGATCGGTGCGTCCGTGGGCGGGCATTTGTACAGGTTGCGCAGGTATTCGAGCCCCTGGTCCATCGCAACCGGCACGAAGAGGAAGAAGATGATATCGGGCACGCCGCGCACCATGGCGGTATAGCCCTTGCCGAGCCAGCGCAGCGGCGCCACGTGGCTGCGCGCAGCCAGCGCCCCGCCAAATCCGAACATGAGCGCGATCGGAGCCGTGATGACCATCAGGGCCATGACGACAAGGAACGAGGTATAGAACAGCATGTGCTTGCCCGAGGTCAGGTAGCACAGGAACCAGTTCAGTCCCTCGAGTTGAGATGGATCAGCGCAGCTTTCAAACATGGCGGGAACCGGGCAGGCGGCGCGAGGGCCGCCCGCCCGTCACTCTCAGAACACGGTGGCTTCGTCGCCGAACCACTTCTTGATCATGGCGTTGAGCGAACCATCGGCCTTCATCTCGGTGATGACGGCGTCGAACTTGCCCTTCAGCTCGGCATCCGACTTGCGCATACCGATGCCCACGCCGCCGCCAAGCGGAACGTCGTCACCCGCCCAGGACATGTCGCTGCCCACGAAGGGCGCCAGCGCGTCCTTGTCGGCGAAGACCGCGTCGGCCTCGCCGTTCTTCACGGCGGCGACGGTGTCGTCGAGGGTGGCGAATTCAAGCAGCGTCGCGCCCGACTTGGCGACGTAATCGGCCTGGATGGTGCCCACCTGTGCCGCGACCACGCCCGACAGATCGGCATCGGCCGACAGCGCCGCATAGGCCGAGGCCGCCGGCGGGATGTAGTTCTGGGTAAAGTCGATGGTCTCCATCCGCTCGTCGGTGATGCTCATGCCGGCGATGATGGTGTCATAGTTGCCCGAGAGCAGGTTGGGGATGATCGAGTCCCACTCGTTCGTCACCCACTCGCAGGTCAGGCCGGCCTTTTCGCACAGCAGATCGCCCAGTTCCCGCTCGAACCCGTCAACCTCACCCTTGTCGTTGATGAAGTTGTAGGGAGGGTAGGCGCCCTCGGTACCCATGCGCACGGTATCGGCCATCGCAAATCCGGTGCTGAGCGCCAGCGCGGCGGCCGTCAGGATCAGCTTCTTCATAGTCAAGACTCCACTGTTGAGTTTGTTTTGTTGGTTTCAGGCCGGCGCGGTGGCCGACAGGAATTGTTGCAGGCGTTCTGATTTCGGCGCGCCGAAGAGGGCGGCGGGCGGGCCTTCCTCTTCGATGCGGCCCTGGTGCAGGAAGACGACGTGATCGGACACATCGGCGGCCAGCCGCATGTCATGGGTCACAAGGATCATGGTGCGGTGCTCTGCCGCGAGGTCCTTGATCACCTTGACCACTTCTTGCTGCAATTCCGGGTCGAGCGCCGAGGTCGGCTCGTCGAACAAGAGCGCTTCGGGCTGCATGCAGAGCGCGCGCGCGATGGCTGCGCGTTGCTGCTGACCGCCCGAAAGCTGCGCGGGCCAGTTGTCCGCCTTGTCACCAATGCCTACCTTGTCGAGCAGGCTGCGCGCCAGCACCTCGACCTCGTCTGCGGGACGCCCGAGGACGGTAACGGGGGCCTCCATCACATTTTGCAGAACGCTCATGTGGGACCAGAGGTTGAACTGCTGGAACACCATTGCGAGGTTGGTGCGAAAGCGCGTGACTTGCGCGCGATCGGCCGGGTGGCGACGCAGGCCCTCGCCCGTCCATTTCACCGCCTCGCCCTCGAACAGGATCTCGCCGCTCTGGCTGTCCTCAAGCAGGTTGCAGCAACGCAGAAGCGTCGATTTTCCTGACCCGGAAGAGCCGATGAGGGAAATGACCTGGCCCTTTTCGGCGTGGATGGAGACGCCTTTCAGCACCTCGAGCTGGCCATAGCTTTTATGGAGATCGCGGATCTCGATGACGGGCGCGTTGTTGGTCACTATGGGATTCTCTTTGTCCGTTTGATCAAGTTGGCGCGATTTCTTGTGCGATTGCAACGGCACAATGATGGGTGACGTGAGGGTATTGATCAAAAGTCCAGCCTTGCCTGGTCAAAATGACCAAGGGCATCATCAATCATCGAGCCGTGCGATCACGCGCTGTCGGGCCAGTGCCGAATCGCGGTCATTGATCCCAAGAAGGTTTGCGGCAAGCCGAATGAGCGAGTCTTCCTCGGCCCCGCGCGCGCCATCGGCCATCGCCACTTCCCACAGCGCCTCGATCACGCTCATGCGGTCGTCATGGGCGATGCCGTCCTTCAGGGCGCGGGTAAAGCGCACGGTATCGGCGGCTTCGTCCTCAAGCGCCTCGGCGCGGCGGCGCAGGGCGGTGGCCTCAAACGGGCCGATGCCGTTGCGCGCGATCAGCAGCCGGTCGATATGGGCCTGCTCGCTTTCCTCATACAGCCCGTCCGAACGCGCAAGCCGCACCAGAAGCGCGGCCAAAGCCAGTTCGACATCGTCGCTGTCGGTGGGTTCGGGGCGAGGATTGGCCAGAAGGCCGAAGAGCGATTTCAACATGTGCCCAATCTAACGCCTCCGGTGCCGGGGGCAAGCGGGCTCAGGCAATCGTGTGGCCTTCGATGATGCTCAGATCGACTTCGGCCGAGGCGTCGCGCGCGGCAATGGTGGCCTGATAGGCCGCGCCGAAATAGCAGGCCCGCGCGGCGGCCAGATCGGGGAACTCGACGATGACGGTATGCGGTCGCATCTGCCCGGCGACGGTCTGCTGCGCCCCGCCAAGCGCCAGAATGCGCCCATCCTGCGCGGCGATCGTGGGGGCGGCCATGGCACGGTAGGCGGCGTAACCCGCCGGATCGGACACGGTGACATGGGCCACCCAGTAGCCCTTCGTCTTACCCAAGATAGCCCTCGACAATGCTCAGATCGGCGACCGAGACCGGCGTGCGCAGCGCCAGCGCGCGCTGGTATTCTGGGCTGAGGTAGCAGGCCCGCGCGGCCTCAAGCGAGGGGAACTCGATCACCACCGAGCGCGGGCGCTGATCGCCCTCGACGACTTCTTGCGCACCGCCGCGCACCAGAAACCGCGCCCCGTATTTCGCGAAAGCCACGGCATTGGCCTCGCGGTAGGCCTGATAGGCCTGCGGATCATCGACCGTGACATGGCCGATCCAGTATCCTTTGGGTGTGTCGCTCATCTCCGCCTCCGTTTGGCCCAACATTGCCGGGCAGGGCGGCGGATGCAACCTCTCAGCCGCGCGCGGCCTTCTCGGCAATGCCCGAGGTGCCCTCGCGCCGCTCAAGCTCGGCCAGAACCTCGTTCAGGCTCACATCCCGCGCGGCCAGCATGACCACGAGGTGATAAAGCACGTCGGCGGCCTCATAGACCAGGTTCTCGCGGTCGTTCTTGGCGGCTGCGATGATCGCCTCGATGGCCTCCTCGCCGAATTTCTCGGCGCATTTCTCGGGACCCTTGGCGAAGAGCTTCGCGGTCCAGCTGCTGTCCGGGTCCGCCCCCTTGCGCGAGGCAACGGTCGCGGCGAGTTGGTCGAGCGTGTGCATGATCGGCTCCTGTCAGAGGCGGACGGGAATACCGGCGGCGGCCATGTGTTCCTTGGCCTGCCGGATCGTGTATTCGCCGAAATGGAAGATCGAGGCCGCAAGCACCGCCGAGGCGCCGCCCTTGGTCACGCCCTCAACAAGGTGGTCAAGGTTGCCAACCCCGCCCGAGGCGATGACCGGAATATTGACCGCATCCGAAATCGCGCGGGTCAGGGGCAGGTTGAAGCCCGCCCGTGTGCCGTCCCGGTCCATCGAGGTCAGCAGGATCTCGCCCGCACCCTTCGATTCCACAAGACGTGCGAACTCGACCGCGTCGATGCCCGTGGGCTTGCGCCCGCCATGGGTGAAAATCTCCCACCGGCCCGGCTCGACGGTCTTGGCGTCGATCGCCACCACGATACACTGGCTGCCAAAACGATCGGCCGCCTCGGCGACCACATCGGGGTTCGCGACGGCCGCCGAGTTGAACGAGACCTTGTCGGCCCCCGCCAGCAAAAGCGCGCGCACATCCTGCTGTGTGCGTACCCCACCGCCCACGGTCAGCGGCATGAAACACTGCTCGGCCGTGCGCGTGACCAGGTCAAACATCGTACCGCGATTTTCATGGGTCGCGTGAATGTCCAGAAAACACAGCTCGTCGGCCCCCGCCGCGTCATAGGCCTTCGCGGCCTCAACCGGGTCGCCCGCGTCGATCAGATTGACGAAATTGACGCCTTTCACCACGCGCCCATCGGCCACGTCGAGGCAGGGAATGATCCGGGTCTTCAGCATGGGCGGGCTCCTTTGGCGCCTACATAAGCCCTGAACGCGCCCGTGGGAAGCACCTCAAACCGCCACCCCCCCTTCTTCTTGGCCCAAATACCTCGAGGCCAGAACCTGATCGGCGGGTTATCATCCTGCGTGGTTGGCGACACGCCGAAGACGATCAGCTCGGGCTTGCGGGCCAGGGTCGCCTGACGGGTCAGAAGATTGGCACCGAGAACACCTAGAGCGTGAACGCCCCGATGCTGAGCCGGGCGACGATCATCTGGCCGAGGCGTGGTGCTGGCTCATCTCGGCGTCGTTCATGTCGCCAACGGTGTTTTACCGACCGAACGGATGCCGGCGCCCGCGTGGGGGGGATGCGCCTCACCCTCCTGCGCGGCGACGGCGTCGAGCGCGGCGATCAGCGCCTCACCCATCGGAGTCGCGCGAGAGGCGGCGGTATCGACATGCAGCAGCATATGCTCGCCCGTTGCGGCGATGCTGCCATCTTCGCGCAGGAGCGCATGGTGCAGCCGGAAGCGCTTGGCGTCGTGGCCAAGCAGCCGGGTCTCGACACTCAGCCGCTCGCCGGCCTTTACCTCGGCGATGTGGCGGATATGCGTCTCGACTGTATAGGCCGAGCAGCCCTTGGCGCGGTAACCGGCATCCAGCCCGATATGGATCAGGAACGCGTCCGTGGCGTCGCCGCAAACCTGAAGGTAGCGGAACTCGGTCATGTGTCCGTTATAATCGACCCACCCGCCTGGAACGGTTACATCGTAGATGCGCAAAGGGTAGCCGGTCGCCGCGACGCCTTCACGGGCGTAGAAGGCGTTCTCCATCTCGCGCACGGTCTGGCCTGCGCCCCAGTCGGTCGCCTTGAGCGCCTGGAGGATGCCCACGAGGTTGTCGTCGCGGATACGTTCCAGCTCGCGGCTCGAATGCGCGCCCGACTGCGCGTCGGATTGCGCGGCGATGCGGTCGATCAGAGCGTTATCCAGATCGGGCGCGTCCGTCAGCTTGGTCCGGGGCTCTCTCTGCGCCGCGACGATCTGGCCCAGAAAACGGTGCATCCCGGCCTCGCCCCCGGCGATACGGCAGGTTTCGAAGAGGCCCATCTGCGCCCAACGAAGGCCAAAGCCGAAACGGATGAGATCGTCGATCTCCTGAGTGGTGGCTATGCCGTCCTTGATCAACCACAGCGCTTCGCGCCAGACCGCCTCAAGCAGCCGGTCGCCAATATCGGTGTTGCTCTGCACGGGCTGCATCCCGACCGAGGTCAGAAGCGCGCAGGCCCGCTCCGCCGTGGCCCCGCCGCCGATGATCTCGACCGCAGGCAGCAGATAGACCGGATCGAACGGATGCGCGACGAGGATACGCGCGGGATGGCGCGCGCCTTGGCGCAGTTCCGAGGGTTTGAAGCACGAGGTCGAGGAACTGATGATCGCCGTGGCCGGGGCCGTCGCCTCGATCTCGGCGATGATCCGGTGCTTGAGGTCGAGCCGCTCGGGCACGCTTTCCTGCACGTAGTCCGCGTCCGCCACCGCCTCTGCGACCGAGGCTGCCCAGATCACGCGGCCCGGAGTGGGCAGCGGCGCCTGAAAAAGCCGTTCCCATGCCCGCGTGGCATTGGCTATGACCTCGCCAAGGATACGTGCGGCCTCGGGGTGGGGGTCATGGACGGTGACGCCATGCCCCGAAAGAATGAAGCGCGCGATCCAGCCTCCGCCGATGATACCGCTTCCGATTGCCGCAATTCTCATACCACCCACCAACCTTTCGCTGCCTTCCATCCGCCAAGGAAGCGGTTCAACACCACTTCGTCGTGGCCGATCTTGTCCTTGGTCACGTCGATCTAGCCGCCGAAAGACCGGGATGACCGTGCTGCCGTCCTCGCTTACGATGTCCTACACCTCGTGATACATCTCGCGGCACTGCCCGTCATCCAATTCGGCCCGCTCCTTGAACAGAAGTTCGTTGATGCGGGCGTTCTTACAGCGACTTGTGTTCCACATGGTGCCCTTCGCCTTGACGAGCGAGCGTATGTGGTCCTCGGCCGGGCGGCTGACCCGGTAGCTGCCGAAGAAGCTTTCTAACCAGACATTCGGCCCGTCTCCGCCAGTGCCCTGCACGGTTTCCTGTCGGCTTGTCATCCGTTTACACGGGCACGATCGCACAGCGACGATCCGAGGAGAGACAGGTTAATACCGCGTTGCCAGCGGCAAGACCCTCGCCGCCCACGTCGTCCCAACCGCATTTATCGCCCGGTTCTTGGCGATCATTCTCGGGTCAATCGCGGTGGGGCACCTCCGTAGTCTGTATGCGCTGCGCCATGTCGCGCAGCGTGCCCGTGGCCCCAGCCGCTGGTCGAAGCGTGAGCCGAGATGCGCCTGACAGGCCCGCGCCGCTAGGGCGTCAGGCTTTCAGCGCTGCAAGCGCCTGAGTCAGGTCCAGTGCCCCGTCATAAATCGCGCGCCCTGAGATCGCGCCCGCGATTACGCCGGTGTCGCGCAGGGCGATCAGGTCGGGCAGCGACGACACGCCGCCCGAGGCGATCACCGGGATCGAGACGGCGCGGGCCAGCGCCTCGGTCGCCTCGATATTCGGGCCGGTCATCGCGCCGTCGCGCATGATGTCGGTGTAGATGATCGCGGCCACGCCCGCGTCCTCAAAACTGCGCGCGAGATCCGTGACCATCACGTCGGTCTCCTCGGCCCAGCCTTTCGTCGCCACGCGGCCGTTGCGGGCGTCGATGCCCACGGCGACCCGGTTCGGGAAGGCGCGTGCGGCCTCGCGCACGAGGGCGGGGTTTTCGACCGCGACGGTGCCCAGGATCACGCGGGCAAGGCCCTTGTCGAGCCAGCGCTCGATCGTCGCCATGTCGCGGATGCCGCCGCCAAGCTGGGCGGGCACCTTGATGCGCGCCAGGATCGCCTCGACCGCGGTGGCATTGACCGGTTCACCGGCGAAAGCGCCGTTCAGATCTACCAGATGCACCCATTCGCAGCCTGCGGCCTCGAATTTCGCGGCCTGCGCGGCCGGGTCGTCGCCGAACACGGTGGCCTTGTCCATCTCGCCATGCAGCAGTCGCACGCATTGGCCGTCCTTGAGGTCGATCGCGGGGTAGAGGATCATCGGTATCTCCTTCGTCTTGCGGGCCTCTTGCCACGCGATTTCCCTTCGGGCAAGGCGCGGCGGTGCAACGCCACGTCATTCTTGCCGTGAATCGACGCCCATGCCCTCCTGCGCGCGGAGTTTTGGAGGAGACACCATGAAAACCACTCTTCTTGCGGCGGCACTTGCGCTGGCCGCAGGCACCGCTTTCGCCGACCCGATCGAGGGGCTGTGGCAGACCCAGCCCGATGACGGCGCATTCGCCCATGTGAAGATCGCCCCCTGCGGGGAGAATTACTGCGGCACCATCGTGCGCACCTTCAAGACCGAGGGGGAATATGCCTCGCCCAACCTCGGCAAGGCCATCGTGATCGACATGACGCCGAAGGGCGAGGGCGCTTACCAGGGGCAGGTCTGGCGGCCGTCGAACGGCAAGACCTATCTGGGCAAGATCGCGCTCAATGGCGATGCGATGAAGCTGGCGGGCTGCGTGGCTGGCGGGTTGTTCTGCGCCAAGCAGAACTGGACGCGGATCAAGTAAGTGAAAAGGGCGCCTTCGGGCGCCCTTTGCTTACGGTTTCCAGTTCAGGAAGTTCGAGATGATCCGCAAACCGACGGCCTGCGATTTTTCGGGGTGGAACTGGGTGCCCACCATATTGTCGCGCCCCACGATGGCGGTGATCGGGCCGGCATAGTCGGCGTGCGCCAGCAGGTGTTCGGGCCGCTCCACCACGAAGTGGAAGCTGTGCACGAAATAGGCGTGATCGCCGGTTTGCACGCCCTCAAGCACCGGGTGCGGGCGGTCGATCACCAGATCGTTCCAGCCCATATGCGGCACTTTCAGCGCGGCATCGGCGGGTTCGATATGGCGCACCTCGCCAGGGATCCAGCCAAAGCCTTCGGTCGGCTCGAACTCCAGCCCGCGCGTGGCCATCATCTGCATGCCGATGCAGATGCCCATGAAGGGCTTGCCCTGCTGGTAGACGCCCTCTTCGATCGCCTCGAAAAGGCCGGTGAACCGATCAAGCGCGCGGCGGCAGGCCGGAAAGGCACCGTCGCCCGGCAGCACGATCCGGTCGGCCTTGGCGACGACGTCAGGCTCCGATGTCACGACGATGGTGCCGTGACCGGCCTCATGCGCCATCCGCTCGAACGCCTTCTGGGCCGAGTGCAGGTTGCCCGAGTCGTAATCGACCAGCGCGGTGAGCATCAAAGCGCCCCTTTGGTCGAGGGCAGGATGCCAGCGGTGCGAGGATCGAGCTCGACGGCCATGCGCAGTGCGCGGGCGACCGACTTGAAGGCCGCCTCGGCGATGTGGTGGCTGTTGAAGCCGTGCACGCGATCGATATGCAGCGTGATGCCGCCATTGGTCGAGAGCGCCTGGAAGAACTCGCGCACCAGTTCGGTGTCGAAAGTCCCGATCTTGGGCGTGGGCATGTCGCAATTCCACACGAGGTAGGGGCGCGCCGACAGATCGAGCGCGCATTGCACCTGCGTGTCGTCCATCGCCAGGGCGAAGTGGCCATAGCGGCGGATGCCCTTCTTGTCGCCAAGCGCTTTGACCAGGGCCTGGCCAAGCGCGATGCCGGTGTCCTCGACCGTGTGGTGGTCGTCGATATGCAGATCGCCCTTGGCGCGGATCACCATGTCGATCAGTGAGTGCCGGGCCAGTTGGTCCAGCATGTGATCGAAGAAACCAACGCCCGTCTGGTTGTCGTAGCTGCCGGTGCCGTCGAGATTGATCTCGACCGAAATCTCGGTTTCGGCGGTTTTCCGGGTGATGGTGGCGGTCCGCATCGTCGTCCTTCCCAAGGGGTTACGGGGCCTTATAGGCCGCGCGCGCAGGCTTGTTAAGCGTTAAGCGGCTATTGCACGGCGCGCATCACTCGAGCAATCTGAACCGTATAGTTCAGATATTGGGGCGGCGATGGATATTCTCTGGATAAAAGCGGCGCATCTGGCGGGGTTTGCGGGCTGTATACTGGCCTCGGGGGCCAAGAACCTGCTCTTGCGCGCGCCGCGGATCGAGGGGGCGGGGCTGGCGCGGCTGGTGGTGCTCGACAAGGTCTCGGGCCTCTCGGCGCTGGTGATCCTGGCAAGCGGGGTGGCGATGGCGGGCTGGCTTGGGCGGATGCCGGACGATGCGGCAGGGCTGGGGCTGCTGGCTGCCAAGGTCGCGCTGTTCGTGCTGGCCTCTGGCGCGGTCCTTACCACGAAACCCGTGCTGCGCCGGGCGCGGCAGGCGGGCGTTCTGATCCCCGATCGCGGGCTGCGCTTGCGGCTGGGGTTCGATTTCGGCGCGGTGCTCTGCATCGCCCTGCTTGGGCTGTGGCTGGTGCATGGGCTGGCCTAACCACCTGCAGAACAACAAAAAACCTCCCCGAAGGGAGGCTTTTTGTAATGGAGCGGGCGATGAGATTCGAACTCACGACCCTAACCTTGGCAAGGTTATGCTCTACCCCTGAGCTACGCCCGCGTCCTTGGGTACTGTCCGAACTGGAGCGGGCGATGAGATTCGAACTCACGACCCTAACCTTGGCAAGGTTATGCTCTACCCCTGAGCTACGCCCGCGCTACCGGTTCGGTGGAGGCGGATTTAGGGGATAGAGCGGGGGCCTGCAAGAGGAAAATTCGCGCGACCCGTGAAAAAACTTTCCCGTCCGGTCCGCACGGGGATCAGGCCAGAACCGCGGCAAGCGCCGCGGCGGCAAGCGACAGGAAGGTCAGCACCATCCCGGCGACCCGCGCGGCGAAGGGGCCGCGCCAGCCGATGGCCCATGCGTGCAGCACGCGACCCGTCAGCAGGGCTGTGCCCGCGAAATGCAGCGCCGGGGCAGGGGCCTGCGCAAGCTCGGCCATCAGCAGCAGAACAAGCCCCATCGGCGCGAATTCGGCGCAATTTCCATGCGCCCGCACGCGCCCTCGCAGCTCGGGGTCATCGCCGTCGCCCAGAGAGATTCGCTGTGCCTTGCGGTAATTGATGACCCGCGCGGAAAGCACGATGAACAGCGCCGTAAGGGGCAGGGCGTAAAGCGGTGTGATCATGGGGCCTCGCGGAAAGGAAACGGCCCGCCGTTGGGCGGGCCGTCGGGGTCATTCCAGTTCGATCAGCAGATCCTTGGCGTCGATCTGCGCGCCGGGGGTGACGTGCAGGGCTTTCACCACCGCCGTCCGGTCGGCGTGGATGCCGGTCTCCATCTTCATCGCCTCGATGGTCAGCAGCAGATCGCCCGCATGGACCTTCTGGCCAAGCGTAACCGCCACGCTTGCGACCGAGCCGGGCATCGGCGCGCCGAGGTGGTTGGCGTTGCCGGCCTCGGCCTTGGGGCGCGCCTTGGTCTGGGCCTTGACAGCCCGGTTCGGCACGCGCACCGCGCGCGGCTGGCCGTTGAGTTCGAAGAAGACCTTCACCTCGCCCGCCTCGTCGGTCTCGCTCATGGTCTGGTAGCGGATTTCGAGCGTTTTGCCGGGGTCGATCTCGGCCGAGATTTCGTGGCCCTGCTCCATCCCATAGAAAAAGACCGGGGTCGGCAGGGTGCGCACCGGGCCGTACTGGCGATGGCGGCCCATGTAGTCGAGGAAGACCTTGGGATACATCAGGTAGCCCGCCAGATCCTCGTCATCGACGTTAAAGCCATTCAACTCGGCCGAAAGCTTGGCGCGGGTTTCCTCAAGATCCACGGCGGGCAGGTGCCTGCCCGGGCGCTCGGTCGAGGGGGTCTCGTCCTTCAGCACCTTGCGGGTGATGCCCTCGGGCCAGCCGCCGGGCGGTTGGCCCAGGTTGCCGCGCAGCATGTCCACGACCGAGTCGGGGAAGGCCACGTCCTTGGCGGGGTCGAGCACGTCGGCCTTGGACAGGCCCTGCGCCACCATCATCAGCGCCATGTCGCCCACGACTTTCGAGGACGGCGTAACCTTGACGATGTCGCCAAAGATCTGGTTGGCGTCGGCATAGGCCTGCGCCACCTCGTGCCAGCGTTCCTCAAGCCCGAGGCTACGCGCCTGCGCCTTGAGGTTGGTGAACTGGCCGCCGGGCATCTCGTGCAGGTAGACCTCGGAGGCCGGGGCCTCGAGCCCGCTTTCAAACGCCGTATACTGGTGGCGCACGCCTTCCCAGTAGTTCGACATCCGGCGGATCGCGTCGATGTCGAGGCCGGTGTCGCGCTCGGTATGTGCGAGCGCCTCGACGATCGAGCCAAGGCAGGGCTGCGAGGTGCCGCCCGAGAAGGCGTCCATCGCCGCGTCGACCGCATCCACGCCCGCATCGGCCGCCGCAAGGATCGTCGCCCCCGCGATACCCGAGGTGTCATGGGTGTGGAAGTGGATCGGTAGATCGACCTCATCCTTCAGCGCCTTGATCAGCGCCCGCGCGGCGGCGGGCTTGAGCAGGCCTGCCATGTCTTTCAGGCCCAGAACATGGGCGCCCGCGGCCTCAAGCTCCTTGGCCATGCCGACATAGTATTTCAGGTCGTACTTCGCGCGGTCGGGGTTCAGGATGTCGCCGGTGTAGCAGATCGTGCCTTCGCAGACCTTCTCGGCCTCGACCACGGCATCCATGGCGACGCGCATGTTCTCGACCCAGTTCAGGCTGTCGAAGACGCGGAACACGTCAACCCCGGTGATCGCGGCCTGACGCACGAAGAACTGCACCACGTTATCGGGGTAGTTCGTGTAGCCCACGCCGTTCGAGGCGCGCAGCAGCATCTGGGTCATGATGTTCGGCATGGCGGCGCGGATGTCGCGCAGGCGCTGCCAGGGGCATTCCTGCAAGAAGCGGTAGGCCACGTCGAAGGTCGCCCCGCCCCAGCACTCGACCGAGAAGAGGTCGCCCAGATTCGCCGCATAGGCGGGCGCGGCCTTGATCATGTCGATCGAGCGCATCCGGGTGGCCAGCAGCGACTGATGCCCGTCGCGCATCGTGGTGTCGGTCAGCAGCAGCTTCTTTTGCGCCTTCATCCAGTCGGCCACGGCCTTCGGCCCCTGAGCGTCCAGCAGATCGCGGGTGCCGGGTTGCACGGGGCCTTTCAACTCGGGCAGGCGCGGCGGTTTGGCCTCGGCTGCGGGTTTCGGGCGGCCTGCGGTCTCAGGGTGACCGTTGACAGAGATGTCGGCGATATAGGTCAGGATCTTGGTCGCCCGGTCCCGGCGCTTCTTGAACTGGAAGAGGTCCGGCGTCGTGTCGATGAACTTCGTCGTGTAGCTCATGTCCAGGAAGGTCGGATGCTTGAGCAGGTTGATGACGAAGTCGATATTGGTCGAGACGCCCCGGATGCGGAATTCACGCAGGGCGCGGTCCATGCGGGTGATCGTCTGCTCGGGCGTCTGCGCCCAGGCGGTGACCTTGACCAGAAGCGAGTCATAGTAGCGCGTGATAACGCCCCCCGCATAGGCGGTGCCGCCATCGAGGCGGATACCCATGCCGGTGGCCGAGCGATAGGCCGTCAGGCGGCCATAGTCCGGGATGAAGTTGTTTTGCGGGTCTTCGGTCGTCACGCGGCACTGGAGCGCATGGCCGTTGAGGCGCACGTCGGCCTGTGCGGGCACGCCGGTCGCTGCGGCCAGCGTCGCGCCCTCTGCGATCTTGATCTGCGCCTGCACGATGTCGATGCCGGTGACCTGCTCGGTCACGGTATGCTCGACCTGAACACGCGGGTTCACCTCAATGAAGTAGAACTGCTGGCTGTCCATATCCATCAGGAATTCGACGGTGCCTGCGTTCTGATAGCCGACCGCGCGGCCGATCTTGAGCGCAAGCTCGCAGACTTCGGCGCGCTGTTCGGCGCTCAGATAGGGGGCGGGCGCGCGCTCGACGACTTTCTGGTTGCGGCGCTGCACGGTGCAGTCGCGCTCATAGAGGTGATAGAGATCGCCATGCGTGTCGCCCAGAAGCTGCACCTCGACGTGGCGCGCGCGCAGGATCATCTTCTCCAGATAGCCCTCGCCGTTGCCAAAGGCGGCCTCGGCCTCGCGGCGGCCTTCTCGGACCTTTTCGATCAGCTCATCGGGGCCGAGGATCGGGCGCATGCCGCGACCGCCGCCGCCCCAGCTGGCCTTGAGCATCAGCGGATAGCCGATCTCGGCGGCTTCCGCCTTGATCGCGTCGAAATCGTTGCCCAGAACCTCGGTCGCGGGGATGACCGGTACGCCCGCCGCGATCGCCACGCGCCGCGCCGAGGCCTTGTCGCCAAGGGCGCGCATGGTTTCGGCCTTGGGGCCGATGAAGGTGATGCCCGCCTTGGCGCAGGCCTCGACGAAATCGGGGTTCTCGGACAGCAGGCCGTAGCCGGGGTGGATCGCATCCGCACCCGATTCCCTGGCGACCCGGATGATCTCGGGGATGCTGAGGTAGGCGCCGACCGGGCTGAGGCCTTCGCCGATGCGATAGGCCTCGTCCGCCTTGAAGCGGTGCAGGCTGAGCTTGTCTTCCTCGGCATAGACCGCGACGGTCTTCTTGCCCAGCTCGTTCGCGGCACGCAGCACGCGGATGGCAATTTCGCCCCGGTTGGCGACCAGAATCTTACGGAACATGGCAGTTCTCCCCCGTCTTGATGGCGCAAACCCTAGCCCTGCTGCGGTGCAGCGCAAGAAAAAATTGCGAAATTGAGCAAATTAACTGACCAATTTCCGCCGTTTTGCAAAGTTTACCGCCGCGTGGGGGAGGTGAATAGACCATGAACGACGTAACCCGCGCTATTGCGACACGCCCGGCGCTATTGACAGTGCGCCGACCACACGGGCAAGCAAGGCGCATGATAGATTTGCGCCCCGTGGGCTACATCATCGGATTGCTTGCAGCGGTTCTGGGGTTGGCGATGCTGATTCCGGCGCTGGTCGATTACATGTCGGGGGACGAGCACTGGCGCGCCTTCGTCGAGGCCGCGATCATCAGCGCAACAGCCGGAGGGCTGCTGGCGATGGCCTCGGCCAGCGGAATGCGCCAGATGCTGACTATTCCGCAAAGTTTCCTGATGACCGCGACCGTCTGGGCGATCCTACCAGCCTTTGGCGCCTTGCCCTTCATGATCGGCGCGCCGGGGCTGAGTTTCACCGACGCCTATTTCGAGGCGATGTCGGGCCTGACGACCACCGGCACCACGGCGATCCCCGAACTGGATGCGCTGCCCGCAGGCGCGAACCTGTGGCGGGGCATCCTGCAATGGCTGGGCGGTCTGGGGATCATCATCGTGGCGATGATTTTCCTGCCGGTGATGAAGGTCGGCGGGATGCAGTTCTTCCGCTCGGAAGGCTTTGACACCTTGGGCAAGATCCTGCCGCGCGCCATGGATATCTCGCGCGCGCTGATCCGCATCTACGTCGGGCTGACGCTGGCCTGCGCGCTGGTCTATGGCGCGCTTGGAATGACGACCTTCGATGCGGCGGTGCACGCGCTGACCACGGTATCGACCGGCGGATTCTCGAATTACGATGCCAGCTTTGCGGTCTATACCGGGGCGCCGGAATATGCGGCCTCGGTCTTCATGCTGCTGGCCGCCATGCCGTTCATCCGTTTTGTCCAGATGGCGCAGGGAAATGTCGCGCCGCTCTGGCGCGATCCGCAGGTGCGCGCCTTCCTGCGCTGGCATGCTTATGCCATCGCGGTGATCGTGCTTTACCGGTTGTTCCGACACGAGGCCGAGTTCTGGCCTACCCTGCGCGAGGTGACGTTCAACGTCGTCTCGATTTTCACCGGGACGGGCTATGCCTCGGAGGACATCACGAAATGGGGGCATCTGGCCTTTGTCGTGCTGATCATCACCGGGCTGATCGGGGGCTGCACGTCCTCGACGGGCTGTTCGGTCAAGGTATTCCGCTACCTGATCCTGTTCGAGGCCATCAAGACCCAGATCCGGCGGTTGCACAGCCCGCATCGCGTGGCGCGCGTGAATTATTCGGGCAGGCCGGTCGAGGACGAGATCGTGAACTCGGTCATCGCGTTCTTTTCGCTGTTCATTCTGACCTTCGGCCTGCTGATCGTGGGGCTATCGCTGACCGGTCTGGAGGCCAAGACGGCCATGACCGCGGCCTGGACCGCTATCGCCAATGTGGGGCCGGCCTGGGGGCCGGAGGTGTCGGGCAATGGCGCCATCAACGCCTTCCCCGAATCCGCCAAATGGCTGATGTCGATCGGCATGTTCCTTGGGCGGCTGGAGCTGATGTCGGTCTTCGTGCTGCTGCTGCCGCGCTTCTGGCGGGCCTGAGGGGCGCGCGGCCCCCCCCCGGCAGGGGTCACTTCCAGCAGGCGACGCGGACGGTCATGTCCTGCGCGAGTGCCGCGATATCCTCGGCCGCGATGGAACCCGAGGGTTCCGAAGCGGCGGGGGCGTAGCCGTTCTCGGTCAGCCGCGCGACGATGTCGAAGCTGCGCAGGGCCTGTGCCAGATCCTCGGGCAGCAGCTTGTCGGGCGTGGCCTCGGCGGGCAGCAGCATCCCCACGACCGCGCCGGTCGTATCCAGAACCGGGCCACCCGCATCCCCTGCCAGCGTGCGCACCGCTAGACGCGCGCGGCTGGCCTCGCCGGAAAGGCCGCTTACATCGGACAGCGTGCCGAAGCTGAGCACCGGGGCCGAGAGCGCCTCGGGGTAGGAAAAGCCTGCCACGGCGATTTCTCCGCCGGGGCGCGGCTCGGCAGGCTGGAAGGCGGCGACGGCTGCCGGGGCCAGCGGCTTTTGCGGCCGCAACACGGCCAGCCCAAGCGCCTCATCGGCATAGGCCAGATCGGCCAGATGATCCTCGACCGTGATCCTCCCGCAGGCCTGCAACCCGGCGGCAGCGGTCAGCACGGCCCCATCGGCCGCGATGAAGAAGCCCGAACGGGCGAATTCCGGGTGGCGCTGGTCCAGACCCGCCATCAGCGCCGAGCGCTCCACCGCCAGAGGCTTGCCAAGGGTCGCATCTAGCGCCTTCTTGCCCTTCGGCCGGAAGCTTGCCTTCATCGCCTCAAGCACGCGCGCCATGCGGTCCGCCTGATCGGCAGGATAGACCAGCGTGAAGCCTTTGATCAGGCCGCCCGAAAGCCCGACCTGCGTGTAGGAGTGGATGCGCTCGTTCTGCCCGGTCAGCAGGAAGGAGGCGCGTTCGCGCTTGCGCTCCCCCACCATGGGCACGATTTCGAGCGTCTGCATCGCGTCGTAAAGGCCGAACAGGCTGTTCTGATCGCCCTGCTGCGAGATCAGCAGCACGGTCACGCCCGAGCCGTCCTTGGCGCGGTAATGCACGAAGGGCGCGTCGTAATGGTCAAACTCGATCAGCCCCAGCGGCAATTCGATGGCGATCCCGGCTTCGGCTTCGTCGATGGCAGTCAGGCCAAGGGCCGCGCGCTCCGCAGCCACGGTGCCCAGAAGTTGCGCCTGCTGCGCCGAGGCCAGCACGCCGGTCGCCTCGTAACCATTGGCCTGCTGCCAAGCGCCGATCGAGGCGCGGGTGCCCCGGCCAAAAGCGCCGTCGATGGTCGAACTGTAGAAGCCCTGCCATTGCAGCGCGGATTGAATTTCCATCCGCGTCGCGGCACTCAGCGCAGCCTCGAGCCTGCGGGACTCGGCCAGTGTTTCAACTGGGGCCGGTGTCTCGGCAGCGGGCGCCTCGGCTGCGGGAGACTCAACGGGGGCAGGTTCGACCGCGACGGGCGCAGCGGGTTCTGCCACCGGGGCAGGGGCCGCGCCCGTGGGCCAGAACTGCTCGCGGAAGCGGCTGCCGTTCGAGACATAGCTGTCAGGCGGGATCATCCGCTCGCCGCGCAGAACGCGCAGTTGCGAATCGGCCTCGGCCTCATCGGCATAGGGACCAAGGGCGATGGCATACCAGCCGGTGGACATCGCAAAACCCGAGACCGCAGGCAGGATCGTGGACCAATCGCGCGCGCGCTCTTGCGCCTGGTCGAGCGTGGGGCGCGCCTCGATCTGGACCCAGGCGGGCTCCGCCCATCCGGTTCCGGTCCAGACCATCCCGGTCAGACTTGCCGCCACCACTACCGAAACCGACCTGCGCACCAATCTCATGCCTCAAAACCTCTTTCTGGCCTTCGCCTTTATGCGGGCAAGTTAGCAACTCTTGCGCCCGCGTCACCCCCAAAGCGAAGCTTTTTGCCCGCAGTGTGGCCACGCGCCCCCTTGCCCCCGTTGACCCCCGCGCGCCCCTTGCCTAGAGAGAGGGCGCTTTCAGCAAAAGGTGAGCCATGACGAAACCCGCAGCCCCCCGTTCGTTCCAGGAAATCATCCTGCGCCTTATGAACTATTGGGCGTCGAAAGGCTGCGCGGTCTTGCAGCCCTACGACATGGAAGTGGGCGCGGGCACGTTCCACCCGGCCACCACGCTGCGCGCGCTTGGCTCGCGCCCTTGGGCTGCGGCCTATGTTCAGCCCTCGCGCCGCCCGACCGACGGGCGCTATGGCGAGAACCCGAACCGCCTGCAGCACTATTATCAATACCAGGTGCTGATCAAACCGAGCCCGCCGAACCTGCAGGAACTGTATCTGGGCTCGCTCGAAGCCATCGGCATCGACCTTGATCTGCACGATATCCGCTTTGTCGAGGATGACTGGGAATCTCCGACCCTCGGCGCCTGGGGCCTTGGCTGGGAGGTCTGGTGCGACGGCATGGAAGTGTCGCAGTTCACCTATTTTCAGCAGGTCGGCGGCCATGACTGCAAGCCGGTCTCGGGCGAGCTGACCTACGGGCTTGAGCGCCTTGCCATGTATGTTCTGGGCATCGATCACGTCATGGACATGCCTTTCAACGCGCCCGAAGCGCCGATCCCGCTGAGCTATGGCGACATCTTCCGCCAGACCGAGGAAGAATACAGCCGCCACAATTTCGACGGCGCCACGACCGAGATGCTGCTGCGCCATTTCGAGGATGCCGAGGCCGAGTGCGAGCACCTGCTGGCCTTCGAGGCCGCCGATCCGAACTCGGGCAAGCGCATCGTCATGGCGCACCCGGCCTATGACCAGTGCATCAAGGCCAGCCACCTCTTCAACCTGCTCGACGCGCGGGGCGTGATCTCGGTCACCGAACGGCAGGCCTATATTGGCCGCGTCCGCGCGCTGGCCAAGAAATGCGCCGATGCCTTCGTGCAGACCGAGGCCGGCGGCTGGACCGCCGAGGTGACGGCGTGAATGGCAAGCTGGTCGGGGGAGCGATCGTGCTGAGTGCGCTGATCACGGGGGCCGCGGTCTGGTATCTCCAGGTTTACGGCTTTTACGACAAGCTGGAGGCCACCGCGCCCGCAGCCGAGATCCGGCTGACTTCGGTCGTGACCGGCCAGCCCGAGCCGATCCTGGCCGAGGGTTTCGAGGGGATCGACGCCGACAGCTCGCCCCTGCGGTTCCGCAGTTGTTTCCGCACGCCGCTGTCGCTGGCGCTGCTGACCGAGACCTTCGAGGTCTATGAGGCGGCCACGCCGCTCAACGCGCCCGGCTGGTTCGGCTGCTTCGATGCCGCGCGCATCGGTGCCGATCTTGAGGCGGGCGCCGCGGTCGCCTTCCTCTCTGAGCATGACATCAAGCCCGGCGTTGACCGGGTCGTTGCAATCTATCCCGATGGCCGCGCCTATGCCTGGCATCAGCTGAACGACGAAGCGGAGAAGTGACATGGCTGATCTTCTGATTGAACTCTTCTCCGAGGAAATCCCCGCCCGGATGCAGAAAAAGGCCCGCGAGGACCTGAAGAAGCTGGTCACCGACGGGCTGGTCGAGGCCGGGCTGCATTACGCCCATGCCGAGGCGCTCTCAACCCCGCGCCGTCTGTGTCTGGCGATCGAGGGGCTCAGCCTCGAAAGCCCCACCCTGCGCGAGGAACGCAAGGGCCCCGCGATCAGCGCGCCGGAAAAGGCCATCGAGGGCTTCCTGCGCTCGACCGGGCTGACGCTTGAACAGCTTGAAGTGCGCGACGACAAGAAGGGGCAGGTCTATTTCGCCGTCGTCGAAAAGCCCGGCCGCGCCGCGCCCGAGATCGTGGCCGAGGTGCTGGAAAAGACGATCCGCAACTTCCCCTGGCCGAAGTCGATGCGCTGGGGCGCGGGCAGCCTGCGCTGGGTGCGCCCGCTGCACTCGATCCTGTGCATTCTGACCAGCGAGGCCGGGGCCGAGGTTGTGCCGCTCGACGTGGATGGTATCGTGTCGGGCAACACCACCGAAGGGCACCGCTTCATGGCGCCGGGCCGCTTCGCCGTGTCGAGCTTTGACGATTACGCCGCCAAGCTGAAAGCCGCCAAGGTCGTCCTCGACAGCGCCGAGCGTGAAGAGATGATCTGGCACGAGGCCAAGACACTCGCCTTCGCGCGCGGGCTTGAGCTGGTCGAGGATGCGGGCCTGCTGGCCGAGGTTGCGGGCCTCGTCGAGTGGCCCGTCGCACTGTTGGGCGACATTGCCGATGAGTTCCTGGCGCTGCCGCCCGAGGTGCTGCAAACCTCGATGAAGGAACATCAGAAATTCTTCTCGGTGAAGAACCCCAAGACCGGCCGGATCGAGGGCTTCGTCACCGTCGCCAACCGCGAAACCGCCGATCATGGCGCGACGATCCTCAAGGGCAACCTCAAGGTGCTCTCGGCGCGTCTGTCGGATGCCAAGTTCTTCTGGGAACACGATCTGCGCATCGTCAAGACCGAGGGGCTGGAGGGCATGGGCGCGGGCCTTGCCAACGTGACCTTCCACAACAAGCTGGGCAGCCAGGCCGCGCGGATCGAGCGCATCGAGGCGCTGGCGCGCGAGATCGCGCCGCTGGTCGGCGCCTCGCCCGATCTCGCGGCCGAGGCGGCGCGGGTGGCCAAGGCCGACCTGCGCTCGGCCATGGTGGGGGAATTCCCGGAACTTCAGGGGCTTATGGGCAGCTACTACGCCCGCGCGGCGGGCCTGCCCGAGGCCGTCGCGGCGGCCTGCAAGGGCCACTATTCGCCGCTTGGCCCGTCGGACGAGGTCCCGAGCGAGCCGGTGACAGTGGCCGTGGCGCTGGCCGACAAGATCGACACGCTGACCGGCTTCTGGACCATCGACGAGAAGCCCACGGGCTCGAAAGACCCCTTCGCCCTGCGCCGCGCGGCGCTTGGGGTGATCCGGCTGGTGTTGGCGAATGGGCTGCGTATTGCTCTCAACTCGCGTCCGTCGCCGTTCTCCTTTGCGGCAGAATTGGTCGGCGCGCGAGCCGATAGCTATGCAGACACCAACGACCTCCTCTCCTTCTTCCACGACCGTCTCAAGGTCCACCTGCGCGACGAGGGCATTCGCCACGACGTGATCGACGCGGTGCTGGCGATGCCCGGCTCGGATGACCTGACGCTGGTCGTCAAGCGGGCCGAGGCACTCTCGGCCTTCCTCAAGACCGAGGATGGCGGCAACCTGATCCAGGGCTTCAAGCGCGCCAACAATATCCTGTCTCAGGCCGAGGCCAAGGACGGGGTTGAATACAGCTTCGGCGCCGACGCCAAATTCGCCGAAAGCGATGAGGAACGCGCGCTGTTCGCCGCGCTCGACGCCGCCGAGGCCGCCATTGGCCCCGCGATGCAGGCCGAGGAATTCGGCGCCGCCATGGGCGCCATGGCCGCCCTGCGCGCCCCGATCGACGCGTTTTTCGAAGCCGTGCAGATCAACTCGGACAATGAGATCGTGCGCCGCAACCGGCTCAATCTGCTCTCGCGCATCCGGCAGATTTGCCTGAGCGTGGCTGATCTGACCCGTATCGAGGGTTAAGCCTTTCGCTCCGGCCGTGCCCTTGCGGCAACGGCCGGAACGCCGCCTTTGCCCGTCATCCGATTGTCGTACTTGCGTGGGGCGGATTTCCGCCTATTCTGCACGGGGTTTAGGGGCGCGCTGCAATGCAGAAACATGAAGAACTTGAAGACTTTGTCGAGCTTTCGCCGGGTGCGGACGTTATGGTTGCGCGCCACGGCTGGCGCGCAAAGTGCCTTCAGCGCCTGATCCGGCTTGATCTGCCGGTGCCGCGCACCATTGCGCTTCCTTGCGAAACCGTGCGCGCCATCGCCTCGGGGCAGATGCCCGACACCCGAGCCATTGCCGCGTCCTTCGGGCCGAATTTTCTGGTTTCAGTGCGCTCCAGCCCCGAGAACCCCGAATGGGGCGGGCCGGGGACGGTGCTGAACGTCGGGATGAACGACCTTGTGCAGAAGGACCTGATCGAGAGCCATGGGCGCGAGGCGGCCGATGCGCTCTATCTGCGCTTTGTGCAGAATTACGCGACCCACGTGGCGCGACTCGATCCCGACATGTTCCACGATGATCCGGGTCCGGACGCGTTGTCGCGGGCGCTGGCCGCCTATGAGGCCGAGATGGACGAGCCCTTCCCGCAAGACCCCGCGCGCCAGATGGGCGAGGTGCTGCGCTCGATGGCCCGCGCCTGGGAAGGCACCACCGCGCGGCTTCTGCGCCAGGCCAAGGGCGCGCCGGTCGATGCCGTTCTGGGGTTGGTCGTGCAGGAGATGGCGCTTGGGATCGGTCCGGGGCTGTCAGGCTCGGGGACCATGCAATTCGTGGATTCCGTCACCGGCGGGCCGCGCATCACCGGCCGCTTCAGGGGCCAGAGCCAGGGCCGCAAGGCCGCTGTCGAGACGCTTTATCTGACCCGCGACCCGCGCGGGGCCTCGCTGGAGGAAGCCTCGCCCGAGGTGTTCGAGGATCTCAAGCGATACGGCAATGCCTGCCGCGAGCGTCTTCGCGAGGAGATGCAACTGGAATTCGCCGTCGAGGGCGGTGCGGTCTCGATCATTGACGCTGTGCGGGTGCAACGCTCCTCGCGCGCGGCGGTCAAGATTGCGGTGGCGCTGGCCGAAGATGGTGTGATCTCGCGCGAGGATGCGCTGCTGCGCGTCGAGCCGCGGGCGCTGTCGGAGTTGCTGCACTATCAGGTCGATCCGCGCGCCCCGCGCGACCGGATCGCGCGCGGGATTGGTGCCTCTCCGGGTGCCGCGACCGGCAAGATCGTGTTTACCGCCGCTGCCGCGCAGGCTTCGGCTGCGCGGGACGAGCCCTGTATCCTTGTGCGCCGCGAGACCGTGCCTGAAGACATCCGCGGGATGCACGCCTCGGTCGCGGTGCTGACCGAGCGGGGGGGTATGACCTCGCACGCGGCGGTGATCGCGCGTGGCCTCGGGCTGCCCTGTATCGTTGGCTGTGCCGATATTCAGATCAACCCGCGCGAACGTGTCTTCCGTGGCCCTGCCGGGCGCATCTTCCGCGAGGGAGAGGTGATTACCATCGACGGCACCAACGGCGAGGTTCTGGTCGGCGCAGCAGAGATGCTTGAGCCCGCGCTGGACGACGGGTTCCGCACCCTGCTGCACTGGGCCGACAACGTGCGTGATATCGGCGTGCGCGCCAATGCCGATACGCCTGACGATGCCCGCACCGCCCGCATGTTCGAGGCTGAGGGGATCGGCCTTGCGCGGACCGAGCATATGTTCTTCGACGAAGACCGTCTGACGGTGATGCGCGAGATGATCTTTGCGGATACCGCCAATGACCGGCGTGTGGCCTTGGAGCGGTTGCTGCCCATGCAGCGCGCCGATTTCACGGCTCTGTTCGATATCATGGCGGGCCTGCCGGTCTGCATTCGTCTGTTCGACCCGCCGCTGCATGAATTCCTGCCGCATGACCGCGAGGGGATGCGCGAATTGGCCGAGGCGCTGGATCGTCCGCTCTCCGAAGTGACCCGCCGCGTGGAAGCGCTGAGCGAGTTCAACCCAATGCTGGGGATGCGCGGCGTTCGCCTGGGTGTGACCGTTCCCGAGATCTACGACATGCAGGCCCGCGCGATCTTCGAGGCAACGGTCGAAGCCAGTCGCCGGGGTGCCCCGGTTGTGCCCGAGGTGATGATCCCGCTGGTTTCCGCCGCGCGCGAGGTCGAGATCGTCAAGGCCCGGATCGATGCTGTCGCCTCTGCCGTCAAGATGGAGATGAAGGCTGAGTTCACCTATCGCCTTGGCGTCATGGTGGAAACGCCGCGCGCCGCCCTGCGCGCCGGTGAGATCGCCGAGCACGCGCATTTCCTCTCCTTCGGCACCAACGACTTGACGCAGATGACCTATGGTCTCTCGCGCGATGACGCGGGGCGCTTCATGTCCACCTATGTCAATCAGGGCGTCTATGCCGAGGATCCGTTCCACATTCTCGACGTCGAGGGTGTGGGGGAGCTGTTGCTTATCGGGGCCGGGCGCGGCCGCTCCTCCAGTCCGGAGATCACCATCTCGGTCTGTGGCGAGCATGGCGGCAACCCTGAATCGATCGCCTTCTGCCGGGCGGCGGGCTTCGACTATGTGTCCTGCTCGCCCTTCCGGGTGCCGGTTGCCCGGCTGGCGGCGGCGCATTTCGCGCTGCTCGCACCGAAGAGCAGAGACGGTTTCTGATTGTAGAAAAACCCTCCGAAACCACTGGCGTTCACAAAATCTTGTGGGTATCTGTTGGACATGGTTCGTGAAAGCGAATCACCTCCCCCTATAGGCAAGAATCCGCCACTTTTGTGGCGCTGGCCGATTATTTTCTAATCAACGGGTAGACATCTCTACCCGTAAGGGCTAACGCGTGCCCGTCGCGGCTTCGGCCGGGGCGATTGTCCTTATCGGAAGATAAACATGTCAGTGCTGAAAAGCTGGACGGGGGGCGCTGTTGTCCTCCTGGCCCTTGCCGGAGGCTTGCGTGCCGAAGTTACGGTAAGCCAGTCGAATGATCCCTCGGGGATGCCGGCCCAGGGGCTGGTTTCGATGCTGGTGCAGGAGCGCTCGGGTCTGGGCGCACTCTCGGCGAGTCGCATAACCGCGCTCACCACGACCCCTCGTGCGAAGGGCGCCAAAGACGCGCCGTCGCAGATCACCGCGGAGTGGCTGCAAACCCAGCCCGCCGCGACCGGGGGTGAGCAATTCCAATGCCTTGCCAAGGCTGTCTACCATGAGGCTCGCGGCGAGGGCGTCGACGGGCAGGTGGCCGTAGCCGAGGTTATCCTTAACCGCGTAGACGATCCGAAGTTTCCCAAGACGGTTTGCGGCGTAGTCCATCAGGGCAACAGCCGGGGATGCCAGTTCAGCTGGGTCTGTGATGGCAAGTCGGACGCGATCCGCAACGCCGCTGTCTACGCCTCCATCGAAAAGATCGCCCGGGCGATGCTGGATGGCGCGCCCCGCGATCTGACGGATGGCGCGACCTACTTCCACACGCCCGCCGTGCGCCCCTCCTGGTCCAAGCGTTTCGTCAAGACCGCGCGGATCGGGGCGCATATCTTCTACCGCGCGCCGCTGCGGACCGCCTCGAACTGAGGTCGCGAACAGCCGCTGGCGTGACGTTTCGGGGTGGGCCTTGGCCCACCCTTTTTCTATAGTCCCGCCGAACGGAACGGAGCGCCCAGTGACCAGCGATATTTCCCTTGCCTTTGCCCATCCCGAGGAGCGGGCGCTGGCCTCGGCGACGGCGGATCCGCGCGACCGCATCAGCCTGCGCGACCATATCGTCAGCGCCGATATCGGGGCGTTCCAGCAGGAACGCGGCCACACGCAGCGTCTTCGCTTCAACGTCGTGGTCGAGGTGCGCGCCGCGCCGACGCCGCTTGAGGATGATGTCGACCGCATCCTGTCCTACGACCGGATCACCGAGGCGATTGCCTCGGAGCTGGCCGAAGAACGTCTTAACCTCTTGGAAACGCTGGCCGAGCGCGTGGCCGAACGTATTCTGGCCGAACACCAGTCAATGCGCGTCTTCGTGCGGATCGAAAAGCTCGATCGCGGCCCCGGCGCGCTTGGCGTCGAGATCGTGCGCTCGCGCGTCGGCCTGCCGGTGCAGACAAGCGACGAGCACGGTGCAGAGGCGCTGCATCCCGTTGTGGCCTACCTGTCGAATGCGGCGATTGCGGCCGAGGATCTGGGTGCGCGGCTCGACGCGCTTCAGGCGGGCGGTGCGCCGGTGATCCTGACGGTCGGTCTGCCCGATCTGGCGCTGCCCGAGACTGGCCAACGCCCGACGCAGCGCCGTATCGACCTGCTGGCGATCGAACAGAACGCCTGGGTGCTGGCCGCGCGCGATCCGCGCTGTGTCGTCGTCGCGACCCGGACCGAGATAGACTGGGCGATGAAACATGGCCAGATGGTGGTCTGGGCGCCCTCGAAGATCGTGCTCGATGCCGTGGATGGCCCGAAGGGCTCGGCGCGTGACGCGGTGGCGCTGTCGCTGTGGCTGGCCGAGCAGATGGCCGCCGAGCGGCTGGAGCTTCACGGGGATGTTTCAGTTCCGGCAGGAAGCCGCGTGCCGGTGCTGCGCAAGGCGCTCTGAGCCTTGCCAAGGCCGGGCGCTTGCGCTCAAAGGGGCGCATGGAAAAGCTCTATTATCGTCCGCTTGTTCAGACCGATGCCGCGCGCCCCGATGAGGCGCTGACCCTTGCCGGCGGCTGGGGCTGGTTCACCGAGGTCGAGCAGATCGCCCGTGGTGGCGCGCGCGAGATCATTCCCGCCGCGCATCTGCCCTTTGACGTGGCCGAGCGCCTGACCTCGCGCCGCGCCCCCGTTGCGGGTCTGGGCATGGAAAGCCCCAAGATCATGGGCATCTTGAACCTGACGCCTGACAGCTTTTCGGACGGTGGGCAGTTCGACGAATTCGACGTCGCGCTGGAACGTGCCGAGGCGCTGATCGCGGCAGGCGCGGATATTCTCGACATCGGCGGCGAATCCACCCGACCCGGCGCACAGGAAGTGCCCGAGGACGAGGAGATTGAGCGCACGGCGCCGATCATCGCGGCGCTGCGCGATGAAGGTTTCTCGGCCCCGATTTCCATCGACACCCGCAAGGCGATGGTGGGCGATGCGGCGGTTGAGGCCGGGGCGGATATGCTCAATGACGTCTCGGCGATGGAGTTTGACCCGGCTATGGCGGAACTGGCCGCGATCACCGGCCTGCCGATCTGCCTGATGCATGCCCAGGGCCTGCCCGAAACCATGCAGGACGACCCGAGCTATGGTGATGTGCTGCTCGACGTCTATGACTACCTCGAAGAGCGCATTGAGTTGGCCGAGGCCAGCGGCATTCTGCGCGACCGGATCGTGGTCGATCCCGGCATCGGCTTTGGCAAGACGCTCCAGCACAATCTGACGCTCTTGCGCGGGTTGAGCCTGTTCCACGCGCTCGGCTGCCCGATCCTGCTCGGGGTGTCGCGCAAACGCTTCATTGGCACGATTGGCGGGGCCGATGCGGCCGATGCCCGCGCACCCGGAACCCTGGCGGTCACGCTGATGGGGCTGGGGCAGGGCGCGCAGATCCACCGCGTGCACGATGTGGCCGAAATCGCGCAGGGGCTGCGGCTCTGGCGCGCCATAACAGAGGGTTACGAGGAATGAGCAGAAAGCTTTTCGGCACCGATGGCGTGCGCGGCGAGGCCAATAGCTGGCCGATGACCGCCGAGATGGCCCTGCGTCTTGGCGCGGCGGCGGGGCGTTACTTCCGTCAGGACAGTTCGGACCGGCATCGCGTGGTGATCGGCAAGGACACGCGCCTGTCGGGCTACATGCTGGAAAACGCGCTGACGGCGGGGCTGACCTCGACGGGGATGAACGTGCTGCTGCTCGGCCCGGTGCCGACGCCGGCGGTGGGCTACCTGACCCGCTCGATGCGTGCCGATCTGGGCATCATGATCTCGGCCAGCCACAACCCGGCCAAGGACAACGGCATCAAGTTCTTCGGGCCGGACGGGTTCAAGCTGTCGGATGAGGCCGAGGCAGAGATCGAGGCCATCGTCGCGGGCGAGATCCGCCTTGCACAGCCCATGAATATCGGGCGCGCCAAGCGCATCGATGACGGGCTTGGGCGCTATGTCGAATATGCCAAGACGACTTTCCCGGCGCGCGGACGGCTGAGCGGCCTCAAGGTTGTCGTCGATTGCGCGAATGGCGCTGCTTACAAGGCCGCGCCCGAGGTGCTGTGGGAGCTTGGCTGTGAGGTGATCCCTGTCGGCGTCAGCCCCAACGGGACCAATATTAACGACAAATGCGGCTCAACCTACACTCAGACCGCGGCCGAGGCCGTTGTCGCCCATGGCGCCGATTTGGGCATCGCGCTCGATGGTGATGCGGATCGGGTGATGATCCTGGACGAGACCGGGCGTGTGGCGGACGGCGATCAGATCATGGCGCTCTTTGCCAGCCGTTGGGCCGATGCCGGCCAGTTGCGGGGCGGCACACTGGTGGCGACGGTAATGTCGAACCTCGGGCTTGAACGCTTCCTTGATGGTCGCGGCTTGCGGCTTGAACGCACCAAGGTCGGCGATCGCTACGTGGTCGAGCGGATGCGCGAGGGTGGCTTCAACCTTGGCGGCGAGCAGTCAGGTCATATCGTGATGACCGACTATGCCACCACGGGCGACGGGCTGATGGCGGGGCTGCAGTTCCTCGCCGCGATGGCGGAAACGGGGTTGCGCGCCTCGGAACTGGTGCGGCAATTCGAGACGGTTCCGCAGTTGTTGAAGAATGTGCGGTATCAGGCCGGACAGGAGCCTCTGAGCACAGAGAATGTTCGAAAAGTGATAGCGGAAGCTGAGGTCAATCTGGCTGGCAAGGGCCGCTTGCTGATCCGCAAGTCCGGCACCGAGCCGCTGATCCGCGTCATGGCGGAATGCGAGGATGAGGCGGTCCTGACGCAGGCGGTGGACGGGATTGTGGCAGCGGTCGAGGCGGCGACGGCGCGCTGATCAGCGCCCGAAGATGAACACGCCAGCGATCAGCAGCAGCCCTGCCGCCTCAAGCAGCGTCCAGACCACACCCGCCCGGCGCCAGCCTTTCGGGCCGGGCGTGGCGCGGTTCGTTCTCAGTTGGGCGCGCAGGATGGCCAGCCGATAGAAGCCGATCACCGCGCAACCTACAACAACCAGCTTGTCCAGGTTTCCCGGGGCAGCGATCGCAATGAGCATTGCCAGCATCACTAGCGCGGGCACGACCCAAAGCAGTATGCCGTAATTGCCCAGCCAGAACGTGTCGCCGGGGCTGAGGCGACCTGAAAGCAGTCGCGCAAACCATTTCGGCGTAAAGATTTTCGCGCGTTCGGCGGCAATCGCGTCGAGCTCTTTTTGCGGCATGTCCATCGGGTGTCTCCTTTGGCGGCGACCCTAGAAAGAAAAGGGGCGCCCCGCAAGGCGCCCCCGGTATTGCGAATGATCGCAGCTTAGTTGCGGGCCTTGTCGACCATCTTGCCCTTGGAGATCCAGGGCATCATGGCGCGCAGCTTGGCACCGACCTGCTCGATCTGGTGCTCGTCGTTGATGCGGCGGGTGGCCTTGAAGAAGGGCTGGCCGACGGCGTTTTCCTGCATGAAGTCACGCACGAACTTGCCGGTCTGGATGTCGGTCAGGACGTCCTTCATGGCTTTCTTGGTCTGCTCGTAGGGCAGAATGCGCGGGCCCGAGACATACTCGCCATACTCGGCGGTGTTCGAGATCGAGTAGTTCATGTTCGCGATGCCGCCTTCGTAGATCAGGTCCACGATCAGCTTCACTTCGTGCAGGCACTCGAAATAGGCCATTTCCGGCTCGTAGCCAGCTTCCACGAGGGTTTCGAAGCCCATGCGGATCAGCTCGACCAGACCACCGCACAGCACGGCCTGCTCGCCGAACAGGTCGGTTTCGCATTCCTGGCGGAAGTTGGTCTCGATGATGCCCGAGCGGCCGCCACCGATGGCCGAGCAGTAGGACAGAGCGATGTCCTGCGCCTTGCCGGTCGCGTCGTTGTGGACCGCGAACAGGCAGGGCACGCCGCCGCCCTTGGTGTACTCGCCGCGCACGGTGTGGCCCGGGCCTTTCGGAGCCATCATGATGACGTCGATGCCCGGCTTCGGCTCGATCAGGCCGAAGTGCACGTTCAGGCCGTGGGCGAAAGCGATCGCCGAGCCTTCACGCAGGTTGTCGTGGACGTATTTCTTGTAGGTCTCGGCCTGAAGTTCGTCGGGCATGGTGAACATGATCACGTCACACCAGGCGGCGGCTTCGGCGATACCCATGACGGTCAGGCCCTCGGCTTCGCATTTCTTGGCCGAGGCCGAGCCTTCGCGCAGCGCGATGGCGACGTTCTTGGCGCCCGAGTCGCGCAGGTTCAGCGCATGGGCGTGGCCCTGCGAGCCGTAGCCCAGAATGGCGACTTTCTTGTCCTTGATCAGGTTCACATCGCAATCGCGATCATAGTACACGCGCATGGCGGTCCTCCATTGGTTGATGGCGACAGAATAGAGATTCTTCGTCAAAACAGCGTTCAATATTTGCTAGTTTTTCCTTTTGGCGATAAAAACCATGCGTAATCGGCGCTATAGGTGAAAAATTCATGCATGTAGATGACACTGATCGGCGCATTCTGCGGCAGATGCTGGCCGATCCCGGTCTGGCCATGGCCGAGCTGGCCGAGCGTGCGGGCGTGACCGCCGCCACCTGCTGGCGCCGGGTCGAGAAGATGCGCGAGGGCGGCGTGATCCTGGGCGAGCAGGCCGTGATCGACTGGCGCGCCCTTGGGTGGGAGGTCGAGGTGAGCCTGCGCTTCACCCTCGACAAGACGCATCCGCGCGCTTTTGACGAGTTCATCACCGCCGCGCGCGAGGTGCCCGAGGTTCTGGAAATCCAGACCTTCCTTGGTCAGACCGATGTGCGCCTGAACGTCATCGCCCGCGACATGCCGCATTACCAAGAGATCTACCGCACCCGCATCTTGACCTTGCCGCATATCGCCGACACCGATGCGCTGATGCTGATTTCGACGATCAAGGACAGCCCGGAGTTGCCGCTATGATTGCGCTCGACGATACCGACCGGGCGATCCTGCGGACTTTGTCTGCTGATGCCACGATCAGCGCTGGTGCCTTGGGGCGACAATTGGGCCTGTCGCAGCCGGCCTGCTGGCGGCGCATCAAGCGGCTTCAGGATGCGGGCATTCTGGCGGGGCGACGGCTGTTGATCGACCCGGAGGCGCTTGGCTTTGGGGTGACGGTATTCCTCGGGATCAAGCTGGCGACCAAGGGGCGCGTCAGCCTTGAGGATTTCGAGCGCGCCGCTACCGCCATCCCCGAGGTGCAGGTGGTGCAGCACGTTCTGGGCCTGTTCGATTACCGGCTCAAAGTGCGCGCACGCGACATCGCGGATTTCGAGCGCGTGTTGCGCCGCCGTGTGATGACCCTTCCGGGCGTGGGGCAGGTCGAGGCCAACGTCGTGCTGTCCGAGGAGCGCCGGCCCGGACCATTGGGGTGATCTCCGTTGTGCGGGCTCTTCAGGCATAAAGCTTTGATTTCAGGCTTTGCCTTTGGCCTTCGGATGCGCGAGCCGAGAGTCGACGCCACTACGCGCCCAGGCCGCTTGGCCTGTTCAGCGCACGCCCAGACCCGCGCGCATCAATGTCTTGCGAACAGGTTTCAGGCTGTAGAGTGCGCCAAGGGCGGCAGCGCGCAGGTCGCGCAGCGGGCGGGACTCAACCATCGAGGCGCGGTTCAGCAAGTCGATCCCGATCTCGCGCGCCTTAACCTCGGGCCAGCGGCGGCGGTTATAGGCGGCTAGCATGGCAGGCTCGCCGATATGGGCGGGGTCTTTCTCGCATAGATCAAGCAGGCAGGTCAGATCGGCGAGCGACATGTTCAACCCCTGCGCACCGATCGGCGGGATGACATGGGCGGCCTCGGCGATGAGCGCCACACGCTGCGCTGTGAAACTCGACGCGATCTGCGTCATCATCGGCCAGACCGAGCGGCGGGTGACCAAGGTGAGCGGGCCGAGGATGCCGGTCGAGCGGGCGTTCATCGCAGCCTCAAACTCGGCTTCGGGCAGGGCGGCGAGGCGTTCAGCCTCGGCACCGCGCTCCATCCAGACGATGGCCGAGGAAGGGCTGCCGTCGCGGTCGGGCAGGGGGACGAGCGTGAAGGGGCCACCGGACCGGTGGATCTCGGTCGAGACGTTGTTGTGCGGGATCGGGTGCGTGACCGCAAAGGCAAGCGCCTTTTGACCATAGCGCGTGGTCTTGACCGGGATGCCGGCGGCCTCGCGGATGAACGAGTTGCGCCCGTCGGCGGCGACGACCAGCCGTGCGGTGACGCGGGTTCCATCCGACAGGCTTACCTCGGCCCCGGTTTCGCGGGTGACTAGGCCCGTGGTCGCTACGCCGGGGCGGAAATCCACCAGCGGCAGTTCGGCAAGGCGCGCCACCATCTCGCGGCGCAGCAGCCAGTTCGGCAGGTTCCAGCCGAAGGGTTCGTCTGAGATGTCGGAGGCATCGAAATCGCGGGTCAGTCGGGCTTCGGGTTCCGCGCCGCCAGCGTCGATGATCCGCATGATCTGGAGGGGGGCCGCAAAGGGGGCCAGCCGCTCCCACAGCCCCGAGCTTTCGAGGACTTTGCGCGAGGGATGCAGGAAGGCCGTGGTGCGCAGGTCCGCGCCGGGGTCGGTCTCGGTCGTGACCGGGGGGGTCGGGTCCACGCAGATCGTGGTGAAACCGGCCGCACCGAAGGCAGCGGCCGCGGTCAGGCCCGCTACGCCGCCCCCGGAAATCAGTACATCGGTCTGGATCGCTTGTTCGGGCATGGGCATCCTCCGTTTGCGCGCATTCTAGCGGCGGCGCGGCGGAAGGCCAGAGGCGAGGGAGGCGATCAGCCGCCCGCGGTCAGCAGAACGAGGAAAGCAAGGATGGCCCAGCTTGCAACGACGGCGGTCAGGATCAGGCCGCCCAGGCCGAAAACCGCAGTCATGGCGCCCGTGATCACGAGGACCAGCAGCGCGAGCAGATACATCGTCGATGCTTTGATCTGCTTGTTCTCTTCGGTGGCGTGCGCAATCTCTGCGGTGGTCGTGGTCATGGCAAAGTCTCCCAAGGGCTGTCTCCCTGACAGCACGGGTCTTCTAGCGAGCATGCGCGCGCGCGTAACCGCGCCATCTTGTCGCAGGTGCAGAAAAATAGACCTCAGATATGCCGCAGCGCAGCGAGAAAGCGCGGCAAGTCCGGAGTGTGATGCTGGATGTGCGGTTCGCGGGCCGGAGCGGGGGCCACGTGCACCGTGCGCATACCCATCGCATACGGCGCGGTGAGGTTGCGCGGGTCGTCTTCGAACATCGCGGCGCGCGCCGGTGTGATTCCCGCCTTGGCAAAAACGGTCTCAAAGGCACGCTGCTGCGGCTTGGGGTGGAAGTCGGCATGCTCGACCCCATAGATGCCATCGAACAGGCCCGACAGACCGCGCGCGGCCAATACACGCTCGGCATAGGGTGCGCAGCCGTTGGTATAGACGATCTTGCGCCCCGGCAGGGCTGTGATCGCGTCGCGCAGTGCGAGATCCGGCGTCAGGTGATCGAGCGAGATATCATGCACATCCGTCAGGTAGGGGGCGGGATCAACGTCGTGTTCGTGCATGAGGCCCGCCAGCGTCGTGCCGTAAAGCTGCCAGTAGTGCCTGCGCAACCGATCAGCCTCTGGGCGGTCAACCCCGAGAGCGCGCATGACATAATCGGTCATCCGCACTTCGATTTGCGCGAAAAGCTGCGCTTCGGGCGGGTAGAGCGTGTTGTCGAGATCGAAGACCCAATCGGTCACATGGGCGAAATCTTGTGCGGGCATGGCGGCAGGCTAGCCCTACGCCCGTGCAAGTGCAATCGGCACCGCAACTTATTGGCGTCTTGCCACCGCCTGAGCGCGCGCATAATGTTCGGCGCCTCGGGGCAAGGAAAGACCAATGCAGAAAGATGCTTACACGCTGATCCTCGAAGCGATCGATGCAGGAGTGTACCGGCCGGGCGATCGGCTGGTGGAATCGGAACTCGCCGAGCGCTTCGGCGTATCCCGCACCCCCGTGCGAGAGGCGCTTCAACGCCTTGAAACGCAATCGATGCTGGCGCGTGACGGGCGCTCGCTGATCGTGGCCTCGCTTGATCACAACCAGCTTGCCGAGCTGTACGTGGTGCGTGCCGAACTGGAAGCGCTGGCCGCACGGCTGGCCGCCAAGCACGCGGCCCCCGAAGAGGTGCGCGTGCTTCAGGACATGGTCGAAGAAGACCGCAAGCATATCGGTGATCCGGTGGCTTTGTCGCGGGCCAACAAGCGGTTCCACAAACAGATCCACCTGGCCTCTCACAACCGGTATCTGGTGCAGCAGCTTGACCTCGTGCATCGCACGATGGCGCTGGTTGCCACGACGTCGCTTGCGGCCGAGGGGCGCGGTGCGACAGCGCTGGCCGAGCATCAGGCGATTGTGGACGCAATTCGCAATGGCGACGAAGATGGCGCTGCGACGGCGCTGCGGGCGCATATCTCAAAGGCATTCGAGACGCGGCTCAAGCTCGACGCGGCAAGCGGACGACAGCGGCGCAACTGAGTCTGCGCGCCTTGCCCGGCGAGGCCTGCGGCGCGTCGTAAAGCCCGTGGGCCGTCTTGTCCCAGTAGAACGGCTTGGCGACGACTTCGTAGATCGCCTTCCAGCCCGCCAGAGCACCGAGCGGGAAATAGAAGTGTAGCATCGGCACCCAGGGGATCAGGAACCGATGGCCGTGCCCGCGCAGCGCCCAGATCCCGACGACGATATGGATGATCTCGGTCACGGTGAAGGTGACGAAGAGGGCGCGGATCATCGCCGGGCTCATCAGCGCCTCGACCGGGTGCCAGATGCCAAACGGCATCAACCAGAAGCTCCAGAGCAGCGGCGCCAGCAGATATTGCGACAACCCGCCCAGCATCAGGATCTGGATCCCGATGAACCGCTTCGCCCCCAGTTCGCGCCAAAGGCGCACAGGGTTGCGCATATGCACGGCCCAGGTCATCGCATAACCCTTGAGCCAGCGTGAGCGCTGCCGGATCCAGGGCAGGGCGCGGCAGTTCGCCTCTTCATGCGTCACGGTGGGGATGACCTCGGTGCGGTAGCCATGCCGCGCCAGACGCAGCCCAAGGTCCGCGTCTTCGGTCACGTTATGTGCATCCCACCCACCGAGTTCTTCCAGAATTTCGCGGCGAAAGAACAGCGTGGTCCCGCCAAGCGGGATCACCAGCCCGAGCCGCCCGAGGCCGGGCAGCATGGCGCGGAACCAAGCCGCGTATTCGATGGTGAAACAGCGCGACAGCCAGTTGGTGCGCGGATTGTAGTAATCGAGCATCCCCTGAAGGCAAGCCAGCGTCGGATCGGCACCGGCGAAATACGCCGCCACAATGCGCAGCTGCGCCGGGTCGGGCATGTCCTCGGCGTCATAGACCCCGATGATCGAGCCTCGGCACAGCGGCAGTGCATAGTTCAGGGCGCGGGGCTTGGTCTTGATGGGGCCCTCGGGCACGATGACGAGGCGCATCCAGCGCGGCAGTTCTGTGCGGGTCAACGCGGCCTGCGTCATCCGGTCGGCCTCTTCCACGACCAGAACGATGTCGAGCCGCTCGCGCGGGTAGTCGAGCCGTTCAAGCCGGGCAATCAGGCGTGGTGCGATATCGGTTTCATGAAAGAGCGGCACCATGACAGAGATTGTCGGCAGGCTGTTGGCTGGCACGGGGGGCGGGGTTGGCCGTTCGGGAGCCCGCATCTCGGCCAGCCAGGCTACCAGCTTGAGGCCCACGGTCGCGATCAGTGTCAAGATCGCCCAACCGAAGAGCGCCGCATAGACGATCGATGGCATCAACCACAGGCCGATCGCCAGTGCGACAACTGCGCCCAGGGCTGCTCGGCTCACGTGGTCTCCGGCAAGGGTACGGCAGCTTTCGTGCGGCGCCACGCAGGTCTCGGCCCGGCGGATCAGTGCGGTGCGACGGCAGGCGAATATGGCCGTTTCCAGTGTGCTGGGTGCGGCAAGCACCATCTGGCAGGGGCCAAGCGTGTCCGGGAGGCCCTCGGCGGTCCGTCCGAATCCCTCAGGGTGCGCGGTTGCGACAAGCGTGACGCCCGCGATGCGCCGCCACGGCACGATGCGTTCTTTCAGGCAGCGCGCGGCCCCGATGGTGTCGATCAGGCGCGGGTCCGGGGGTTGCGCGGCAAGATCGACGATCGACAGGCCGAATAGCTCGGCCTGTGCGGCGATCAGCTGCGCCTCGGTGACCCAGCCATGCGCCAGAAGCGCCTCGCCAAGCGGCAGATTCTGCCGCTTGCAGATCTCGAGGGCACGCAGTAGCGCAAGCGGCTGAACAGCCCCACGTTCCATCAAGATCTGACTTAGGGAGGGGCGCGCCTCGATCGGGGCTATCGGCCGAATGGCCTGTTCTGAAGCGAGAGCAACCGGAAGTTGTGTCACAGAGGTCATGCCATCCATAGGGGGCCGCGCGGGGGCCTGAGGCGAGCATTCCCAAAGAGGGTTAATAAGTCGTTAATCCAAAACAAAAGCCCCCTCCGGCGCAGGCCGAAGGGGGCTTTTGTGGAATATATTCAATCAGGCGCTGCGGCGGGCGCGCATGGCCTCGGCGAAGCGGTCGAACAGGTAGTAGCTGTCCTGCGGGCCGGGGCTGGCCTCGGGGTGATACTGCACCGAGAACACCGGGCGATCCTTCATCGCGATGCCGCAGTTCGACCCGTCGAAGAGCGAGACATGTGTTTCGGTCACGCCTTCGGGCAGGGTCTGCGCATCGACGGCGAAGCCATGGTTCATCGAGGTGATCTCGACCTTGCCGGTGGTGAGGTCTTTCACCGGGTGGTTTGCGCCGTGGTGGCCGTGGTTCATCTTGATGGTCTTGGCGCCAAGCGCCAGGGCCAGCATCTGGTGACCAAGGCAGATACCGAAGACCGGCAGGTCTTTCTCCAGCACACCTTTGATCATCGGCACGGCATAGGTGCCGGTCGCGGCCGGGTCGCCCGGGCCATTCGACAGAAACACGCCGTCGGGATTGAGTGCGAGCACATCTTCCGCCGTCGCCGTCGCGGGCAGAACGGTCACATCGCAGCCCGCCGAGGCGAGGCAGCGCAGGATGTTGCGCTTGGCGCCGTAGTCGATAGCCACGACCTTCAGGCCCGGCTCGCTGCGTTTGGAATAACCATCGGGCCAGGCCCAAAGCATCTCATCCCAACGATAGCTCTGCGCGCAGGTGACTTCCTTGGCCAAATCGAGGCCGACGAGGCCCTTCCACTCGCGCGCTTTCTTGACCAGCGCCTCGATGTCGAACTCGCCATCGGGGTTGTGGGCCAGCGCCACATGCGGCGCGCCTTGCTGGCGGATTGCGCGGGTCAGGCGGCGGGTGTCGATGCCACCCACGCCGATCCGGCCGCGTTTGACCAGCCAGTGGACGAGGTTTTCCGAGGCGCGCCAGTTCGACGGCTCGGTCGGGTCCCATTTGACCACGAGACCGGCGGCGACCGGATCCGTCGTCTCGTCATCCTCGGGGTTCACGCCGACGTTGCCGACATGCGGGAAGGTGAAGGTGACGACCTGACCGGCGTAGGACGGATCGGTCATGATCTCTTGGTAGCCGGTCATGGCGGTGTTGAACACCAGTTCGGCTACCGTCTCGCCCTCGGCACCGAAACCCTTGCCGTAGAACAGCTGCCCGTCTGCCAGCGCGATCAGCGCGGTGGGCTTTTCCGATGACTGGTGGCTTGCAGGCATGGTGCGACTCCCCGGGGCAAAATCTGCTGGAACCTACGGGGGGAGGGCGTCGGGGTCAAGGGGGTAAGGGTTATTACTGTTGCGCAATAAAATCAATAAGTTAGCAAGATTGCACCCGGCCGCGCTTACGGTTATTCTGGCGCTCTTGGTTCTGAAACGAGGACGACCCCATGGACATGCGCGAGCGAATTGCCACGGCGCTCAAGGATGCGATGAAGATGAAAGAGCAGGAGCGGCTTTCGACGCTGCGCCTGATCAATGCGGCCATCAAGGATCGCGAGATCGCGTTGCGCGGGACCGGCGACGGGGGCTCGGTCGGCGACGCAGAGGTGCTGGCGATCCTGGGCAAGATGGTCAAGCAGCGCCAGGAATCCGCACGCGCCTTCGAAGAGGGCGGGCGGCTTGAACTGGCCGAAAAGGAAATCGGCGAAGCCCGCGTCATCGAGGAATTCCTGCCGCGCCAATTGAGCGCCGAGGAAGTCTCGGAAGCCATCGACAAAGCCATCGCCAAGGTCGGTGCCAGCTCGATCCGCGACATGGGTCGGGTGATGGGCGAACTGAAGGCGAAATACACCGGTCAGATGGATTTCGGCGCGGTGGGGCCGATGGTCAAGGACAAGCTCGGCTGAGTGCTTGCACGGGAATAGCTATAGACGAAGGGGGCTTCGGCCCCCTTTTTCATGCCTGCGCGCCGGGGTCCGAGCGGCGATGTTCGGCCAGATGTTGCAGGAGTTCCCGAAACAGCGCGCGGCGCTCCTCGGGGGTCAGGAAGGCGCCGATCTCGACCTCGCGCGGTCCGCCGCGCAGGGTAAGGTAATCGGGCACGCGCCCACCGGTCGGATGCAGCATCGGCTGAACCCAATAGGCGTTCGTCTCCCAGATAAGCGGATCGCTTCTTGGCGCGCGATGGGTCAGCGTGATGCGTTCAGCGGACAGCGTCAGCTCTTCGAGCACCTCGCCCGAGCGGTAAGAGCGTGACAGCGCGAACCAGATCGCCCAGATCGTGGCCAGCAGGAAGGGTAGCAGAGCCCAGAGGATCTTTGAGCCGAGAACGGCCAGAAGCGGCACGGCAAGGAATCCGGCGGTCACGCCGATGAAGGCAACGAAGCCGCGTCTGGGCAGCGACCGATAGGGCCAGAGCCGCAGCCTGACCGTGCCGGCCTCGTCTTCGGACCACCTGTAGGGCATCGCCTCCCTCGTTCGCGCCAGAGCAGCCTAAGGGCGCAGGGGGGCAGGGCGCAAGCCTTGGCGGGCGTCCATGCCGCATCGTGTGAAGGGGCACTTGCCGCTATCCTTTCGATAGCGGAGGAGGGTTTCCGATGGTGAGATCGACAGGGCTGAAAGTGGCTGGCGCAGTGGCGTTGGCGTTTGGCGCGTTAACGCTGTTCTCGGGCTGGGGTGCGCTGTTTGGTGGCAAGGACATGGGGGCGGTTGTGCCCTTCGTGCTGTGGTTCAACTTCCTCGCGGGCTTTGCCTATCTGGCGGCGGGCTGGGGAATGTGGGCCGCACGGCGCTTTGCCCGGCCGCTCTCGGCGGCGATCGTGCTTGCAAGCCTCGCCGTGGGTGCGGCGCTGGCACTCCACATCGCTGGGGGTGGTGCCTATGAGATGCGTACGGTGGGCGCGATGAGCCTGCGCATCGTGATCTGGGCGGTGCTTGCGCTGGTTGCGCATCGGGCATTGCCAAGGGGCTGAATGCAAACGGCCCCGGATCGCTCCGGGGCCATTCATCAATCTGTAAGCGCCTTAGTGGGCGTGCGAGTGATCCCAGTCCTCACGCTTCGGGAGTTGCTCGAACGTATGCTCGGGCGGCGGCGAGGGCAGGGTCCATTCCAGCGTGTCCGCGTATTCGTTCCAGTAGTTTTTCTCGGTCACACGCGCACCGCGGGTGAGGGTGTAGAACACGATACCGATGAAGAACAGGAACGAGGCGAACGAGATGAAGGCGCCGATCGACGAGATCTTGTTCCAGTAGGCGAAGGCCTCCGGGTAGTCGATGTAGCGGCGCGGCATCCCCTGACGGCCCAGGAAGTGCTGTGGGAAGAAGATGAGGTTCGAACCGATGAACATCATCCAGAAGTGCAGCTTGCCCGCCCATTCCGGATACTGACGGCCCGACATCTTGCCGATCCAGAAATAGACACCGGCGAAGATCGCGAAGACCGCACCCAGCGACATCACGTAGTGGAAGTGCGCCACGACGTAGTAGGTGTCGTGATAGACGCGGTCGAGCGGCGCCTGGCTGAGCACCACGCCGGTCACGCCGCCCACGGTGAACAGGAACAGGAAGCCGAAAGCCCAGAGCATCGGCGTCTTGAACTCGATCGAGCCGCCCCACATCGTTGCAATCCAGGAGAAGACCTTGACGCCCGTGGGCACCGCGATGACCATCGTGGCCAGCATGAAGTAGCTCTGCTGCTGCAGCGACATGCCCACGGTGTACATGTGGTGCGCCCAGACGACGAAGCCCAGAACCCCGATCGCGACCATCGCATAGACCATCGGCAGGTAGCCGAAGATCGGCTTGCGCGCGAAGGTGGCGATGACGTGGCTGATGATGCCGAAGCCCGGCAGGATGATGATATAGACCTCGGGGTGGCCGAAGAACCACAGGATGTGCTGATACAGGATCGGGTCACCGCCGCCTTCCGGGTGGAAGAAGGTCGTGCCGAAGTTGCGGTCCATCAGCAGCATGGTGATCGCGCCTGCCAGAACCGGCAGCGACAGCAGGATCAGCCACGAGGTCACGAAGATCGACCAGCCGAACAGCGGCACCTTGTGCATCGTCATGCCGGGGGCACGCATGTTCAGGAAGGTGGTGATCATGTTGATCGCACCCAGGATCGACGAGGCGCCCGAAACGTGGACCGCGAAAATCGCGAGGTCCATCGAATAACCGGCCTCATTGGTCGAAAGCGGCGGGTAAAGCACCCAGCCGACGCCCGAGCCCGACTGTCCGTTGCCACCCGGCGCCAGCAGCGAGGCCACGCCGAGCGCGACGCCCACAACGTAAAGCCAGTAGCTGAGGTTGTTGAGGCGCGGGAAGGCCATGTCCGGCGCACCGATGTGCAGGGGCATGAAATAGTTGCCGAAACCTCCGAACAGTGCCGGGATGACGACGAAGAACATCATCAGCACGCCGTGATAGGTGATCATCACGTTCCACAGATGCCCGTTCGGGGTGCATTCCGCATCCGACGCGATGAAGCGTGCGCCCTCGGCACACATGTATTGCACGCCCGGATCCATCAACTCCATCCGCATGTATACGGTGAAGATCACCGAAATGAGGCCGACGACCCCTGCGGTGAAGAGATAGAGAATCCCGATATCCTTGTGATTGGTCGACATGAACCAGCGGGTGAAGAACCCACGAGTGTCATGGTCGCCGTGGCCGTGAACGGCTGCGTCCGCCATACTGATCTCCCTTTTCGCGCAGCCCGATATCTCCCGTTCACGGGCCGCTTCGGCGCAGGGTAATGGGCAAATTGTCGCGCAGCAATCACAGAAGCGCGCAAACTGCGAAAAAATGTCGCGGCACTGCGGCGAGCGGAAAAAGAAAGGCCCGGCCGGAGGTTGCTCCGACCGGGCCTGTTCCTGCGGGGCAGGAAATTACTGTGCGACCGAGGCCAGATAGGCCGCGACGTCTTCGCCGCCCTTGGCCAGCTTGAAGGTCATCTTCGACTTGCCTTCGCCGCCGTGGGTGTCGATGAACTTGGTCGGATCGACGACATATTCTGCGATCAGCGCCTCATCCCACACCAGGCCGTTCTCGGCTGCTTTCGTGAGGCCGTCGCCGTACTTGAACCCTTCGACCGAGGCGGCCGCGCGGCCGACGATGCCGTAGAGGTTCGGGCCAACCTTGCCGCCTTTGACGATCTCGGTCCCATCGGGCGCAACGATCATGTGGCAGGACTTGCACTTGGCAAAGGTCTTCTCACCGACGGCTGCGTCACCGGCGAAGGAGGGGGTGGCAAGGGCCATAGCGGCGAGGGTGGCGTAAAGGCTGATCTTCATCGCATCTTCCTTAATAACTGATCTCGGCCCGGCGATGCCGGGAGGGCGGTTACGCCGCTTAAAGGGCGCTGCCCCCTCTTACCACGGGGCAAAAGGTCGCGTCAGCAACATTTCCGTCATTCGCAGCGGTCCGGCGTCCGACCATCGTCGAAGACCGGTCCGAAGCTGCGCTCCAGCGCCGCGTCCAGATCCTCCATGGTCACCGGAAGCCCCAGATCGACAAGGCTGGTGACACCGTGATCGCGGATGCCGCAAGGGATGATTCCGGCGAAATGGTTCAGGTCGGGTTCGACGTTGATCGAGATGCCGTGAAAGCTGACCCAGCGGCGCAGTTTGACGCCGATGGCGGCGATCTTGTCTTCGGCGGGGTGGCCGTCGGCGCCGCTACCCTTCTCGGGGCGGGCGACCCAGACACCCACGCGCCCGTCGCGGATTTCGCCGGTCACGTTGAACTCGGCCAGGGTGTCGATAACCCAGCGTTCGAGCTGGCGCACGAAGCAGCGCACGTCGCGCCCGCGCCGGTTGAGGTCAAGCATGACGTAAACGATGCGCTGGCCGGGGCCATGATAGGTGTATTGCCCGCCGCGGCCGGCCTCATGGACGGGAAAGCGGTCGGGATCGACCAGATCTTCGCGTCGGGCCGAGGTGCCTGCTGTATAGAGCGGCGGGTGTTCGAGCAGCCAGATCGCCTCGTCCGCCGTGCCTGCGGCAATCGCGGCCACGCGCGCCTCCATGAAGGCCAGAGCCTCTTCATAGGGAACGGGGGTGTCGGAACGGATCCACTCGACCATCTGCGCCTCCGGTGTCAGCTCTTCCGAGTTAGGGGAAGAGCCGCGCGCGCTCAAGGCAATTACGCCCGAAGCCTGTGCCTGCGAGGCGCGCGCTCTAAGCCGGAAAGAATTTCGATCAGGAGCGAAAAATCCGCTTTTCATCGGCGAAAGCCTCGGCTAATACGCCGCCACACCAGCCAAGACAGTGCGGTCGTGGCGGAATTGGTAGACGCGCAGCGTTGAGGTCGCTGTGGGGTAACTCCCGTGGAAGTTCGAGTCTTCTCGACCGCACCATTGGCTGAAAGCCGCGATAGCCCGGACCTCGGTCCGGGCTATGCTTTTTTGGCTCTGGCGGCATCGCTTTTCGCACGTTCCGGACAGCATTCCATCTCGAATCGACAGGTGATTCGCGGCTCTAGGGGTTCCTTGCGTCAATTCGCTCGCGCCTGGGTTGCGTGACGTAGCGTTATTCGCACTCCCCCCGGTAGAGCATTTTGCTCTTGCAGCATGAGCAATCTGGTCGCCGCCTGCGCGCAAGGCGACGCTTTTTGACGGTTTTGTGACCGAAACGGAGGGGGCGGAAAGACTGACGAGCCAGAATGGAATTGCGGGTTGAATTCCTGAAATTCCCTTGCTTTAGTTCGGTGCACGGGAGCTAACGAACCAAAAAAACCGACGGGGAGCCCGAATTTGAACACTGCTGCCACCGACGATGGATTCGTCGTATTCGACCATGTCCAGAAGAGCTATGACGGCGAAACGCTTGTCGTCAAAGACCTGAACCTTTCGATTGGCAAGGGCGAGTTTCTGACGATGCTCGGCCCCTCCGGCTCGGGCAAGACGACTTGCCTGATGATGCTTGCCGGCTTCGAAACTGCGACACATGGTGAGATCCGCCTTGCGGGTAAGAACATCAACGACATGCCGCCGCACAAGCGGGGCATCGGGATGGTGTTCCAGAACTATGCGCTTTTCCCGCACATGACGGTTGGCGAGAACCTCGCCTTTCCGCTCGAAGTACGGGGCATGGGCAAATCCGAGCGCGAGGCCAAGGTCATGCGCGCGCTCGACATGGTGCAGATGGGCAAATTTGCCAACCGCCGTCCTGCGCAGCTTTCGGGCGGCCAGCAACAGCGGATCGCGCTGGCCCGCGCGCTCGTGTTCGACCCCGAGCTCGTGCTCATGGACGAACCGCTCGGCGCGCTCGACAAGCAGCTGCGCGAGCATATGCAGTTCGAGATCAAGCACCTGCATGAGACGCTCGGCATCACCGTCGTCTATGTGACCCACGACCAGGGCGAGGCGCTGACCATGTCGGACCGCGTCGCCGTGTTCAACGATGGCCGCATCCAGCAACTGGCTCCGCCCGATGAGCTTTACGAACGTCCGCAGAACTCGTTCGTGGCCCAGTTCATCGGCGAGAACAACAAGCTGCCGGGCACGGTCGAGACGCTGGATGGCGATAGCTGCACCGTGCGTCTTGCGACGGGCGAACTGATCGACGCGACGCCCGTGAACGTGCGCAGCGTGGGGCAGGAAACCCTGGTTTCGATCCGCCCCGAGCGGGTCGAGTTCAAGGCCGATATGATGCCCCCGGGGGCGCATATGGTTGACGCAGAAGTGCTTGAGGTCATCTATATGGGTGACATCTTCCGCACGCGCATGCGGGTCGCGGGCACCGAGGATTTCGTGATGAAATCGCGCAATACGCTGGGTCAGACCAAGCTGCGTCCGAGCGAGAAGATCAAGATCGGTTGGCATCCGCAGGACGCCCGCGCCCTTGAACCTATGTAAGTCGGGAAGGCGGGAAAACCCGCCTCCTTGCCGCGCCTGCGCGGCCAACGTGAAAAAAAGTACATAAAATCAACACGGGAGTTACCAATGAAGAAAGCAATGATGCTGACCACGGCCTTGATCGCGACTGGCTTCGCTGCCAGCGCGCAAGAGCTCAACGTGGTGTCCTGGGGTGGCGCCTACACCGTCAGCCAGGTGGAGGCTTACCACAAGCCCTTCACCGAGATGACCGGCGTCAAGGTGAACTCGATCGATGCCGACAACCCGGCAACGCCGCTCAAGGCGCAGGTTGAGGCCGGCAACGTCTCGATCGACCTCGCCGATATCGAGCTGTCGGATGCGATCCGTCTGTGCGACGAAGGTCTGCTGGAAGAGATCGACCCGGCGATGCTGCCCCCGGCGCCCGATGGCACCCCGGCGACCGAAGACTTCGTTCCGGGCGCTATCCAGGACTGTGCCGTCGCGAACATCGTCTGGGCCACGGTCGTCGCCTATGACGCCTCGAAGTTCCCGGAAAATCCGCCGAGCACCCTGGCCGACTTCTTCGACACCGAGAAGTATCCGGGCAAGCGCGGCCTGCTGAAAGCCGCCAAGCGCTCGCTCGAGATGGCTCTGGTCGCCGATGGCGTTCCGGGCAGCGAAGTCTATGAAGTCCTCGGCACCGAGGAAGGCGTCGCACGCGCCCTCGCCAAGCTCGACACGATCAAGGACTCGGTCGTGTGGTGGGAAGCTGGCGCGCAGCCGCCGCAGCTGCTGGCCGATGGCGAAGTTGTCATGACCACCGGCTACAACGGCCGTATCTTCAACGCCATGATCGCCGAGAACAAGCCGTTCAACATCATCTGGGACGGCGCCTATATGGACTATGACCTCTGGGCCATTCCGAAGGGCGCGCCGCACCTGGAAGATGCCAAGAAGTTCCTGGCCTTCTCGACCGACACCCAGCGTCTTGCCGACCAGGCCAAGTACATCTCGTACGGCCCGGCGCGCAAATCGTCCTCGGCCCTCGTCGGCATGTATCAGGACGGCAAGACCGAGATGGCGCCGCACATGCCCACCAACCCGGACAACCTGACCAACCCGATCTGGACCGATCCGACCTTCTGGGCTGACCACGACGTCGAACTGAGCGAGCGCTTCAACGCCTGGCTCGCCAACTGATCCTGCGCAGGGCGGCACCCGATGCGGTGCCGCCCGCCTTTTCTTCGTAAGAGATCCCTGATCGCGCGCCCATCTGGGTGCGTTTGGTAGAATTTTTCCCAGAGGGAACCGAATGACCGACGCAACCGCCCTATTGACCACAGCCGATGGCAAGCCGCTGAAGGCGGCGCTTGCGGCCTCGCTCGCGACGCGGCGCCGCCGCGCCTTCCTGCTCGTTGCGCCGCTCTTTCTGTTCATCATGATCAGCTTCATCGTGCCGATCGGCCAGATGCTGTACCAGTCGTTCTATAACGACACCTTCAGTTCTGCTGCGCCGAACCTGGCCGAATGGTTCGACGCCAACCCCGAAGGCTCGGCGATTGACGAAAGCGCCTATGCCGCGCTCGCCGCCGACCTCGCGCTGATGAAGAAGGACAAGACCGCGGGCGCGGCAGGGACGCGTATCAACTACGACGTCTCGGGCACGCGCTCGATGTTCACTTCGACCGCGCGCAAGGCCGACAAGTTCGAGCCCCCCTTCAAGGAGGCGGTTCTGGCCGAGGAGAAGAAGTGGGATGATCCGAATATCTGGCGCGCCATGCGCTCGGCCTCATCGCCCTTCACCTTCGACTTCTACCTTGCTGCTCTTGATCTGACGCGCGACTCGAGCGGCTCGATCGTGCCGGTGGCGGAAGGGCAGGCGATCTACAAGACGCTGTTCTGGCGCACGCTTTCGATGTCGATCGAGATCACCGCGCTTTGCCTGCTGCTCGGCTTCCCGATCGCGCATCTTCTGGCGGTGCTGCCGATGCGCAAGGCGATGCTCCTGATGATCCTGGTGCTGCTGCCGTTCTGGACCTCGCTGCTGGTGCGCACAACCTCGTGGATGGTGCTGCTGCAAAGCCAGGGCGTGCTGAACGACATGCTGGTCTGGGCGGGCTTGATCGACGAGAACGGGCGAATACAGATGATGTATAACCAGACCGGCACGATCGTCGCGATGACGCATATCCTGCTGCCTTTCACGGTCTTGCCGCTTTACTCGGTGATGAAAACGATCCCGCCCAGCTATGTGCGCGCCGCTCGCTCGCTCGGGGCAACCTCGTGGACTGCGTTCCGTCGGGTGTATCTGCCTCAGACCCTGCCGGGGATCGGCGCAGGGGGGCTGTTGGTCTTCATCCTCGCGATGGGCTACTACATCACCCCCGCCCTTGTCGGTGGCGCCGACGGGCAGATGATTTCCAACATGATTGCCTTCCACATGCAGAAGTCGCTGAACTGGTCGCTCGCCGCGGCGCTGGCAGCAATGCTTCTGGCCATCGTTCTGATCTTCTTCTGGATCTACGATCGCCTGGTTGGCATCGACAAGATGAAGCTCGGCTGAGGAGAGAGATATGGCGCTTCCCACCTACGCAAGCCCGCTCGAGAAAGCCTGGCATTATAGCTACCTGGTGATCTGCGGACTGATTTTCCTGTTCCTGATCGCCCCGATCGTGATCGTGATCCCGCTCAGCTTCAACGCCGAGCCCTACTTCACCTTCACCGAGAAGATGCTGACGCTCGACCCCGAGGGGTACTCGATGCGCTGGTATGACAGCCTGCTGACCTTCGGGATGCAGAACCCCGAGGCCGAGCGCGGCGCCTCGTTCTGGTCGGACTTCTGGGGTAACGCGACCTGGATGCAGGTGACCAAGAACTCGATCATCATCGGCTTCTTCGCGACGATCCTGTCGACGGCGCTTGGCACGATCGCCGCCCTGGGCCTGACCCGGCCCGAGATGCCCTACCGCAAGCAGATCACGGCCGTCCTTATCTCGCCGATGATCGTGCCGATCATCATCTCGGCGACGGGCATGTTCTTCTTCTACTCCTGGATGAAGCTGCCGGTGCCGAGCTTTGAGGGGGGCTTCCATTTTGAATGGACGCGTCTAGCGGGTTCGTACCTGGGGATCATCCTGGCGCACGCGGCACTTGGCATCCCCTTCGTCATCATCACGGTAACGGCCACGCTCTCGGGCTTTGACCAGTCGCTGGTGCGTGCGGCCGCAAGCCTTGGGGCAAACCCGCGCACGGCTTTCTTCAAGGTGGTGATGCCGCTGATCATGCCGGGTGTGGTGTCGGGCGCGCTATTCGCCTTTGTGACCTCGTTCGACGAGGTGGTCGCTGTTCTCTTCATCGCCGACCACACCCAGCAGACGATTCCGCGCCAGATGTGGAACGGCATCCGTGAGCAGATCTCGCCCGCGATCCTCGCCGTGGCGACGATCCTGGTGATGATCTCGATCCTGTTGCTGACGACGGTCGAGCTTCTGCGCCGGCGCTCGGAGCGGCTTCGCGGGGTCAGCCCGCAGTAAGCTGCAGTCAACCAGAGACAAACGATGCGAAAAGGGGGGCTCTGCCCCCCTCTTTGCTATTCGCAAATTCACCCCCCCGGGATATTTGCGCAAAGCCGAAAGGGGAACGGTGCCTGTGTTCGTCTTTGTCCAAATATCCCGGGGGTGAGGGCCGCCAGGCCCGAGGGGGCAGCGCCCCCAACGTTTAAGGAAGAATCGCGAGCCAGGCCCAGATCGTCAGGATCGAAGCTGCCGTTGCAACCAGGACCGAGGAGGCCGCGACCCGTCGCGCGGCGCCATACATATTGGCGAAGAGATAGGCGTTCACTCCCGGGGCCATCGCCGCTGTTATCACCGCTGAGCGCAGCGCCGCCGTATCGAGCGCAAAGACCCAATGCCCAAGCAGATAGGCGATGCCCGGATGCACGATCAGCGAGAGCGCTGAGACCATGACTATCGCGCGCCCATCGCCCTCGGGGCGATAACGGAACAGCACGCCGCCAAGGCCGAAGAGGGCGGCGGGCAGGGCAGCGTTGGCCATCATGTTCATCGCCGCCCAGACAGGCCCCGGAAGGTCTTGCCCCGTCGTTTTCCGCAGGATCTGAATCGCGAAACCGCACAGGATGCCGATCACGAGCGGGGTGCGCAGCACACCCATCAGTGCATTGAAGCCCACGCGGCTCAGCCCCGCGCCCGTTCCTGCGGAGCGCACGGCCTCCATCGCGACGATGCCAATGGTGTACAGCAGGGGCGAGTGGATTGAGATGATGGCGAAGTTGCCCGCCAGCGCGTCGGGGCCGTAGGCGCGCTCGGTGATCGGGATGCCGAGCAGGAGCGAGTTCGAGAAAAGGCAGCAAAAGCCGATTGCGACCGCATCCGGACCGGTGCGGCGGAAGATCACCCGCGCCGCCGCGATCCCGATGGCAAATGAGGTCAGCGCGCCGGCGTAAAACGAGATCATCAGCCCTGCGTCATAGCTCGTGCTCAGGTCGAGCATGGCGATGGAGCGCGCGAGCAGCACCGGCACTGCAAAGTTCTGCGCAAAGCGCATCAGCCCGTCGACCGCTGCGTCGGAAAAGAGGCCGCGCCACGAGACGACGTAGCCGAAGCCGAGCACGAGAAAGACGGGCAGGATGACGTCGATCAGCGCGCTCATTGCGCGGCGAACTCCAACACCAGCCCATCAAAGGCGGGGCGGATGTGTTCGGGTGTCTCAGCTGCGACATCGTCATAGTCGAGGTCGATATGCATGTTGGTCAGCACCGCCGATGCCGGTTTGACACGCTCGATCCATTCCAGCGCGCGGGCAAGATGCGCATGGGTCGGATGCGGCGTGCGGCGCAGCGCGTCGAGGATCCAGCACTCAAGGCCGTTCAGATGCGACCAGGCTTCCTCGGGGATGGTGCTGACGTCAGGCAGGTAGGCCACGTCGCCGATGCGGAAGCCGAGCGCGTCGATATTGCCGTGCTCGACGTGGAAGGGGTGCAGCTCGATCGGGCCGCCGGCGCCGGTGATCTCGAAGGTGCCGTGGATCGCGCGCAGGTCGCAGATCGGCGGGTAGTTCGAATCCGGCGGCTGCACGAAGGCGTAGCCGAAGCGGTTCAGAAGGGCCTCTTGCGTGTCGCTATCGGCCCAGACCGGCAGGCGGCGGCGCATGTTGAAGGTGATCTGGCGCAGATCGTCCAGCCCGTGGACATGGTCTGCGTGGCTGTGGGTGTAGACGACGGCGTCCAGCTCACCCACGCCTGCGCGCAGCAGTTGCTCGCGCAGATCGGGCGAGGTGTCGATCAGCACGCGGGTCGTGCCATGGGGCGAGACGCGCTCGACCAGCATCGAGCAGCGGGTGCGGCGGTTTCTCGGGTTGTCCGGGTTGCACTCGCCCCAGTGCCCGCCGATGCGGGGCACCCCGCCGGACGAGCCGCAGCCGAGGATCGTGAAACGCATCCGGGTCATCGTTTGGCCTTCCAGAACAGGCGGTCGAAATTGGCCGACGTGGCGGCGGCGAATTCTGCATAGCTGACGCCGTAGAGATCCGCACCGATTTTCGCCGTCAGAGCGGTATAGGCGGGCTCGTTGCGGCGGCCGCGATGGGGCGGGGGGGCAAGGTAGGGGGCGTCAGTCTCGACGAGGATGCGGTCGAGGGGGGCGGCGGCGAAGATCTCACGCACCTCGGTCGATTTCGGGAAGGTCGCGATGCCCGACATCGACAGGTAAAAGCCCATCTCAAGCGAGGCCTGCGCCAGCCGCGGCCCCGAGGAGTAGCAATGCATCACGCAGCTATAGGGGCGCGATTTCAGCCCCTCGGCCAGAATCGCCTCCATATCAGCGTCGGCGGCACGGGCGTGGATGATCAGCGGCAGGCCGGTTTCCTGCGCAGCCTCGATATGGATGCGTAGCGAGGTCTTCTGCACCTCGGCGCTGTCGGCGGTGTAGTGGTAATCGAGGCCCGTCTCGCCGATGCCCACGAATTTGGGGTGGCGGGCGAGAGCCACGAGGTCCTGGACGGAGGCCAGGGGCTCTTCCGCCGCGCTCATCGGATGGGTGCCTGCGGCGTAATAGATGCCATCATGCGCCTCGGCGATGGCACGAACCGAGGGTTCATTGCGCAGGCGCGTACAGATTGTGACCATGCGCGTTACACCTGCCGCGCGGGCGCGGGCGATGACCTCGGGCAGTTCCTCGGCGAAATCAGGGAAATCGAGGTGGCAGTGGCTGTCGACGATTTCGGGCGGATGGGTTTCGGTCTCGGCCACGGGCAGGTCCTTTTTGGGCGGCTCAGGCGGAGGCCGCCGTGATTTCAAGAACCATATCCATGACCAGCGCCGCAGGGTCAAGGTTGACCCCCTTGCCATGGCGCGCGCGGGCGCCAAGGGTCTGGTGCAATGCCGCCCATTTCATCGCCGCGTAGCCATCGGGGCTGAGGCGGGCGATCACCTGCGCCTCGCCTGCCGCGCCCTCCAGGGGTGGAGGTCCGGCCACGCCCGCGCGGGCAAGACGGGCCAGGAACAGCTCGATCAGCCCCAGCATCAGGTCATAGCGCGGCTCGTTCTGCTTGCCGGTGATACTGTCGGCCAGCGCGAGCGCGCGCACCCGGTCAAGCCGGGGCAGGGTGCCGAACAGCGCCACGAGCTTTTCGTAGGTCGCAAGGCCGTCGAGGTTCAAAAGCCGGATCGCCTCGCCCACCGATCCGCCCGAAAGCGCGGCAAGGGCGGCGGTGTCGGCCTCGACCGCCTCACCTGCTGCGGCGAGGGCGGCGGCCATATCTTCAGGTGCAAGCGTAGCCAGCCTCAACTCGCGGCAGCGCGAGCGGATCGTCGGCAGAAGCCCCGCGGGCTGGTGCGAGATCAGAAGGAAGGTCACGCGCGGCGGCGGTTCTTCGAGCAGCTTGAGCAGCGCGTTGGCGGCCTGCGTGTTCATCTCGTCGGCGCTGTCCACGATGACAACGCGCCGCCCGCCCTCGGCTGCCGACAGGTGCAGGAAGCTTTTGAGCTTGCGCACCTCATCGACGCGGATGTCCTGCGACAGGGCCGTTTCGGTTGCGTTCAGCCCGCGTTTGAGCAGGAATACACCGGGTTCCGAGCTCGCGTGGATGCGGCGACAGACAGGGTGCTCGGGGTCGGTTTCGAGGTTGGTGGGCGGTGGGGGTGCGCCGAAAAGGCCGCCGCCATCATCGGTGGGCTGCGTCAGCAGGAAGCGCGCGATGCGCCACGCCAGCGTCGCCTTACCGACGCCGCGCGGGCCGGTCAGCATCCAGCCGTGGTGCATCCGCCCCGAGGTGAAGGCGTCGAGGAAATCGGCCTCGGCGCGCGTTTGTCCCATCAGGTGCAGCGTGTCGCGCGGGTGGATCGCACCTTCGACCTGCGTCGGATCGGGGATGTCGGCGGTCTTGCTGCTCATGCCAGCGCCGCCCGGGTGAGCGAGAGGATCTCGGCTGCGACCTCCTCGGTCGGGCGGGCGCCGTTGACCAGCCGGAAGCGTTCGGCAAACTCGTGCGCCAGCGCCAGGAAGCCTGCGCGCATCCGTTCCTGCATGGCAAGGCCCATGTCTTCGAACCGCTCCTCGGTGCCCTGACGGCCCTTGGCACGCGCAAGGCCCACGGCAGGGTCGATATCCACAAGGAAGGTCAGGTCGGGCTCGCGCCCGATCATCAGGCTGTGCAGCTGATCCACCAGCCCGCGCAGATCGCCGCGCGAGAGGCCCTGATACATGCGGGTCGAATCTGCGAAACGGTCGCAGATCACGATGCGCCCGGCGGCCAGTGCGGGGGCGATGGTGCGCTCCAGATGGTCGCGGCGGGCGGCGGTGAACAGAAGGATCTCGGTCTCAGGGGACCAGCGGTCGGGGTCGCCTTCCAGAACGAGGCGGCGGATTTCCTCGGCGCCGGGCGATCCGCCCGGCTCACGCGTCAGCACCACATCGAAGCCATCGGCGCGCAGGGCTTCGGCCAGCAGGCGCGCCTGCGTGGATTTTCCCGATCCGTCGATGCCCTCGAAGGTGATGAACATCTGCCCTCAGCTGTTCGCAGCCTGCATGGCCTTGGCGGTGAGGCGCGCAAACGCAGCCTTGACGCGCACCATGAATCCGCCCGCGGCCACGTCCTCGGCCGCGACCAGTGCCACGCGCTTGGGCTCGTTCAGGCCGGGGATCGTCAGCACCAGCTCGCCCAGCTGGTCGCCCGTCGCGATCGGCGCGGCGACGGGGCCGGTAAAGACCGCCTCGGCCTTGATGGCGTCCTGCGCGGCGGCGGGGATCAGCAGCGACAGGTCCTCGGCCGGGGTCAGCCCGACCTTGTCGGCGGCGCCAAGCCAGACGGGCGCTTCGGCCAGACGGCTGCCCTTGTTGGCCAGTGTTTTCAGTACGAACTGGCGGAACGCCCAGTTGGCGATCGCCTCTGCCTCCTGGGCGCGCTCGGTTTCCGAGGTCAGGCCGGTGATCACGAAGACGATGCGGCGATCACCCATCACGGCCGAGCCGGCAAGGCCATAGCCCGACTCCTCGGTGTGCCCGGTCTTGAGACCGTCCGCGTGCCAGTCCGCCGCCGCGATCTTGAGCAGCGGGTTGCGGTTGTTGGCATTGGCAGGCGAGCGGTCCTTGTAGTTATAGGAGGTTTCCGAGAACAGTGGGTAATAGTCGGGAAACTCCGAGATCAGCCGCACGGACAGAACGCCCAGATCGCGCATCGACATGCGCTGCCCCGGATGCGGCCAGCCCGAGGCATTGGCGAACATCGAGTTGTTCATGCCCAACTGGCGCGCACGCTCGCCCATCTGGCGCGCGAAAGCGTCTTCCGAACCAGCCAACCCCTCGGCCACCACCACGCAAGCGTCGTTGCCCGAGTTGATGACGATGCCCTTCAGAAGTTCGGCCACCGTCGGGCGGTCCATCTCATTGAGGAACATGGTCGAGCCGCCCATCTGCTTGGCGCGGGTCGAGACGGCAAAGCTCGTATCCAGTGCCACGCGTCCGTCGCGCAGGGCCTCGAACAGCATGTTCACGGTCATCAGCTTGGACATCGACGCCGGTGGCAGCGGGATATCTGCGTTCTTCTCAAGCAGCACCGTGTTGGTCGTCACGTCATAGACCCATGCGGCCGTTGCGCGGGTCTCGAAGGCGCGGGCGGGCAGGGCTGCCAGAAGTGCAAGGCAGATGACGGTGAAAAGACGGGTCAGTTGCATCGGGCTGGTATTCCTTATTTCGAGACGGCGTAGGCGTCGGTGAAACCGAAGCCCTTGAGCTGGGCCAGCAGCTTGTCGCGTTCGGCCGACGTGGCGACCGGGCCGACGACGACCCGCCATACGGTCTTGATCGCGCCGACTTCCTTGCGGATGACGACGTCTTTCACGCCCTTCTTGAGCAGATCTCCTGCCGCGCGCTGCGCATTGGCTTCGCTGCTGTAGGTGCCGATCTGAACCAGCAGCTTGCCTGCGGGTGCGGCGGGAGCGGGGGTCGCGGGTTTGGCTTGAGCGGTCGCTGCGGCCTCGGGTTTTGCGGTTGTCGCCTTGGCGGGTGCTGCCGGTTTCGGCGGGGTCGCCGCCTTCGCGGGTTCGGCAGGCTTGGCTTTCGGGTCTGCCTCGGCCTTCGCGATGGCCCCGGCGGCCGTGGCGGTGATCGCGGCGGCGGGCTTGGGCACGGGTTTCACATCGGCCGCCGGTTTGGCCGAGGGCGTGGCGGTGGCCGTTGGTGCAGGCTCAACCGGTACCTCCTCGCGACGCAGGGCCACAACGGAAAGCTTTGCAGGCGCCCCGGCCAGCATTCCGAGTGCCGCCGCCGCATCAGACGAGACCTGGATCTTGGGGCCGGGATTCTCACGCTCGCGCCGGAACAACGCGGAGTTCACCGATTTGCCGTTGGAAAGGTTGCGCACCACGACGCGCTCGGGATCTTTCACCGAGGCATGGGCAACCCAAACGCCCCCAAGCGAGGGGCGTCCGTCCCACAGCCCCTGATCCTCGACCGAGAAAACCTTGGGCGCTTCGACGTCACGCTCGACCGTTCGGACGGCGGCGGCTTCGGGGGGCGTGCCATCGGCGGGCGCCTCCTCGGGGTCGGCGCCCGTGCCCATCTGGCACCCCGCCAACGCCACAGCCGTTCCCAGCATCAGAACGTATCGCGACAACGATCCCTTGCGCATCATGCCCCTTCCTGCGCGGCTGTTGCCGCGTCTCATCTCCGGCCCGTCAGAGCCCTGCCCCGGCTCTCGTGGCCGCCTCGCGCCGCGCATCATGCGCGTCCCTGAACTGGAGCGGACTTTACCCCGTCCGCGCGGGCATGAAAAGCGGCCCAACCGACCGCAAGCGGAAAACGGTAAGCCCGGGTCTTTCAGAATCGCGTGAAGGGCGTTACGCGAAGGGCGTCGGAGGAGTGGCAGAGTGGTTTAATGCACCGGTCTTGAAAACCGACGAGGGTGAAAGCCCTCCGTGGGTTCGAATCCCACCTCCTCCGCCAATCACGCACGACTAAGATTTCGATTGGCCTTGGCTTCCCAAAAGGGACGCATAGTGGTCCAACTCTTCGGAACTGATTTATCCAAGTCGTGAGCAAGGTCTAATAGATTTTGGAGTACGGCGCTGGTGTTCGATAGCGGCCATCCGCGCTCATGTCCGAGCCTTATTCGGCCGACCAGACGACTGGAGCCTGTGTCATGGAGCCGATTTCAATGCGCCGGGGAATGATCTTGACCACGGCATAGTCGGGGTCGTTCACACCTGAGATATAAGCACGCAACCCATCGAACCAGAATTTGTCGCGGTCCTGCTGATCAGTAGAAATGAGTGCATTCCCCTGTACTTGCAACCATTCAGTCGCGCTAAAGTCGGATGCGCCCAACGTGGCATGTACGGAGGGATTGGCCCTGATCTGGCCAATCTTGCGCGAACTCAGGTGGGTGCTGAACCATATCGAAAGATCGGGAAACATCCGGCCTGCGACGAACCGGACCCAGGCCTCCCCCTGATCCGTGACCGTGGCCAGCGAAACAAGTTGCAGCCCCGGCGCCAAGGCCAAAATGCGGGATGTGATGTCAGTCATTCTTTGTCGCCCTTATTGTGAGAGAGGTTCATGCAGGAAAGCCCGCGCGATGCGGCGCAGTTGCCGCCGGACAATCAAGAAGTGCCCCGGTAGGATGGTTGCGAGATACACAGCTCCCAGAGGATGCCGAATCTGTACCAGTGATGTTGCGTGGAGGGTCCGGCCCGCAGGGCCGTCTTCGAGACTGTAGATCAGGCGAAAGTCGACATGTTTGTCATCCACGCCGAAGACAGCATGACCGGAAACCATCTGCCTCTGGTCGAAAGGGGCCATGGCCACCGAACCGATCGGCTTCAACCCGAAGGGCCTGACGACGAAATCACGCAATCGCGCAAGATGCATCTCAAGATCGCCCGTACCCCGGGCTGCCATCAACTCGGCAAGAGTGCGTGTGTCCTCCGAAGACAATCGGATCGAAAGTGTATCGCCGTAGTGGAAGGGGAAACCGGCCAGAGCTGCGGCACAGTCGAGATCGGTTTTGCGCCAGAGAGCAAAGGGGACGACCATGAGGCGCTATTCCCATGCCAAAATGAAAAAGGCGATGCCGATCATCAGCACGAATGGAGAGAATAGGCGATCGTCCCACCAGGCGAACGGGGTGCCGCGCACCCGCTTCGAAAAGCCGATGTGGTGAAAGTCGCCCAGTGCGCGGGCGCTAAAGATCACTCCGGCTCCCATCTGTAACCACGAGAGGACCTGTGCGGACACCACCAGCGGCTGGCCAAACCATTTGCTCGCCGCCAGTAGCCCCATCGCGACCAGAAATGCGGCGACGGAAAGGGTCGCCAAAGGTTTTGGCTCAAACAGTTTAGTGCCGTCTTTCGGGCGTGTCGGAATTACCAGATCCGCCCCCTTGCGCCCGCCGGACGCCCAGTAGAGGTGAAATAGCACGACAGGCGTCAAGCCGGTACAAATGAACAGGGCGGCAAGATCGAAAGGCATGTGCAAATCCAAACATACAGTAGTGAATGTTTTGTAAGGTATTTCCAGCGCAAGGTAAAGACAGTAGTGTATGTTCGGGGGGCGCGTATGGGGCGATCATCTGGTCTGACGGCGGAGAAATGGGTGGAAATTGGGCTTAAGGCGCTGTCGTCGCATGGTCACGAGGCACTTAAAGCCGATCTTCTGTCAAAGGCGCAGGGGGTGACGCGGGGCAGTTTTTATCACCATTTTTCCAATGTGACCGATTTCCATGCCGCGGTGATCGACCGCTGGAAGGAACAGGCGACGGACCGAGTCATTCTTGCGGTGGAAATGCCGGGCGACCCCAGGACGGCCCTAGAGAAACTGCTGTATCTGTCGTTCGGCAGGGTGGAGCGTATCGAACGGAGGATGCGCATCTGGGCGGAAAACGACCCCCTGCCACGCGCTGCTGTGGAGGGGATCGACCGGCGGCGCGTAGCTTACGTCACGGCGCTGCTCGGTGACATGGGGTACAGCCCCGTGGTGGCCGCAACGCGAGCCAATATCATCTATGACTGCTATGTCGGATGCGCCCTGCGCCGTGCTCCGGAGCCAAAAGAACTGGATGATCTTGTCTCCGAAATCATCAACTGGTGCGCGTTGCCGCAGTAGTTCTGATCACGCTCCAGCATACATCTTCGCTCGGAAGATACTGGTCTTGTTCACATTCTCGACGGCCCAGAAGTTTGCCCACGTCGCGCGCCAACGAAATGCCCCGGAAAACCTTTAGATCCCCCGTGCCTTCAAACTGTCATGACATCGACAGGTTACGGAATGCACAAATCAATCAGTGTGTAGGGCTAGGGCGTAGGTGTCCTTCTCAGTTTCGTCGCTTCGGCCCGCCATAGGTCCCGTCTAAGTTATAGATGCTAAGTGAATAGCTTGATGGGTTTGGGTTCTGCCCTCTCTATTGTTCCCCTACTTGATGTCGCTCTGACGGCTTCAGATGCCGCCTGCACGCTGCTTTCGGTCATACCTATGACTTCCGAAAAGGAACGCCGCCTTTTGGGGAGCGGCGGTGTCTGGGGAAGATTCTATCGGGGTTGTTCACGGCGATGCTCCGTTTTCGGCGGGTCGGAGGCTACAGGAATTAGCAGCGGTTCGCGCCTCCGCCTCCAACCACGCCAACCAGGACCGCGGTCTCTCAAGTCCATCCCTGTTCAGGGCTAACCGTACTGCAGCTCTTATTGAGTGGCGCGGCCTTCTTGCCGCCTGACACATAGCCAAGGCTGGAGCACCGAGACGGGTTTGCATTCGCCTGACAGCACCTCTTAGTGAAACGTCGAGCTTGGGTGGCCCGCTTCGGGTTGCGCGCGGCCCTAGGCCGCGCAAGGGGCGAACGGCCGTCATTTGTAGCGATGGCCGCGCGCGCATGCGTACGCTAGGGTGCTGGACATATCCTCTTTCCGTTTCTTAAGAGATTCCCGCTTTGCGCCGATCAACGCACTCCGCTCGTTCATCTCCGGATGCCAGTACGCCCGTGGCCCTGAACCCACGAACAGCGGTTCTAATTGTCGCGCTATGGGCAGCAGGGCTTTGTGCGGCCGCGCAGTTTGCGAAGATCGCGGTGCCTTTTGTCGAGCTTCGCCAAGCCTACCCGTCTTCCAACTCTTTGCTTGGGCTCGCCTTGTCTTCCATAAGCCTGCTTGGCATTGCCCTCGGAATGATCGTGGGTCTGCTGGTGGCGCGGATCGGCGCAAGAAGAGTGCTACTCGCATCTCTGGCTCTGGGCGCGCTCCTGTCAATGTTCCAGGCCACCCTGCCGCCATTGCCGCTTCTGCTCGTGACCCGCGTGCTTGAGGGGGCCTCGCATCTCGGCCTTGTGGTCGCTGCCCCTACATTGATCGGCACGCTTGCGCCACCTGCCTGGAGGGGCGGGGCCATGACTCTATGGGGTACTTTCTTTGGCGTCGCCTTTGCTCTGGTCGCGTGGATTGGGCTGCCACTAGTGCAGGTCTACGGTCTGGGTAGCTTGTTTGTCGCGCACGGGGTGATCACAGCGCTGGTCGGGCTTTTGCTGCTCTGGCTGTTGCCGCGTGATAATGGCGCGACCTCGGAGGCGCGCGGCACAGGCGGAGCGACCAAAGGCGCGCGTGACATTCTTGACAGGCACTGGACGGCCTACGCTTCGCCTCGCATAAGCGCGCCTGCTTTCGGATGGCTGTTCTACACCTTCACATTTGTCGCGTTGCTGACCGTACTACCCCAAAGTGTTGCTGCGGCAGATCGTGCTTTCGTGGCTGGTGCGATGCCGTTGGCTTCAATTGCCATCAGTATGACGCTCGGTGTCGGCCTTCTGCGCTTCCTTCCCGCCGTCACCGTCGTTCAGATCGGCTTCGCTGTCGGAGGGCTGGTCGCGATGCTGTTGATCGCCTTGCCGGTCTCGCCGGCCCTTTGTATCGCCCTCATCGGATCCCTAGGGCTGGTGCAGGGGGCAAGCTTCGCCGCCATCCCGCAACTCAACGTCACGCCGGGCGATCAGGCTATGGCGAACGGTGTGATGGCGCAGATGGGGAATCTGGGCAACATTGCTGGAACACCAGTGCTTTTGGCCGCGCTGGCGATGGGTGGCACCGCATTGGTGATGGCGATTATCATCAGCTGTTACGCTGTTGCTATCGCAGTCCACAGCGTACTCGCGCGGCGAAGGCTGACAGGCTGACAGCGCTGTTTGGAAAGCGCGGTTCAGGATCGAATGGCTCGTTGGCCGACATCTCTGCCGCCGAGCCATCCAGCAGACCTTCGGTCAGCGAGTTTGAACGGTGGCGTCGCTCGCTCGGCTGACATTCCGGACGCTACCCGACGCAGGTCGCGGCCGACGTGGTTTGGTTGGCGCGGAATGGTCTCATAGCGCGTGGCCTCGACCCCAAAGCGGTTGCGCATCGCCGAGAAACGCGCGCGTTCGGGGTCGGGGGATCGACCACAGAGCGTGGCTCATCCGTCGCCGCACCCTTGGCTGCGTCGCCCCCGGGGTCAACCCAAGGGGAGGCTCGGACCGTTGGCGCTTCTGTTTGAGAGCCTGGCTGGCAGGCATCCGAAGCGGGCCATTGTAGGTGGAGCATGGAACGCTGATTTTGCCCGAGATCTATGGTGACCTGTGCGGCATTAAGTTTGGTATGGGGGAGGATTTGGAATGCGTATCTTGCTTATTGGCGGCATCGTTGCGGCGATGACCACCGCTGTCTACGCTCAAGACCCGCGTGGCCTTGATGACGGCACATCACTAGGAGATCTCACCCGCGAGAGTATCGCTGACGGCTTCGATCAAGGGAAGCATGCCAGCGATCCATCGGGTGATGGTGTGGGCCGGGAAAACCGTGTTGGCCTCGCCAATGTGGTGTCGCGCGGCGACCTTGGCGAAACGGTCGGGTTGCTCAAGGACCTTACGGGCGAATAGAGCCTTGGCGGTGCCGGTGAGGGGCTCGGTAAAAGCGCTGACACTTCAAGGCGTTTCCAGATAGCTGGTTGTTACTTGACGGCCCGTTGGTGCCTGCCTTGCGCGATCACCGGTCGGGTGCGCGCAAAGCATGGAGGCCTGGGTCTGGCGTCAACCCGGAGGCAGCGCGAGTATCTGAACAGGTATCCCCGAAGCGACCGCTTTGGACGTATATCTCTGACGCAGATCGTGGATGCTTTCATCCGCGCCTCCCGCACGCGCGCGGATATGCGGGCTTGGGTGTGTTGCAGGATGGTGGTTACCGGCCTTCGATCACATGACCCCGTTCGGACACCTGCTCCACCGCATCGCGTTTGAAGACACCGCAGTCCCCCAAGCCAATCATCGCCCCTTAGCCTCGGCACTGGCAAAGAGGGCGCCTGAGAAACTCGGGGCGATGCACAGAAGATTGGCCTTAATTCGCAACGCGGCGCGTCACTCTGCGGTAAGTGCCGCGCCTTTCCTGCGCACATAGAGTTCAAGCCGATGGTGCACGATCTCGTAACCCATCGCTTCTGCGATCTCGGCCTGAAGGCGTTCAATTCTGTCGTTGGAAAATTCCACCACCTCGCCGGTGTCCACGTCGATCATATGATCGTGGTGGGTTGTCTCGCTGTGCTCGAACCGTGCTGGCGCACCTGCGAACTGGTGGCGCAGTATGACGCCCTGCGATTCCAGTTCGGTCAGTGTCCTGTAGACAGTCGAAAGGGAGATGCCGGGCACGACCTCTTCTGCGCGGCGCTGTAGCTCGACCGCTTCGGGATGGTCTTCAGCCTGCGCCAGAACGGACAGCAGCGCGGCCCTCTGGCGCGTAATGCGTACCCCCGCTTTCCGCAGAGCGTTGGTGAGTTTCTCGGTTCGGCGGGCGATCTCGTTCATGGTTTTTTTTCGCGCATTTTGTGGGAGGCATGCAAGTGCCAGATGCAAATGATTTGCATTCCTCTTGACAGTTGCAAATCATTCCTAAATGCATTTGGGGCGAACCGGAGTAGGAGACGGCAATGATCGGCAAAGGTGCGGTACTTGGATTGATTGCGAGCCTGTCACTGACGGCACTTGCCGGACCTGCGAGCGCGCAGGACAAACTCAAGGTGGTCACGACCTTCACGGTCATTGCGGATATGGCGCAGAATGTGGCTGGCGATGCGGCCGAGGTCGTCTCGATTACCAGGCCCGGCGCCGAGATTCACGACTATTCACCCACTCCGCGCGACCTGCTCAAGGCGCAGGACGCAGACCTGATCTTGTGGAACGGGCTGAACCTTGAACGCTGGTTCGAGCAGTTCTTCTCTAACCTGCGCGACGTTCCCGCCGCGACAGTCTCCGATGGTGTGGTGCCGATAGCGATCTCTGGTGGGGATTATGCGGACAAGCCCAATCCGCATGCCTGGATGGCCCTCGATTCCGCCGAGGTCTATATCGACAATATCCGTGATGCACTCAGCGAGACGGACCCGGCCAATGCCGAGACCTATGCGGCGAATGCCGAGTCTTACAAGTTGCAGATCGCGGAGGTCATCGGACCGCTGCGCGAGGCCGCGCGGGCGCTGCCGCCCAACCGTCGTTGGCTTGTGACATCCGAAGGGGCGTTCTCCTACCTGGCCCGCGATTTCGGCCTGCAGGAAGCGTACCTCTGGCCGATCAATGCCGATGCGCAGGGGACGCCGCAGCAGGTGAGGGCGGTGATCGACACGGTGCGCGCGCACGAGATCCCCGTGGTGTTCTCGGAAAGCACGGTTTCGGACAAACCGGCGCGGCAAGTGGCGCGAGAGACCGGGGCGGAATATGGCGGCGTGCTCTACGTCGACAGCATTTCTGAACCCGATGGTCCGGTGCCGACCTATCTGGACCTTTTGCGGGTCACATCCGAAACGATCGTAAGAGGATTGAAGGAATGACGGGCGACGGCATCCGCGCCGATGGCGTGACGGTTATCTACCGCAATGGCCATATCGCGCTGCGCGACGCCAGCTTCGCCATTCCGCGCGGAACGATCGCGGCGTTGGTTGGGGTGAATGGCGCGGGCAAGTCGACGCTCTTCAAGGCCCTCATGGGGTTTGTCCCGGTCTCGGCGGGCACGATCGAAATCCTTGGCGAGCCGGTTCGCGCGATGATGAAGCGTCAGGCCGTCGCCTATGTCCCGCAGGCCGAGGAGGTCGACTGGACCTTCCCTGTGCTGGTCGAGGACGTGGTGATGATGGGGCGGTACGGTCATTTGGGCTTTCTGCGCCGCCCGCGCCCTGTCGATCATGAGGCGGTCGCCTCGGCACTCGCACGGGTTAACATAAGCGAGTTGCGCCGCCGTCAGATCGGTGAGTTGTCGGGAGGGCAGAAAAAGCGCGTCTTCCTCGCGCGGGCGCTTGCGCAGGATGCGCAGGTCATCCTGCTGGATGAGCCGTTCACCGGTGTAGACGTGAAGACCGAAGAGCAGATCATCGCCCTGCTGCGTGACCTGCGCGAAGAGGGGCGGGTCATGCTGGTCGCCACGCACAACCTCGGATCCGTCCCCGAGTTCTGCGACCACGTTGTCTTGGTGCGCGGAACGGTGCTGGCGCACGGGCGCACGGTGGATGTCTTCACCCCTGAGAACCTGAAGGAAGCCTTCGGGGGCGTGCTGCGGCACTTCCTGCTGGAGGGGCAGCGGCTGCACGCGGATGAGGACCCGCGTAAGCTCGACATCTTCACTGACGATGAGCGACCGTTGGTGATCTACGACGATCGCGCCCGAACCGTGAAGGAGCGCAGTTCATGACTTGGCTGGAGCCATTCCAGTACGCTTACATGACTAACGCGATCTGGGTCTCGGCGCTGGTTGGGGCGGTCTGCGCCTTTCTGTCGGCGTATCTGATGCTAAAGGGCTGGTCATTGATCGGTGATGCGCTGTCGCATTCCGTGGTGCCCGGCGTGGCCGGGGCCTACATGCTGGGACTGCCCTTTGCGCTCGGCGCCTTCCTGTCCGGGGGGCTTGCAGCGTTGTCGATGCTCTTCCTGCGCCAAAGGTCCGGCCTGAAAGAGGATGTGGTGATCGGTCTGATCTTCAGCGCGTTTTTCGGCCTCGGGCTCTTCATGGTGTCACTGAACCCGATGGCGGTGTCGATCCAGACGATCATCATGGGGAATATCCTTGCGATCACGCCCGGCGACACGTTGCAGCTAGCGATCATCGGCGGCGTGTCATTGGTCGTGCTGCTTGCAAAATGGCGCGATCTTCTGGCGGTGTTCTTCGACGAGGCCCATGCCCGCTCGATCGGCCTGAACGTCACTGCGCTGAGGTTGGTGTTCTTCACATTGCTCTCGGCATCCACGGTTGCGGCGATGCAGACCGTTGGCGCGTTCTTGGTGATCGCGCTGGTCGTTACCCCCGGAGCCACCGCCTACCTGCTGACTGACCGCTTCCCGCGGTTGTTGATGCTGTCGGTGGCGATCGGATCAATCACCTCGGCTCTCGGGGCCTATGTCAGCTATTTTCTCGACGGGGCAACGGGCGGCGTGATCGTCTGCTTGCAGACCGCGCTCTTTGCAGCCGTGCTGGTCTTTGCGCCCAAACACGGGTTGCTGGCTGCGCGGGCGCGGGCGAAAGCCGCCGTGAGGGGCATAGCGCAATGAGTGACCTGCTCCTGCCATTCCAGTTTCCCTTCATGCAAAACGCGCTGCTGATCGTGGTGCTGATCGCACCCGCGGCGGCGATGCTGAGTGCCTTCCTCGTCCTGAAGGGCTGGTCGCTGATGGGCGATGCCACGAGCCACGCAGTTCTGCCCGGTGTCGTGCTGGCCTATATCGCGGGGATACCCTTGATAATTGGCGCGTTTCTTGCGGGGCTTCTTTGTGCGCTTTTCACGGGCTTCATCACGGATCATTCGCGGATCAAGCAAGATACCGTCATGGGGATCGTCTTTTCGGGAATGTTCGGCGCGGGTATCGTTCTCTACACGCAGATCGAGGCTTCGATCCACCTTGACCACATACTGTTCGGCAACATGCTCGGAGTGGACGCGGGTGAGCTTTGGACCGCCGGGCTGATCTCTGGCGGGGTTGCCCTGATCCTGGGGATCAAGTGGCGTGATTTTCTAGCCCATAGCTTTGACCCGGTTCAGGCCCGGATGATCGGACTGCCCGTCGGCTTGATGCATTACGGCTTGCTGGCGATCCTTTCCGCGACGATCGTGTCGATGCTCTCGTCGGTGGGCATCATCTTGTCAGTTGCCTACCTGATCGCTCCGGGTGCCGTTGCCTTCCTGCTGACCCGGCGTTTTTCCACCATGCTGCTGGTCTCTGTGGCGGTGGCCGTATTCGCGGGAGTCTCCGGGACATATGCGTCCTTCTGGCTTGACGCGGCGCCAGCGCCGACGATCGTGCTGATCCTGACCGGGCTGTTTCTGATCGCGTTCGCGCTGCGAAACCTGCGCTCGCGCCACGACAGGGCATTCAATTGATCGGAACGGTTGGAGCCGGTTAGCTGCCGCAGCGGCCCCCGAATAGCAGCGATCTAGAGACGGCCAGACAGAACTGCGCCTAACCTGTCGTGGTTAAGCCGGACAGCAGCATCGTGCGTCCGGCGTCAACGTCGCGCCCCGGTCCCAGAGCGGAGTAGGGGACAACTTCACAGCATTCAGACCGGGGTGGCCCCAAGCGGGTGCTGAGACCATGCGAACTGAGTGCGCCTCACCTCGCGAGGTTCCACGAGGCGAAATCATGACCGAGCGCTTTGGCGAGGTCTTCGGTGGAATCGTAGAGCAGCTCAAGCGCGTAATGCGGATTGTGCGCGAAGGCGCCTGCGTCAGAGGTGACGAACTTCCAGTTGTAGGCCGCCTGGAGCAGGCGCGGGGTCCATGCATTGTAGGCAATGCTCTTGCCATCCATCTCGTCCGCGCGCCCATCGCCATTTGCGTCCGCAAAGAAATAGGGGTGCTTGTGGCCATCATAGACCATGGGCGTTCCGGCCACAGCGGCGGCATAGTCGATGATCAGGGTGTGCAAGCGTGCGGCATTCGCCTGGATGTCCGCCTTGATACCCTTCGTCAGATCGCCGCTACCGTCGAAGCTTTGGCGCGAGAGCCGGATGTTCTCCGGCGTCCCGTCCTCATGGCACGTCAGGCAAGTCTGTTCAGCGACCTTGAGGTTATGCGGTTCGTGGCAGGAGACGCAGGTCGCGACGGGGCGGGCGTGAAAGAAGCGACCCGAGTAGCTGCGGTCGGGGTAGTGATAGCCGCCGCCCGCATAACCGCCGAGCCATGTCGCGGCGGCGACGGCATAATGCGGGTTGATGAAGCTCAGGTCTGCGCTGGGCTGATCCGCCTCGCGCGAGGCGACTGCGTCGCTGATCCGCGCGCCCGACGCGCGCCCCTGATGGCAGGTCATGCAGGAGGTTTCTGCGGTAGATGCGACAGGGTGCATGATCCCGCTCGGGAAGCGGATCTCGCGGACCTGTGCCAGGCCAGGATTGTGGCAAGTCGCGCAATCGACGACACTTCCCGTCGCAACCGGATCCGCAGGCACGCCCGGCGACGCGCCATCCAGACCGTGGAAGGCGCGAAAGCCGGTTCCCGAATGGCAGACCGAACATGCGGGTGGGATTTTCCCGGTGTCGTTCCAATGGGCGAAAGCTTCCGCCGATGCGTCCGAATGACCGGACCGGGCCCAGTTTCCAATCGCCACCTGATTTTCGATCTTGATCTGATCGGGTTGGAACGGCCCGGATTTGGGCATCACGAAGAGCTCGAGTTCCTCCGCGATCGCGTTGATCTCTGACGAAGAGATGGTGTTTGCATCTTGTGCCCAGGAAGGGGCAGGCAGGGCCGAGACGAACGCAGAAAAAAGGAATATCTTAAAAAAATCTTTAAGTTCCAGAGCCATGCCAGGTTACCTTCTGTCGATGTGGGGGCCTGCAATCGCGTTTCCATGCTATCCCGGCTGGACGATTCCTGCAATGATCGGACCCGAGCGGACTTGGCGCGCGACGTTGAAGACGGAGTGGAGATGTTCGGATCTCGCTTTTCTGCAGGGCTGATCTTGCCGCAACTCGGTCTGTCCGAGGCACAGGCCGATCCGTCCGTTTGTCTCACCGACGAAGCTGCGCTGATGCCGGAGCATGGCGATGATCTGCGTGTCACTCTACTCGTGGAGGAGAATGCGCGGGTCGCTCAGGGGCAGCCGCTTATGCGGTTGCGGCAAGCGCCCGGCGCCGCGATCGTAGCCCCGATGGCTGGACGAGTTGCCCGGATTGATCTGGCGCCAGGACGTCGGCTCACGCAGCTCGTTCTGTTTCACGACCCGGATGGAGACAGGTATCGGTTCGGCACGGCCGATGCGCTTGGGGGGGAGGCGGACGCCCTGCGTGTGCTCTTGCACGAGAGCGGCCTGTGGCGGGCCTTTCGCAGTCGACCCTTCGGTCGCGCTCCGGGCCCCAACGAAAGCCCGGCCGCAATTTTCGTCATGGCCGCAGACAGCAGACCGGGCGCGGTGAGGCCAGATCTGGCCGTCGCGGGCCGCGAAGAGGATCTGGAGCGAGGGCTTGGAGCACTTCGACGCCTTGCCGACGCACCGATCTATTTCTGCGAAGCGCATACATTTCGCCATCAAGGCGCGATCCCTGCCAATGTCACGCGGCTGCAAGCGGGTACGCGCCACCCCCAGGGGATGGCGGGCTTTCAGCTTCATCGCCATTTCCCGGCGCGGATCGGGGCGCCGGTGTGGGACGTTGCTGCCGAAGACGTGGCCGATCTGGGGCACTTGCTGGCAAGTGGCTATCTCCACCCCACGCGGTTGGTTGCCTTGACGGGAGACGCGTTGCGCGGGGCCAGACTTGTGCGATGCCAGCCGGGGGCGGATCTGCGCGGCCTGACGCAGCCCCATCTTCAAGCCGGGCCCCATGATGTGCTGAGCGGTTCTGTTCTTGACGGGCGTCCGGCGCATTGGCTCGGTCCGCGGGATCGTCTGGTGACGGTGCTGAAGCGCGGGGCGACGCCCCAGAGGCGGCACTGGTTCGGCGCGGCGCTGGCGCGCGCAGCCCATAACGCGCCAATCATTCCAACAGCAGCGCTCGAAGCGTCAATGGGCGGTGCCGCTCTTCCTGCCGCCGCGCTGGTGCGCGCGCTGGCCGCAGGCGATGCCGAGGCCTTCATGCAGCTTGGCGGCCTGTCGCTCGTCGAAGAGGATCTGGCGCTGGCCGATTATGTGACCGGTGCGCGGCCTCGGCTCGCCAACCAGCTTCGTTCGCTGCTCGACCGTATCGCGCAAGAGGAGGGCACAGCATGAGGCGGGGTCTTTGGGACCGCGAGTTGGTGGCGCTCATGCTCTTGATGGCAATGATGCCGATGACGCTGGCCTGGCTCTGGTTTGGCGGCGCGGGGGCGTTCTGGCGACTGGTCTTTACGCTGTTCGTCTCGGGGGGGTGGCATATCATCTTCATGCTTGCCCGTGCGCAGCAGCCCTCCTTCGCGGGGGCGTTGACGGGCATCGCGGTCGCAATGCTTGCGCCGCATGATCTGAGCCTGTTTCAGCTTGTCCTCGGGATCAGTTTTGGTTCGGTCATGGCCGAGCTGGTTTTCGGAGGGTGGGGGCGCAACGTCTTGAACCCCGCAACCGTGACCCTGGCGTTCTTGGGGTTTGGTTTTCCCGCCGCGCACTGGCCCGATTTCGTGCTGCCCGTCTCCTGGGCCGCACTGCCGGCTTTGGCGATGGGGGTGATCTTCGGGGTCATGTCCCCGCGCCTGATCCTGGGCGCGCTGTCGGTCATGGCGCTGGCGTACATTGCGGGTGCGCCGGTGGCTGCCGCCTTGCCCGCGGCCGCGATTGTGCTGGCGCTGCTGGTGTCCGACCCTGTCGCGAGCGCCTCTACCCGGGTCGGCGGGTGGCTGAACGGTGCGCTTTATGCGGGGCTGATCGTTCTGTTCGCCACTGGCTGGCATGGGGCGGCGCCAACGCAGATCGCCGTCGCTGCGGCACTTCTGGCCTCGCTTGCTGCCCCGCTTCTCGATGAGACCGCAATCGCGCTATGGGCTGCGCGCAGGAGAAAACGACATGGTTGATCTGAACCCGATCACAGCGTGGCGCCGACTTCTGGCCCTGCCCAACGAGAGCCGGGCCAAGACGCTGGCGATGGCCTTTCTGGTTGCGCTCGTCTGCACGCTCATGGTCACCGGTGCCACAGTGATCCTGCGCCCGATCCAGGCAGCAAACCGGGCGGCCGAGCAGGCGGCGCGGCTTGAGGCGCTGATTTCGGGCGTCCCGGGCATGTCCGATCTGCTTTTGCAGGACGGCGGGGTGCTCTCGACCGTGGTAGTCGATCTGAATCGCGGCGCGGCTGCGGATGTGACGCCGGCGACGCTTGCAGCGGCGCTCGACGATCCGGCACACTGGACCGAACTGAGTGCGGCGCAGGATCTTGCCGGGCTTGGGCGGCGTCCGAATTATGCGCAGGTCTATTTCCTGCGCGACGCCTCGGGTGATCTGTCTCTCGTACTGCTGCCGGTCAGCGGGGCGGGCTACAACGCTCCGATCAACGCTATCGTCGCATTGCGGGCCGATATGAACACGGTCGCCGGTCTCGCGATCACAGAACAATCCGAGACCCCCGGCCTTGGCGGCCGCATCGAAGAACCCGCTTGGCTTGGCCAGTTCCCCGGCAAGCAGGTCTCGGATGCCAGCGGCGCGGTGCGCTTTGCAGTCGCGAAAGGGAGTGCGGGCAGCGCCCATGAGGTCGACGGGATCACCGGCGCCACGCGCACCTCGAATGCGATTACGCACATCATGCGTTTCTGGCTTGGGCCAGACGGTTATGGCCGCCTGATTGACGCCATTCAGCGCGGAGAGTTCTGAGCCATGTCAGCACCCGCGAGCCTGCGCAGCGTCTTGTTCTCACCGCTTCTGCGTCAGAACCCGGTGACCCTTCAGATCCTCGGTATCTGCTCGGCGCTGGCCGTGACGACCTCGATGGAGACCGCTCTGACGATGTCCGGGGCGTTGACGGTCGTTCTGGTGATGTCGGCGGGGCTGATCAGCGTGATACGGCGGCATATCCCCGACTCGATCCGCCTCATCGTTCAAATCGTCATCGTGGCGTCGCTGGTGATCGTGATTGATCAGATCTTGCAAGCCTATCTGTTCGAGATCAGCCAGAGGCTTTCGGTCTTCGTCAGCCTCATTACCACCAATTGCCTCGTGCTGGGGCGGACTGAATCCTTTTCGCGCCACAACCCGCCGCTGCGATCCATGGTCGATGCCTTGGGCAACGGGTTGGGCTATTCGCTCGCGCTGACAGTGATCGGGTCCATCCGAGAGCTGTTCGGGGCGGGCTCGCTGCTCGGATGGCAGGTGTTGCCGACTGTCGATCAGGGCGGTTGGTTTACGCCGCTGAACCTGATGCTTCTGGCCCCGTCCGCCTTCTTTCTTCTCGGTGGGCTGGTCTGGGCGATCCGAAGCGTATTTCCTGATCAGGCCGAGGCGCGGGAGTATCTGTCGCCAGATGACCCGGAGGCGTCCCAATGAGCGAGCTGTGGGCCCTTTTTCTGCGCGCGGCCTTTGTCGAGAACATGCCGCTGACCCTCTTCCTTGGGCTGTGCACCTTCATCGCGCTTTCGCGCAAGACTGGCTCGGCCTTGGGGTTGGGCATCGCCATGGTCGCGGTGATGGGGGTGACGGTGCCACTCAATCACCTGATCTACACGGCGGTTCTTGCGCCTGGCGCCTGGGCCTGGGCGGGCCTGCCGCAGACCGACCTGTCCTATCTGAGGCTGATCGCGTTCATCGGGGTGATCGCGGCGACCGTTCAGATGCTGGAAATGGTGCTCGACCGGTTCTTTCCGGTGATCTACGCCTCTTTCGGCGTGTTCCTTCCGCTGCTGACCGTGCAATGCGCGATCCTCGGCGGGAGCCTGTTCATGGTCGAGCGCAATTATGATCTCGCTGAATCCGCCGTTTTTGGGGTCGGCGCAGGCTTTGGCTTCGCCGTCGCGGTCGTCATGCTGAGCGCGATCCGCGCTCGGTTGAGCTATGCCGATCTGCCGCAGGGCCTGCGCGGGTTGGGCATCACCTTCATTCTGGCGGGTATGATGTCGCTTGGCTTCGCGGCTTTCGCCCAGATGGTGGCGTCATGACCGAGATCGTTCTGGGAACGTTTATCGTCGTCGTGCTGGTCGTGATGCTGGCTTTCGCTTTGCAGGCCACCCGGCGTCGGTTGATCCCCGCCGAGGCGATGACGGTCACGGTGAACGGAACCGAGCGGATCGTGGCGGCAAGGGGCGATCGCCTTTTGGGGGTCTTGCACGGCGCGGGGATCGGCATTCCGGCGGCGTGCGGAGGATCGGGCACCTGCGGGCTTTGTCGAGTAGTTGTCGAGGGCGAGGGCGCCGGCTCCCCGCAAACCACCGAGAAGGGCATCCTCTCGGCGGCGGAGCGCAAGGCGCATGTGCGGCTGGCCTGTCAGACGGCGCTGCGCGGCCCGTGTTCGGTGAGCGTGCCGGACGAGTTTCTCGGGGCGAGTGGTTTCATGTGCACGGTGGTCTCAAACCGTCAGTTGGCGCCGCTGATCCGCGAACTGGTCCTGAAATTGCCCGCAGGGCAGCCCTTTGCGTTCCGAGCCGGTGGGTTTCTGCAACTCACTGCACCGCCCTACGATCTGGACTTCAGCGAGATCAGCCTGGAGGCTGACTTTCGCGAGATCTGGCGGCGCGCGGATTGGCCCCAGATGCGCTCGGTTTCGAACGAGAAGGTGGCGCGCGCCTATTCCATCGCCAACCGGCCCGAGGATGCCGGTCATGCGGTTTTCAACATCCGGCTTGCCGTTCCGCCCGCAGGGCAAGAGCACGACATACCGCCAGGGATCGTTTCCTCCTGGCTGTTCTCACGAAAGCCCGGCGATCTGGTAGAGGCTTCTGGCCCCTTCGGCGATTTCCATGTCGAACCCTCTGATCGCGAGATGATCTTCATCGGAGGTGGCGTCGGGATGGCTCCGCTGCGGGCGATGATCCATGAGCAGATCGCCTTGGGTCACAACCGGCCCATGCGGTATTTCTACGGTGCGCGCTCTGCTGCGGATCTGTTTTACGTGGACGAGTTCGAGACCATAGCCGCGAGCCATCCGAGTTTCGAATGGACGCCGGCGCTCTCGGATCCCGCACCCGGCGATCGCTGGACGGGGGCGACCGGCTTTATCCACGATACCGTCCGGGCGGCCCTGTCGCGCCATGCTGCGCCCGAAGAGTGCGAATACTACCTTTGTGGCCCGCCGGTGATGATTTCGGCAGTTCTGAATACGCTCGCCAAACTGGGCGTCGAGCCGCAGTCGATCCACAACGACGATTTTGGAGGTTAAGCCATGCTGATCCGCCCGACCCGACGCCAGTTGATCGCACTTGCCGGGGCTGCGCTTTGCACCGGCACTGCCCGGGCTCAGGGCCCGGCGCTTCTGACCGGCGCGAGACCCGTCGAAACGCTGGAGGGCCGTGCTTTTGCCAGTCACTGGCGCGTCACCCTGCCGAGCGGCTCCTTTGGGGATGGTCTTCGCGCAGGGCTTGAGCAACTGCTTGTCCAGGTTGATCGCCAGATGTCGCCCTGGCGCTCGGATAGCGAGATTTCGCGCTTCAATACCGGTCACGGCGAAGCTGCGGTTTCGCCCGGGGTGGGGCGTGTGACCCGGGCTGCTCTCGATATCGCGCGAAGCAGTGCGGGCGCTTTCGATCCGACGGTCGGGCCGCTCGTGGCGCGGTGGGGTTTCGGTCGGATCTCGGGCTCGGGCACCGGGAATTGGGAAGGGCTGAGCGCCGAGGAGGATGTTCTGGTCAAGCGCGATCCGGGACTTACCATGGATCTGTGCGGTATTGCCAAGGGCTACGCGCTGGACCTGATGGCGGCGCATCTTCTGGAGTCGGGGCATCCGGATTTCCTGATCGACCTCGGCGGTGAACTGAAAAGCGCGGGCGCCCACCCGGAAGGGCGCGACTGGCGCGTTGCGATAGAGGACCCACGCCCGAGCTCAGAGGGCGCTTTCGCGGGGCTGCGCCTGCCGTCGGGGCTTTCGGTGGCGACTTCGGGCTTGCGCGCGCAAAGCTACGGTTTGGCGGGGAATCGCTACGGCCATATCATCGACCCACGGACCGCGCGCCCCGCCGAAGGCGCCACTGCCTCGGTTTCGGTGCTCGATCCTTCGGCCATGGCTGCGGACGGATGGGCAACCGCGCTGGTTGCGGCGGGCGTGAACGGACCGGAAATCGCCCGCCGGAACGGTATCGCAGCGCTTTTCCTGATCGAGACGGGCGAGGGGCTCCGGGTCGAAACGATCGGCGGCTTCGACCGCCAAATGATGTGAGGGAATGACCGTGGCACTACTGTTGGCGCTTGGCATCGTTCTTCTGGCCGTTGGGGGGCTCGCGCTCGGGATGGCCTTCGGGCGCGGGCCGATCAAGGGATCGTGCGGCGGGATGGCATGTCTCAAGGATGTCGCCTGCGAAGGCTGCCCGCATCGCCGCGCAGAGGAGGATCGGACATGAGCCTGCACGAAACCCTGCACATGCTCGTGGTTTGGGACATGCCCGTCCTGCAGCCCGATATGCCGATCCGGCGCGCGGTCGCGATACTGGTGCAAGAGAATGCCGCAGCGGCTGCGGTGATCGACGACAGCGGCGCGTTGAAGGGCCTCTTGAGCCAGAAGGACTGCTTTCGTCCAACACTGAACGCGAGCTACTATCAGGAGTGGACGGGCACGGTGGCGGATTTCATGACCACCAACCTCATGACCCTCCCGGTCTCAACCGATATCACCGACGCAGCCGAGGCGTTCCTCACCCATTCGTTCCACCTGTTTCCTGTGCTCGACGGTGAGCAGTTCGTCGGCATGCTGAAACGTTCAGACCTGCTGAAACGATTGGTGGAGATGGGCTGAGGGCGGTGCTCGCCCGCGGTCAACGAATGCGGGCGGCGGACACCGCCTTTCGCGAAGTGTCCGCATGGGATCGTGAAGGCGTTCAATGCTCGGCTTTGGGTGGAACGCCTGAACCCGCACGGGTTCATGATGCTTGCGGATGTAGCCGAAAAGCTGGAGGCTTGGCATAGATAGGACAACGAGGAACGGCCACACGGGGCGTGCACGGCAACAAGGACCCGATCATGCTGACCAAATCGGGGCGTCACCAGCCCGCCACCCTGAACGACGTCGCGCAACACTGCATCAGAGCGGTGCAGGGCTGAGGATCGGATCATGACCCCAGAGATTGCAATCGTTCTTGGGCTGCTGGCAGTGGCGATGGTCTTGTTCGTGACCGAGTGGCTCTCGGTCGATATTGTCGCGCTGCTGTTGATCGTCGCATTGGTGGGCACCGGGATCTTGACGCCCGCCGAGGCGTTCGGAGGGTTTGGCGACGAGGTCATCATCGTCTTGGCCGCGATCATGGTTCTGGCGGGCGCGGTGGTGAAGGCAGGGGTGATGGATGGGTTGGGGCAACTCGCACATCGTGTCGCCGGGCAGAACCAGCGCCTCTCGATCCTGACGATCCTTGGCGTCTGTGCGGGTAGCTCCGCCTTTCTGAGCAATACCAACACCACGGCGATCCTGATGCCGGCGGCCGTCGAGACCGCGCGTCAGGCAAAGGTGAGCCCGAGCCGTGTTCTGATGCCGCTGGCCTATGCTTCGATGCTGGGCGGGGCGTGCACGCTGATCGGGACCTCCGCGAACCTTGCCAGCAGTGGCCTGATCGCCCGCCTCGGGCTGGAGCCGTTCTCGATCTTTGAGTTCGCCGGCGTTGGCGGGGTGATCGCACTTGCCGGTCTGCTTTGGGTCGTGGGACCCGGGAGCTACCTGTTCCCCGAGCATCGCGCGGTCGAGACGCGATCCGCGCAGGACACGCGGCACTTCTTTACCACGCTTTGTCTGCCCGAAGGGTCTGCGGCGATCGGCAAGCCCCTGCATGATGTCGATCTTGAGGCGCTCGACGCAGATCTGCTGGCGATCGTGCGAGGCTCCGAGCGCCTCGGACCTCATCCCTCCAGAAAGCTGCGGGAAGGGGACGAACTGATCGTGCGCGCGTCGAAAGACGGGTTCCTGAAGCTCTGGAAATCGAAGGATTTCGCACTTGAGCCCGATATCCACTTCTCGGACCGTCATGGCGAGGCGGTGGCGCCGGTCACGTTCGAGGCTGTGGTAACCCCGCAATCAGGGTTGGTGGGGCGGACGCTGAAACAGATCGGTTTCTTTGATCGGTACCGCAGCATTGTCCTGGCAGTTTATCAGCGCGATAGAACGGTGCCGGTGCGGATCGAGAACCTTCGCCTGCGGGCGGGGGATCTGTTCTTGTTGCAGGCGAGCGAGGACGATCTGGCCGCGCTGCACGGCGACCCTGATCTGCGCGCCCTGAGCGAGGTGGACAAGGTTGCCCTGACCCGACGCGACGGGATCACGACGCTGGTCGCCATGGTCGCGGCGGTCACGCTTGGCGCATTGGGGCTGGTCCCGCTCTCGATTGCCTTCCTTTCGGCGGTGCTGGTTGTCGTGCTTGCCGGCGTCATCAGCATGAGTCAGGCCTATCGGTTCATCGAGTGGCGCCTGCTGGTGCTGATTGCCGGCATGTCGAGCTTTGGAGCGGCCATGGAACGAAGCGGCGCCGCAGATTTTCTCGCGGACTACATCGTGGCGGTCGGCGCCCCTCTGGGTCCGACCGCAGCCATGGCGGGATTCAGTCTCATTACCATCCTGCTCACGCAGCCGATGTCGAATGCGGCGGCCGCGCTCACCGTGATCCCTGTCGCTGTTGCGGCGGCCGAGGGGCTTGACCTCGACCCGAGAATGCTTGCCATTCTCGTCACCTTGTCCGCGTCGCTTTCGTTCATCTCACCGCTCGAACCGGCCTGCCTGCTGGTCTACGACGCGGGGCGCTATCGTTTTCGCGATTACATCCGGGCGGGAATACCGCTGACGCTGCTATGCGTCGTCTTGCTGCTGATCCTCGTGCCCTGGATCTGGTCATGACGTCTGGCCCGCGGGCTGGCGGCTCCTCGGTGGCGCCGCCCCGGGTCATTGCCCCCCGCGTCCCGTCCGATGGCGTGCCCCGGGCATCCAGCGGATCCAGATCTGACCGATCACAAGCGGAACCAGGCTCATCGCGACCGCGAGGCCCAAGCCCGCCTTGCCCGGCGGATCAAGCTGGAGGATCTCCGCGAGAAGCGGCTGCCAGAGCGCCAATGCGACAAGGCCAAGGCAAAGGGCGATCGCGCCCCAGACATAGGGGTTGCGTGTCACCGCATTGTTCAACGCGTTGGTGCTGGGGTCGCGCACATTGAAGACGTTCCAGATCTGAGCCAGCGCAAGGGTAACGAAAGCTACCGTGACCGAGGGTGCCGGCGCGAGCTCGAGAGCAAAGAGCGCAAGGCCAAAGGCAAGCAGCGTCGCCAGCGTGATGGAGCCGCCCAGAACGGCAATCTGCCACCAGTGGGGGCGGGCGATGATCGGCTCCTTCGGGTCACGCGGTGGTTGCGACATGACCTGTTCGTTGCCTGCGCCAAGTCCGAGCGCGAAGGCTGGAAAGATGTCCGTCACCAGGTTGAGATAAAGGATCTGCAAAGGCAGCAAGGGCACCGGCAGCCCGCCGCCCACGGCCAGCCCGACCACAAGCACCTCGCTGACGTTGCACGACATCAGGTAGATGACGAACTGGCGGATGTTCTGGAAGATCACGCGGCCCTGTCGCATGGCTGCGATAACGGTTGAGAACGCGTCGTCGCGCAGGATCATATGCGCGGCTTCCTTGGCCACCTCGGTTCCGCGAAGGCCCATAGCGATGCCGATATCGGCCTTCTTGAGCGCGGGGGCATCGTTCACACCATCGCCGGTCATCGCGACGACGTGGCCTGCCCGTTGATAGACAGAAACCAGTGTCAGCTTGGTTGCCGGATCGAGGCGGGCAAAGACATCGGCGCGCAGGATGCGGGCGCGCATCTCATCGCTCATCGTGTCCAGATCTATCCCGCGCAACGCGCTCCCGTCGATCACCTCAAGCGCACCATCGCCAAGCCCCGCAGCGCTTGCGATCGCGCGGGCGGTGTCGGCATGGTCGCCGGTCACCATGACGACCCGCACGCCTGCGGTTCGGCTTGCCCGCACGGCGTCGGACACATCCGCGCGAATAGGGTCGCGCAGGCATACGAGGCCGATCAGCGTCAGATCGCCGTAAGGGTCGACCCCGGCACCTGGTACGCGCTTCATGGCGAGCGCCAGCAGGCGCAGGCCCTGATGCGCCGCCCCTGTAATGCGCCGCTGCCAGTCCTGCCTTGCAGCATCCTCAAGCGCGACCTCCGCCCCCTCGGCGGTAAAAACGCGCGTGCAAAGCGCCATGACCTCTTCCGCAGCACCCTTTACCGCAACCAAATGGTGCCGACCGTCTTCCAGAACCATCGCCATCATCTTGCGCGCCGGATCGAAGGCATGTTCGGTCAGCTCCGGGTAGCGTCGCCGCAGGTCGGCGCGGTCGATACCCGCATCGCGGGCGGCGGCGATCAGCGCCAGTTCCATCGGGTCGCCAGCGCGCTCGTCACTCGGTCCGTCGCCAGCCTCGGCGGTATTGCAAAGCGCGCCGACCCGTAGCGCCCAGGCAAGCCTTTCGTCGGCGATCTCGAACGCGCCGGTGTCGTCCTGCGTGCCGAGCGTCACGTCGAGACCGTCCAGAAGATAGCCTACCACCGTCATGCGGTTTTCGGTCAGCGTTCCGGTCTTGTCGGTCAGGATGACGGTCGTGGCGCCCAGGGTCTCGACCGAGGAAAGCTGCCGGATCAGCGCGTTGCGCGCGCTCATGCGCCACAAGCCGCGCGCAAGCGAGAGGGTGGCGACCACGGGCAGCCCCTCGGGCACCGCAGCCACCGCCAGCGCGACGCCGATTTGGATCATTGTCGCGATATCGAAACCGCGCAATATGCCCGCGCCAATGGTCAGGAGGGCCAGCGAGACCGTCAGCCAGACCAGCTTGCGCCCGAGCATGTCCAGCCGCCGTTCGAGCGGCGCGACCTCGCCCGAGGCGCTCTGGACCATCTCGCTGATCTGACCGATCTCGGTATCCATGCCCGTCGCGATCACGATCCCTTCGCCGGTGCCCTTCGTGATCGCCGTGCCCTGATAGGCCATGCAGAAGCGATCCCCGAGCACCGCATCTGACCCGACCGCCTCGATGGATTTCGCAACCGCGTGCGATTCACCCGTCAGAACGGATTCGTCCGCCTCAAGGCTCGAGACCGCGGCAAGGCGCAGGTCCGCCGGGACAACATCGCCTGGCTCCAGGACCACGATATCTCCGGGGACAAGATCGTAGGCGTCGATCATGCGCTCTCTGCCCCCGCGACGGACCCGCGCGTGCAGTCGGCTCAACTGGATCAGCTTTTCCATCGAGCGCGCGGCGCGCAGTTCGGTGACAAAGCCGATGATGCCGTTGATCAGCAAGACGATGATGATCGCGACGCCCTCGGCCACGTCGCGCCACAGGAACGAGATTGCGGCGGCTCCGGCCAAGAGCCAGACGATCACGCTTGCGAACTGATGACGAAGGATCAGGGCCACGCTCTTTGGCTTCTGGCGGCGCAGGGCGTTCGGCCCATGCGTGCTCAGTCGCTCCGCGGCGTCTTCGGGGGCCAGACCCGTGCCAGCGTCGGTCCCGAGCAGGCGAGCCTGCTCCTCGGGTGATGACGCATAGGGTGGGGAGTGCGAATGGGTGTGCACCGCATATCCTCGATTTTTGTCGCGCAGAGGCTTCACCGAGCCGAGCGTAGGCCCCTTGTCGTTCGGAGAAGATTGCCAGTCACTACCACGATGGAGCAAGGCAGTTGCCGCGGCTAATGGTCTTATGGGTATCGTGGGTGTTGTCGGCGCGCCGGCGCCAAATCGGGCGCAATGCGCTGGCTATCGACGGGCCTCGAAAGGCCGAGCCTTTTCAATTGCCTCGCACGTCTCCTGCGATCATTCGCAAGGGGGGCGATACGGCGCCGCCAGATGAACGTGGATCGAGCCAGATTCGTGCCCTCTCGGGCCAGCGAAACGTATTCTGTTCGTCGTCAGACGATTTGGAACACGGCCGCTTGATCTTGAACGAAACGCCTCCATTCGCGGCACGGAGCCGCCCGCCAGTCACTTGGCGTCTCATTGATGGGAATATGCACCGGTCGGCTAATCTTTGAGAATATCTGCATAGCAAAATCTGGAATGCTCACGAAAAACGCCTTTAGGCTGTGAGGATCATAGCGTACGCGTTTGATAGCCCTGCTGGGAGACATTGCCGGACTCTCCGGGAACGGCGCAAATGTCAGAGAGATATGAAAATGCTGACTTTATTCGTGTTCTGCTTGGGAATGTCTTTGCTGGCCCACGCCATCCCGAGAATGGCATGCAGTCAGCGCGGACTGCCTGAGAAGCTGCGAAAGCATTCGCGCTCTGGGTGGACGCGGGCGCCACGCTATTTCGGCGGAGTTTGAGAATTGCTTCCAAGGCGTCTCATCACATCCCTTGTTGCGTTGACGGCATCCGCAGCATCTGGCCAAGCTACCCGGTGTCAGGATCGCCTTCGGGGCAGAACCCACCTCCGTCGAGGGGCCGGGCACGCTTCCGAGAAAGCTGGTAAACTGATTCAAGCCCCGCAACATGCTGAAGCTGGCGACATCGTACAATGTCGATCTTCTGGAACTTGCGGGGCCCCGGCATACCGATCAGCAAGGTCTTTTGGGTCAGCCGACAACAGGCACCTATACCGGCCTGATCCTCGTCGATGGCGACCCACTGAAGACTGTCAGTTTGGTCGCCGATCCCGCAGCGAACTTCGATCTCATCCCGTCGGATGGAACGATCATAAAGAGAACCATTGGAGGACTAAGTAATGTTTCGAAAGAGTCTATGTACGTCTCTGCTTGCTCTGGCGACGTCCATCGCCGCAGCGCCGGCTATCGCGCAAGATGGGGCGGGTATCAGCGACGTCCAGCGCGAGCTCGCCGAAGTCAACAATGGCACCAATCCGACGTTGCTGACGACACAGGCAGGCATTCAGTATCAGTACAGCGAGATTAACTCCGATGTGAACACCGGTCTTCTCGAAGCGTTCTACCTGAAGCCGATCGGCGACGGCGACAAGGCGTTCAGGTTTACCGTGCCGTTTTCCCGCAACTCGTTGCTGTCGGACGGTGATCTGAAGTTCGGCGATCTCAGCGTCACGTTCATCGACGTTTTCCACCTGAGTGCCACGAGTGGCGCCGCCTACACCGTCGAGTTGTTCCTTGATACCGCTGAAAGCGACAGCAGTGGCTACGGCCAGTTCGTCATGGAAACCTCTCTCTTCTACGCCTGGTTCCTCAGCGATGGCTCGATCTTCGCTCCGGCCTGGGTGCAGACGTTCGGCCTTGAGGGCGGCAATGACAACGGCGACAACGTCAACACGACGACCGTCGATTTCTACTACGTCCCCAAACTGGCAAATCCGAAGTACTATCTGACCTTCGATCCGGCCATCATTCACGACTGGGAGAACGAGAGAACCTTCGGGAGCCTGCAAGTCACGGCGGGTATGCTGACCGGCAAGGCCTTTGGTGGTGACAGCCAGATCTTCGTGAAGCCCGGCATTCTTTTCGGGGGTGACGCACCCGCCGATTGGTCGGTTCAGGTCGGCTACAAGGTGCTCAACTTCTAAGGCGGGTCTCGGACCTGCAGGATCGAACTGGCCGTTTCGTCGATCGATGAAACGGCCAGCGCACCAAACCTCGTCTTTCTTGACGACCAGACGTTTCACCGGGCGCCGCTTCAGAGCATGTTGCCGGGTCGAACGTGCAAGACGACGAGATTGATCTCCTGGAAGATCTTCTCGCCCTGTCTCGCCCCCGATCAGCCGCGAAGCGACCCGCCACGGACGGCGTCCCGCGCCATTGATTGAGGTCCGACCCGATCTGAGGCGGACAATGAGGCGCTCGAAGCTGGCAGCCGGTCAGAAACCCGACAGTCGATCAACCACCCAATAGGCCGAGGTCGTCCCGATCGCGTAGCTCGCGATGGCCGTCATGCGTCCCAGATGCGCGAGGATGCCAGGGAATATGCGGCGGATCATGAACCAGGCCACGAGCAAGGTCGCGATGAAGATCAGCTGTCCGGTTTCGACGCCGAGATTGAACGCCAGCAAGGCGAGCGGGACATCTCCTTGCGGAATGCCGATCTCGCGAAGCGCCCCGGCGAACCCAAGGCCGTGGATCAGGCCGAACCCAAAGGCGACAAAGCCGGGAAACCGCTCCGTTAGGGCGTCGCGGCGCTGCGACGGTAGGGAAATCTCGTAGGCAAGAAATACGATCGACAGAGCGATCACCACTTCGACCGGCGCGGAGGGAAGGGCAATCCAGCCGAATGTCGATCCGGCAAGGGTGATACTATGGGCAAGCGTGAAGGCCGTCACCGCCCAGAACAGCTTGCGCGTCCCGCCCGTCAGCAGGAGCAGGGCAAACACGAACACGAGGTGATCGATCCCTTCAAGGATATGGACGACGCCAAACTCCAGGTAACTCGTGAATATCCCCAGTCCGCCGGGCACAACATCAACGGTGAAGGCCGGTTCGGTGGCGGTCAGTCGGCGCACCTCAACAGTGCCCGGTTCGATCTCGTAGCGCACCAGCGTATCGGTTGAGGTGCGCTCCAGCCCGTCGATCCGGATCGTTTCGCCCGCAAGCCCGCCTTCGCAGGCAACGACCCAGGTCGTGCTCCAGCCTTTGCCATCAAACTTCGGCGCGGGCCCCTCACGCGGTGCGCAGGCCAGCGGCAAGCTGACGGAGATCGGCATCGGGGTCCCGGCTACGTCTGGCGTCCGCCAGGTCACGCGCCAGCGATCCTCGCCAAGCGCGGCGAGTTCCAGATAGCCTGGGTCCAGTTCATGCGCGGCCGCCCGGAGCGGGCAAAGGATCACGATCAGCAGCAGGAGGGCGTGGCGGATGAAGCTCATTGCAGGGTCACCGTGTCCGCATCCGGCATCTCGATCTCGTAACGAGAGAGGAGCGTTTCAACGAAGGCCTCACGGGCGGCGCGCACCTGCTCTGCGCGCCATTCGGCCACGACCTTGTCGCGCACTGCCTCAAGCTCGGGCAGTTCGCCCGGAGCATATTGGTAAAGATAAACCAGATGAGGGCCAAAGCCGCTAGAGACCGGGCCGGTCCACTGCCCTTGGGGGAGGGTCGCGACCTGCTGTGCGAATCCGGCCCCGAACACCCGGTCCACGGCAGAGAGCGGAATTTCCTCGAAAATCGGTGGGATGAGTTGCGCCGCCCCCAAGGATTCCGGCGCAGCGCCATTCCGCAATTGAGCGAGCGCTTCGTCGATCTCTTCACGCGCGAGCTTGCTGGACAAGAGAACATGCTGAAAGCTCACAATCCCAGGGGCTTCGAAACGCGCCGCGTTCGCATCGTAGAAGGCTTGAAGCGAGGCCTCGTCAGGTTCCTGAGCCGCAGCAGGGGCTTCGGCGAGATAAAGCACCTTTTGCTGCAACCGGTTCCGGATGACCTCGTCGCCATGGTCCAACCCAAGCGCACGCGCCTCGCGCACCAGTGCCTCCTCGATCGCCCAGGCTTCCATCGCTGACCTGATATCGTCCGAGGTGGGGGGGCGCTCCAATGAATCGGCCATTCTGCTAACGAGCAGGCTGGCGGTCTCGGGGCTCAGGACAATCTTTTCCGGCTGCGGCCCCGATGCTTCGGAGCCCGGGTTCATTACCGCAAACAGCGCGAACACGAGGCCGCCGAGAACAAAAAAATGCACAAGCGGAGATCGGACAATGCGCTTAAGGAGCATGGTTCACCCTGAGTGGTCTTGTTTAATGTCGGCAAAATGGAGTGATCTGGCAAATACCGGATCGGGCGGGGAGGGGCCATATGCCCCGCTTTGGTTTTGTCACCCGCGGCGGAGAAAAATCATGGAAAGAGGCGAACTCGATGTGTCCGCCTCTTTCGTGTTTCCGGATTGGATCTTGCGTGCCCGGCTAGCGCCGGAACACCCGTTTTCGATCACATCTCGTTCTTGTAGATCACGCCGTCCTTCATGATCAGGTCGAAGTTTGCGACCGGATCGCTAACGAGGTCCAGGTTCTCCAGCGGATTGCCGTCGACCAGCAGAAGGTCAGCATAGGCACCCTCTTCCACGACGCCGAGCGGGCCAAGCGGATAGGGCGTCAGCGGGCCCGACAGCTTCAGCAGTTCCGCGTTGTCGCACGTCGCCATTTTCAGCGCCTCATAGGGCGTGAACCACTTTCCGAGCTTCGCCAGAATCGCGCCTTGCTTCTTGGCGAGTTCCGGGTCGAACAGGATGTCGGTACCAAAAGCGAATTTGACGCCCAGTTCCCTGCCCGTGGTGTAGACAAACTCGGTCCCGTTGGCGACGGAATCGTACTTTTCCTGCTGGAACGCGTTCAGGGCAGGTGCGCTGTCATCGTTCAGGAAGGGCTGCATGCTGAGCCATGCCCCTTCATCCTTGATGCGCTGAAGCGTTTCGCGCGTGGACGTATGGCCGTGCTCGATGCTCTTGACGCCAGCGTCCAGCGAGTGGTTCACCGCCTCGTCGGTGATCGCGTGGGTCAGCACATAGGTGCCCCAATGTGCGGCTGCCGTAACCGCGGCCTTGAGCTCTTCCTGCGTGTACTGGACCGTATGGAGCGGGTCATAGGACGAGGTGACGCCGCCGCCAGCCATCAGCTTGATCTGGGTCGCACCCTGCATGAGGTTCTCACGCGTGCGCTTGAGCACCTCATCCACACCATCGGCGATGTAGAACATGTCTCCGGTTTCAAGCGTGTCCAGATTGTTGGACGTCTGCGGCACTTCGCGCGTCAGGCGGAAATCCTGGTGCCCGGAGGTCTGCGACAATGCCGGCCCCGACGGGAAAATCCGAGGCCCATCGATAAGCCCTTCGTCGAAGGCGCGGGCCACATCGAACATCGGGCCTGCGGTGTCGCGCAGCGTGGTGAAGCCCCGGTGAAGCGCGTTGCTGCTGGCCCGGGCGGCGAGCAGGTTCCAGTAGCCTTCGGTGGTGGTGAACAGCTTCAGGATCGTCGCTTCGGCGAAAACGCCATGCCAGTGTGCATCGATCAGGCCGGGCATAAGGACGCGACCGTCCGCCTCGATGACCGTCGCGAAGTCAGGTGCCTCAATGTCGGCGCCGATGCGCGAGATCAGGTTGCCCGCGATGAACACGTCCTGACCCTCGATGAGGTCCGGAGAGCATCCGGTGAAAATCTTGGCGCCACGGATCAGGACGGCGTTAGGCTCGTTCTCTGCGGACTGTGCTTGAGCCTGGGGCGCGCAAATAGTGGCAATTGCTGTGACCGTGCAGATGGCCGTGCTCATAAAACGATTTTGCATCTATTTCTCTACTCGCTGGTTGTGGCTCTTCGTTTGCATCGTAAACCCCCGTCGCTTCACATTCCCAGACCGATTTTCCGTAGGAGGCGACCTTCGCCAATTGGTCAAATCGGAAGCGTTCGATCCGGGCTTTGGAAGTGTTGCTGAACGGGCGGCTATTTGCAGATCAAGAAAGGTACACAACTTCGGACAACAATTGCACCCTGCAACATGGTCGCATGGTGTGCTCCTTCATCGGTTCCCTGTTCCGGACTGCGCTATACGATCCTCCGTTTGGTTCAAGCACTTGCGTGCCCTAGTGGTATCGATGCTATCACTCCCCTCCATGGGGTCTGCAAAAGTCAGTATGCAGATTTTTCCAGAATTCCGCCATGAAGGAATCCATGCTCGCCGTTGCAGCTCGGTGCAGCTTTCCCGTAGTTCAGTGCCAGTCCCTGCTTAACGTGGCCGAGGGCGTCTCCACGAACAACTGACGGTAATCGCGGGAAAACCGCCCCATTTCAGTCAGCCCAACCGAAAGCGCTGCGTTCTTGACCGCCCCCCGATCTAGGGGGGCCTTGAGCAGCAGCCGCCGCGCATCGGTCAGCCGCCGTTTATGGAAGTAGGCAAGTGGCGCAAGGTCGCATACCGAATGAAACGCACGATAGAGCGCAGACTGGCTGACACCTGCGGCGACGCAAAGATCAGCAAGGGAGATCGGGCGCCCCTCCGCTTCGTAATAGCGTTCCTCGGCTTTTCGAACGATCTGCTCGGGTGCCCTGCTGCGTGCGTAGAGGTCTTTTTCGGGCGTTGCATTCATGTAAGCGTCGATCAGCACGCTCAGGAACGCGTCGCTCATGCTCGCGTTCGGCGCATCGGGCCCAAGCGCCTGCTCGGACAGGATGGCGGATTTCATCAGCGCATCCATATCGTTTCGGAATCTGCGCGCGCCCTCTGCCGTTAGCCGGAGGGCGGAACGGTCGAGGTGGATGTCCTCAGTGTGAACCCCTTTCAGCGCCGCGAGCGTCGAGGCAAGATGATCTCGGCGCACCGAGATCCCGGTTGTCCGGCGAATGCCGCCCGCCGCATGGAAGCCGTCCTGATGCCCCTGAGCATAGAGAACCTGCTGCTCCGCCAGTTCGCCATTGATCCGGCATTCTTCGGGGCCATCCCACCACATGAAGCTATAACAATCCGGATTGATGATCACGACGCCCACCGAGGCCGCGTGATGCGTCAAGCCCAGAACGGACACCTTGTCGGATGAAAAGATCGCAAGGTTCGAGGGGCTGGCCCCTGGCTGGAGTTGGGTAACAGAAGCTTCCGCAACCGGCAGAAGCGGTTCAGCAAAGCTGCGATAGTCAACAACCTCGTCGACGGAAACAGCGTGCTCCGTTCGCCTATGCGTGATGCTACGCGAGACATTGTTCATGCAAATTCCACCGCAGGTTACTTTCTGAATTTATGCACGAAACGCTCTGCCAACCCAAGGAGACTTTGGGCGCGTTTTCCGAAGCGCTCCGCGGGACACCTGAAAAGACGGCTTCGCCAAAGCCCGAACCATGGGCGCGTCCGATCAGGCGGCCGGCTATTTGGCCGTGCCAAAGCGGTGCCGCAAAGACGGAATGATGGGCGCGTCAGCGGTAAGTCCGACGAAGGCCAATGAGGATAAGGGCCGGCGGCTCAAGCACGTGCTCGCCGATCTGTGGATGCGCACCGAGCAGCTTCCTGGGGCCTTTCAGAATGCGCTGGATAACCTCGTCAGGGGGCTTGCGCAGGCGTGGCGGTGCGGGCTAGAAGTGCCGCGCCGGGTGATTAGCTCAGTTGGTAGAGCGCCTCGTTTACACCGAGGATGTCGGGAGTTCGAGTCTCTCATCACCCACCACCTTATCCCTTTCCCTGCATCCACGCGCCGTTGCTGTTCGTGGTCGCGAATTTGGCGCGTGGGCATTCCGCGCTATCCTATTTGGGAGCAGGAGGCGCAGATGAGCTGGAACCCGTTACTCGACCCCAGGATACCGATCGGCGACTCGGTGGATGCGATCGAAACTGTTATCGTTCCCCGCGCGCGCGATCTTGGCGGGTTCGAGGTGCGGCGCGCGTTACCCTCGGCCAAGCGTCAGATGGTCGGTCCATTCATCTTCTTCGACCAGTTCGGGCCGGTTGAGTTCCTGAGCGGGCAGGGGATCGACGTGCGCCCGCATCCGCACATCGGTCTCGCGACGGTGACCTACCTTTTCGCCGGGCGGTTGCATCACCGCGACAGTCTTGGCTCGGATCAGTGGATCACTCCAGGCGCCGTCAACTGGATGAGCGCGGGCCACGGCATTACCCATTCAGAGCGGACAGATGGTCCGGTGCGCGAGAGCGGCCAGACACTTTCGGGGGTGCAGATCTGGGTTGCGCTGCCGCAGGCGCTTGAAGATGGACTGCCCAGCTTCGACCATGTTCCAAGCGCGGAACAGCCGCTGCTGGAGGCTGAGGGGAAGAAGGTGCGTCTTGTGTTGGGCGATGCATGGGGCGCGCGCACGCCGCTCGATCTGCCCTCGGAGATGTTCATGGCGGATGCGGCGCTGGAGCCGCGTGCCGCGCTGCCCTTGCCCGATAATCACGAGGATCGCGCGGTCTATGTGCTTTCGGGCGTGGTCGAGGTTGCGGGCCAACGATTCGAGCCCGGGCGGCTGCTGATCTTTCGGCCCGGCGATCAGGTCGCGCTGCGCGCAGGGGAGGCGGGCGCGCGAATCCTGTTGCTTGGTGGTGCGACGCTTGAAGGCCCACGGTACATCTGGTGGAACTTCGTGGCCTCGTCGAAAGACCGGATCGAGGCCGCCAAGGAGGCCTGGCGCGCGGGCGATTGGACGCACGGACGGTTCCAGTTACCGCCTGGCGACGATGCCGAATTCATTCCGGCGCCCCCGCGATAGGCGCAAGATACGGAAAACGCGTCGTTTTGTTCTGCTTGCCGCAACCCCTCGCGGACCATGGTCGCGGTGCGTTCGGGTTTTGCGAAACTTTTCTCACAGTGCCGCTTGACGGCGCGCGCGGGGCTGCGTAATACACCCCCCACGCCCGGATGGCGATCCGGGAGATGGTGCTGCGGTTGTAGCTCAGTTGGTTAGAGTACCGGCCTGTCACGCCGGGGGTCGCGGGTTCGAGCCCCGTCAACCGCGCCATCTCCTGATCGCCCCGGCCGTGAAATGCGCGGTTGTAGCTCAGTTGGTTAGAGTACCGGCCTGTCACGCCGGGGGTCGCGGGTTCGAGCCCCGTCAACCGCGCCACTTCTTCCCCAGAATGAAGGTGGCCATGTTCGCAGCGTTTCTTGATAGAATTTCGCTGGGTCATGCATTGATTTTCGCGCTCCTGCTGGGCCTTGCGCCTTTTACGCCCGAGCCGCACGTCTGGGAAAAGCTCAAGATGCTTGCCGCTGGCACGCTGGCGCGTCCGCTCGACTGGTTTGACCTGTTGCTGCACGGCGCGCCCTGGCTTGTGTTGGCCGCCAAGGTGATCCGCCAGACCCGAACAAGCTGAACGCTTGCCGCCAAGGGGCCCAAGGGCCTATACGGAGGGCGAAGATAGAGGAGCCCTCCATGACGGACCAGATTGATGCCAAAGCCCTGATCGACCAACTGGGTGGTGCCGCGCGCGCCGCCTCGGCCGAGCTGGCTTTCGCACCATCGGCTGCGAAGGAGGCGGCGCTGATGGCCGCCGCCGATGCCGTCTGGGCGCGTCGGGTCGAGATCATGGCCGCCAATGGCGAGGACATGGCCTTTGGCGCGAACAAGGGCCTCAGCCCGGCGATGATGGATCGCCTCGCGCTTGACGAAGGCCGGATCAAGTCGATCGTCGATGGGCTGCGGGCCGTTGCTGCGCAGGCCGACCCGGTGGGGCAGATCCTGTCGGAATGGGATCGCCCGACGGGGCTGCATATCCAGCGCGTGCGCACGCCGCTTGGCGTCATCGGCGTGATCTATGAATCGCGCCCGAACGTGACGGCGGATGCCGGGGCGCTTTGCCTCAAGGCGGGCAATGCCGTGATCCTGCGTGGCGGCTCGGAAAGCTTCCATTCCTCGCGCGCGATCCATGCCTGCATGGTCGAGGGGCTGCGGGCTGCCGGGCTGCCCGAGGCGGCAATCCAACTGGTGCCGACGCGCGACCGCGCGGCTGTGGCCGAGATGCTCAAGGCCGTGGCCCATATCGATGTGATTGTGCCGCGCGGGGGCAAGGGGCTCGTAGGCCTCGTGCAGGCCGAGGCGCGCGTGCCGGTCTTTGCGCATCTCGAAGGGATCTGCCACGTCTATGCCGATGGCGCTGCGGATCTTGAGAAGGCCCGCGCGGTCGTGCTGAACGCCAAGACCCGCCGCACCGGGATCTGCGGCGCGATGGAATGCCTGCTGATCGACCGCGCCTTCTACGACAAGCACGGCGCGGTTCTGGTTGAGGATCTGGTCAAGGCCGGGGTCGAGGTGCGCACCGAGGGCGATCTGCTGAACGTCGTCGGTACCGTGGCGGCTGCCCCGGACGATTTCGGGCACGAGTTCCTCGACATGATCTGCGCGGCGAAGATCGTCGACGGGGTGGATGGGGCGATCGCGCATATCCGCCGCTTCGGCTCGCAGCATACCGAGTCGATCCTGACCGAGGATGATGCCGCCGCCGCGCGCTTCTTCCAGCGGCTCGATTCCGCGATCCTGATGCGCAACGCCTCGACCCAGTTTGCTGATGGGGGCGAGTTTGGCATGGGCGCCGAGATCGGCATCGCGACCGGCAAGCTGCATGCGCGCGGGCCGGTGGGGGCTGAGCAGCTGACCTCGTTCAAATACCTCGTCACCGGGAACGGCACCTGCCGCAAGTGATCCAAAGCCCCGCCTCGGCGGGGCTTTTCATTTCTAGAACGACAGCACGGCGCGGCTGTCGCCGATTTCATGTCTCAGGGTGCGCCCGGCCAGTCTTGCCTCGCGCGGCAAGAGCGCGAACTGCACCTGGGCGGGGGGCAGGGTGCCCGGATCTGCCGCAAGCTGTGCCCACAGTCCCGGCTCGGTTCGGATCTGGGGGCCCTGAGCCGTAACGCGCCAGCCGTCCACGGACAGGGTGATGACGACATCCCCGCCGCGCGGCAGGGCAGTTTCGAGGCACAGGATCGCCAGGAAGGCCAGCTTGACCTCCTGCCGGGGCAAATCGCCGGCGATCTCCCATCGCACGCGCATCCTGCCTGAGCGCGCCATGTCGTCGAGGATCGCCAGAATCTCACGCTGGCTGACGCGCTGTTCGGGCAGGGCCTGGCCGAAGGCGATGCGAAAAAACCGGATTCGCGTGTTCGCGGCGCGTACGCTTTCGGCGATCAGCTCCATTTCCGGGCTTGCCGGGGCGCCGGACATGGCGAGCAGCTCCACCCCGTTGCCGATCGCCCCCAAAGGGCTGATAAGGTCATGGCAGAGTCGCGATCCGACCAGAGCCACAAGATCGGTCTGCGGGTCTGCCATGGGGGCGGATGTCTCAAGCGGCATGGCTCTTTCCGAAAGTGAGGTCAGGATGAACGAATTTCTCGAGCCGGGCATGTTGGTACGTAATCCGCTGGCTTCCGACTGGGGCGTCGGGCAGGTACAGTCGCGCATCGGCGACAGGATCACGGTCAATTTCGAACATGCCGGCAAACAGGTTATCGACGGGCGTCGGGTGCAGTTGATGCTCGTTTTGCCCGATCAGGGTTGACAAAGGGTTAACGCCGAAGGGGCCGGGAAACAGCCGATGCGTGTGTCTTCTGCGACGCTGCGTTTGGTTCGCTCTGCGGCGTTGCATTTCGGCGCGGCTCTGCCGTAAAACTTCGCAGACGCTTTGGGGCAGGGACGCATGGCCGCGGAATCCGCACATTATCAGATCCGCCTTGCGACGGAGCCGTCAGACCTGATGGCCGCGCAAAGGCTGCGCTACTCGGTGTTCGTCGAGGAACTGGGCGGCGACGGGCCGCTGGTTGACCATGAAAACCGGCTGGAACGGGATGAGTTCGACGAGGTCTATGATCACCTGATCCTCGTGGACCCGAGCCGCGATGCCGCCGCGCTCGAACATGTGGTCGGCGTCTATCGGCTGCTGCCGTCGGATCGGGCCGAGCAGTTCGGGCGGTTCTATTGCGATGCCGAATATGACCTGAGCAAGCTGCGTGCCTCGGGCCGCAAGCTGCTGGAGCTTGGCCGCTCCTGCGTGCACCCGAACTATCGCGGCGGGGCCTCGATGCTGCTGCTGTGGAATGCGCTGGCCGACTATGTTCTGGCCAATGAGATCGAGATCCTGTTCGGCGTGGCCTCGTTCCACGGTATCGACCCGGAGCCCCTGCGTATGCCGCTGGCCTGGCTGCACTACCATCACCTTGCCCCCGAGGCGCTGCGTCCGCGCGCGCGGGCGGAGCATTTCCAACCGATGGACCTCGTGCCCGAGGATCAACTGGACCGCAAAGCCGCGATGGCTGCGATGCCGACGCTGATCCGTGCCTATCTGCGCCTTGGCGGCTTCGTGGGCGAGGGTGCCTTTATCGACGCGCCATTCAACACGACTGACGTCCTCTTGCTGATGGACACCAAGGCCATGAGCGAAAAGCATCTGGATTTCTACACCCGTCGCCACGAGGGCCGCACGTGAGCACCTGGGATGACGCGACCGAGCCCGAGGCCCGGGGCACTGGCCCGGTCGGATGGTTACGCGCGCTGCTGCGCGGCAGCGTTCTGGGGGTGGTGACCTACGGCGGCTTGATGCTGCTGCTTTTCGTGCGGCTGATCGAGCGCCCGCTGTTTCGTGAGGCGCGGCCCTGGACGCCTTCGATCACGACCACCGTCTGCCGCAGCGCCTTCCCGATCATGGGTATCCGCTACCGTGTGCGCGGCACTCCGATGGAGCATATCGGGGCCGTCGTGGCCAACCATGGCTCCTGGCTCGATATTTTCGCACTCAACGCCTGTCAGAGGGTCTATTTTGTCGCGAAGTCCGAGGTGGCGAACTGGCCCGGCATCGGCTGGCTCGCGCGTGCAACCGGCACCGTCTTCATCCGCCGCGATCCGCGCGAGGCCAAGGCGCAACAGCAGTTGTTCGAGGACCGCATTCGCGCGGGACACCACCTGCTGTTCTTCCCCGAGGGCACCTCCACCGACGCGCGTCGCGTGCTGCCCTTCAAGCCCACGCTGTTTGCGGCCTTCTACAGCCACGGGCTCGAGAAGGTCATGCAGATCCAGCCCGTCACCGTGATCTACCGCGCACCGGAAGGCGAAGACCCGCGGTTTTACGGCTGGTGGGGCAAGATGGATTTCGGCCCGCACCTGCTCAAGATCCTCGCGGCGCCCCGGCAGGGCGAGGTCGAGGTCGTGTTTCACGAACCCGTCGATGTGGCGGATTTCCCGTCACGCAAGCTGCTGGCCGCGCATTGCGAAGCCGCCGTGCGCTCGGCTATGCCCGAGGAAGCCTAGCCCGCAGCACGCGCAGAACGTAAAGGCGGATCGCCGTCGCCAGCCCGGTATCCACCCCGCGCGCGGTGTCGATCTCGGCGGCCAGTTCGTTCAGCCCCTTGCCCTCGGCCTCGGCGATCTCGCGGAAGGCTGCCCAGAATTCATCCTCAAGTGAGACCGAGGTGCGGTGCCCCTCAAGCGTCAGCGAGCGTTTGCGCGGCCGGCTCATTCCTCGTCGCGCCTGTGCTGCTCAAGCTTGTTGCGCGCCATGTCGGCCTCGCTCTCTTCGAGCTTGCGCTGTGCCTTGGTGCGTCCGAATTTCGCTGAATTGGCATCGGCCTGTGCGCGTTTCTTGGCGCGATCGGCCTGTTTGCGGGCGGTGTTGAGATTGACGATTTTGCCGGTCACGGGCGTGGCCTCGGGTTGGGTTGGGTCGCAGACTCGCAGGAAAGGCGTGTCGGGTGTAGGATAACCGCGGGGCGGATTTCTCACACCGACAAGAACGCCAGCCGGGCATGAGGTCAAGTCAATCAAGGGAGGGACTTCTCATGATGGTAGCGCGTTGGCATGTCAAAGCGAAATTTGGTTACAAACAGACCGTGATCGACCTGCTGAAAGAGTGGCAGGAGCAAGTCGGGCCACAAACCGGGCTCGACGTGTCGCAGGAACGGATTCTGACGGGGTCCGTTGGCGCCTTCGAATCCGAGATTGAAAGCGAGATCCACGTGAAGGATCTGACCGAGTTGGACGGCATCTTCGCCAAGCTCAACTCGATCAAGATGCACGCCGACTGGGGCCGCAAGATGAGCGAGCACGTCGTCTCTGGCTCGAACTACTGGGAGGTACTGCGGGTCGTCGAGTGATGGCGCGCAACGAAAAAGGGCGGCCCGGGGGCCGCCCTTTCGAAACAGGTCAGGCGTAATCAGCCTTTCGGGCCGATCATGTCCTCGGGGCGCACGATGCGGTCAAAGGTTTCCGCGTCCACATAGCCAAGCGCGATGGCCTCTTCCTTCAGCGTGGTGCCGTTCTTGTGCGCGGTCTTGGCGACCTTGGTCGCGGCATCGTAGCCGATGGTCGGCGCCAGCGCGGTCACCAGCATCAGCGACTCTTTCATCAGCTTGTCGATGCGGGCGGTGTTCGCCTGGGTACCCACGACCATGTTGTCGGTGAAGGCCGAGGCCGAGTCGCCCAGCAGCTGCATCGACTGGAGCACGTTGTAGCTCATCATCGGGTTGTAGACGTTCAACTCGAAATGGCCCTGCGAGCCGGCGAAACCGACCGCGGCATCGTTGCCCATGACATGGGCGCAGACCATGGTCAGCGCCTCGGCCTGGGTCGGGTTGACCTTGCCCGGCATGATCGACGAGCCCGGCTCGTTCTCCGGCAGGATCAGCTCGCCCAGACCCGAGCGCGGGCCGGAACCCAGAAGGCGCAGGTCGTTGGCGATCTTGAAGAGCGAGGCGGCCACAGTCTTGAGCGCGCCCGAGAACATCACCATCGCGTCATGGGCGGCGAGCGCTTCGAACTTGTTCGGCGCGGTGACGAAGGGCAGGCCGGTGATCTCGGCGATCTGGGCGGCGACGCGGGTATCCCAACCAACGCGGGTGTTGAGGCCGGTGCCGACGGCGGTGCCGCCCTGCGCCAGTTCGTAGATATGGGGCAGGCACATCTTCACGCGCTCGATCCCGCGCTCGACCTGCTTGGCGTAGCCCGAGAACTCTTGGCCGAGCGTCAGCGGCGTGGCGTCCTGCGTGTGGGTGCGGCCGATCTTGATGATGTCCTTGAATTCCTCGGCCTTCGCGGCAAGGGCCGCGTGCAGCTTTTCAAGGCCCGGCAGCAGCACGTCACGCGCCTGCATGCCGATGGCGACGTGCATCGCGGTCGGGAAAGTGTCGTTCGACGACTGGCCCATGTTGCAGTGATCGTTCGGGTGCACCGGCTTCTTCGACGCCATGACACCGCCGAGCATTTCGATGGCGCGGTTCGAGATCACCTCGTTGGCGTTCATGTTCGATTGGGTGCCCGAGCCGGTCTGCCAGACCACCAGCGGGAAGTTGTCGTCGAACTTGCCCTCGATCACCTCGGTCGCGGCGGCGGCGATCGCATCGGCGATCTCGGCGGTCATGTCGCCCTGGGCCTTGTTAACCAGCGCGCAGGCCTTCTTGATCACGCCAAGCGCACGGATGATCGGAACCGGCTGACGTTCCCAGCCGATCGGGAAGTTCATGATCGAGCGTTGGGTCTGGGCGCCCCAGTACTTGTCGGCGGGGACTTCGAGCGGGCCGAAGCTGTCGGTCTCGGTGCGGGTCGCGGTCATGGCTGGGCCTCCGTTCCAATGCTGCGATGAATTTCACCCTGCGTCATAAGGTGCCTGACGCTGTTTTGCAATCAGTATGCGGCGGTATACCAACTTGGTGGCGCGTGTAGGAATAGACCCGCGCGGGCGGCATGTTCAGCAAGACCTGCGGGCCGCGATGAACGGCTAGGCCCAGATCGTGCTGGACCTGCGGGTCGAGCGGCGGGCGCGGGCCATAGGTGAACTGGATGATCCGGCCATGCGGGGCCAGCGCGGCCAGACAGGCGCGCAGGATGGCGTGTTGCAGCGCGGCGGGCATCGACAGCAGCGGCAGGCTGGAAACGATGGCGCCGAGGTTCTCGACCCCGATGGCGGCCATGTCCTGAGCCGGACGATTCTCGATCCGGACACCGGGGAATTGCGCGGCGAGGCGATGGCAGAAGACCGGGTTCAGTTCGAATAGCGTCAGGTCGGCAGGGGCAACACCGCGGGCCAGAATCTCGCGGGTGATGTTGCCGGTTCCGGGGCCGAGTTCGGCAACGAGGCCGGTGTCAGCGCCCAGTGATCGCACCATCGCCCGCGCCAGACGCCGGGACGATGGAACGACTGCGGAGATCTGCGACGGACGGCGGATTGCCTGCCCGAGGAAAAGCGCAATATTGTTCATACTCGCACCGCACGTTAGCTGAGTGACGCAGGGTCACCTTCGGGCGGATTACTACGCTATTTGCGCCACTTGTCGAGGCTTACAACCTCGGCATCGCCACGCTCCTGCGGGGGCTCGGGCTCTTCGTCTTCCTCATCCTCGTCGTCATATTCCTGCGTCTCAAAGCGCAGACCGAACTCGACGGAGGGGTCCACAAAGGTGGTGATCGCGTCATAGGGGACATAGAGCGGCTCTGGCGCATTGCCGAAATTCAGCGTGATGCCAAAGCCTTCGTCGTCCACCTCGAGATTGTCGAACCAGTGCTGGATGACGATGGTCATCTCTTCAGGATAACGATCATGCAGCCAGTCGGCCAATTCGGCGTCGGGGTGACGCGTATTGAAGGTGATGAAGAAGTGATGCGCGCCGGGCAGCCCGTTTTCGGCGATATCCGTCAGGACATCCTGGATCAGACCGCGCATCGCGCGATGCATGAGGTTGCCATAATCAATGCTGCGCGTCATCCGGGCCTTCCTTGGTGTTTGGCTCAGCATAGGAGATTCGCCGCGCAAGGGAAGGGGGGCCGAACTATTCAAATCGGAAGGCCCGCAATGTCAGGCCAGCGACTCACCGGAGAGGAAAAGCGCCATCGCCTCGGGCGGCAGCACGCCAAGCTGCTCGAAGAAGCTCAGCAGGTCGAAATGGTTGAATGCCTCGGCGATGCGGCCATCGTCAAAACGCATCGCGACCTGCGCTGTGAACTCGATGGGCGCGAGTGTATCGGCCGTCTTCGCGCGCACTACCAGGAGCGCCCAGAGCCAGTCTTCGGTCTCCAGGTGGCGTAGAATCGTGACCGTAGGCGAGGACATCATCCGCATCAGGGCTGGGATCAGCTCTTCGAAATCCTCCGGGCGCAGGTCGAGGCCCTGCATGACGCCGGCCGCCTGCGAGTTGGGCGTGAAGAACTCGCCGATCGCGTCGAGGTCGCCGTCGATCCAGACGCGCTGGAACCAGTTTTGCAAGAATGCGAGTTTGTCCATCGAAACCCTCCAGCTCTGTTTCGACCGATCCTGCGGCAGGAAGGTTGAGGACGCGTTAATCGGCGCTGGCTTTGAGGGGGGAAGGTGCAGGATTCTGTTGCCAGGCTCCTGCGGGCCCCGCCTTAGGCGGCTAAGCGTAAGGACTTAAGTTTCGGTAACCCGAACTGCTTACGCAGCAAGAGCGACCGGAGCACGGTTGTCGTTGGCAACTGTACAATTTGCACCGATAACGGTGGTAGCTCACCGAGACAAAGCAAACATCTTTAGACGTTCGTCGATCCTATTTCGGCCCCATTCGCCCCCAACGAGGGAAGTTTGGTGGAGCCGCCGGGTACCGCCCCCGGGTCCGATCCGCTTATTTCATGCGCGTTTATGTCCATAGCCCGGGCAAGCCCGAACAAGGGCAATATAGGGGTGGCTCCGGCCGCCTGCAAGACGCAGTCATCCGATAGGGCGGCTGGAAAAGGCGTGGGCGCGCGATATGTTGCGGGGGCAGGAGGCGTCATGGACAAGGCACCGCTCATCATCTGGTTCCGGCGCGATCTGCGTCTGCACGACCATCCGGCACTTCAGGCCGCCGTTGCGGCGGGCCGCCCGATCGTGCCGCTGTTTATCCTTGATCCGCAAACCGAAGCGCTTGGCGCGGCCCCGAAATGGCGCCTGGGGGAGGGGCTTGCGGCCTTCGCACGCGCGCTGGAAGGCCTCGGGTCACGGCTGATCCTGCGGCGCGGTCCGGCGCTTGAGGTGCTGCGCAGCGTGATTGCTGAAACCGGCGCTGAGGGCGTGCACTGGTCCCGCCTCTATGACCCCGAGGCGCGCTTGCGCGACAGCGCAGTTAAGTCCGCCCTGCGCGCGCAGGGGCATCTGGCGCGCAGCTTTCCCGGCCATCTGCTGTTTGAGCCATGGGAGGTTGAGACTAAGGGTGGCGGGCCTTACCGGGTGTATTCTCCGTTCTGGCGCGCGGTGCAGGGGCGGGCCTTGGCGCCCGTCCTGCCAGCGGTCGAGCGGCTGGAGGCTCCGGCGCGGTGGCCGCATAGCGAGCGGTTGGCCGATTGGCATCTGGGGGCTGCCATGAACCGGGGTGCGCAGATCGTCGGCAAGTACGCGCGGGTCGGTGAGGCGCGCGCTTTGGCGCGGCTGGCGCGGTTCCTTGACGAGCGCCTTGACGGCTATGCGCAGGATCGCGATTTCCCGGCGAAGCCCGGCACCTCGGGGCTGTCCGAAAACCTGACGCTGGGCGAGATCAGCCCCCGCACAATCTGGCATGCCGCCTGGCGGCGCCTGTACGAGGGCGCGCCCGGCGCCGAGACCTTCCTCAAGGAATTGGTCTGGCGTGAATTCGCCTGGCATCTCTATTACCACTTCCCCGAGATGGCGCGCGCGAACTGGCGCGCCGAATGGGATGCGTTTCCCTGGCGCGGCGACAACGCGGATGCAGAGGCTTGGCGCCGGGGCATGACCGGGGAGCCCTTCGTCGATGCCGCCATGCGCGAGATGTTCACCACCGGCACTATGCATAATCGCGCGCGGATGATCGCGGCCTCATATCTGACCAAGCACCTGCTGACCGACTGGCGCGTTGGTTTGCGCTGGTTTCAGGAGTGCCTGATTGACTGGGATCCGGCGTCGAATGCGATGGGCTGGCAATGGGTCGCGGGCTCGGGACCCGACGCTGCACCCTACTTTCGCATCTTCAATCCGGCGGGGCAGGCAGAAAAATTCGACCCGGAAGGCTCCTACCGGAACCGCTTTCTGGCCGAGGGACAGCGCAACCCGCCCGACCCCGCGCGCGATTTTTTCTCTGCCGTTCCACGGAGTTGGCGGGTGACCCCCGATGCGGTCTATCCCGAACGGCTGGTGTCGCTGGACGCGGGGCGCGCCCGAGCCCTAGCCGCCTATCAGGGATTGCGCGGATAAACTCCAAATTTGTGCCACATTCCGCTGCGATAACCCAGATTGTCTTTATCTTGGGACAAATTCGGATTCGCTTAGATGCAACGAGTAGTAGTGCGTAACAGTACGATGCAGTTACCGACCGCAGCAAAGCTGGTCGGGGTGCTGGGGATGAGCGCCTTGGCGTTCCTGTTCGTGTCCTTGGTCCTCAATTGGCTTCCGGCGGGGGTGCGGACCGTTGGCCTGCTGCCTTTCGCGATTTCGGGCGGTGTCATCATCGGCTGGCGGGTGCTGGGAATGCAGAGCGGCAAGGGCTGGCCTCAGGTCTTCGGGCTGGGCGGACGCGCGGCATTCTACCTCGGGCTCTATGTGCTCTTCTTCCTCGGGACGCAGCAGATGATGACCAAGGCGCTGCGGATGCGTTACGACGGCCCGGTCGACGCCATCGTCGGGGTCATCGCCGAGGGAATCTCGATCGGGATCTCGCTTGTGCGCCTTGACGTGATCTTGCTGCTCTTTATCGGCGGGATGGTCAGCGCTATGTTGTCGGAATACGCGGCGCGTCGCTGGCCCTGATCGCTGGCCCGCGCCCCAGAGGCGACAGGGGCGGGGTAATACCCTCGGGCAGCGACTTGGAAATCCAGTATTTTTTCTACGGCACGTTATGCCACGTGCCGCTTTTGCGTGCGGTGATGGGGCGAGAGCCCCGGATGCAGCCCGCCACCCTTGCGGGGTTTCGCGTCCACATGGCAAGCGACGGCGCGCATGATCTTGGCTTTCCAATCCTTGTTGAAGGCGAAGGCAGCGCACGCGGTGTTTTGGTAAGCGTCAGTGCCTCCGAAGCCGAGCGCCTCAATTATTACGAGGCCGGTTTTGCCCCCGTCATTCGCGCGGTGCGCAATGCAACGGGAACGGAATGCGAGGCGCAGGTTTATCTGTCTGATGGGCACTGGTCGGCCGGCGCGGCGTGGGATCAGGAGGCATGGACAGCGACCTGGGGGGACATCGCCACCGAGGCCGCGCAGGACTTCATGGCGGGAATGGGCCACATTACCCCCGAACGTGCCTTGGCGCGCTATCCGATGATGCTTGTGCGCGCAGCGTCTCGCCTGCGGGCGCGCGGGGTTAAACCCGCCCAACTGCGACGCTCTGTGGGCGCGAGTGATCTGGCGATCTACAAGCTTACCCCCGCCTATGCGCGGTTTTTCGCGGTCGAAGAGTACGACCTTCAGCACAGCCTTTTCGCGGGCGGCATGAGCCGGACACTCGATCGCGCGGCCTTTGTTTCGGGCGATGCCTCGGTGGTTTTGCCCTACGACCCGCTGCGCGACCGCGTGCTGCTGATCGAGCAGTTCCGCGTGGGGCCTATGGCGCGGGGTGACACGAATCCCTGGCTGATCGAACCCATCGCAGGTCGGGTCGATCCGACCGAAACCCCGGAACAGGCCGCCCTGCGCGAGGCAGGGGAGGAGGCCGGGATCACGCTACGCCGCCTGATTGCGGCGCCAAGCTTTTACCCTTCGCCGGGCGCCAAGAGCGAGTATCTCTACTGCTATCTCGGACTTGCCGATCTGCCTGACGGGGCAGGGCGCCCCGGCGGGGTCGAGGCCGAGGGCGAAGACATCCGCCCGCACCTGATCTCGTTCGACGAATTGATGCATCTGGTCGAGACCGGCGAGGCCGATAACGGCCCGCTACTTGTGCTGGCGCTATGGCTGGCGCGGCAGCGTCCGGCCCTGCGCGCAGAGGCCGGGATCAAGGGCTAAGCTGCCCCGACCCCAAGTGACTTCCTGCTTGGGGGCTTGAGGCGGGCGCGGATGCGGCCTAAGTCTGGGCGACAGACGTCAGAGCACGAGGGGAGACATCATGCGGATTTGCAAGGATCTGGCCGGGGCCGTTGGCAACACGCCTCTGATCCGGCTCAAGAAAGCCTCGGAACTGACGGGCTGCGAGATTCTGGGCAAGGCCGAGTTCATGAACCCCGGTCAGTCGGTCAAGGACCGCGCCGCGCTGTTCATCATCCGCGATGCGATCGCGCGCGGGCAGCTCAAGCCCGGCGGCACGATTGTCGAGGGCACAGCGGGCAACACGGGCATCGGCCTTGCGCTCGTGGGCGCATCGATGGGTTTCCGCACGGTGATCGTCATCCCCGAAACGCAGAGCCAGGAAAAGAAAGACATGCTGCGTCTGGCAGGCGCAGAACTGGTGCAGGTTCCGGCCGCGCCCTATGCGAATCCGAACAACTATGTGCGCTACTCGGGACGTCTGGCCGAGGAACTGGCCAAGACCGATCCGAACGGCGTGATCTGGGCCAACCAGTTCGACAACGTGGCCAACCGGCAGGCGCATGTCGAAACCACCGGCCCCGAGATCTGGGACCAGACCGGCGGCAACGTAGACGGCTTTGTCTGCTCGGTCGGCTCGGGCGGCACCTTCGCGGGCGTCGGCATGGCGCTGCAACCCAAGGGCGTGAAGATCGCGCTGGCCGATCCCGATGGCGCGGCGCTGCACAACTTCTACACCAAGGGTGAGCTGAAATCCGAGGGCTCCTCGATTACCGAAGGGATCGGGCAGGGCCGCGTTACCGCGAACCTCGAAGGCTTCACCCCGGACATGAGTTTCAACGTCCCCGATGCCGAGGCGCTGCCGATCGTGTTCGACCTGCTCTCGGACGAGGGACTCTGCCTTGGCGGCTCGTCGGGGATCAACATTGCAGGCGCGATCCGCATGGCGCGCGAAATGGGACCGGGGCACACCATCGTGACCGTCCTGTGCGACTACGGTACGCGCTACCAGTCCAAGCTGTTCAACCCCGATTTCCTCAAGGCCAAGAACCTGCCGGTTCCGAGCTGGCTCGACGGTGCGGGGCGAGAGGTTCCGGAGGTCTTTGAGGGATGATCCTTCGCTTTCTGCGTATATGGCTTGTGGCAATGTTCGTCGCGCTGCCGCTGGCTGCGCAGGATGTGAAGCTGCCCGATTACAAGACCTGGGATAAAGCCGCCGAGGAGGCGCAGCACATCGTCGCCGAGGGCACGGCGAACGATCAGCGGCTGACCGCGTTGCGGGTCGCCATGGTCGATTGGCGCAAGCAGTTCCTGGCCGCGCAGGGGGCGAATGCGTCAGAAATCAAGACGGTGCGCGAACAGATCGCCGCGCTTGGCCCGGTGCCAGCGGATGGGGAAACCGAAGACACTGCGATTGCCGAACGTCGGGCGGAACTGCACGATACTTTGACCAAGTTGCAGGCGCCGGGCCTTGCCGCCGTTGAAGCTGCGACCCATGCGGATGGTATCATCCGCGAAATCGATGATGAATTGCGCGCCCGCGCGACAGACAAGCTGTTGCGGCTCTCGCCATCGCCACTGAACCCGGTGAACTGGGGTTTCGGGCTGAAAATCGTCGCTGCCCTCAGCGCGCAGCTATATGATGAGGCAGCAGAAACGTTCGCCGCGAAGGGATCGTTCGGGACGTTCTCGGAAAGCGCGCCTTTGATCGCGCTGCTGGTGCTGGTTGCTTCGGTGCTGCTGGCACGGGGCAGGCGCTGGATGAATGATCTGTCGGCCTGGCTGTTGGGCAAGGCATCGATCCGGGCCCGCTATGTCATCGAAGAAATGGCGTCTGTTGGGCATATTCTCGTGCCCATGGTCGGCTTCAGCCTGCTTCTTGTAGCCGCATCGCAAACCGGCCTCGCCGGCAGGCTTTGGGACGAGTTGCTGGGCGTGATCGGTTCCATCGTGCTGATGGGGCTGTTTGCCGCGTGGTTGGCCAGGCGCGTATTCCCCTCGCGTGCCAAGTACGAGGCACCGTTGCATTTTGCGCCCGAGCGGCGCCCCGAGGTGCGTCGGATCGTGCTGAGCCTTGGGCTTGTACTGGCGATCTGGGCACCCTTGGGCGATTGGGTCGTTGCCAAGGCCGAGAACGCGATGCGTACGGCGCAGGGGGATTCCGATTCCGTCAACCTGCTTGCGGCACATATCGATGCGGGCCTTGCTGTCCTCGCGTTTCCGCTTCTGCTCCTCGGCGGCGCGCTGCTGTTCCGCCTAGGGCAGCTGTTGCGCGTTCACGTGAAGAACGAGGCGGCGGGAAGCCCTGAAAGCAGCTTTCGGACCTCGGTCATGGGCGCTGTGGGGAGCCTGCTGCTAGCGGTCGGCGTGGTTGGCCCGCTTCTTGGGGGCATCGGCTATGTGAACGCCGCCAACGCGATTGTCTGGCCGATGGTCGAGACCCTGTTGCTGATTGGCTTGATCCTGGTGCTTCAGAAGTTCCTGGCCGAGCTATACGTGCTGCTGACCGATAGCGGCAATGAAGGGCGCGACAGCCTTGTGCCGGTTTTGATGGGCTTCATGCTCGTGCTGCTCTCGATGCCGATCCTGGCGCTTTTCTGGGGTGCACGGGTCGAGGATCTGGTTGAGCTCTGGGTAACTTTCCGCAACGGGATCAATCTGGGCGGGGTGCGGATATCACCCTCGGTCTTCATCACCTTCGCGATCATCTTTTCGATCGGCTATGCAGCAACCCGGATACTGCAGCGCGCCTTGCGCACCAGCATCCTGCCCAAGACCAGCATCGACAAGGGCGGTCAGAATGCCATCGTCTCGGGGCTTGGCTATGTCGGGATATTCCTTGCCGGGATGGCCGCCGTCGCCACGGCGGGGATCGACCTCAGCTCGCTTGCGATTGTCGCCGGTGCGCTCTCGGTTGGTATCGGTTTTGGCCTGCAAAACATCGTGTCGAACTTCGTTTCCGGCATCATCCTGCTGATCGAGCGCCCGGTCTCCGAAGGGGACTGGATCGAGGTCGGCGGTCAGCAGGGCGTCGTCAAAGCCATCTCGGTGCGTTCGACGATCATCGAAACCTTCGACCGCACCGACGTGATCGTCCCGAACGCCGATCTCGTCTCGGGGCAGGTGACAAACTGGACCCGCGGCAACAAGACCGGGCGCTTGATCGTGCCGGTGGGCGTGGCCTATGGGGCCGATACCCGTCGCGTCTCCGAGATCTTGCTCGAAATTGCGCAGGCGCAGCCCCTGGTGATGATGTCGCCCGAGCCCTTCGTGATTTTCAGCGGCTTTGGGGCCGACAGCCTGAACTTCGAGATCCGCACGATCCTGTCCGACGTCAACTTCAAGATCCGCGTGCTCTCGGAAATCAACCACCAGATCGCCGAGCGTTTCGCCGCCGAAGGGATCGAGATTCCCTTCGCGCAGCGCGACATCTGGCTGCGTAACCCTGAGGCGCTGCTTGGCCGCGCCGACGCCGAGGCGGCGAATGCTGCGAAACCCAAGGCACCCTTGGAACCTGTTTCGCCGGCTGCGCCAGAGCCGCTGGAAGGCATTCAAGACACCGCCGCGCTGTCCGACAATGACGGTGCCGACGATGGTGGTGATGGGGGCGGCGGCGACGGTGCAGGCCGCTGATCCGCTTAGTCTTCGGTTTCGGGAAGCCCCTCGCGTGAGAGCATGACCGCAAGCGGGCGCAGCGTCGGCGATTGGGTGCAGATGATCATCAGCGCCACCATGATCGGCACGGCCAGAAACATGCCGGGCAGGCCCCAGATCGCGCCCCAGAAAGCGAGCGAGATGATGATGCCGAAGGAGGAAAGCCGTAGCGCGCGGCCCATCAGCATCGGGTCGATGACATTGCCGATGAAGAATTGCACCAGTCCGCAGATGGCGAAGACGCTCAAGGCCTCGGCGGCGTCCTGCGTCAGCACGTAAACCGCGAGGCCCGCGATCCCGGTAGCGATGATCGAGCCGATCGAGGGGATGAAATTGAGCGCGAAGGTCAGCACCGCGACGGGCAATGCAAGCTCGAAGCCGCCGACCTTGAATACCCCGTACACGATGACGCTGGTCACGATCGAGACCATCGCCTTGACGAGCAGGTAGTGGTTCACGCGCCGCATGATGCGCCCGACCATATCGGCAACGTTATGAGCCCGCGCTGGATCGCCCAGAAGGCTTTCCAGTTTGGCCTGAAACCAGATCCGCTCGGCGAACAGGAAGCCCACGAAAAGCGTGATCAGAACCGCCGCCGAAAGCAGGCTCGAGGCCTGGCTGGCCAGTGTGCTCAGGTAGCCCGCAACCTCGATCTGCTGGATGGAGTCGAGCACCGCGGCCTCGACATCCTCGCCCATCCAGCCAAACATCGCGGCTATGGCGCGCTGCGCGGGGCCAGCGTAGGCCAGCACCATGGTGACGACCTCGTTTGCCTGTGCAAGCAGCACGGCTGACGCTGTCAGCAGTCCTGACGCGATCAGCAAAAGTGCGACGAGCGAGGCCAGCCAGTTCGGAATACGAACCGGCCCGATATGTAGTCGCGCGATCGCGTTGATTGCCTCGGAAGTCAGCGAAAACAAGATGATCGCAATGGCGAGTGAGATCAGGATGAAGCGGGCCTGGACTAGAAGGAACAATACCAGCGCGAAGGCGATAATCCCCAGAAGCGCGTTGGTAAGCTGCCTCGGTTCGCGTCTGCGGGATGCCGGCGCGGGAGGAGTTTCGAGCCGTGGCGCATCCTTCATCGACATCTGTCCTTTGCGATCCACTCAGGCTTGTGGTGGGCTGCGACCACGTTAGGCATGCTGCCGGACAGAGGCAAGAGTTGCCCGCTGGAAAGCCCCTTGCATCCCGCCCCGCTTTACGGATAAACCCGCCGGCGGACGGGTGGCCGAGTGGTCGAAGGCGCACGCCTGGAAAGTGTGTAGGCGGGGAACCGTCTCGAGGGTTCGAATCCCTTCCCGTCCGCCACCCACCCATCTCGATTTCCCTGTTTCGGCGTCTCCGACGAATTTCGCCCGCGTTTCCGCGGGTTAGCGCCCTGTGTTTCACTCAGAGACGCGCGTAGCTCGCATTGATCTCAGCAA
>NZ_JAOALJ010000017.1:0-1253 GCF_025154035.1 Sedimentimonas flavescens | reverse complement strand
TGTATCGACCCAGCGGAATCTGCTCAGGTTAAGCCGCTAATGTGAATGCCTCGGCCGGTGTGCGCATGGCAAGGGCCTGATGAGGGCGGCGGTGGTTGTAGAAGGCGATCCAGTCGCCGATGACGCGGGTCGCGTGCTGGATGCTCTCGAAGCGGTGGCGGTGGACGCATTGCTCCTTGAGCGTCCGGATCACGCGCTCCACCATTCCGTTCTGGCTCGCGGGCAGTGTGGTGTGATGAACTCCTGTTTCAGACCGTAGCTGCGAACCAAGGCGGTGAAGTGCCGGCTGGTGAAGACCAAGCCGTTGTCCGAGCGCAGCAAGAATTCGCGATCAACCCGACCGAGCGTGCCGAACCGTGCGATCAGCGCGTGCTCCAGGGTGGCGCTTGCCGTGGTCCCCCTGCCGGATCGCGACAGATACCAGCCCAAGAGCTCGCGCGTGTGGCAATCGATCACAATTGCCAGGGAGGCCCAGCCATCCTTGCCGGTCCAGACGCGTGCGAGATCCGTCGACCAGCGCTCGTTTGGCGCTGTGGCGACGGATGGCACGGCCTGAATCCGGGGCCGCATACCGATGGCTCGTTTGCGAACCTGCCACCCCTTGAGCTTGAAGATCCGCTGCACCGTGTTCTTGTTGAAGCCCAAGAGCCAAGCCACAGTGCGGTAGCCAAAGGACGGCTCGGCCTCGATCATCGCCTTGATCGGCTCGGCAAAGCGCGGATCGACCTTCGGTGCTGCCTTGACGGACTTATAATAGACCGTCCGCCGCGGCACACCGAACCAGGCGCAAAGCTTGGCAATCGATACCACAATGCCGTCGGTCAGTAGGCCCTGCTCGATACTCTGGATCATTTGTCGTCCGCATTCGCCATTGGGCTCGGACCAATGGCGCTCAAATGGCTCATTCCAGCAGGGCCTGCAGCTTTTTTCGGGCACGCAGCTCCAGCATCGCCTCGCCGTAGGCCTCCTGCAGGTCCTTCAGCTGCTTCTCATATTGCTCGCGGATATCGAGTGGGTTGGCGCGCAGAGAATTCTCCATGCCCCGCTTGGCGTCCTCGACCCAGCCCTCGATTTCTGAGGGCGTCAGATCGAACGACCGACTGGCTTCCGCCACCGTCGTCTTGCCCTGAATGATCTCGATCACCAGCGCCGTCTTACGCTTCGCCGTCCAACGTTTGATGCTCTCGTCCATCGTCATACTCATTGCCACGTTCTCCCTTGTAGCACGAGCAGGATTTCACGGGGTCGATACA
>NZ_JAOALJ010000016.1:0-1600 GCF_025154035.1 Sedimentimonas flavescens | reverse complement strand
CAGCCTTAAGGAGCGCATTGATGTCAGAGATCGTCCGCGAGTCGATGGAATATGATGTAGTGATCGTTGGCGGGGGTCCTGCGGGTCTTTCGGCGGCGATCCGTCTCAAGCAGATCGACCCGGATCTGAACGTCGTTGTGCTGGAGAAGGGGTCCGAGGTTGGGGCGCATATCCTGTCGGGTGCGGTTCTGGATACCTCGGGTCTGGATGCGCTGATCCCGGACTGGAAGGCGAAAGGCGCGCCGATCAAGACTGCGGTGAAGACGGATAACTTCTATATCCTCGGGCCGGCGGGCCAGATGCGGATCCCGAACTGGCCGATGCCGCCCTTGATGTCGAACCACGGCAAATACATCGTTTCGATGGCGAATGTCTGCCGCTGGATGGCCGAGCAGGCCGAGGAACTGGGCGTCGAGATCTTCCCGGGCATGGCCGCGAGCGAGATCGTCTGGGATGGCGACCGGGTTGCCGGTGTTGTTGCGGGCGAGTTTGGCAAGAACGCCGATGGCTCGATCGGCGACGGCTACGAGCCGGGGATGGAGTTGCGCGGCAAATACGTCTTCCTGTCGGAAGGCGTGCGCGGCAGCCTTGCCAAGGTGGTGATGGAGCGGTTCGATCTGTCGAAAGGCAAATGCCCGCAGAAGTTCGGCCTTGGCATGAAAGAGATCTGGGAGATCGACCCCGCCAAGCACCGCGAGGGCACGGTGACCCACACGATGGGCTGGCCCTTGGGCTCGAACGCGGGCGGCGGCTCGTTCATCTACCATCTCGAGAACAACCAGGTCTACGTGGGCTTCGTGGTGCACCTGAACTACGAGAACCCGCACCTGTTCCCCTATATGGAGTTCCAGCGTTTCAAGCATCACCCGCTGGTGGCGGAGCTGCTTGAGGGCGGTAAGCGCGTGGCCTACGGCGCGCGCGCGATCTCCGAGGGCGGCTGGCAGTCGATCCCGAAGCTGACGGCGCCGGGGGCGGTCTTGCTGGGTTGCTCGGCGGGCCTGGTGAACGTGCCGCGCATCAAGGGCAACCACAACGCGATGCTCTCGGGCATCGCGGCGGCCGAGGCGGCGGCCAAGGCGATTGCCGCGGGGCGCGAGGGCGACGAACTGGTGGATTACGAGGCCGATCTGCGCTCGGGCCCGATCGCGGCGGATCTCAAGAAGGTGCGCAACGTCAAGCCGATGTGGTCGCATTGGGGGATGCTGCCGAGCCTCGTGTTCGGCGGGCTCGATATGTGGACGAACAACCTCTTCGGGTTTTCGCTCTTCGGCACGCTCAAGCATGGCAAGAACGATGCCGCGCATACCGGCGAGGCGTCGAAATACCCGAAGATCGAATATCCGCGCCCGGACGGGAAGCTGTCGTTTGATCGTTTGACGAACGTGAGTTTTTCCTTCACCAATCATGAGGAAAGCCAGCCCTGCCACCTGCAGCTGAAGGATCCGACAGTGCCGATCGCAGTGAACCTGGCCAAATATGACGAGCCCGCGCAGCGCTACTGCCCGGCCGGGGTCTATGAGGTGCTCGAAGGTGAGGATGGCCCACGCTTCCAGATCAACTTCCAGAACTGCGTGCACTGCAAGACCTGCGACATCAAGGA
>NZ_JAOALJ010000015.1:0-2456 GCF_025154035.1 Sedimentimonas flavescens | reverse complement strand
ATGGTGCCCGGAGGCTCCCTCTGTATTGGGTTATGTTCCCGTTACAGGCATCGCATCAGCTCCAAGCCTCAGCAAACACAGGGATAATCGCAGAGTGGAGTTGGGGTCAACAGGTGTCGCGTGTTCTACGATTTGTTCTACACCAGCCGAACGGGGCAGACCTGAGGCCGGGCTGAGCGCGGGTGTCTTCTCCATTTCCAGCACTTCACGCCTCAAGCTTCGGGATTTCTGAGCAGCCCACCCCCACGGGGGAAAGCGACCATCGCCCTATAAGGAGAAGGCGCTCAGAATTTTGACCCCAAAATCTCCTGGGATCTCATCCCCTGGGAGAATGCACCGGGCCGAACATCGGCTGGAACGCATCAACGCCCCTAGTGGAGTGGATCTGCACCCGCTGCAGGTTCAGCTGCGCCAACTCGGCCGCAACATCGGGGTGGCAGCACAGCCTGGTAAAGTTCGTCCGATCCGCGATGCCGAGCTGTACCATCAGATCCGTGAAGAAGATCGGGGCGATGGGGTCTTGTCGCCGTTTGGCTTCGATCAAAGAGATCAGCTCTTTCTGCTTCCTTCCTTTCAGCTGTTTGTTTTGCTGCCGCCACGGCTTCACCCTCGCGCCAGGGAAGGTGGCTTCCAGCAGCGCCTTTGTCTTCTTGCCTGGGGCTATGACGTAGAGAGCGCAGGGTGGACACCGACCCTCTTTGCAGCCCCGAACCCGGCCCCGTCCTGCCGCTTGCAGCACAGCATGGGCAAACTCGCCCGCCTCGATCTGCGCGACAGTGTCAGCCTCAAGCTCTGCCGTGATGGGGAGGCCCAGGCTGGCATGCGTCAAGCCGATACGCTGGCTTTCGGGCAAGCGCATGACACCGCCTAGGATCACATTCTCCACATCGCGGAAGGCGTTGGTCGCCATGTGCCGCCCCCAATGCAAGAAGCTGACCCGGCTGGCGTCGGTGGTCATGAAGCGCTTGATCAGCATGACCGGCTGCACACCGCCTGGGGCCTGGTGATGGACGACCAGGAAACGCTCATCGGGTTTGCTGTCGATCACAGCGGCAATTTCCCGGGCAAGCCTTTCCCCGTCTTTCTGCCAGCTTTGCTTGCCTGCGCCCCGTTCCATCAGGTGTATGGTCAAGGCCCCGTAGTCCTTGCGGGCACCCGGCAAAAGCCGTGGTCCTCCCTGTTGCTGTCCCCAGAGCGCCCAAGTGCCTCGCACCGAGGCAGACGCATCAAGCACAAGCGCCGGGGCGAAGTCGGGCGGAAGGCTGTCTCGGATGTCGAGCGCTACACGAATGTTCCCGCTGCCGCTGCAGATCTTCACCACCCTGCCGGATAACGTGTAAAGTCTGGCTAGCCGATCTCGGACCCCGTCATCGACCTGCGACAGTGAGACCCGTATGGATGAGGGGATCTCGGGGAGCTGTACGAGCTGATGCGATTTGACCTTGCTGAGTTGCTGCTGGATCTGTGCGATCCTGTCTGCCAGATCGGGGTTGAGGAGCCGGATTGGGGCGAGCAGCCCGCCCAGATCGTCGGTCGAAAGCGTGACCGCCTGTGCCGGATCCATCGTCTCATCCCAAACACGAAGCTGACGCGGCTTGCCGAGGTAGTGGAAGTCCCGGCATTCGGCCAGAGGCCCAGCCCCGCAGCGGCTCTTCAGCATTTGAGGCGTGATGAAGAGGATCTGTGCCTGATCAGGTAAGGTCGAGGTCGGTAAGGGGCGGTCAGGATCCGACCACATCACGGCGATCTCCCCCTCCCCAAGACCCGTTTCCTTCACAAGACGCTCGATCTCATCAAGGAAGGGAAGGCAAACCAGCACTCCCGCCTCATCATGATCGGCAGAGCGGGCGAGGTGACGCAGAAACAGCGCCAAAGCCGTGGTCTTGCCCATCCCGGGAGCTAGGTCACAGACCACCAGCTCGGGAAAGCAGCCCCCTTGCGCCAGAGCCGCTAGCGTCGAGATCAACGCTTGCAAGGCGGCCAACTGTTGGGTGGTTGGGGCTAGACCCCGCACCGTCAATTCTTCCTTCAGGTCTGCCATCACCGTGTCAATGAGGTCAGGTAGATGGGAAGTAGTCAAACTTTCACTATAGCTTAATGGGTTTTTGACCAGCTCGGGCTGGCTGGACACATCAGCCGACAAGCCATCGCACGAGCGCATAGCCTCGGCCTGGAAACTCAGGTCGTTCATGGTGTTGATCTTCATGGGATTGGTGGAGGGGGCGCAGCGAAACGGCAAGCTAGAGCCAAAGCGTCAGCTCAAAGCTAAGGCCGACAAGCAAGCCGCTAAGCTGCAGTGGTGGGTCTTGGGGGAACTGAAGCGGACAGCCTGAAGCGGCAGCCCCCAGCAGCGCCCCCGCATCCAGGTCAGCTTGAGGCCGTTACATGCAGCCACGAGCCAAGGGGATCATCTCAGCCAAAAGGGAAAATCGGCATCGGAGGGGCGTGGCACAGCG
>NZ_JAOALJ010000014.1:0-2795 GCF_025154035.1 Sedimentimonas flavescens | reverse complement strand
TCCGCCACCCACCCATCTCGATTTCCCTGTTTCGGCGTCTCCGACGAATTTCGCCCGCGTTTCCGCGGGTTAGCGCCCTGTGTTTCACTCAGAGACGCGCGTAGCTCGCATTGATCTCAGCAAAACTGCCCTGCGTCTCCGTCGGCCATTGTCGGAGGTTCGGTTTGCCTGCTTTTCCGTGGAAACAGGGAATTAACAGGGTAACTGTGATTTCCCGGCCCGTTCCTGAGGATGGCCTCCCTGAATCATGACGCGATAACAATGGGTTATGAGGCAATTCCCTGCTTCTCAGGAACAGGGAATTAATTCCGGGTGATCAGGGAATAAATTCCGCCAGAACAGGGAAAGAATTTCGCTAAACAGGGATTGGCCAATTCAGCCGAAGCAGCGCTGCTGTTCTGCCCAGTCGAGCGGGATGCCGTCGCGCAGGAGCTGCGCGACCGAGAGATCCGTCCGCTGCCGTCCCTCCAGGATCGCCGATTGCAGGGCGGGGGCCAGAAAGGCGAGCGGCAGGCGGGTCCGGACATAGGACTCCGAATGGCCGGTCTTGCGCGCGATCTCAGTCAGCGATTGACCCGCGCGCAGGGCGGCGGCCCAGCCATGGGCTTCCGCAAGGATGCGCAGAAGCGTGGGGTCGGGCCCTGGAACGCGCTCGCCCGTGACGATGCGGGTCTCCACGCCGCGTCGGCGCAGGTGAAGTGGGGTGTTCACTGTCAGGGCATCTGAGGAAAGGCGTTCGGAATTGATGCCGAGCGCCGCGCCGAGTTCTGCGCCGTCGAGTTGCAGGCAAATAGCATCGCGCTGAAGGGTGCCTGATTTGAGCAATCGCGCATAGAGTTCCGGGTCCGTCTCAAGCCGCGTGATCAGATCGACGACAGACGTTTCCACGGCACGCGCTTCGCGCGCATTCGGGTGCGCAAGCAGCGCATGGCGATCGCTGATCTGCCGCAGATGCCGCGCAATCAGCGATCTGACCGTGGTCTCCAACGACTGGGCAGGCAGGCGCCAGCCTGAGGGCTCGGCTGTGCCAGAGATTAACCGGTGCGAGACATAGTAGGAGAAGCGCCGCCCGTTCCACTGGGTATGGCTCGGCGTGAGGATGTCACCTGTCTCGTCACTCAGCTTTCCCAGAAGCGGGCGCGATGTCGCCGGATGCGATCTGCCGCGAGGCCGGGACCGCGCCGATTGCAGGCGTTCCTGCACCCGGTCCCACCGTTCTTGCGTGACGATCGCGGGATGCAGCCCGGGATAGCTTGTCGTCTTGTGCCGGATCCGCCCGAGATAGACAGGGTTGGTCAGCAGGTAATGCAACTGGCCCCGGGAGAAGGGCGCATCTGTCCGCGCGCCGGGGCGGGCTGAGGTTCGTGGGCGCAATCCCAGTCGGGCTGCCTCAGCCTCAAGCGTCCGCAGATTGCCCAAGTCGTCGTAGAGCGCAAACAGCTGCGCGACGGTTCTGGCTTCATCTGGCTCCACGATGAGCTCGCGCCGCTGCGGATCAGGGTGGGGGCGATAACCGAGTGGCACGGTGCCGCCCATCCAGAGCCCCTTCTGCTTCGAGGCCGCGATCTTGTCCCGGATCCGTTCTGCGGTCACCTCGCGCTCGAACTGGGCGAAGGACAGCAGCACGTTCAAGGTCAGACGCCCCATGGAAGAGGAGGTATTGAAGGCCTGGGTGACGGAGACGAAGGAACAGCCCGTGGCCTCGAGGCGCTCGACGAGGCGGACGAAGTCCGGCAGCGACCGGGTAAGCCGGTCGATCTTGTAGACGACGACCATGCCAATGCGGCCGGCGTCGATCTCGGCAAGCAGGCGCTGCAGGGCAGGGCGCTCGAGCGTGCCCCCGGAGAGACCACCATCATCGTAACGCTCGGGGAGGAGCTTCCAGCCTTCGTGTCGCTGGCTCGCGACGTAGGCGGCACAGGCCTCGTGCTGGGCATCAAGCGAGTTGAACTCCTGCTCGAGCCCCTCATCGGAAGACTTGCGAGTGTAGATTGCGCAGCGAATGGCGGGTTTTGTGCTCATGACGATTGCACCTTTCTTTTGGCTTTCGCATCGCTTGCGTCTGTCAGGCCGAAGAAACGCGGTCCTGACCAGCGCGCGCCGGTGATCGCGCGGGCAATTGCGGAAAGCGAGCGGTGGTGGAGACCGTTCCAAAGGAACCCGTTCGCTGTCACCTCGACGACGTGGGTTGTTCCATTCCATTCCCGCAGCAGTCGCGCCCCGGGGCGCAGGTCCGGCGTCTGTTGCCGCGGGTCGCCCGCGGCGATCCGCGCGAGCCGCGCCACCAAGCTCATAGGCAAACCGCCCTGCGCCCGGGCCTGGATCTCGAAGGCAATGAAGCGGCGCAGGATCGGCTGGCTCATCTTCGCGGGAACCGCGCCACCAAAGATGCCTGACCAGAGATCGGAGAGCGCCGGGCGATCGAGTGCTTCGATCTTAGCGACGGTAGCTACAGGACTATCGCCGGTACCTCGCCGACGAGCCCGTTGCGGCACCCTCGTTTCTGCTGTCATTTCGCCCTGGGCGTAGTCCCGTCGCATGCCTGTCTCCCGGTTATTCCGCGAGGGCCGATCCCCGCTACCGGGATGCGCCCGGACGAGGCCGAGCGTGGTCACAGCAACGCTCTCTTCGGCCTGGAAGTCGAGTGAATTCGGGCAAGTCCATTCCAATGGAGCCGCGCCAGACCCCGCCTCGGGGCGCAGTTTGTTGCGGTTCACGCCGGGCGCATGATTCGCGCCGCGTTTTGATGGCAATCTGGGGTATTCGGCATTTGGATTCGGGTTAGGACATTGAAT
>NZ_JAOALJ010000013.1:0-2500 GCF_025154035.1 Sedimentimonas flavescens | reverse complement strand
ATCTAGCCATGTGCAGGATGAAGGTACGGTAACACGTACTGGAGGTCCGAACCGACACCCGTTGAAAAGGGTCCGGATGACGTGTGGCTAGGGGTGAAAGGCCAATCAAACTCGGAGATAGCTGGTTCTCCGCGAAAGCTATTTAGGTAGCGCCTCGGACGAATACCTACGGGGGTAGAGCACTGGATGGGTGATGGGGTCCCACAGACTTACTGAGCCTAACCAAACTCCGAATACCGTAGAGTACTATCCGGGAGACACACGGCGGGTGCTAACGTCCGTCGTGAAGAGGGAAACAACCCTGACCAACAGCTAAGGCCCCCAATTCGTGGCTAAGTGGGAAAGCATGTGGGATTTCCAAAACAACCAGGAGGTTGGCTTAGAAGCAGCCATCCTTTAAAGATAGCGTAACAGCTCACTGGTCTAGCTAAGAGATCCTGCGGCGAAGATGTAACGGGGCTCAAGCCACGAGCCGAAGCTTTGGATGCACAGTGATGTGCGTGGTAGCGGAGCGTTCTGTGATATAGAACGCTGCCTCCTTCATCCCTTCGGGGAGATTGGAGGCAATGTTCTGACTGTGAAGCCGGGCTGTAAGGCAACCGGTGGAGTGATCAGAAGTGAGAATGTTGACATGAGTAGCGACAAAGAGGGTGAGAGACCCTCTCGCCGAAAGTCCAAGGGTTCCTGCTTAAAGCTAATCTGAGCAGGGTAAGCCGGCCCCTAAGGCGAGGCCGAAAGGCGTAGTCGATGGGAACCAGGTTAATATTCCTGGGCCAGGAGGATGTGACGGATCTCGAGGGTAGTTCGTTCTTATCGGATTGAACGGGCTGCTTAGAGGTCCCTGGAAATAACCCTCCATGAGACCGTACCCGAAACCGACACAGGTGGACTGGTAGAGTATACCAAGGCGCTTGAGAGAACCACGTTTAAGGAACTCGGCAAAATGCCTCCGTAAGTTCGCGAGAAGGAGGCCCCATTCGCAGGCAACTGTGGGTGGGGGGCACAAACTAGGGGGTGGCGACTGTTTACTTAAAACACAGGGCTGTGCGAAGTCGTAAGACGACGTATACAGTCTGACGCCTGCCCGGTGCTGGAAGGTTAAAAGGAGGGGTGCAAGCTCCGAATTGAAGCCCCAGTAAACGGCGGCCGTAACTATAACGGTCCTAAGGTAGCGAAATTCCTTGTCGGGTAAGTTCCGACCTGCACGAATGGCGTAACGATCTCCCCGCTGTCTCAAACGTGGACTCAGCGAAATTGAACTGTGTGTCAAGATGCACACTACCCGCGGTTAGACGGAAAGACCCCATGAACCTTTACTCTAGCTTTGCACTGGCATCAGGATTGTGATGTGCAGGATAGGTGGTGGGCTTTGAAGCGGGGACGCCAGTTCCCGTGGAGCCTCCCTTGAGATACCACCCTTCGCACTCTTGATGTCTAACCGCGGCCCGTTATCCGGGTCCGGGACCCTGCATGGTGGGGAGTTTGACTGGGGCGGTCGCCTCCCAAAGTGTAACGGAGGCGCGCGAAGGTTGGCTCAGACCGGTCGGAAATCGGTCGTTGAGTGCAATGGCAGAAGCCAGCCTGACTGCAAGACTGACAAGTCGAGCAGAGACGAAAGTCGGCCATAGTGATCCGGTGGTCCCAAGTGGGAGGGCCATCGCTCAACGGATAAAAGGTACTCTGGGGATAACAGGCTGATGATGCCCAAGAGTCCATATCGACGGCATCGTTTGGCACCTCGATGTCGGCTCATCTCATCCTGGGGCTGGAGCAGGTCCCAAGGGTATGGCTGTTCGCCATTTAAAGAGGTACGTGAGCTGGGTTTAGAACGTCGTGAGACAGTTCGGTCCCTATCTGCCGTGGGTGTAGGATACTTGAGAAGAGTTGCCCCTAGTACGAGAGGACCGGGGTGAACGCTCCACTGGTGGACCAGTTGTCGTGCCAACGGCAGTGCTGGGTAGCTATGAGCGGACAGGATAAACGCTGAAGGCATCTAAGCGTGAAGCCCCCTTCAAAACTAGGTATCCCTTGAGGGCCGTGGAAGACCACCACGTCGATAGGCCGGAGATGTAAGCGCAGCAATGCGTTCAGTTGACCGGTACTAATTGCCCGATTGGCTTGATTTGATCCAGTAGCAGCAAGGCTCAAAGCAAAAGCACGCATAAATACTGACTTGGACAACGCTTCTTCCTCGGTTTGGTGGTCATAGCGCCGGCTAAACACCCGATCCCATCCCGAACTCGGCCGTTAAGGGCTGACACGCCAATGGTACTGCGTCTCAAGACGTGGGAGAGTAGGTCACCGCCAAACCTAGAAAGAAGCGACAAACAAAGTTCTCTCTAAACGATGAAAACCCCCGATCGCATCACAATGCCCTCGGGGCCAAAGCGGATCATTGCACCGCGCAAAAAACGCAATACTCTCGCGGGGTGGAGCAGCCCGGTAGCTCGTCAGGCTCATAACCTGAAGGTCGTAGGTTCAAATCCTACCCCCGCAACCA
>NZ_JAOALJ010000012.1:0-7194 GCF_025154035.1 Sedimentimonas flavescens | reverse complement strand
AAAACGCGGTGGCAGTCTAGAACAACGGTGCGGAGTACCAAACGCGCTCGTCATTCAAACTCTTCAAACCATAAAGTCCCGTCCTCGCAAGGCGCATCAGCATCGTGGCCAAGGAAAGCAATCTCCGCTTCAAGGCTCGCAATCCTTGCTTGTGAAACGTCCAGCACATGGGCAACCATCGCTTCGAAGGCCAGTTCTTCGAAAATCGGCAATCCTGAGAACTTGATGCGGTTAATCTCGTCGCGGAATGCGGGCATCACTGTGGCCGTGATCCAGTATTGGAAGGCGCGGGTGGCGGGGCGGTCAGAGCGCCGTAGCAATTCATACAGACCGCTTGCGCTAACGACAGGCATATCGCTACCATTGCGTTCTTCGCCTAGATCCATCCGGTTCATTCGGCAAACTTCTTCGGGATAAAGCGGCGCAACGGTACGGGTGACGTTCCTAAGGCCAAGTGCATCGCACACGTCCTTGGCAACGAACCACGGCTCGCCGTAGATCTCCAACACGCGAATGGCGCGGGGGCCAGTGGTGATGCTGTTGAAGATGAAGCTTTTGAATTGGCTCATAGTTTTCTTTCCAGGTATTGGAGGCGCATCAAGCGCAAGCGGGATCAGCCGCTGGCCGATTAGCTGTAGCTGGCCGATTGGCGTTTGGCGGATCGCAGAAATTGTCGCAGCAACGGAACGCATTTATGCGAGCGGCAAAAGCGGCTGCTTTGCTACGATCTGATGGTGGAACCTAATTGCTCTGACACGAGGTCAGGAATGTCGCGCCAGCCCAGCACCGACCTCGCGCAGCCAAGCTTTGGTCAGACCGTGGTCGTCGCCTTGGGTCGTGCTTCTGTCCTGCATAGAGCAGCCCAATTCGTAGCTCCAGTCCTCGGCTACGCTGGCTACGAGCAGACTATTTCCCAATTGCCTCCTCTTGCCTCGCTTCCTACTAAGGACGAAACAAACGATAGGCGCACCCTCATGCTCACAGGCACCATCCGCTCGCAGATCGACCAAATCTGGAACGCGTTCTGGTCTGGCGGGGTATCCAACCCGCTTTCAGTGATCGAACAGCTGACCTTCTTGCTCTTCATCAAGCGGCTCGACGAGATCCATACCCGCGAAGAAGAAAAGGCGCAGATGCTTGATCTGCCAATGACGCGGCGGATCTTCCCTGAGGGTCGGGATGAAAAGGGCGAGCCTTACGACAGCCTGCGCTGGTCGCGCTTCAAGAACTTCGAGGCCCGCGAAATGATGCGCATCGTGGACGAGCATGTTTTCCCGTTTCTGCGCAAGCTGGGCGAGGAAGGCTCCTCCTACGGCACCCATATGAAAGACGCGCGGCTTGGCTTTTCCAACCCGAACCTGCTGGCGAAGGTGGTCGAAAAGCTCGACGAGATCGACATGGACGACCGCGACACCAAGGGCGATGTCTATGAATACATGCTGGGCAAGATCGCCAGCGCAGGCACCAACGGCCAGTTCCGCACCCCGCGCCATATCATCAACCTGATGGTCCACCTGATGGCCCCCACGCCCAAGGACATCATCTGCGACCCGGCAGCGGGCACCTGCGGCTTCCTCGTGGCGGCGGGCGAATATCTGCGCGACCAGCACCCCGCCATGCTACGCAACAAGGACGACCGCGAGCATTTCCACAACCACATGTTCCACGGCTTCGACTTTGACGCGACCATGCTGCGGATCGGCGCGATGAACATGACCCTGCACGGGGTCGAAAACGCCGATGTCTCCTATCGCGACAGCTTGGCCGAAGAACATGGCGGCGATGCCGGGACCTATTCGCTGATCTTGGCCAACCCGCCTTTTGCTGGCTCGCTAGATTATGACGCGACCGCAAAAGACCTGCTCAAGATCGTCAAGACCAAAAAGACCGAACTTTTGTTCATGGCGCTGTTCCTGCGGCTTTTGCGGGTCGGGGGCCGCGCGGCGGTGGTTGTGCCCGATGGGGTGCTGTTTGGCTCCAGCACGGCGCACAAAGATATCCGCAAGATGCTGGTCGAGGATCACAAGCTTGACGCGATCATCAAGCTGCCCTCGGGGGTGTTCCGCCCCTATGCGGGCGTGTCTTGCGCGATTGTGGTCTTTACCAAAACCGACTCGGGCGGCACTGATAACGTCTGGTTTTATGACATGACGGCGGACGGGTTCAGCCTTGATGACAAGCGGACGCCGCTGTTGGACGAGGCTAAACTCGGCCCGTTGCCGGAACAGGTGCTGACGGCAGAGGACCATTCAAAGAACAACCTGCCCGACATTCTGGCCCGTTGGAACGCGCTTGAGGCCGAGGCCGCCAACCTGCGCACCGCGCAAAGCTTCATGGTGCCGAAATCCGAGATCATCGCGACCGGGTCCTGGGATCTGTCGCTCAACCGCTACAAGGAGATCGCACACGAGGAGGTCAGCCACAAAGCCCCCGCCGAGATCATCGCCGAACTGCGGGCCATCGAGGCCGAGATCGCCGAGGGGTTGGATCGGCTTGAGGGGATGCTGGGATGAAGGCCAATCGCGTAGCCCTTAAAAGCGAGTCTTCAGTCATCACCAAGGGCACTACGCCGACTTCCTTGGGTTATGCATTCACTGACGACGGGGTGCCATTCCTGCGGGCTCAGAACCTTGTGGACGGTACGGTTTCGGTGGCCTCCGATCCCATGTTTATCTCGCCTGAAACAAATGAGGCGCTGAAACGCTCGAAGATCGTAGCCGGTGACGTCTTAATCTCGATTGCTGGCACAATCGGGCGAGCCGCTATCGTTCCGAAGAACGCGCCTGAGATGAACTGCAACCAGGCCGTGGCCATTGTTCGCCCATCGGAGCGGATTCACCGAAGATACCTTCTGCATTGGCTTTCTAGCGACGACGCCCTCTCCCAAATGTCCAAAAGCAAGGTGACGGGGGTCATTTCCAATCTTAGTTTGGGCGAAATCGGGAAGCTACAAATCCCTCTCCCCCCACTGGAGGAGCAGAAGCGGATTGCGGGGATTTTGGATGAGGCTGCGCGGCTCTGCCGCCTCCGCACCCGCGCCCTCGACACCCTCAACACCCTCGGCCAGGCGATCTTTCATGAGATGTTTGGGGAAATCGGCCACGAAGACAGTATCGAGCTTGGTGAAATGTTGTCATTCGTTACCAGTGGCGGACGCGGTTGGGCGCGATACTATGCAGACACTGGACCTAGGTTCATTCGCTCGCTGGATGTTCAGAATAACGAGATCGGGAACGACGAGATTGTTTACGTCAATCCGCCCCAAAATGCCGAGGCGAGGCGGACCGAGGTGCAGACATGCGATGTGCTCCTCACAATTACAGGATCAAAGATTGGTCGTGCAGCGCCAGTGCAAGATGCTCTTTCCGGTTCTTATATCAGCCAACACGTCGCAATCCTAAGGCCCAAACCTGAAAAACTCTTGCCTTACTTTCTGAGCTACTTCCTCAACATGGAAGAATTTGGCCAAGCGCAGATTAAAGCAAAACAGTATGGGCAAGCTAAACCCGGACTAAACTTCGAACAGATCCGAGGGTTCAAGATGCCAAACGCAACCCTTGCAGAACAAACCAAGTTTGTGGCGCGAGTTCAAAAATTGAATACGACAGTTGCGCACATGAAAGCTCAGCAAGAGCAACAGACCGCCCTCTTCGCCTCCCTCCAGCATCGCGCGTTTCGCGGGGAACTCTGAGCTCGCTCGCACTTCCCGGTTGAGAAAGCACAGGCTGCGGCCTAGGCTCCTGTCGATACAGGATATTTGCCATGACCCAGTTCGCATTTCTTGCTGCTGATTTCCCTGACCTGCACCGCCATGCGATCAAGGCGGAAAAACACGCACGTTCCGACCCGCGCGGGGCGTGCTTCTGGGCGCGGTTGACGCTGGAAACGGCGCTGAACTGGCTTTTTGAGCGCGAACCGGCGCTGCGGCGGGTCTATTCGCCCACGCTGGCCGCGATGATTGCCGAACCCAGCCTCACCACGCTCACCGGCCCCGCGATCACCAAGAAGGCCGATTATATCCGAACGCAGGGCAACCGCGCCGCGCATGACAGCGGCAAGCCGATCACCGCCCATGATGGGGTCGCAACGGTGCGCGAGTTGTTCCACGTCTGCTATTGGATCGCCCGCACCTATGCAAAGACCGCCCGCCCGGACCCGGGGTTGCGCTTTGATGCGGATCGGCTGGAAACCTCGGTCACGATAAGCGCCAGCACGGTCGCGCAGATCCAGAAGATCGAACAGGATTTTGCCGCCACCCGCAAACGCGCCGAAGAGGCGGAAGAAAAGCTACGCGGCTCGGAAGAGGTGCGACAAGCTGCCGATGCCGCGCTTGCCGCCGCCCGGGCCGAGTTGGAAGCGCTGCGCCGCGTCAACCAAGCCGTGCCCGATCCGCATGATTATGACGAAGCCGCCACCCGCGACAACTTCATCGACCTGTTGCTGAAAGAGGCCGGTTGGGCGCTCGATCAAACTCGCGACCGCGAATTTCCCGTGACGGGGATGCCCAACCAAAGCGGCGAGGGCTTTGTGGATTATGTGCTTTGGGGCAAGGACGGCAAACCGCTTGCCGTGGTCGAAGCCAAGCGCACCAAGAAAGACAGCCGCATCGGGCAAGAACAGGCCAAGCTTTATGCCGATTGCCTTGAAACGGCCTATGGTCAGCGACCGGTGATCTTCACCACCAACGGTTTTGAGCATTGGATCTGGGACGATGCGATGTATCCGCCGCGCCGGATCTCGGGCTTTCTCAAGCAAGACGAGCTGGCCTTGCTGCAGCAGCGTCGGGGTCATCGCAAACCCTTAGAGGACATTGAGGTCGACAAAGAGATCGCGGGCCGGTTTTACCAGCAGCGGGCAATTCGGCGGGTGGGCCAGACCTTCGAGAAGGATCACCAGCGCAAGGCGCTTTTGGTGATGGCGACGGGAAGCGGCAAGACCCGCACCGTGGTCGCGCTGATCGACCAGCTGATGAAAGCGAATTGGGTCAAGCGGGTGCTGTTCTTGGCAGACCGTCGGGCACTGGTGCGTCAGGCGCATGGGGCATTCAAGACGCATTTGGCCGCGACCCCTTCGGCCAACCTGCTGGAACGGCATGACCCGGCCAAGAACGACCATTCCGGTGCGCGGGTGCTGTTTTCGACCTATCCGACGATGATGGGGCTGATCGAAGAGGTGAACGGCGGAAAAAAGCGGTTTGGCCCTGGGCACTTCGATTTGATCGTGATCGATGAGGCGCACCGTTCGGTCTATCGTAAGTATCGCGCCATCTTCGATTACTTTGACAGCCTGCTGATCGGTCTGACTGCCACGCCGAAGGATGAGATCGACCGCGACACCTATTCGCTGTTCAACCTTGAACGCGGTGTGCCGACGGATGCCTATGATCTTGATGACGCGGTGGGTGATGGCTATCTGGTCCCGCCAAGATCCATTTCCGTGCCGCTGAAGTTCCAGCGCGAGGGCATCACCTACGACGATTTGTCGGAGCAGGAGAAAGAGGAATGGGATGCGCTCGAATGGAACGAAGACGGTGAGATCCCGGATCGCGTCGAGGCGGCGGACCTGAACAAGTGGCTGTTCAACATCGACACCGTGGACAAGGTGCTGGAACATGTGATGCGCAACGGCATTCGCGTGGAAGATGGTGACAGGCTGGGCAAGACCATCATCTTCGCCAAGAGCAGCAAACACGCACAGTTCATCGTAGACCGGTTCAACGCCAACTACCCGCATTATCAAGGCAAGTTCGCGCGGTTGATCGACTACAGCGTGAATTATGCGCAAAGCCTGATCGATGACTTCTCGGAGCCAACCAAGGCCCCGCATATCGCCGTTTCGGTGGATATGATGGATACCGGCATTGATGTGCCCGAGGTGGTCAACCTCGTCTTCTTCAAGATCGTCCGGTCCAAGACAAAGTTCTGGCAGATGGTGGGGCGCGGCACTCGGCTTTGCCCCGATCTGTTCGGCCCGGGCGAGCACAAGAGCGAATTCTTGATCTTCGACTTCTGTCAGAACCTCGAATTCTTCCGCGAGAACCCCGACCGCCAGGACGCTGCTGTTGCCGCCCCTATCGGGCAGCGCCTGTTCAGCACCCGCGTCGAGTTGATTTGCGATCTGCAGGAACAAGCAGAAGATCACACTGCCCTGATCGACGCCTTGAAAGGCCGTCTTCAATCCGAGGTCGATGGCATGAGCCTCGATAACTTCATTGTGCGTGACAAGCGCCGCGCTGTGGAGCGGTTTCAAGACAAGAGCAACTGGTCCAAGCTTTCGCTCAATGACCGGATGGCGTTGATAGACGAGGTGGCGGGTCTGCCAAGCGCCTTTGAAGATGACAACTTGCCCGCCAAGCAGTTCGACCTTTTGATGTTGAACACCCAAATCGCGCTTCTTCGAGGGGATGCTGGCTTTGCGCGATTGCAAACACGCATCCGGGCTACAGCGTCTGCACTCGAACCCCTGACGAACGTGCCCAAGGTCGCCCAGCAGATGGCCCTGATCTTGGAAGTGCAGACCGACGAATTCTGGTCGGATGTCACCGTCGAGATACTGGAGGAGGTGCGCCGCAAGCTGCGTTTGCTGACTGACCTTATCAAGCCAGTGGAACGCAAAGACATCATAACCAACTTTGCCGATGACATTGGGGCCGGTGACGAGGTGGACCTGCCGCAAGTTGGGGGAGGTATTGACAAGGCACGTTTCACCGCCAAAGTCCGTCAATTCGTTGATGCACACCTGAACCACATTGCCTTGCAGAAGATCCGAAGGGCCGAACCGGTCACCAAGACGGATCTGGATGAATTGCAGCGGATGCTGCTCGACCAAGGCGTTGCAGATCAGGAGACGCTTACCGCTTTGATCGAAGAGCAGCCCTTGGGGAACTTCCTGCGCCGATTGGTCGGGCTTGATCGATCCGCCGCAAAAGACGCATTCAGCGAATTCGTCACAACGCATCAGTTGAACGCAGATCAGACTGAATTCATCGACATGATCGTGGACCATCTCACCGACAGTGGAATTGTCGAGCCTGCAGCCTTCTACGAAAGCCCGTTCTCCGATCTCAATGACATGGGCATCGCAGGGGTTTTCTCGAAGGATCAGACGGCGCGGATCATCATGATCGTGCGCGAAATCAACAACTCTGCTGAGGCCGCTTGATCGTTTGGTGGTCGAGCGTCGGCGGGCCGAACG
>NZ_JAOALJ010000011.1:0-10018 GCF_025154035.1 Sedimentimonas flavescens | reverse complement strand
AGCCGCGCCAGACCCCGCCTCGGGGCGCAGTTTGTTGCGGTTCACGCCGGGCGCATGATTCGCGCCGCGTTTTGATGGCAATCTGGGGTATTCGGCATTTGGATTCGGGTTAGGACATTGAATTCATGAGAGTAATTCATCGTCATGATGCTATTGAACTTTGGCGCTTTTCTTGACAAGATTCACATATGGCCGTCTTGCGCGCGAAAATTGGAAAGCGTTGCAGTTGACGGCTTTTTCTTTTCCTGACTGACGGGATCTTCTGATCGCACCGGCGCGAACCGGTGCGTTTATGATCTCGTGTCGTCATCTCCCCAACTTCAATGACCAGACAGATCCCCCTGCCGCGCGCCGCGTTGGTGGGCTCTGCAGGTCTGTCCGAAGAGGTAATCCATGCAAAACTCCGTCATGCTTGTCGCCGTATCAGATTTGAAGCCCTGGGCGCGTAACGCGCGCAAACATTCGAAGAAGCAACTGAAGCAGATCGCGCAGTCGATCGAGACCTTCGGGTTCACCAATCCCATCCTAATCGATCAGTCGAATACGATCCTCGCTGGCCATGGCCGGGTCGAGGCGGCGAAGTTCCTGGGCCTTGCTCAGGTGCCGTGCCTCAGGATCGAGCATATGACTCCTGCAGAAAAGCGGGCCTATGTCATTGCTGACAATAAGCTCGCGTTGAACGCGGGCTGGGACGAGGATCTTCTGGCTGAAGAGCTCAAGGAGCTTCTTGAGATCATGGATCTGGGCTTCGAAATCGGCGTAATCGGCTTCGAGGTGGCCGAGATCGACAGCCTGATCGAGGGGCTCGCTCCCGAAGAACCCGACGACCCGGAGGATGACCTCTGTCCCGAGATCGCGCCGCGCCGAGTCGAGGTGGGAGATCTGTGGCAGTTGGGGCCACATCGGCTCATCTGCGGGGATGCGCTCGATCCGAGCACTTTCGATCTCCTCATGGGAGACGAGCGCGCCCGGATGGTCTTTGCCGATCCACCTTACAATGTGAAGATCGATGGCCATGTCGGCGGTGCGGGTAAGGTGAAGCATCGCGAGTTCGCGATGGCCGCGGGCGAGATGAGCGAGGCCGAATTGACACAATCCTTGCGCAAAATGGCCGAGCACAGCTGTGACGGCTCTATTCATTTCGTCTGCATGGATTGGCGACACATGCGCGAGATACTGGCGGCGGGCGAGGCGGTCTATGACGAGCTCAAGAACTTGATCGTCTGGGCAAAGGATAACGGCGGCATGGGCAGCTTCTATCGCTCGCGCCACGAGCTGATCTTCGCCTTCAAGAAGGGCGCCGCGCCGCATACGAACAGCTTCGAACTCGGTCAGCACGGGCGCTACCGGACCAATGTCTGGAACTACCGGGGCGTCAACACGATGCGGAAGGGGCGGATGGACGAGCTTCGGCTGCACCCGACCGTCAAGCCAGTGCAAATGATCGCCGATGCGATCCGCGATGTCTCGGGGCGCGGCGAGATCGTCCTCGATGCGTTCGGGGGCTCCGGCTCGACATTGATCGCGGCCCATAAAACGGGACGTCGCGCCAGGTTGGTCGAACTCGACCCGATCTACTGTGACCGGATTCTTGCAAGGTGGGAGAGCTTCGCCAAGGACGCGGCAGAGCCGCTTGTCTGTGGCTGGCCTCGCTCGACCCTCAAAGTGGAGGCCGCACGATGACACGCAAGCGTGGCGGGAAGGGCACGTTCGCCGGCAAGTCTGGGTACGAGGTGGGATATGGCAAACCGCCCGAGAAGAGCCGGTTTCAAAAAGGCCAGTCCGGGAACCCGCGCGGTCGTCCGAAGGGCAGCAAAAACAAGGTTCCTGGCCCGCATGAGGAGCGGATGAAGGCGATTATTCTCTTGGAGGCCTATCGCAGCATCAAGTTGCGGGACGGGACACGCAATGTCTCGGTTCCGATGGTTCAGGCGGTGATGCGATCCGTGACGGTGAACGCGGTGAAGGGCCAGCACCGCGCGCAGCGCCTCTTTGCCGAGCTTCTCGCTTCGGTCGAGGCGAGCAGAAAATTGCACAGCGACGAAACTTTCAAATCCGCGTTGGACTATAAGATTACATGGGAGCGGGAACTCAATCGGCGGGCCCGGCTCGGGATTACCGATTTGCCTGAGCCCGTGCCGCATCCCGATCACATCATGCTCGACATGGACGCGGGCGAGGTGCGCGTGCTGGGGCCGCTCACCCAGGCGGAAAAGGACGTTCTGGAGAATTTACGTCGTCGCAAGGACGCTCTGGACGCGGAACTCGTCGCCATCGCGGAGATGCTTGAGACCGAAAGCGAGCAAGGGATGCGTGACATGCTTGAGCGCGATGCAGAGCGGACACGCACGCTTCTCAGGGCCATCGAACGTGGTCTCGCGGCGATACCCAAGCCTGGCTCTACACGACTTCTGGGCCCGACCGAATGAAACGACAGTAACTTGGTGGAGCTGCCGCGCGTGCTCTCGGCTCGCACCAGTTTTGGGGGCTAGGATTTCCATCAGGCTCATAACCTGAAGGCCGTAGGTTCAAATTCTACCCCCGCAACAAAATATACTACATAAGATCAACGCGTTGCACGCCGTCTAAGGGCGGCTTCTTGCGTTGCGGGTTCGGCGCTGGAAGCACTCTGGAAGCAAGTGGGGCGTAATTCCAACCCTTGCAAATCCGCAACAGGTCAAGTCTCCTAGGATCATTGCATGAGTGATGCTGTGACCCCCGACATTCATCCAGCTGATGCCGGAGTCCGCGGTTGAGTTTGGCGCTGTTGCGCCGCGGGAGCAATGGGCGAACGGCGGAACGGTTCCGTTGCGTGGAGCCGGTCGCCCATTGCGGTGAGTTGGGCCGCGAAGGCGGCGGGGGTCTGGTAGCTCAGGGCCGAGTGTGGGCGCTCGGCGTTATAATCGGCCACCCAGTCCGCAACGACGGCGCGGGCGTGGTCAAGCCCGTGAAACAGCGTCTCGTTCAATAGCTCGTCCCGCATCTTCGAATTGAAGGCTTCGCAGATCCCGTTCTGCATCGGCTTGCCGGGCGCGATGAAGTGCCACGACACGCCAGCTTCCTCGGTCCAGGCCAGCATCGCGTTCGAGGTGAACTCGGTTCCATGATCGCTGACGATCAAGCCCGGCTTGCCGCGCCGCGCGATCACCGCGGAGAGCTCGCGCGCGACCCTGCGGCCCGAGATCGAGGTATCGACCACCGCAGCCAGGCATTCCTTGGTCACGTCGTCGATCACATTGAAGACGCGAAACCGACGCCCCTGCGCGAACTGGTCGTGCACGAAATCGACCGACCAGCGGGCGTTGGGAACTGCGACGGTCAGCAGCGGCGCCCTTGTCCCGGTCGCCTTCTTCCGCCCCCGTCTCTTGCGCACCGACAAGCCTTCCTCGCGATAAAGCCTCTGGGTCTTCTTCCGGTTCATCACCGACCCCTCTCTTCTCAGCAGCACATGCAGCCGCCGATAGCCGAACCTGCGGCGTTCGCCCGCGAGCGTCCGCATCCGCTCGCGCAGCCCGCCATCGTCGGGCCGTCGGCTGCGGTAGCGAACCGAGGTTCGGTCCGCACCGATCACGGAACACGCCCGCCGCTCGCTCATCTCGTGCAATTCCACGAGGATCGCGACGGCCTCGCGCCTGGCGGCGGGCGTCACCACTTTCGGCTAAGGAGATCCTTCAGCGCGGCCTAGTCGAGCAGGGCATCCGCCAAAAGGCGCTTCAGCTTGGCGTTCTCGTCCTCAAGCGCTTTCAGCCGCTTCGCGTCCGAGACCTCCATGCCCCCGAACTTCGCCTTCCAGGCGTAGAACGTGGAATTGCTGATCCCGTGCCGACGGCAGAGATCGGCGGTCTTCGCCCCTGCCTCGGCCTCCCTCAGCATGTCGATGATCTGGGCTTCGTTGAACTTCGATGGCTTCATGATCCGGTCCTTCTGTTGGGCCGGACTCTAGCATCAAATGGAGGAACTATCGGGGGTCACAGCACTGCCATCGCGAACTCGCCAGGCCGAAAAGCTGGTAGTCGACATCCTATCCGATCCACTCACTGCCTCCATTCGACAGCACCTCCGCGCCTAGTGACCGACTACTTCCCTCAGCACCTCCCCTGCGGCGCCGTCGGGTGGACGCGCGCCCGCGACTGCCGAAAGCGTTGTCGCCACGTCGACGGTAAGAACCCGTCTGGACACCGGCTGCGGCGTCAGTCCGAAGCCCGCGAAGATGATCGGGACATAGCTGTCATAGCGCCAGGGCGAGCCATGGGTGGCAGTAACCGAAAGCCCGTCGAAGTCGGCGATGAACCACCCAGGATTGAAGACGACGTAGATGTCGCCGGAGCGGTCGGGATTGTAGTTGTTGAGGACAGCGCGGGTTAGCGCGTTGTCTGGAACCGACCCCTCGCGCAGCCGGGCACTCGGCACCGCATAGGCGACGCCGTCGAAGGCAACCAACTCGTCGGCGATGGCGGTTTGCAGTTCGACGGGATCGACACCCTCGATGCTGAGCGCTTCTTCCGCGAGGTTGAGATAGGGGTGGTCGTAGCCCTCGATGAGCTTTCCGGTGATGCCGAACCGTTCGCGGATACGCTCGGCGGCCGCAGCCGTATCCCACTCGTCGGGAGCGACGTAGCCGCCAAGTTGACCGAGTTCCTGAAGATATCCCGGCGCTTCGGGTGTCCCGTGGTCTGCCGAGAGCACGATCAGGGTCCGGTCGAGGCCGATCTCCGCGTCAACGAAGGCAAAGAGGTTCGCCAGAGTCCGGTCGAGTTGCAGCAGGTTGTCTTCGGACTCGAGGCTGGAGGGGCCGAAGAAATGTCCGATATAATCCGTAGCGGAGAAACTGACAGAGAGGTAGTCGGTCACCTCGTCGTCACCGAGCCCCTCGGCAGTAATCAGGGCCTTGGCGAAGTCGGCAGTGATCTGGTCCCCGACGGGGCTGACCGTGAGAAGGGTCGTGAAATAAGGGTCATCTTTGGTCGAGAAGGGATGCGGAAAGACCCGGCCGAAGCCTGCGAATTCCGGCTCCCAGGGCTGGTCGTCGCGCTCTGCGAACAGGTAGCTTTCGATTGGGTGAAGAAGCTCCCAGGCGGTGCCGCTGTAGCGATTGGGCAGGTCCTTTGCGTTCCAGTCAGTCACCCAGTCCGGATAGGCGTCGTAGTAGTAACTCGAGGTCACGAACTGCCCGGCCGCTTTTGAGAACCAGAATGCCTTGCCGGTGTGGCCCGCCATCGAGACCGCGCCTCGGTCCTTCACAGACACGCCGAATACCTTGGCCCGACCTTGCGTCGCGATCGACAGCTCGTCCGAAAAGGTCGTCGTCAGGATTGCCCTCGGCGAGCGGCCGTCGGTGCCCGCCGCAAGCTGCGTGGGGTCGATCTCGGTCTTGGCGCTGACGCCCGCCCCGTCAGAGAGTATCGGATAGTCTGGATCCTCAACGTTGTAGACAGTGCGACCCTCTTTCCTGTCATACCAAAGGTTGCCCACCATCCCGTGCGCGGCGGGGTGCGCGCCGGTCGCAAGCGTGGTGTGGCCGACCACTGTCTCGGTATTGGCGTGGGCGTGGTGTGCGTTGTTGTAGTAGACCCCGTTTTCCATCAGGTAGCGGAACCCGTCCGGGCCGAATTCATCGAAATAACGCTGCAACAGGTCGCCACGCAGCTGATCCACCGTAATCTGGAGGATCAGTCGTGGCTTGCCCTCCGCCGCCGCAGCGTTCGCAGAAAGCAATGCCAGAACGAGGGCACAACCGGCCCTTTGGACAAGTGGCTTTATCAACATTGAAGGCTCCTTCCTCTCGCCGGTCGACCCGCGCGGTGCGCGGGTCGAGAGAGGCGATCAGTCTACGGGTACGATTTCCGGGAAAGACCAGCTTCCATCGAGGATTTCGGCCCGCGGCTCGTACAGACGGACCGTATAGTTCCAGCCCGGCGTGACCGGGATGCAGTTGATCCGCCCGTCCTCGCAGGCGCCGAAATGGATGGTGTAGGAGCCGTCCTTGTTCGGGGTGGCCGAGGTGTTGTTGTAGCTGTTCCGCCCAAGATCGTTGGGCGCGAGGAAACCGTCGGCGTCGTAGATGGTGATCGACCAGAACGCATCCACCGGCACGTCGCGCAGCGTCACGGCATGGGGGGTCTTGCCATCATTCATGGGGACGACGTCAAGGAAGGCCGAGGCCGTCGTGGCCGGCTGCCCAGCCCAACCCGCCATCCCGATCAGGTGGCCCAGCGGGTCTACCTCGTCCTTGCGACCGAAGGCGATGCTGGCATCAAGGCCGACGGCGGAGGCGAGGTCACTGACCGCCTTCCGCGCTGCTGCAAGGCTCTCGAGATCCCAGTCCGGCGCCTCGAAGGGGCCGGTTCCGCCGCCTTCGAGGGTTATTCCGTCCTGCACGGCATGGGCGCGGGCGGCATCGTCGGGATCGCCCGCGTCGATGAAGGTGCGGAACAGGAGCATCGCGAAGCGGGTCCCGACCTCCTCCTCGGTCAGCTTATAGGAACCGGGCTTGGCGTAGGCAAAGTTGTAGTGGTCCTGGCTGATCACCAGCACGGATTGGAACCGCCCGTCGCCCTCGGGCAGCGTCACCGTCACCGGCTCGGACAGGTCGATGATGGCGGCCGAATACAAGGTGTCCTGGTTCGGTCGGATGATCGGCTGCGGCTTGTCGGCGGAGGTTACTTCGCGCTCATGGGCGATCTCTCCGACACCGGTTCCGTTGTTCTGCATGGAGAGCCGGAACATCGTGTCGCTCTCGGCGCGCATGAGGTTCTGGATGGTGATGTCCTCGGCGAGGACTGACGCGGGTGCGCAGAGCGCAATGGCAAGAAGGAGATGTCGCATATTCTCTATCCTTTCTGTCAATTCGCGGGTTCGACGCCGGGGAAGACCCAGCTTCCGTCCAGCACTTCCGGCGCTGCCCGATAGAGCCGCACGGTGTATTGCCAGCCCTCGACGAGCGGCAGGCAGTTCACGCGCCCGTCCTCGCAGCCGCCCAGGTGCACGGTCATGGAGCCGTCGGCATTGCGCTCGCCCGTGACTGAGTTGACAACATAGGCGTCCAAATCATTCGGCGCGAAATAGCGGTCCGCATCGTAAACGCTGACCGACCAGAAATCCTTGACGGGGACCTCGGCAGGTACCTCGATCTTGTATTTCCCGACCGGGAGGTTCGGCGCGATCCCGAGATAGAGCGCCTCATGCTCGGGCAACCCGCCCCAGCCCCCGGCCGTCCCGATGAAATGCCGGACCGGATCGACATCTTCCTTCTTGCCGAACATGCGGAAACTGTCCGGCAGGTAGGCGCCGACGCCGACGGCGGCCCGCACAAGCCCCTTGTAGCTTTCCTCGTCATAGGGCGGCACGACGAAGGGTTCGGACGAGGCGGCATCGATCGACATCTGGTCCTGGAGCGCGTGCACGGCAGCCACGTCCGCAGGGTCGGTCGTATCCAGCAGCACGCGCAGGTAGACCGCGACATAGGGCGTTCCGAACGTGTCCATGTCGAGCGTATAGGTGCCGCCGCCGTGGAAGACCTTGTTGAGGTAGTGATCCTGATTGATGACCATCGCCGACATGTAGCGATCGCCGACATCGGGAAGGGTGAAGGTGGCGCCCTTGCTGATATCGATGATCGCGGTGCTATAGAGCGTATCCCGGTTCGCGCTGATGGTCGTCTGAGCGTCAACAGGCATCACATCGCGGAAGTGGTAGAACTTGTTCACCCCTCCAGAGAGGGCTGCATATTTGCCGAACTCGATGTTTGTCGCAGCACGGATGAAGTTGTCGACGTTGACCGGAATTGCCCCGCCGTTCGCAGGTTGGTCCACTGTGGCTTCGGAACTCTGGGAGTAAACGGGACCTGCGCCGATTGCGGCCAGGAACGCCAGAAATACAAACGCGCGGTTTACCAATTGTCCGCCTCGCATGATGTGTTCACCTCTCATTTTTCACAATCCAAGTCTTCAATTCGGAGGTATTTGAACATAGGGCTGGCAATCATTTTCTGACAAAGCGACGGCATGCGGCAGAAATCGGTGGACATCATCGAACCGGCCGGTGTCGTGGGCATCCTCGACAGCCTAACTCCGAAACACGTGGTCGACCGTACACACCGATCGGCAAGCTTCATCGTGCGATGCTCTTTGACGGAGCCGATTTATGTCCTACGTGGCCGCGGCCGAGTTCTGGAGTCTGTCGGGCGGGATAGGCAATCGCTATCTCGGCGCCAGGGTTGGTCAGGCCTTCGACTACTTGGATTACGGAGCCTATGCGACCGACATGCTGGGCGCCCTCGATCTGAGATCTGCGCTTGATCCCGGCCGCCTTTCGTCGTCGCTGATGTACCCTAACTCAGAAATCGTCATCCGACAGACTGACACGCACGTGATCGTCGGGCGAGATTCGAAGGGGATGTCGGTCGTCGGCCACCGGCAAGAACAAGGCAACCATTCAGCGCGCCATAAAAAGCGGGAAGATTTCTGCGCTCAAGGGTGAGAATGGGTCATATGAAATAGACCCGTCAGAGCTTCACAGAGTTTTCCAACCTGTCGCGCAACGCGTTGCACAAAGAGGCAATGCAACAATACGCAACAGGCAGGATTGCCCCCAGATTTCAAAGCATTGCGGCGTATAGCTGATCTGGAAAAAGAACTTGCCGTGATGGAGGAACGGAAGAGCGGCCTGGAAGAGCATAAGCGCCATCTGACGGATACCGTGGAGGATCTTCGAAAACGCCTCGACAGCTCCGAAGGCCGCGTTCTGGCACTCTTGAACGACCAGAGGCCAAAAGGCTTCTGGAAACGCCTCTTCGGTTAGCGCCTTGGTTCCGGAAAGGCCAATCACCGCATGACACTTGAAAAGTGTAACCCAATGGGGTATATGCAACCATGCAGTCGGTAGCAGAGCCCCCGATCTTCACCCGCCAGACGGAAAGCTCTTCACTGAGGACGAGAAGCGCGAGCTGATCGACTTTCTGGCGGAGAACCCGCTGGCTGGCGCTGAAATCCCGGGAACGGGCGGGGTTCGCAAGGTTCGCTTTGCGGCATCCGGGCGCGGCAAGAGGGGAGGGGCACGGATCATCTACTACTACCTGGATGACACCATGCCGCTCTACGCCCTTCAGGCCTATGCGAAGAACGATCAGGGCGACATGACGCCCGACGAAAAGCGCGCCGTTTCCGCATTGGCGGCGGCGCTCAAGGCAACCCGGAAGGAGAAGAGATGAGCACCTTCGGCGATGATCTGATCCAGGCAATGACCGAAGCCCTTGCCCATGCCAAGGGCGAAGGCCCCGCGATTGTCCATGACCCCATCGCCCCGCGGGAAGTGCGGGAACACGCCCGGCTGACGCAGGCGCAGATGGCCCCGCTGATGGGCATGAGCCTGTCCGGCTACCGGAAGTGGGAACAGGGGCAACGCCGGATCAGCGGACCGGCGGCAAACTTGTTGCGGTTGATTCAGCGAGAGCCGGAAGCGGTGCGGCGCGCGCTGTTATCATGAACACCTCTAGCTCCCTGCGCATCTTCTTCTCAAGTATTGCGGCAAGCTGGACAGATCACCATACTAGCGACCGGAAGTGATCCCAACGAGGATGATACAGCCGTGGAGATAATTTTGGATGCGATGGCTGACTGGTTTCAGAAGTCCATAAAAAATAAACCAGTCCGATGGGTTGCAATATCTATTGTTTCGGCCCTTGGAATATTCTTCGCTTTCGCTGAATGGTATGGAGGTGCTAAATGACTGAAATTGAAGGAAGCCTCACCGGACTGAGCATTGGCATTCCAAACTTTGGATCCGGGCCCAATATATCAAATTTACAACTTGCAATAAACTTCCCGAGCGGTCTCGCAAATTGGAATCCGCCGCAGACCGCCATAGTTTCTCACTATGACCCGACCGTGGGCGAAACTGTATCGACCCAGCGGAATCTGCTCAGGTTAAGCCGCTAATGTGAATGCCTCGGCCGGTGTGCGCATGGCAAGGGCCTGATGAGGGCGGCGGTGGTTGTAGAAGGCGATCCAGTCGCCGATGA
>NZ_JAOALJ010000010.1:0-22602 GCF_025154035.1 Sedimentimonas flavescens | reverse complement strand
AGCCGCGCCAGACCCCGCCTCGGGGCGCAGTTTGTTGCGGTTCACGCCGGGCGCATGATTCGCGCCGCGTTTTGATGGCAATCTGGGGTATTCGGCATTTGGATTCGGGTTAGGACATTGAATGTTACTGTCAAATAAAACTGCCTTGAGTCGGGCAGGGCGGTTTCGTAGCTTTTCGGGATGACGAAACGATCGCCCTTCCGCTATTTCAAGACGAGCCCTGAAGTTATCCGACTGGCGGTGATGATGTCCGTCCGGTCTTGTCAGAAGAACCTGGCTTGAGGCGGGCAGGGCGATCCCGTAGCCTTTCAGAATGACGAAACGCTCGCCCTTCCGCTACTTCAAAACCAGCCCTGACATCATCCGACTGGCCGTGATGATGTATGTCCGGTTCCCGCTTTCGCTGCGGAATGTCGAGGATCTGCTGCACGAGCGCGGCATCGACATCTGCCACGAGACTGTCCGGTTTTGGTGGCATCGGTTCGGCCCGATCTTCGCCTCGGAGATCCGAAAACGTCGGGTCGAGGGCCTGCGCTCAAGCCATTGGCGGTGGCATCCGGACGAGATGTTCGTGAAGATCAATGGCGAGCGTCATTACCTTTGGCGGGCTGTCGATCACGAAGGCGAGGTGCTCGAAAGCTTCGTGACGAAGAATCGAGACAAGAAAGCAGCATTGAAATTTTTGAAGAAATCTCTGAAGCGGCACGGCGCAGCCGATGAGTTCGTTACTGACCGCCTGCGCTCCTACGGGGCCGCTCTGGGAGATCTTGGTATCCGTGAGCGCCAGCAGACTGGCCGGTGGATGAATAACCGCGCGGAAAATTCACACTTGCCATTCCGAAGACGGGAGCGAGCGATGCTCCGTTTCCGGTGCTTGAGGACGCTGCAGATGTTCGCCGCCGTCCACGCCGCCGTCCACGCCTCCGTCTCGAACCATTTCAACCAGGAACGGAACCTCTCCAGCAGACCCATCTTCAAGGCGAACCGCGCCGCTGCTCTTGCCGAGTGGCGTGATCTTTGCGCTGCATAAGGGGCAGCTATACTGTCCTTGTGGAAACTGGTTCGAATTCGTCTGACAGCACCGATTAAAACCTAAATGGCCAGAGTTCCTAAGCGTGAGGTTCAACTGCTAATTGCAGAAATCTATCTTCAAGAAAATCGAAATTTATCAGTTTGTAATCAGTATTTTACCTTCCGTCTGTTTCGGTTTGCAATCCCAGCCTTTGTGCGCCAATTCGCGACCACACGGCGCGATGCGGTAACGCCACCCGAGGACAGAATTCTCGCTAGCGCCTCATCGCTGAGAGGCATGTGGGGGTCTTCTTTTGCGATCAACTCAACGAGACGGGCTTGCACGGCTGGGCCTGAATCAGTCACGGACTGAGGTTTGCGCCGCACTGAGCGAGCGAAGAATTTCCTCAATGCAAGTGTTCCGCCTGGTGTGGCGGCTGACGATGAGTTGACCAGACGGCTGATAGAGCTCTCATGTAGTCCAAGCTTCTCGGCCACCGAGCGCAGCGTTAGTGCGCGCAAGGCGATGTTGCCGCGTTCCAAGAACTCGGACTGCTCTTTCACCAAGATTTCACCGACGGCCAATAGTGCGCGGTTGCGGCGTTCCACCGCACGTACGAGCCCACGTGCACTGATCCGTGCCTGCGACAGGGCCGAGCCACGATCAGGCTGAAAGCTAAGGTTGTTCAACGTTAGGACTGGCAAGGTCTCAGGATTTAAAGTGACCTGCCATCCATTGTCACAGCGTTCAAAAATGAGATCGGCGATGCGTGTGCGCGCGGTGGTGCTTGCAAAGGCTGCAGCAGGGCGAGGATTCAGACTTCGCAAGATGGCGAGTTCTATCTGCACTTTTTGGGCGGTGAGCCCAGTGGCTATTGCGAGGGATTCTGTGCCGCCCTCGGTCAGAGCAGAGAGTGCTTCGAGCACGCGGCGCATGGGCTCCGATATCGGACCCTCGGCGGACAGCTGAAGTCCGAGGCATTCCGATAGTGACCGCGCGAACAGCCCACGCGGCTCTATCTGTTGAAGCGCCCTCAGCACGTTTTCGACGCGCTGAGCAGGCTCGCCGAGCCTAACGGCAACCTGTTCGACGTTTTCCGCTAGATACCCGGTCTGGTCGAGAACCTCGGCTAGAGCAAACGCGACCTTGCGATCGGTCGAGCGCGGCACAAGGGTCGGGATCTGCGTCAGGACATGCTCAATCAGTGTTGGGCCAGCGGCGGCGGCATCGGCGGGGACTTCCATCGCGGTTCGTGGCACATGGAGACGAAGCCAGGGGTTGTCCTGCGCGACCTCACGCAGACTTTGTGTAAGGTCGATGTTAGACAGTTCAAGAAAGCCGATCGCGCGCCCGAGCTCTTGATTGAGCCGCAGCCCGAGCTGCTGGCGCAGCGCGACTTCCTGACGAAGCTTCATGCAGCGATCCTCGCGTGGTTGCGATAGAAGCGCGCGACACCCAGTGCGATGCGGTCGGGCTCCAGCGGGTTGTCCAGCGAGGCAAGCGCAGTCTCGGCCAGCGGGGCGGGGACGCGGATGCCGCTGGCGGCGACAAGCAGCTCGCGGATATAGGCGGGCTGGAACTCGGGGTGGAATTGCAGCGACATGGCGGGGAAGTCATCGTAAACCAGCCCGCCGTTGGGCGAGGCTGTGTTTGACAGCAGATGTCGCGCGCCGGGTGGAAGCTCGACAACCTGATCCTGATGGAAGGACAGCGCGGCAAGTTCCGAAGGCCCGAAAAGCGCCGCGCCTTCGGGCGTAAGGCTGTGTTCCTGCCGCCCGATGACCCAGCCGCCATCGGATTTGCGCACCATCCCGTCGAAGGCCTGCGCCATGATCTGATGCCCGAAGCAGACGCCTACAAGGGGAATGCGTTCCGCGCGGAGCTTGCGTAAAAAGTCTTCGAAGGGGGCGATCCAGGCGTGGCCCTCATAGGCCCCGGCGCGCGAACCGGTGATCAGGTACGCGTCGAAATCGGCGGGCTGGGGCAGGGCCTCACCACCCGCGACGAAGACATTGGTGAATTCCGCCTCTGGCAGGTGCGGCCCCAGCCAGCGCATGAACATGCCCGCATAGGTGCCATGGTCGGGTTGGAAGGCCTCGGCGGGGCGGTCGGCCTCTAGTATGCAAAGTCTCATGTTCGTCCTTTGGGTCGATGCCGGGGCGCGAAATCCTTTGCGCCCCGGCTGTCGGGTCAGCTCATCTCGATCCAGACCGATTTGGTCTGGGTGTATTGCGTCAGCGCCTCAAGGCATTTGTCGCGACCATTGCCGGACTGCTTGAAACCGCCCCAGGGCGTCGTGGCGTCGCCCGCCTCATAGGCGTTGACCCAGACGATACCGGCCTCGATGTCGCGGGCAAAGCGGTGCGCGCTTTTCACGTTCGAGGTCCAGATCGCGGCGGCGAGGCCGTAGATCGTGTCGTTGGCGGTCTCGATCGCGTGGTCGAGGTTGTCCACCGGGATGATCGAGGCGACAGGACCAAAGATCTCTTCCTGCGCGATGCGCATCTTGTTGGAGACCCCGGTGAAGAGGGTCGGCTCGACGTAGCAGCCCGCATTCAGGCTAGCCGGGATGCCGCCGCCAAAGGCAAGGCGCGCGCCTTCCTTCTTGCCGATGTCGATGTAGCTCAGCACGCGCGATTGCTGCTCGGGGGTGACCAGAGGCCCCATCGTCGTGTCGGGGTCGAGCGGGTTGCCCGGCTGGTGCATGGTCTTGGCGGCCGCGGTGAAAAGCGCGACGTATTCGTCATAGATCGCGCGCTCGACCAGGATGCGAGACCCGGCCGAGCAGACCTCTCCCTGATTGCCGAAGACGCCCGCGACGCCGGTGGTCGCGGCCTTGGCGAGGTCTTCGCAATCGGCCAGCACGATCTGCGGGGATTTTCCGCCGCATTCGGTGGTGACGCGCTTCATGTTCGACTGGCCCGCATAGATCAGCATGAGCTTGCCGACCTCGCCCGAGCCGGTGAAGCCGATCTTGTCCACGTCCATGTGCAGTGCCAAGGGCTTGCCGGTTTCCTCGCCAAGGCCCGTGACCACGTTGAAGATGCCATCCGGCCCGCCCGCCTCGGAAAAAAGCCGCGCCAGAAGCAGCGCCGAAAGCGGCGATTGCTCGGCCGGTTTCAGCACGACCGAGTTGCCGCACGAGAGCGCCGGGGCAAGCTTCCACGCGGCCATCATCAGCGGGTAGTTCCACGGCACGACAAGGCCGCACACGCCAAGCGGCTGGCGCAGGATGTAATGCAGCGCGTCAGAATTGGTCGCAGTCACGACGCCTTCCATCTTGTCGATGGTCTCGGCGAAGAACCTGATCGTCATCAGCGAGCCGGGGATGTCGATGTTGAACATGTCCGAGATCGGCTTGCCCATGTCGAGCGTGTCGAGCAGGGCGAAATCCTCGGCGTGCTCCTCGATCAGGTCGGCAAAACGGCGCATGACGGCCATGCGGTCCGAGGGCGCCATGCGCGACCAGACGCCCGAGCGGAACGCCCGCCGGGCCGCCGTGACGGCGCGGTCAACGTCTTCGGCGCCGCCGCGCGCGACGGCGGCGATCACCTCGCCGGTCGCCGGGTTGAGGGTTTCGAACTTCGCGCCCGAGGCGGCCTCGACGAACTTGCCGTCGATGAACATCCGGGTTTCGGGCGTCAGCGCCGCAGCGCGGGCCTGCCAATCCTTGAAGGTCAGGGTCATTGGATACCTCCGTTCTTATTTTCTGCGTTCGCGGGTCGCGACGACCGAGGCGATGATGAGGATGAGCGAGAGCAGCACGATGATCGTGCCGACTGCGTTGATCTCGGGCGTCACGCCTCGCCGCATGGTCGAATAGATGTACATCGGAAGGGTGTTGTCGCGCCCTGTCAGGAAGAAGGTCACCGGGATCTCGTCGAAGCTGAGAACGAAGCTCAGCAGCCCCGCCCCGATGATGGCCGAGCGGATATTGGGCAGTGTGATGTCGACGAAACTGCGCCAGGGGGTCGCGCCCAGGTCGAAGGCGGCTTCCTCCAGCGATTTCGGCAGCCGTTGTAGGCGCGCGTAGACCTGCGTCACCACCACGCCCAGAAGCGCCGTGGCATGGCCGAAGATCACCGTCTCCAGGCTGAGCGGGAAGCCCATCAGCTTGAACATGTTCAGCATCGATATGCCGGTGACGATGCCGGGCAGGGTGATCGGCAGCAAGATCAGCCGGCGAAAGATCGACTTCCCGGGAAATTTGAACTTGTGCAGCACCAGCGCCGCCGGAACGCCCACAAGCAGCGTCAGCACCGTGGCGAAAGTGGCCACGTAAAAGCTGTTGCCGATGGCGGCCAACAGGTCGGTGTTCGACGCAAGCTTGCGATACCACTCGAAGGTAAAGCCCGTCATCGGCCAGGTGAGCGAGCGCGAGTCGTTGAACGAGAACGCGATCAGCACCCAGATCGGGATGTAAAGGAAGGCCATCAGCACCGCGACGAAGGTCATGAAGCCGGTATCTGCCCCGTAGCGCGCGAACAGGTTGGGGTTCTTGTGTGTCATCTCAGTGGCCTCCCACCATGCCCTTGCGCTCCATTCGGTCGGAAAGCGAAACGATCGTCAGCACCACGACCAGCATCACGATTGCCAGCGCCGAGCCGAGCGGCCAGTTGAGCGCCGCGCCGAACTGGGTGGCGATCACGTTGGCGATCAGGTTGCCGTCCGGCCCGCCCACCAGGAAGGGCGCGATGAAGTCGCCAAACGAAAGGCAGAAGGTCAGCGTGAAGCCCGCGGCCACACCGGGTAGCGACAGCGGCAGCGTGACATGCCAAAAGCTGCGCCACGGCCCCATGCCCAGATCGGCCGAGGCCTCGCTCAGGTTCACCGGGATCTTTTCCAGCGCGGTATAGATCGGCATCACCATGAAGGGGATGAAGATATAGGTCAGCGTCACCACCATCGCGAACTGGTTGTAGAGGAAGATGTCCGAGGGCTGGTCGATAATCCCCACCGAGATCAGGAACGAGTTCAGCACCCCCTCGGTCCCGAGGATCGTCTTCCAGATATAGGCGCGCAGCAGGTAGCTGACCCACAAGGGGGCGATTACCGCCATGTAAAGCCAGGTGCGCAGCGCCGCAGAGCGGCAGCGAAACACCAGGTAATAGGCGAACGGATAGGCCAGCAGGAAGGATGCGATCGACACAAGGATCGAGATCTTCAGCGTCCGCAGGAAGACCTGAAGATACTGCGGATCGGTGAAGATCGTTACGTAATTGCCGAACTGGAAGGCCGGAACGAAGGTCGGGTATTTCTTCAGCCAGAAGGAATAGGTGACGATGATGCCATAGGGCAGCAGCATGAACAGCGCGATCCACAGGACCGGGATGCCCACCACCAGCGCTCCGGGAAGATTGCGGCGGATCAGGTTCATGGCGCGACGTTCCCCTCGAAGACAAAGACGTTGTGGGGCTCGATGGCGATGCGGGTCGGCGTGCCGATCTCGGGCAGCTTGCTGTGCGACAGCCGGTCGGGCAGCAGCATGTCGGCATAGACGGTCGCCCCGTCAGCCAGAGTGACCGCGATGCGCAGGCCGAGGCCGTAATAGATCACCTCGGCAATCTTGCCGGCGATGGTGTTGGCGGCGGTCTCGCCCTCGGCCAGGAAGCGCACCTTCTCGGGACGCAGGCCCACGGTCACGACCTTGCCGGGGGAGTAACTATGATCGGTTTCGGCCTCGAACATGGCGCCGCCGGTGGCTACGATGACCTTGCCGCCAGTGCATTTCGACACCTTGCCGGGCAGGAAGGTCGTCGTGCCGATGAAGTTCGCCACATAGGGGCTGGCCGGGTGATCGTAGAGGTCTTGCGGCTTGCCCTGCTGGGCGATCTTGCCGCGCTCCATCACCACCACGCGGTCCGACATCACCAGCGCCTCGGTCTGGTCATGGGTGACCATGATGAAGGTGATGCCGACCTTCTCGTGCAGGTGCTTGAGTTCGATCTGCATCTGCTCGCGCAGCTTGGCATCGAGCGCCGAGAGCGGCTCGTCCAGCAGTAGCACCTTGGGGCGGCGGACAATGGCGCGGGCAAGCGCGATGCGCTGGCGCTGGCCGCCCGAAAGCTGTTGCGGGCGCTGATCGACCTTGTCGTAAAGCCCCACGAGTGAAAGCGCGTCCTTGACTCGATCCGCCACTTCAGAGCGGTTGAGCTTCAGCGTCTTGAGGCCATAGGCCACGTTCTGCCCGACGGTCATATGCGGAAACAGCGCATAGTCCTGAAAGACCATGTTGACCTCGCGCTTGTAGGGCGGATCCCAGGTCACGTCCTTCCCGGCTAGCCGGATCGCGCCGCCGGTCGGCTCCTCAAAGCCGCCGATCATGCGCAGAAGGGTGGATTTCCCGCAGCCCGAGGGGCCAAGCAGGGTCACGAACTCTCCATCGTCGACGGTGACTGAGACGTTGTCCACGCCGATGATGGTGGGGCTGTAGTGTTTGGAGATGTTCTCCAGCTCAATGATTGCGGCCATGTCGCCTTGTTCCCTGAATGCTTCGGCAAACGGGGCCCCTCCCTGGCGATCCGCTTGCATGTCGTCGGTTCGGCGCCGCACGGATGCACGGCGCTGCCAGCGTCTGTTGTTATTGCGCCTTCACCGCGTTCCAGGCGTTCGTGTAGGTCTCGAACCGGTCGCCAAGCGGGGTCCAGATCAGCAGGCTGTCCAGATAGGTCGGATCGTCTTGGTGCAGGGCGGCGAACTGCTCGGGCGTCATGCAGTTTTTCGCCGCCGAGGCATTGGCCGCCGAATAGCCGTTCACATTGGCCACGCCGCACTGGCCCAACTCGCTCAACTGCATGTTAAGGAACTTGTAGGCGCATTCCTTGTTCGGCGTGTCTTTGACGACCATCCAGCTATCAAGCCAGCCCTCGGCGCCCTCGGTCGGAATGAATTCGGTAACCTTGACGCCCTCTGCGGCCAGCAGCGAGGACTGATAGCCGGCCCAGGTGTTCGAGATCACCACTTCGCCCGCCTTATACAGATCGACCAACTCGCCCGCCGTCGCCCAGTATTTGCGGATCAGCGGCTTCTGTTCGACCAGCGCGGCCTGCGCTGCGGCGATCTGCTCGTCGCTGAGGTTGTAGATATCCATGTCGCCATTCTTGCGTGCGGCGACATAGATTGCGCTCTTGTCGTCCCAAAGCGAGATCTTGCCCTTCAGATCCTCGCGCCACAGGTCGCTGATCGAGGTGGGCGGCGTGGTGAAGGCGTCGTCGCGATACATGAAGGCGATGGCGCCCCAGCTATAGGGCATGCCGTAATATTCGCCATCCTTCTGGATGCCGTCGAGCGCGAGGAACTTGGGGTAGATGTCGTTCCAGCCCTCGATCATCGCGGTGTCGAGCGGCTCGACGAAGTCGAGGTCGATCATCAGCTTGGTGGTGTCGATCGAGGGGGTGATGAGGTCATAGACCCCGCCGCCCGCCATCATCTTCGGCGCGAAGTCGTCGTTCGAGCCGACATAGGTCGCGTTGACCTTACAGCCCGATTGCTCCTCGAAGGTCGAGATGAAGGAGGGGTCGGCATAGCCTTCCCAGGTCAGCACGTTGATCGAGCCTTCGGCCAGAACGGGGGCAGCCCCGAGCAGAACGGCGCCAATGGCGGTGGTCGTCAGAATGGTCTTTCGCATTGCGTTGTCTCTCCTGTTGGTTCGCTTGGCCGGTTACGGCTCTTTTCGGGTTTTTCGTGAGATGGTGCCTATATCGACACCAAGCGCGGCAGCGGCTTTGCGCTTGCTGCCGTGGATACGGATCGCCTCTTCGATGATCCGCAATTCGTATTCCGCGAGGGCTTCTCGCAGGCCCCGGCCATCTGCTGCGGCCTCTTCGGGCGCTGCGGCCGGGGTCGCATCGTCGCGCTCCGGGCGCCCGTCAAGGCGCACGGCCATGAGGCGGCGGGGCAGTTCCTCTTCGTCATCGCCCAAGACCGAGATCTGCTGCATCAGGTTCCAGAGTTCACGGATATTGCCCGGGTAGCGATAGGCCCGCAGGCGTGCGCGCAGATCGTCGCTCAGCACCAAGGGCACCGAGCGACGCTGGTTGATCGCAACGAGGAAGCGGTCGATCAGGTGATCGAGCAGCTCGGGCACGTCGCGCAGCGGCTTCATCGGCATGTTCACCACCGCCAGCCGGTAATAGAGATCAGCGCGGAAGCGGCGTTCCTCGGCCATTTCCAGCAGGTCGCGGTTGGTGGCCGAGATCACGCGCACATTGACGCGCCGCGGGCGGGTTCCGCCGATGCGCAGGATCGTGCCCTCTTCGAGGAACGAGAGCAGCTTGGCCTGCAAGGGCAGGGGGATTTCGCCGATCTCGTCAAGGAAGAGTGTGCCGCCTTCGGCCGCCTCGATCAGGCCCTTCTTGCCCTCGGTCGAGGCGCCGGTGAAGGCGCCTTTCTCATAGCCGAACAGCTCGGATTCAAAGAGGCTTTCGGGAATGGCGGCGCAGTTGACGGCGATGAACGGGTCGGCGCCATTGGCTACGAAGGAATGCAGGTGGCGGGCGATCTCGGTTTTGCCGACGCCGGATTCGCCGGTGATGATGACCCGCGCGCCTTGCAACAGCGCCCGCTCGCCGCGCGACATCATCCGGTCGAGCCAGGGCGAGATTGCCCGCTGCCGGGCGAAATCGGGGCGCAGGCGGCGCTCGGTCCCGCTGTTGAAGGCAACCGCATCGCGATTGCCCGAGGCCTGACGGCGTGCGTGGTCCAGCACCGCCAGATCGCGCAGGGTAATCACATGGCCCGCCTCTGGGCCCATGGCCGAAATCCGGCGCAGTGTGACGAAGACCGCGCCCACGGCCTCGCCGCGCAGCATCAGGTTGCCAGTGCGCCCGGCCTCCAGCATCTCGGCCAGCAATGCCCAGTTCATGGAGGAGGCCGCGTTGAACTCGGCAAAGCTCATGCCCGCCATTTGCGTGGGGTTGATCCCAGCGATGGCGCCTGCGTCGCGGTTGGCAAAGGTGATGCGCTGGTTCGGGTCCAGCACGATAAGCCCGTCGGCAAGGGCGTCGAGGGCCTCGGTCAGGCCGGGCAGGTTGGGATTGCCACGGGTCATGGCGGGCATTCCCATCCCTAACCCCCGACCCTGATACGGTCGGGCCCTTCGCCGACGGTCACCGGCCCAAGGCGCGTGCGCAGACACAGCACGAGGTATTCGGCGTCGCGCAGCTGCACTAGGCGGGCGGTCAGATCGGCGCGCGCCGGGCGCTCGGGGTTGAGTACGCTGGCCGGATAGCTGCGGCTCGGGTGGCCGGGTTTGCGGCTGGCGGCGGCGGTGAACAACTCGGGCAGGGGCAGGGGTAGTTCGATCAGATCGGCAAAGGCGCGGCCCGGCAGTTCCTCGGGCGAGAGGTCGAGCAATTCCTCGGCGGCGCTGTTGATGCGCAGCAGGTGACCGTCGCGGTCGGTGATCACCAGCGCGTCGGGCAGCGCGCTCAGGATCGCCTCGAGCGCTTCGATCTCTTCTCGCAGAACCGCGGCTCGGCGGGCGTGCTTTGAGACATCACGCACCGTGCCCCACATCCGGTAGAGCAGGTTGCCCCGGATATGGCCGCGCACGTCATTCTCGACCTCGATATAGACGCCATCATAGCGCAGATCGCGTGAGGGCGAGGCGTTGACGTCGAAACTGGCACGCACGAGGCGGCGGATGAAGGCCTCGTTCTCGGGGCTGCGGGGGAAGGTTTCATGCACCGGCAGGGCGTTGAAATCCTTGCCCTCAGGCGTGCGATAAAGGCGCGCCATCGCGTCGTTGCAAAAGCGCCAGCGCGGGCCGTTCTCGAAGACCTGGCGGATGATTTCCTGCTCGGGGGCGGAAAGGTCCACCGGCTCGGCCCATTCCATGCACCAGCCCGCATCGTCCGAGGTTTCAAGGATCGAGGACAGCACCTCTTTCTCTTCGCTCAGCCGCGCGAGGTCATCAAGCGTGCCCCCGCGCGGCCATTTCACAAGGCGCAGGCAGGTGCCTGCGACCGGATCGACCAGGCGCATCGCGATCGCCGTCACCGGCACAAGCACGCCCGAGTCCTGACGCAGCTCCAGCGCCACGACATGCGGCCCCGCCGAGGCCGCGGCGAACAACTCCTCGATCCGTTCGCGCGCGGCCAGCGGGTAGATCGAGGACCAGGGCGCATCGATCACCTGATCCTCGCGCAAGCCAAGACACCCGAGCTCGGCCGCTCCGACCGACGCGATGCGTCCGTCGCGGCTGAGAATGTCTACCATTTCGATCTCGGGTGTGGCTTGGTCGATCATGCGTTCACGCTCCTGGTTGGGATGGCTCCGATTACGGCACGCAATGCAGGTACCGTTCCACATCCCAATTGGTGACCTCGCGCAGGAAGCGTGTCCACTCGTCTTGCTTGTATTCGTCGAAGACGTTGTAGAGCCTGCCCGGAAGTGCCGACCGGATGACCTCGTCCTTTTCCAAAGCGGTCAGTGCATCGCGCAAATTGAGCGGGATGAGTTTGACCGGCTCGCCCGATTGCCAGACCTCGGTGACATTGCGCGACTCGGGGGCGCCGGGGTCGATCTTGTTGCGGATGCCGTCGTCCATGGCCTTCAGGAGCGCACCGCAGAACAGGTGCGGGTTGACCATGCTGTCCACCGCGCGGAACTCGAACCGGTCGGGCGACGAGATGCGGATCGTGCAGGAGCGGTTCTGCAAGCCCCAGTTCGCGCCGATCGGCGCCCAAAGCCCATAGTCGTTGAAACGGCGATACGAGTTCACCGTCGAGGCTCCCAGGCAGGTCAGCGCGTCGATATGCTTGAGCGAGCCGCCCAGAACGTGATGCCCAAGTTCGGTCGGCAGCCAGCCGCCCTCCTTGTTCTCGAACTCGTTCACGCCGCCTTTCGAGTAATGCCACAGCTCTTCCATGCCCGGCAGTTCGCCCGGTATGATCTGCTGTAATTCACGCGAGCCGCCGGTCCAGACCGAGCAGTTATGGTGACAGCCGTTCGCGGCATAGCCCATGAAGGGCTTGGCCATGAAGCAGGCGATCAGCCCGCGCTGGCGCGCCACTTCGGCGCAGATCTGGCGGTAGGTCGTCATGCGGTCGCAGGTCGGCAGGGCGTCGTCGAACTGGTAGTTCAGCTCGATCTGGCCCGGTGCGTCTTCGCAATCGCCTTGGATCATGTCGAGGCCCATGGCGCGGGCATAATCCGAGACCTGCATCCAGATGTCGCGCGCGCTTTCGAACTGGCCGATGTGATAGGCCAGTGCCTCGGTCACGCCCTCGTAGGGGCGCACCTCGCCCGCCTTGGGCTTGAGCCAGAGCATTTCGGGCTCAAGGCCCACGCGCAGGTGCAGCCCGTTATGGGCCTCGCGGAACTCGCGGTCGAAACGCTTGAGGTTGCCGCGGGTATCGTATTCGTAGGACTGGCCGGGGAGGTTCGGGTCTTCGAGGCTGTAGAACAGCGTGCAGAAGACACGGGCGACGCGCTTGTCCCAGGGCAGCTGGCAGAAGGTGTCGGGATCGGGCAGGGCGATGCATTCCATCGCGTTGCTATCAAAGCCGATCAGGTTGCCCTTGAAGTCGGGCAACACGTTGGTGACGCCCCCCATCCAGGTCTGCACGCCCTTGCGCGCCTGCGTCTCCCAGTGGCGGGCGGGCGCGGCCTTGCCCATCACGCGGCCGGTGATCGAGATGTATTGGTAGTAGATGTAATCCACTCCAAGCGCGTCGATCTTGCGGCGCACGCGCTCGACCATCTCGGCCCGGCCGGGGGCATCAAGTTCGCGGTGGTAGTCGGTGTCAGTGGTGCTCATTTACGTCTCCCTGTTATTCTGTCTGCTCAGCCTTCGAGGTAGCGGGCGCGCTCTTCCGCGCTGACCGCCTTGGCGAGGCTGGCGTATTCGGCGCGGCAGGCTGCCGCGAAGTTCTTGGTGAAGGCGGTCCCGAAGATCCGGGCGGCATCGGCGCTGGCGTCCAGGCGGTCGGCGGCCTCGGCCAGATCGCGCGGGAAGCGCGCGGCGCCCTCGGGCACGAAATCGGGGTGCGCGGCGGTCGTCGGGGCGGGGGTGGCCAGCTTGCGCTCGATCCCGTCGAGGCCTGCGCCCAGCATCAGCGCGAGCGTCAGGTAAGGGTTACAATCGGCAGGCGGGACGCGGAATTCGAGCCGCGCGCGATCGCCCGCATGGGGGGCCGAGCGGACCGCGACGGTGAACGGATATTCCGCCCAGGTCAGCGATTTCGGCGCCCAGGAACCCGGCGCAAGGCGGCGATAGGCGTTGACCGTCGAGGTGCACATGGCAAAGGCCTCTGGCACGATCTGCATCATTCCCGCGATGAACGACCCGGCCAGCGCCGAGGTCTTTCCATCGGGGTCCGAGAACAGGTTCTTGCCGGTCGCCTTGTCGCGCAGCGAAACGGTGCAATGCCCGCCGATGCCGGGATATTCCGCGCCCAGATAGGGCATGAAGCTGGCCGTCTTGTCGTGCTTGCGGGCATATGATCTCGCCGCCATCCGGAAGATGGCCGCATCGTCCGCCGCGCGCAGCCCCTCAGTCGCGCCAAGCGTGGCCTCAAGGCAGCCCGGCCCAAGTTCGACGCCAAGCCCGTAAAGGTTGACATCATGGCCAAGGATCTCTGCCTCCATCCCGGCGATGAAACCGGCATGGGTATTGGCGGTTGCGCCCGACCAGCACTTGTTGTCGGGGGCAAATTTCGCTAGGCCCGTAAAGCCCTTGTCGCGCATCGAGGTGTCGGTTTCATCAAGAACGATCAGTTCGAACTCGAAGGCCGCATCGACGCTGAAGCCCATGGCCGCGGCACGCTCGATCTGGCGGCGCAGCACCTGGCGCGGCATCAGTTCCTTCGCTTCGCCCGACAGTTCGGCGATCACGGTGACCGCGCCCGGCTCCGAGGGGTTGCGCCGCATCGAAGCGGGGTCGATCTCGACTGTTTCGGTATAATAGGACGTCCCGCCAAAGAGGTTGTCGGCGCTGTCCCAATAGGCCAGCACGTTGGCGAAACGCGCGTCGGTCGCCCATTCAAGGAACTGGGTGCGCCGCAGGCGGCGTTCGCGAAACACGCTGGCGTAGTCGAACTGGCCGACATGAACGATCTCGGCGGTGAACTGTTCGAGGGCAGTGGTCAGGGGGTTGCTCATCATATCCTCAGGCGGTGACAGGGGCACGGAGCGCGTCCATCAGACGTGCGCGGTATCGGGCGATAAGGGCGGGCGGGGCGCCAAGGCCGATGACCCCCACGAGGTGATCGCCCCTTGCATATTCGACGACGATGGGGGCCTCCCCGATCTGGGTCAGGTCTCCCTCGACGACGGTCTGCGTCTCGGCCAGGGCGGGAGCGCCGAAGGCCTGCACCCGCATCCCGTATTGGTCCGACCAAAAGCTGGGCATCGGCGCGAAATCGGGCGCGGGGGCTCCGCCCGAGACGCGCGCAGCAATCGTGGCGGCGGCGCGCTTGGCGGTCTGGCCCGGCACGCACCAATGCTCGACCCGCCGGGGCACTTCGTCAAAAAGCGGGTTGGCGAAGCGCGCGATGTCGCCCACGGCCAACAGGTTCGGCGCGCCGATGGCAACCATGTCCGCGTCGACCAGAACGCCGTCGCTCAGATCGGCGCCGCTGGCGGCGAGCCATTCGGTATTGGGGCGCGAGCCGAGTGCCTCGACGATCACATCGGCCTCAAGCGCCTTGCCGTCATCAAGGATCACCCGATCCACCTCAAACGTCTCGACCGAGCGCCCGGTGAGTAGCGTCACACCATTGCGGCGATGCAAGGCCGCCATGGCCGCCGCAACGCGGTGCCCAAGCGCACGCAGCATCGGCTGCGGGGCGGGCTCGACCACGGTGACATGCAGGCCCAGTTTGCGCGCGGTCGCGGCGATCTCGCAGCCGATAAAGCCCGCGCCGATCACCACCATCTGCGCGCCCGGCCGCATTGCTTGGGCCAAGGCCTCGGCATCGTCGAAGCTGCGCAGGACGTGCTGGCGGTCCGCCGCGCCCTGCATCGGCATGCGACGGGGCCGGATGCCGGTAGCCGCCACCACGAAATCCGAAGGGATCAGCGCGCCATCTTCCAGTCGAACATCGCCGTTCTCGATCCCGGACGCGGCCACACCAAGGCGCATCTCGATCTGTCCGGGCGCGATCTTCGAGCGCAGCAGGAGCTTTTCGAACACCTCGGCGCGCGGCGCCTGGCCGCCCGCAAGGGCCTCCATGCTGTCCTTCGACAGAGGTGGGCGATTGTAGGGGGCGTGCGGCTCGTCGCCGACCAGCATGATGCGGGCCTGCGGCAACTCCGCCAGCACCGCTTCGGCCGTGCGCAGGCCCGCAAGCGACGCCCCGACGATGGTGATCCGAGGGTCCGCCATCGCGCTCAGCCGAGGATGATTGCTTGCTCGGGGCAGGCGTCCGAGGCTGCTTCGGCATCGGCCACCTGGCTGTCATCGATCTCGGTGACCCAGACAAGGCCGCCCGCGTCATCAAAAGAAAAGACATCGGGTGCTGCGATCACGCATTGGCCGTGAAGCAGGCAGATCGACATATCGACGTGAACTTTCATCTTAGTATCCCTGTTGTTTTTCTTGGATTTCAGGCGGCGTCGAAGGCGATCGGCATCTTGATCGCGCCGGTGTTACCGCTGTCTGGCAGCCACTCGACCTCGCCGTTGAAGCGCGGGTTCTTGAGGCGCTGCGCGAGCAGTTTCAGCGCCTCGGTCATGTCGCCGCGGGCAATGAAATGGCCCAGGCAGTGATGCGTGCCGCCACCAAAGCCGAAATGCGGCTTACGCTCGGCGGTGATGTCGAAGCCCGGGTTGGGGAAGATCTCGGGGTCGGAGGTGGCCGATTGCGAGAACAGGTGAACCGTGGTGCCCTTGGCGATCGGCGTGTCGTTGTAGGTGAAGTCCTCGACCGCCTCGCGCGTGACCCAGGTCACGGTCGGGCGCACGCGCATCACCTCTTCCACCGCCGCGCGGGCAAGCTCTGGTTGCTCGCCCAGAAGTTTCCACTGCTCGGGGTTCTCGATGAAGGTGGCCATCGCAAGGCCGATTTGGTTGCGGGTGGTGTCGATGCCGCCGAAGATCGCCAGTACGATCATGTCGAGCAGTTCCTGATCGGAGAGCAGCGCCTTGTCCTCGTTGGCCTTGATCAGCGTCCCGATGAAATCTTTGGTTGGCGCCGCGCGGCGGGTTTCCACGAGGCCTTCGGCGAAGGTAAAGATGCGCTTGGTCGCGGCCTCGATCGTGGGCAGGTCCCGCTTGAAGGTCACACCGAGGGCGAGGCCCATATCGGCGGCGATGTCCGCCAGTTCGCGCCAACACTCGAACGGCAGGCCGAGCAGGTCGCAGATGACTCCGGTCGCATAGGGCTCGGTGAAGTCGGCGATGAAGTCGCACTCGCCCTTCTCGGCGAAATTGTCGATCAGCTGGTTGGCAAGCGCCTGAAACTTTGGGATCAGTGAGCCAATAAGTTTGGGCGAGAAGGCCGGGTTGGCCATGCGGCGCAAACGGGCGTGGGTGGCGCCTTCCTGGCTGAGCAGCATCGCCTCCCACCAGCGGGCAAAGGTGCCGGTGACGCCGTTATGGGCCGGCCACCGATACGAGCCCTGCCGCAGTTTCGGGTGGCGCAGCAGCTTTTGCACATCGTCATAGCGCAGCGCCGCAAGGCCATAGGGCGTGCGTGCGCACCAAGAGGCATCGCGGGCATCCAGAACGGCTTGCGAGCGGATCGAAAAGGCGGGATTGGCGAGATCCAGAAAGGGAAGAGTGTCGGTGGTGTCGGCGTCTTGCATCATTGGCGTGGCTCCGTGTCATGGGTCGCGTCGATGCAGGGTATAGATGCAAGGTGAATTCCAGAAATGCTTGTTAGTTAATGAAAGTATTGAAAAAATAAAGGAATATTTTTTTGAAGCGCTTTTTGTGGAACTGCTTCTTTCGTAGGTACGCCTTGCTGAGTAGCTGATTGATGTTGCATTGCAACGGTGATGCGTTCATGCATCGTGGCAGGATGGTTTCTTCAATGCCTCTCTAGATTCCATAAGAGGGCCCTGTCAGAGGGACCAGCAGGGGGCAGGTCAGTATCGGTTCGTTCTTGCTGAAGAAAATGAGGCTGACACTCCTCTTCTTCGTTTGAATGTCTCGGTTAGGCGAACTATCTTAGGGTCGCCAACCATCAATAGTCAGACGTGTGGAGGCTCGGCCGTTGATCCCAATCTTTGTAATCAATTTGGACCGGCGCCCAGATCGGCTTGCTGTCTTGGCTGATCAGTTGAGAGCTCTGAATCTACCGTGGATGAGGGTGTCAGCCTTTGACATGGAGACCATTGACGAGCAGGTCCTAGGAAAGAGGATCGCGCTATCCGGGCATAAAATTCAGATGGGTAGAGGAAGCCAGTGCTGCGCTCTGACTAATCTTGCAATTTACCGCCGCATGATTGACGAGGACAGACCCGCCGCACTGATTTTACAGGATGATGCTGAACTATCTTCCGATCTCGTGCCATATCTCGCGTCGATGGATTGGCTTCCAGAAGGAGTGAATGTCGTACAGTTCGAAAAGTACGGTAGGCCGTCATCAAAACGATTGCTTGGCCCAGAGCTCGAGGACGCAACTCTTGCGGGCAGAGCTTTACATCGCTTGCATTCCCGGACAGCCGGTGCTGCATGTTATTTGATTACGCAGGATGGAGCGCGAATTGTGAGCAATTATCGCGGACTGATTGATATGCCGATAGACCATTTCCTGTTTAGCCCAAATGTGTCTCCCGTATTCGACGACCTGAAAGTTGCAGTTGTTAGGCCGGCTCTCGCGCGGCAGAGAGATGAAGTTGAATCGCCATCAGACTTGACTTCAGAGCGCAGGAAGCAAAACAAGTCATTGATTTCTAGAGTAAAGCGGCTCTGGCAAGACTTGAATCAGCTTCCGAAGCAATTGCTCTTAATGTCGCGGGGCGCGCGATGGATGGATTTCGGGTACGATGGCTCTTCAAGACGTGGGAGCTGAAGTTGGTCTTACTACTATGACCCCTACTATATCGGTCATTATCCCTACATTCGAAGACTGGGACGGGCTTAATAACTGCCTGGCGGCGCTGGCTCTCCAAGACCTCAATGAATCCGACTACGAAATCATTGTTGCAGACAACAATCGTGAGCAGCGTCTGCCAGAGAACCTGGCGTTGACACGGAACACACGTGTCGTCTGGGAACCAAAGCCTGGCTCTTACGCTGCGAGAAATACCGCGATCAAAGCTGCGCGAGGGGAGTTCATATTTTTTACTGATAGTGACTGTCTTCCATCGAAAAGCTGGCTCTCAGCTGGACTCGCACGGTTCTTGAAAGAGGAAGGTTGCGAGAGGGTGGCGGGCAAAATTGATGTTGTTCCGCTCAAATCAAAATGGAACGGGTGGAGCGTGTACGACCGTGTCTCTAATTTGCGCCAAGATGAATATGTTGCGAGAGGGCACGCTGCAACTGCAAACCTTGCTGTCAGGAAGAGCGTCTTTGGGCGTGTCGGCCTCTTCAGAGAGGATAGGTTCTCTGGCGGTGATTTGGAATGGAATCGCCGTGCTACCGTCGAAAATGTACCGATCGTGTTCGAAGATGCTATGACAGTACGACACCCTGCAAGGGAAACTTATTCAGATTGTGCCGGCAAGGTTAGGCGGATTGCCGGTGCACGTTTTGCCGCGAAGTCTAACCGACCTTTGTTAAAACGGATGCCGCGACTCAAGTATCTGTTCCCTTCGATCAGGAACTTTGTGAAGATTTGGGGGAACGATAAGAATGTACCTGCCTTTGTACGGCTCCGAGCGATGCTTTGCGACTATCAAATGGGCTGGGTCTACAATGCAGAGATTATCCGGTTAGGTTTCTTGGGGAGGGCGCCAAGCAGAAGGTAGGGAGATATCTACTGTTGTAGTGCCGTAAGACCTGCTTTGGAATTTTGCAAAATATCAGAGACTTGGCATTCGGTGTGTCTGAAGCAAGCCCAGAGGATTTCGACAAGCTCAATCGGGTTTCTGGCCGTGCTCTGCCTAAAGAAGCTGGCCCCCGAGAGTAGAGTTTCCGGGCTTCCGCTCTGCCTAGGTGTTCAGCCCCGGCATCTGGTGGATCGAACGTCGCCGTTGGATCACTCTTTCGCCCTGTCTTGGCGAAGTTCTGAACTAAGACCAAAGAGCCTTGGTGTCAGGGTAGGCCTGATGGCAGAACTTGTACGTCTCGACATATGCGTCGCGAATTTCGGTGTCCAGCGCGGGATCATCTGACAAGTGGCCGTCTGTTTTCTTGACGAAAACTTCTCCAAGGTTCGGGCGATACGTCACGCCACAAAACTCCGAAAGACGCGCAATCTGCGCGGACTCGAACATGGTTTCGTAGATGCCCACATAGAAATCGGCTGGTGCAAAGACCGATGACGCCGCACGAATTGTATGTTGGTAGCTGGTCCGCACCCGACAGGCTTCGCTCGCGAAGTAGGCGGTCAGGGCCCTGTGAAAGCTCGTCTCTCCTGCGGGTATGCCCTCGTTGTAGTTGCCTTTCTTCAGGTTGTAGCGCACAGCGCTCTTGATCCTGCTTAGCGGATCCCGGATCAGAAAAATGGCTTTGGTCGCAATCCCTCGCCGGGCAAAGCCATCACGTATGAACGCAAGACGTGCGGCATCCAATCCGCAGTAGGATGGCGTGATATCGGCGGTCAGGACGTCATCTTCCTGCAGCAAGCCAGCAAAATAGTCGAAGTAGTGTTCCGGATCGCGTTGCATTTTCAGGCGCAGGGCCTTCTTTGCGCTTTGGAAACGATTGAACCACCGCGCCTTCTTGTGGGACATGACCGAGACGTCCATTGCATCCCAGACGTGATACTCCTTTGCGACGCCAGCTCGGAAATTCTCGGCATCCGCCAAATAGTGATGCAACCATGTGGTGCCGCATTTCTGTGCCCCAAGCCCAAGAAGAAAGGTAGGGCCAACTGATTGGATGCATCCACCGGACATCTATCTCTCACAACAAAGTTTTGATCTGCGGATTAGCACGGAACTCTGGGGCAATAAAGGTCCGGGGGCGTGATAGACTTCAGTTTTCAAAACGGATAGAACCCCGCAAAGTCGATGCATTCCATGAAGCGAGACGCGCAGATGAAGCTGGTCATTCACGTAGGTCCCCCGAAGACGGGGACGACTGCGCTGCAGCGTGCCTTGTTCGGTGCGCGTACTCAGCTGATCGAGAAGGGAATTCTCTACCCCGACCCAAAGGTGCGTAAAGCCTATAATCATGGTCTTCTCTGTTCGCTTTTCAGGGCGTACACTGAGGCCCCGCGGGGGATGAGGAAACACGGAGAGGCAAACTACATCAGGCAGGGTGAAGGCCTGAGCAATGAGGTTCGAAAGCAGGTCAAGCAGCGTGCGCCTAAGCTGCTCATCTTGTCGTCCGAATGGTTCGCTCGTCTTTATGAGGCAAATGATCCGACCAAGTTCATGTCCTTTGTCGAAAGCCTTGGCGCAGACTCGATCGACTTTGTCCTCTATGCACGTCGGCCATCAGATTTCTTCCTGTCAGCGTCGCAGCAGCGCCTGCGGGCTGCGAGCATTTTCGAACCCATCTATCCGTGGAATTTGGACAAACTGATTGCCGGTTTTGAAGCACTTGCGTCCAAACACAGGGTTATTGTCAGGCCGTTTGACCGTAAGGCAATGACCGGCGGAAGTATCATGAGCGACTTTGCGGCGCTCTATTTTCCGGAGGCGGCCGAGCTCATGACGGTGCCTCAGACATCCCGTCAGTCAAACGAAAGTTTTTCGCCGGAAACGATGGTCATTCTTCAGGATTTCAGGCGCGCCTTCTTTCCGGATCAAGAGGATGTCTTCAACGAGCGGACACGCAAGTTGATGCGCCGCTTGCAGAAATTGGATGCAAGCGACGGCAACCCGCGGCCCGCGCTGCTCCCTGAATGGAAGGCCTATCTTGACTACGGGCACAACGGCGCGTTGGAATTGCGCGACAGGTACGGGATCTCTTTCTCTGATTTCGACTATCAGCGGCTAGAACGGGGTGAATTCGCGACCCGCCCAGAAATGGGATCCGACGTCGCAGACGTGGTCCGAGTGGATGCCGAAAGGCTCCAGCGAATGATTGTCTCGTTGGAGCAGTCTTTCTGGTCTCCGAGGCGTTCAAGTGCAGGGTGGTTGCGCGACATTGCAAAGCGGGTGGGATGCGCCGAAAACCGCCCCCGGCCACCGTGGCGATTTGCCTAGAACAATGGATAAGTCGGCAACTTCCCCAATTCCGCGCAATATCTGGATGCTTTGGTTGCAAGGCTTCGAGAAGGCGCCACCCTTGGTGCAAACCTGCGTCACATCTTGGCGCGAACTTAACAGCGACTGGAACCTGCATCTTCTGACCCAAGAGACCCTCGCCGATTATCTTGAGGCAGACTTCGTTGAAGACCTGTTTTCGGCACAGCTTCCGAATTCAAAGATTGCAAACATCGCGCGGCTGGCATTGATCAACCGCCATGGTGGGGTCTGGGCTGATGCAGATGTGTACTGTGTGAAGCCGCTGGATGAATGGATTGATCAGGCAGCGGCCTCTGGCTTTTTTGCCTTCCGGTTCGAGGAAGCGGATGCGTGGCTGAAGGATGAGAGCGTGCCACTCATTAACCGGTGTCTTGCCCGCACCGATGATCGGGTTATGGCAAACTGGTTTCTTGCGGGGCATCCGAACAACTTTATCGCGGGTGAATATGTTTCGCGCCATCTGGCGTTTCTCAAATTGGCATTGTCGGCAAGGAAGAAATCGCTTGGCTTCCTGCGTAACAGTGTGATCAGCCTGATGAAACGGAATGCTTTCCTGGCATCGATGATGGGAAGTGAGGCATTTGTTACGCGGGTCGGGCGGTATCCCTATTTTATCTTCCATTACCACTTTGCAAACTTGCTCCGGCACGATTATCAATTTCGGGTGGCATGGGAAAAGGTTGAGCCGCGATCCGCGCGTGCCGCCCTGAGCTTTTCCAAGCTGTTGGGTCGTCCTGTCGATGCAGGTTTCAAAGCGGCGATCCACGGAGAGGGCGACTCTCCGGTTTACAAGTTTCACTGGCGCCGAACCAAAGCGCTACAGCAGGGAACAGAAACCCGGTTTGGCTGGCTTCAGGAACAGGCAAAATCGTCGGGATCGTAGGTTGCGCTAAGATGCATTCAAGTCCGATTGTAGGACCCTTAGGTCAGGACTCGTTCTGGCATCATAGCCAGAAGATGGTGGTTGCGGCGATGGCGGAGAGGAAGATCTTCGGGCATCTGTCGTAGCGGGTCGCGACCCGTCGCCAGTCTTTCAAGCGCCCGAACATGATCTCGATCCTGTTGCCGCGTTTGTAGCGCCGCTTGTCGTGCTCGATGGGCTTGCTCGCGACTTCCGCGCCGGGATGCAGGGCTTTATCCCTTTGTCTTTCAACGCTTCCATGAACCAATCGGCATCATAGCCCCGGTCAGCCAAGAGCCAGTCAACGAAGGGCGGAATGTATCGACCCCGTGAAATCCTGCTCGTGCTACAAGGGAGAACGTGGCAATGAGTATGACGATGGACGAGAGCATCAAACGTTGGACGGCGAAGCGTAAGACGGCGCTGGTGATCGAGATCAT